>NZ_JBLFFM010000027.1:0-502 GCF_051400835.1 Erwinia artemisiae | reverse complement strand
AATCAATGGAGTCTGAAGGGCCGCTGCCGTTGCCCGCCTCGTCGATTATTTCGAAGGAGATATCGTGGTCGCCCTCCGCCAGCGGCTCCTCTGGCGTAAACGACCAGCTGCCGTCCTCCGCCACGGTCGCTTCGCCGATGGCCGTTTCACCGTCGCTGACGACGATGGTCGCGCCCGGCTCCGCGCCGTCGCCGCTGAAGGTCGGCGTGGTGGCGCTGGTGGCGCCAGACGGATCGATGGCGTTGCCGTCGGGATCGGTGATAACAACGGCTGAGGCGTCCGGCACATCCGGCGCGGTGGTATCAACGGTGTAGCCGACAGAGTCAGAAGGGCCGCTGCCGTTGCCCGCCTCGTCGATTATTTCGAAGGAGATATCGTGATCGCCCTCCGCCAGCGGCTCGTCCGGCGTGTACGACCAGCTGCCGTCTTCGTTTACCGTGGTTTCGCCGAGCGCCACATCACCGTCGCTGACCACCACGGTCGCACCCGGCTCCGCGCCGTC
>NZ_JBLFFM010000026.1:0-683 GCF_051400835.1 Erwinia artemisiae | reverse complement strand
GCAAACCAGCAGCAGCGCTTTGGCTATGATGCAACGGGGCAGGTCACGCGTGAAGTCCGCACCTATAAGGAAGAGCATTTCAGCTGGGACGCTGCCGGAAACCAGACCGACAGCCCGGGCGAAACCGTCTGGCGCAACCTGCTGCTCAGGCTGAAGGGTGCGCGCTGGCGCTACGACGGCTTTGGTCGCATGACGTGGCGGAAATCGTCTGCCGATGCCGTGGAGCAGCACTTCAGCTATGACGACGAGCACCGCGTCAGCGAAGTACGTTTCGACGGGCACAGGGAGTTCAGTCGTGCGGAATATCGCTACGACGCGCTGGGTCGCCGTACGCAAAAAATTCTGCATCGCCACGGAAGGGAAAAGGAAGTTATTTCGTTTCTGTGGAGCGGCATGCGGATGGTGGGCGAAAGCAGCAGCCTTCAGCCTGCGCGCAACACGCAGTATATCTACGGCGAAAACAGCTGGGAACCGCTGGCGCGCGTAGACAGCATCGGTGAACAGTCGGATATTTTCTGGTATCACACCGAACTGAACGGCCTGCCGGAACGGATGACCGACGAACACGGCGAGGTGGTATGGCGCGGCCGTTTCTCCACCTGGGGCGAAACGGAGCGCGAAAGCGTGACCGGCTTCCAGGCGGTACAGCAGAATCTCCGGTTTCAGGGGCAGTACCTGGACAG
>NZ_JBLFFM010000025.1:0-852 GCF_051400835.1 Erwinia artemisiae | reverse complement strand
TTCCTCTGGGTACTTAGATGTTTCAGTTCCCCAGGTTCGCCTTGCAGCACTATGTATTCATGCTGCAATGATGCACAAGTGCACCGGGTTTCCCCATTCGGGTATCGTCGGTTATTGCGGTTCATATCACCTTACCGACGCTTATCGCAGATTAGCACGCCCTTCATCGCCTCTGACTGCCAGGGCATCCACCGTGTACGCTTAGTCACTTAACCTCACAACCCACAAGCGTCCCGAAAGACGGTTGTCAGCTGCAAGCATTTGAGAGACTCGAACATATCGTTAATTTCATTCTTATTACGGAGAATGAAAACGACATGTCGTTTCAATTTTCAGCTTGTTCCGGATTGTTAAAGAGCAAATATCTCAAACGTGACTCGGCTTTTTATGCCGGGAATCAGTTTTGAGATAGTTTAGTAAACTGCATGGTGGAGCTAAGCGGGATCGAACCGCTGACCTCCTGCGTGCAAGGCAGGCGCTCTCCCAGCTGAGCTATAGCCCCATACAGTTACTGCAGAGACCGTCTACTACCACTCAACTTTCTCTTTAAGGGAGAAACGTAATTTGTGCTCAGGCAAGGCATGTGAGAGGGAAGTTTACCTCGCGTAAACGACCGAACACATAACGCCGCATGAGTGCAAATTTGGTAGGCCTGAGTGGACTTGAACCACCGACCTCACCCTTATCAGGGGTGCGCTCTAACCACCTGAGCTACAAGCCTGTAGAGGTTTTTTCTGCTCGTTACTTTTCTATCAGACAATCTGTGTGGACACTGCGCACGAAGGTATCTTCAGGTAAGGAGGTGATCCAACCGCAGGTTCCCCTACGGTTACCTTGTTACGACTTCACCCC
>NZ_JBLFFM010000024.1:0-1135 GCF_051400835.1 Erwinia artemisiae | reverse complement strand
CTAAAGAAAAATTTGAACGTTCCAAACCGCACGTCAACGTTGGTACTATCGGCCACGTTGACCACGGTAAAACTACCCTGACTGCTGCTATCACCACCGTTCTGGCTAAAACCTACGGCGGTTCTGCTCGTGCATTCGACCAGATCGATAACGCACCAGAAGAAAAAGCTCGTGGTATCACCATCAACACTTCTCACGTTGAGTATGACACCCCGACTCGCCACTACGCGCACGTTGACTGCCCTGGCCACGCCGACTATGTGAAAAACATGATCACCGGTGCTGCGCAGATGGACGGCGCTATCCTGGTTGTTGCTGCGACTGACGGCCCAATGCCGCAGACCCGTGAGCACATCCTGCTGGGCCGTCAGGTTGGCGTTCCTTACATCATCGTGTTCCTGAACAAGTGCGACATGGTTGATGACGAAGAGCTGCTGGAGCTGGTTGAGATGGAAGTACGTGACCTGCTGTCACAGTACGACTTCCCTGGCGACGACACCCCAATCGTTCACGGTTCCGCGCTGAAAGCGCTGGAAGGCGACGCCGAGTGGGAAGCGAAAATCATCGAGCTGGCCGGTCACCTGGATAACTACATCCCGGAACCAGAGCGCGCAATCGACAAGCCGTTCCTGCTGCCAATCGAAGACGTATTCTCCATCTCCGGTCGTGGTACCGTTGTTACCGGTCGTGTAGAGCGCGGTATCGTTAAAGTCGGCGAAGAAGTTGAAATCGTTGGTATCAAAGATACCGTGAAATCAACCTGTACCGGCGTTGAGATGTTCCGTAAGCTGCTGGACGAAGGTCGTGCGGGCGAGAACTGTGGTATCCTGCTGCGCGGTATCAAGCGCGAAGATATCCAGCGTGGCCAGGTTCTGGCTAAGCCAGGCACCATCAAGCCACACACTCAGTTCGAGTCTGAGGTTTACATCCTGTCCAAAGACGAAGGCGGCCGTCATACTCCGTTCTTCAAAGGCTACCGTCCACAGTTCTACTTCCGTACAACTGACGTGACCGGTACCATCGAGCTGCCGGAAGGCGTTGAGATGGTTATGCCAGGCGACAACATCAAAATGGTTGTTACCCTGATCCACCCAATCGCAATGGACGACGGTCTGCGTTTCGCAATCCGTGAAGG
>NZ_JBLFFM010000022.1:0-2790 GCF_051400835.1 Erwinia artemisiae | reverse complement strand
CCAGAACGCTTCTGGCGTTGTAAGGTTAAGCCTCACGGGTCATTAGTACCGGTTAGCTCAACGCATCGCTGCGCTTACACACCCGGCCTATCAACGTCGTCGTCTTCAACGTCCCTTCAGGTGGCTTAAAGCCACAGGGAGAACTCATCTCGAGGCAAGTTTCGCGCTTAGATGCTTTCAGCGCTTATCTTTTCCGCACTTAGCTACCGGGCAGTGCCATTGGCATGACAACCCGAACACCAGCGGTGCGTTCACTCCGGTCCTCTCGTACTAGGAGCAACCCCTCTCAATTCTCCAGCGCCCACGGCAGATAGGGACCGAACTGTCTCACGACGTTCTAAACCCAGCTCGCGTACCACTTTAAACGGCGAACAGCCGTACCCTTGGGACCTACTTCAGCCCCAGGATGTGATGAGCCGACATCGAGGTGCCAAACACCGCCGTCGATATGAACTCTTGGGCGGTATCAGCCTGTTATCCCCGGAGTACCTTTTATCCGTTGAGCGATGGCCCTTCCATACAGAACCACCGGATCACTATGACCTGCTTTCGCACCTGCTCGAGCCGTCACTCTCGCAGTCAAGCCAGCTTATGCCATTGCACTAACCTCACGATGTCCGACCGTGATTAGCTGACCTTCGTGCTCCTCCGTTACTCTTTGGGAGGAGACCGCCCCAGTCAAACTACCCACCAGACACTGTCCGCACCCCGGATCACGGGGCCACGTTAGAACACCAGCCATTAAAGGGTGGTATTTCAAGGACGGCTCCACGCGGACTGGCGTCCACGCTTCGAAGCCTCCCACCTATCCTGCACATCAAGGACCAGTGTTCAGTGTCAAGCTGTAGTAAAGGTTCACGGGGTCTTTCCGTCTTGCCGCGGGTACACTGCATCTTCACAGCGATTTCAATTTCACTGAGTCTCGGGTGGAGACAGCCTGGCCATCATTACGCCATTCGTGCAGGTCGGAACTTACCCGACAAGGAATTTCGCTACCTTAGGACCGTTATAGTTACGGCCGCCGTTTACCGGGGCTTCGATCAAGAGCTTCTCCTTGCGGATAACCCCATCAATTAACCTTCCGGCACCGGGCAGGCGTCACACCGTATACGTCCACTTTCGTGTTTGCACAGTGCTGTGTTTTTAATAAACAGTTGCAGCCAGCTGGTATCTTCGACTGGCCTCGGCTCGGGGAGCAAGTCCCTCCACCTACGCGCCAGCGTGCCTTCTCCCGAAGTTACGGCACCATTTTGCCTAGTTCCTTCACCCGAGTTCTCTCAAGCGCCTTGGTATTCTCTACCTGACCACCTGTGTCGGTTTGGGGTACGATTCCGTGTTACCTGGAGCTTAGAGGCTTTTCCTGGAAGCAGGGCATCTGTTGCTTCAGCACCGTAGTGCCTCGTCGTCACGCCTCAGCCTTAGAGTGTTCCGGATTTGCCTGGAACACAAGCCTACACGCTTAAACCGGGACAACCGTCGCCCGGCCAACATAGCCTTCTCCGTCCCCCCTTCGCAGTAACACCGAGTACAGGAATATTAACCTGTTTCCCATCGACTACGCCTTTCGGCCTCGCCTTAGGGGTCGACTCACCCTGCCCCGATTAACGTTGGACAGGAACCCTTGGTCTTCCGGCGAGCGGGCTTTTCACCCGCTTTATCGTTACTTATGTCAGCATTCGCACTTCTGATACCTCCAGCAGACCTCACAGTCCACCTTCGACGGCTTACAGAACGCTCCCCTACCCAACAACGCATACGCGTCGCTGCCGCAGCTTCGGTGCATGGTTTAGCCCCGTTACATCTTCCGCGCAGGCCGACTCGACCAGTGAGCTATTACGCTTTCTTTAAATGATGGCTGCTTCTAAGCCAACATCCTGGCTGTCTGTGCCTTCCCACATCGTTTCCCACTTAACCATGACTTTGGGACCTTAGCTGGCGGTCTGGGTTGTTTCCCTCTTCACGACGGACGTTAGCACCCGCCGTGTGTCTCCCGTGATAACATTCTTCGGTATTCGCAGTTTGCATCGGGTTGGTAAGCCGGGATGGCCCCCTAGCCGAAACAGTGCTCTACCCCCGAAGATGAGTTCACGAGGCGCTACCTAAATAGCTTTCGGGGAGAACCAGCTATCTCCCGGTTTGATTGGCCTTTCACCCCCAGCCACAGGTCATCCGCTAATTTTTCAACATTAGTCGGTTCGGTCCTCCAGTTAGTGTTACCCAACCTTCAACCTGCCCATGGCTAGATCACCGGGTTTCGGGTCTATACCCTGCAACTTAACGCCCAGTTAAGACTCGGTTTCCCTGCGGCTCCCCTATACGGTTAACCTTGCTACAGAATATAAGTCGCTGACCCATTATACAAAAGGTACGCAGTCACCCCCATTAAGAAGGCTCCCACTGCTTGTACGTACACGGTTTCAGGTTCTGTTTCACTCCCCTCGCCGGGGTTCTTTTCGCCTTTCCCTCACGGTACTGGTTCACTATCGGTCAGTCAGGAGTATTTAGCCTTGGAGGATGGTCCCCCCATCTTCAGACAGGATATCACGTGTCCCGCCCTACTCTTCGAACCCACAATAAGCATGCCTTTGTGTACGGGAGTATCACCCTGTACCCTGCGACTTTCCAGACGCTTCCACTGACACACAAACTGATGATGGTTCCGGGCTGTTCCCCGTTCGCTCGCCGCTACTGGGGGAATCTCGGTTGATTTCTTTTCCTCTGGGTACTTAGATGTTTCAGTTCCCCAGGTTCGCCTTGCAGCACTATGTATTCATGCTGCAATGATGCACA
>NZ_JBLFFM010000021.1:0-2871 GCF_051400835.1 Erwinia artemisiae | reverse complement strand
GGCGAGCAAAGCGAGTCAATCCCTTCCTCACCGCCATATTTAAAGAAAGAGCCTGAACTCACGTTCAGGCTTTTTTTTATGCCCAACTTATTTATTGATGTCTGACGGCAGTTGCCACAGCTCGCCAAGCCGGTAATCCCATATTCTTGGCGAAAACTTTATCTTGCCTCTCTCTGGCGTAAAGGTCATTTCACTAAACCAGATATTTTCTTTATGCATAAAGAAATCCACCCGGCAGTAATCAATACCCTCTGCGAGCGTTTCCGCCAGTTCAAGCAGCCTGGCATAGCCAGCGGGCCGGGGAATGTCGCGCGGATTATTGCTCTGCCCCATAGTAAAAGGCTGCAGGCGCCAGCCTTCATCATAAATATTGGTGAGCTTATTTCCGGCGGCATCCGTAAAATCCGCCTCTGTAAATTTCGCTTTTTGATGAAAGCAGTGAACGCGGTAAAGTTCCGGCGTAATATCCGGATTGGCGTTCGCAAAAATATCTATATACTGCTCGGCCAGGATAAAGGGTGGGATGTTTTTGTATTGCCATTCCAGCGAGACATAGTAAAAGTTACGATTAAGAAAAAAATCGAGCTTTTTATTATAGCGCGCTATTGCTGGCGCATCTTTGGCAAACACCATCTGGCAGCTGCCGCTATCATGGTTGCATTTGAGTACAAATTTATCGGGTAATGCAGCATAGTCAATATCCGCCGTGCGCCGCCACACGCCCAGCAATGGGATCAAATAGTTTTCGCCGATTTTCTTTGCAACGTAGTCACGGGCCAGGTATTTATCAGCCAGTTGGGTATAAAGATCGTTGCTTGTGTAGAGCATACGGTGGATAATTTTTTCATTCAACGACTCAGGATTGCGGAAAACATCTGCTCCACAGTGTCTTTTGCGGTAGGTCGTTAGCAAATATTTTTCTTCTTTCTGTAAAAGGTGACGAAAAATTTTACCCTGATGCTCAATCTTCTTAAATATATACACTTCCCTGGCCCCTTATTAACAACCTGTCCTGATACAGGAATAATGGAGCCAGCCTGGTCATTATTACGCCAGGAAGAAATAAACCCTAAGTAAACAAGGCAAATAAAAAAGCACCGTTACCTTTCAGCAACAGTGCTTTTATATAATCAATCAGTTTTTATAAAGACTACTTAATTTCCATCGCGGCCTTCATGGTATAAAACAGATCGGTCTGATCGGTCAGCCCGACCACGTTAGCGGCGTGTGGCCCATAAGCGGCGATGCGCAGCTGCGTGCCGGTATGCTCCTGCGAGTCCTCTTCCGAGTTACCGTAGCTGATAGTCATCAGGCCGCCCTCTTTAGTTGCCAGCTTTTGCGTCAGGCCGGGAGCCTTACTGTCATTAGGGATAATCTGGCTGGAATGCGCATGGTCCGCCGTGACAATAACCAGCGTGTTGCCGTCTTTACGGGCAAACTCCAGCGCTTTCTGTACTGCCTCATCCAAATCTACCGTTTCGCCAATCTGGCCGCAGGGGTTTGCTGCATGATCCTGCTTATCGATCGACGCGCCTTCCACCTGTAAGAAGAAACCGTTCTGATTTTTGCTCAGCAGCTGGATAGCCTTATCGGTCATCTGCGCCAGCGTTGGCGTGGAAGCAGGACGATCGCTGTTTACCTCGCAGCTGATGGGGTTGCCTTCCAGATTACCGTGCAGGGTCGCTTTCGGCCCTTTCCAGCGCACCGGCATATTGCCATCCGCGAACAGGCCCAGCACGGGTTTATCCTGCGTGGCTTCGGTAATAGCGTTCATGCCGTCAAGGTTATCAATCAGCTGGTAGCCGCGCAGCTTCGCCTGCTCGCTCAGCGTCTTGCCCTGCCACTCGCCTGCCTTAGCGCTTTCGGCAAAGGTTTTGCCGCCGCCGCCGAAAGTGACGTCAACACGGGCGTTCAACAATTGTTCGGCAATAGATCCTTTGCCGCCCTTTTCCAGCGCGTTGCCTGCGCACAGCTCGCTGGTTTTCTCCGGGCCGTAGCATTTACGGGAGGTCACATGCGCCATCTGCGCGGCGGGCGTAGCGTCTTCCAGCTCTGCGGTAGAGACGTTGCCGGTCGCTTTACCTGCTGCCTTTGCCCTTTCCATAATCGTCTGATGATCTTTACCGTTCACATCCACGCCGATCGCCCCGTTATAAGATTTTACGCCGGTGCTCCACGCCGTTGCCGAAGCGGCGGAATCCGTAACGTAATCGGGCTTATGCGTTTTTTTGTCCAGCGAGTAATGCGTATACTGACCGGTCAGCGGCAGCGCATCGATGCCTTTGAAAAAGCCACCTGCGCCTTCAGCATAGTTACGCGCGGCGGTAATTTCGGAGTCGCCCATACCGTCACCGATCAGCAGGATAACGTTTTTAGCTGTTTTACTGCTCAGTGAAGCTTTCAGCGCTTCGGTCTGATCCTCGCTTAAACGGCGAGCGCCGCCGGGCTGTGTAATATCTCCCTGTGCGGCACGCTGATAATCGGCGGCCTGGGCGCAAAGCGTGATGGATAACAGCGTGGCGGTAAAGGAAAGCGTAAACAGGCTTTTTTTCATCAGACGGCTCCATGAGAAAACGTTTCTAAAAATTTCAGGCGTTTAGTTTGCGACACAATCGTGACGCTTTTGTGTCGGCCGCATGGCAACTTGATGACTACACCTGTGCGTTTCTCAATCGACAGCGAGCGCGGCCTGCTTACCGCTTAACCTGCCAGAATAAAAAGAGAAAATTCCCTTGACCGTTCGGCCCGGACTCCCTATAGTAGCGCCCCGTCGCCCGAGAGGGGGATGAAGTTTACAATATGGTGAGGTGTCCGAGTGGCTGAAGGAGCACGCCTGGAAAGTGTGTATACGGCAACGTATCAAGGGTTCGA
>NZ_JBLFFM010000020.1:0-3303 GCF_051400835.1 Erwinia artemisiae | reverse complement strand
TGCTCTTCCTTATAGGTGCGGACTTCACGCGTGACCTGCCCCGTTGCATCATAGCCAAAGCGCTGCTGCTGGTTTGCTCACTTGTTCTGCTACATTGCGCTGACGTCATCGTGAGCTCTCCACAAGAAGGCGATTACATTTTAGTGTAGGTAAATATTACAGATAAGTGGGTGGCACAGGCGTGATTTAAGATGGAACAAAATTCCGTTTGAAGTTACAAGTCTATTTAATACCCATCTTCTATTCTGTCAGAAAACACACCTGCGCAGGTATATAACAATAAAAATTATTTTTTAAATTAACATACCTTTCTAAATCCAGAGCCAAAATGATAGCAAGTAATTAAAAAAAAAGCATAAATATAAAATGACATTCCAGACTTAAAGACCCGGAAGACATTAATGTTGCCTTCCGGTTTACAGCTATAATTCTATTTCATACAAGTTATTTAAAAAATTATCAAAACTTGATGCTATCAGATGCATGTTATCCATTCCAGGTTTATCGCCGTCTTCAGCTTCATTTTCATGATCCCAATAATAAACATTATCACCCCCGCTATTAATCTCTATTAAAATTAGGTTACCCCCAGGATCTTTAGCTATGGGGAAATAATTTTCAGGAATACGATCCTTATAATTTCTAAAGTATTCTATAAGGCTTTCGCTTTTTGAACTGCTAATTTCTAAAAATTTATCAATGCTTGAGCCATCACTACCATCAGCAAAGTCAAAACCATCTGGCTGAGGATAACCACCATTATGTTTTTTTAAGAAATCTTTATAGCTATCAGGTAGTTTAATGGCATGCTGGCTTTCTATATCGAATATCTCTTTTTCACTTACAACACCCTTTGAACCATGTATTTGTGTCATAGATTCATCTCCCTGTTGCTATGCCACCAGTATGTTTTACAGCGGCGTGTATGTCGGTTGGTATTAACTGCATGTAACCTGAATCCTGGTGATGATGCCAGGTATAATTTCCAGGCCTTGGGTTAGCCCTATCATATCCTGCGGCTCTATCTGCGCGAGCAAAATCAATACCACGAGTTCTACCAAGTTCAATACGAACATTCTTTATTGCATATCTAGTAAAGTCAGGGAACCCCGCGTGATTAAATGGAACACTATGTGGATATTTGCTTCTTATCCCTACAGGTAAACTTTCAAGAGGATACATCCTTCCTGCAAATTTACCATTAATTGGCATTCGACCATTGACTGACTTCACCATTTTGGAAGCTAAACTACACTTACTCAACCCCAGCGGATCAACCCAAACCAGCGGATCGCCCACATACCCATAAGTATTAATCCCACCCGCCAGTCCTATCGGGTCAACCTGGGTAAACCGCCCACCCACCGGATCGTAATAGCGGAATAAATTGTAATGAAGGCCCGTCTCCCTGTCCAGGTACTGCCCCTGAAACCGGAGATTCTGCTGTACCGCCTGGAAGCCGGTCACGCTTTCGCGCTCCGTTTCACCCCAGGTGGAGAAACGGCCGCGCCATCTCGCTTTATTCGTCGGTCAGAAGGTGGTGAACGCAGAGAGCCGCAGGTGAATATGTTGGGTAAATTCCTGGCAGAGAGAGGTTTGTGGTAGGGGGCGGGGGTTGGTCATAAGGTATTGGAAAGCTGTCTGGTACTGCCCCCCACAGAGGGAGAGGATTCAGCAACGTAGGAAACAGGCACAGCTTGAATAGCAGAAGCAAGAAAGGAAAGGCCCGGCTGCAGACACTGGCTCTACTGGCACAGGTTAGCGGCTAAAAATGAAGCTGTAAAAATCCTTAAGATGGCTTACAACTTAATACGCAGTCTAAAAACATCCTTTTTAGAGGCACACTTTTTAAATGTGCCCTTCAAAAATTTAACCTTTAACCTTTAACCTTTAACCTTTAACCTTTAACCTTTCAATAATAAGTCATAAAGCGGATTAGAATTGAACTTAGCATTATTGATAGCTAGATTAATCAATTCTATTTTATAAATTCCACAGCGATCTTTTCCTCATGAGTAAAATATAAATAACCTTCTTTACCATCAATTATTTCTATTTAAATTTTAATATAAATACCCATACAATGAAACTTATTCATTTCGACAAATTTTTCGGCACCTCATATCCTTATGCATGCCCTCCCACGATTATGATTAATACTTTTAAAATCACATGCGGATTTAATTCTTGAAAAAATACAATTGAATTAAATTAAACACGTAGAAAAAATAACTACCTTTCCCAGAAAGATAAAATCACTGTATTTTAATAAAATCATAGGATAAAACGATTAAACCCTAACGATATCAGTGATATGGTTAACCTTTATTTTGCTAGGCTCAAAGGAGATATTAATACAATTCAATTCTTTATTAAACCTCAGCTCGTAACTTCCTGGAGCTAAATCTACTATAGCCCCAGAGATATATTCAGAATTATCTGGCTCGAGATCTCCGCCACTTGTGTCTTCGCCTGCGCCTATAAAAACCTTTCCTGATGGTATATTCAAATATAATGAATCGTATTGACCATCTATCTCATCGCAAATATTTATTTTATACTCACCATCAATACCAAGATTTAAAAAAATAACATTCCCCTGATTAACCTCCGCAATTTCATCTTCGGGGATACTCCACCAATCAGCATCATCATTAATTCTATGCCTAAGTGAAACCAGATCGAAAATAGACAAAGTTGCAGTATCAGTCGAAATTGAAAATTTCTTATTCATTAATACCTCTATTGAAAAATAATTTCACTAATCATATCACCCGGCTTAAGACCAGCTTTTCTACCTGCATTTTTTAAAGAACTACCAACACTCTTATTTATCGATTCGTTTAACATTTGTAGCCTTTGGGTTGGTGAACCACCAACTATCAAATCCACAGGGTGATCGGCATTTAGTTTTGTTAAATCCGGTGAACTTCCAAACATTCTTTCATAGCGGGCTGCAATTCGTCTTCTGTAAGAGCTTTGTATTGATGAAATTCTTACATCATGGGTTCCCGGTGACCACATCAATTCTCCTCGTTGAGCAGCACGATTAAGAGCATTTTGTTTTTTCTGAAACTGTCTTTCAAGAAAACCTCTCTCAGAATCCGATAAATTAGCATTACTCAAAATTTTAGGCTTGCTTACGGTTAGTGTTGCACCAGAAGTACACTTACTCAACCCCAGCGGATCAACCCAAACCAGCGGATCGCCCACATACCCATAAGTATTAATCCCACCCGCCAGTCCTATCGGGTCAACCTGGGTAAACCGCCCACCCACCGGATCGTAATAGCGGAATAAATT
>NZ_JBLFFM010000019.1:0-7947 GCF_051400835.1 Erwinia artemisiae | reverse complement strand
GTGTTCGACCTTATAGTCCGCGTGGTTTTCAATACTGCTGAAGCCCAGCGTGCCCGTATCCAGCCGGTTTTTATCCGTCGCTGCCGTTGAGCTGATACCACGCCGAAAAGGCAGTCACGCATGATCCAGAAAAGAACTGTGGAGTGGCGAAAGCTGGATTAACTGCATGATTACCAATGAAAGATCTTGGGGAGATGGCCTTGATTTACATCGTAACCGTTTAATTTTATATATAACCGTATTTTTTCACTCGGGAATAGAGGATATAATATCAAACTTACATTGAATATAAATAATTTAGGCGACAAGGCTATTACATTATAAATATTGTTCAGGTAACCATATAAACAGCTTGGCCTGCTGGCAGAAGCTAAACCAACATCTATAGCCAATTTTATTTTACCGAGCAATGCAGGTATTGGACCCCTAAATATTAATCCGCGCACTTAATACCAATTACATTTCTTTATTGCATCATAAATAATGATAACGTTAAAACCGTTACCATCTGACTTACATGCTGTACTTTCCTTATGAAAAGCACAAAATTCATCAAAACTACGATTATTACCTTCAACAAGTTTACAAAAAAATCTACTTGAACAAACCCTTGAATTTTATTTTCGCAGAAATATATCAAAAAACAATTTATAAGAATTATCCAGAGCACCCCTATAAACATCCTCCTGTACAATTTCATCGTAGCGATCAGATATTTTATTAATTAAATTATTTGAGTATTCATTCCTGAAAGGGGTGTTGCTATATTGGCAAAGTCCATCCATTGCTGCGGCAAGGACTGGAGGTGACATTCCCCCTACTTCTTTTTCAACATACAGAAGAGAGCACTCCTTATTTAAGTCAAATAAGTGAGATAGACAACTTGACTCTAGATATTTGTCACCAACATTACCGTCATTAAGTATGATTTTACAATACTTCTCACAGAGCTCTGGTTTTTTTTGAAATAATTCCAGAAAACAATCGGCCGCCTCATCATCAGGATTCTCAAACGAATCAACATTTACAAAGCCGTTTTTAATATAGCTTTCTAACTTTACTGATATTTGGATCTCTTTCTCAATATTCATTTCTTATCCTTAAATATACCCGTTGTCATTGTGGTCAATCTCTTCGTACCATCATCCATTACTTTCCATTTTGCGTTAATACGCACAGATCCAATTGTGCCATGGAGAACAATAGAGCTACTTGGGTTGCTTGCATTCACATCTTTAGCTGACTCCAAAAGTTTATCCATTATAACGGCGTTATTTTTAGGTGTATTAGGAATCCCTGATTTTATTAAGTTATCCCCCATCTCTCGGGTTCTATCTATTCTTTTTATGCTCTCGCTGATGGCTTTTAGTTCAGTTTCTTTCCCTGATTTTGCAAAGGTACTCTGATCGGCATTTTTTTGCGTTCTCAATAGTTCTCGTTGTTTTATTAAAGCATCAAAATCCCCTTTTGCTCCGCCACGCAACCATAGTTCAACTTTATCAACAGGAATATGAGCATCACCTTTAACTGCTGTTGCATGCAATTTCCCATAAACATCAGGTATTTGCTGTATTTTCGGGCCTTTATATCCTTTAGGCGTTATATATGAAATTCCGGCTCCAGCCAACCATGATGCAGCTTCGGCCGCAACGACCATATCTTTACCAAATTGACTGGTGTACTGGTCTATAACCGCATTGTCTTTTGATGTCTCCTGCTGCATAAATCTTGCAACATCATCATCAATTCCCAATAGAAAACCATTTTCAAGATACTCATTGTAAGCATCATCCGCAATTTCACGGCCAAATCCACATGTATTCGGATGTTCCTGACAAGCCGTCGCCTCAGCTTCCCTTTCCTTTTCTGCTTTATCGCGTGCAGCTTCAAATATGGGATCCAGATTTTCTCCTTTCTCTTTTGCTGCTTTGACTTCTCGGTTGAGGGCTAACATATCCTGGGCCAGATAGTTATTCTCAACAACAACATTTGCTCAATCCCGGCTCAGTCTATTCAATGGCTGGGATTTTCAGATCATAGAGGTAGTTTATCCAGTAAATTATTTAGTCTCTCTGTATCTTCAGGATTCAACAGGAGATACCTCTCACATGCCAGACGGACGTACTGATAGCAGACTTCTTCACTAACAATGACAGTATCTGCTTCAGAAGCGGGATAGCCAACGGCAAATTCAACGCCTTCAAAATGTTCGCTTTCATCATAACTATCCATATCTGGAAAATTACAATAAGCACCATCGGTGTTAAAGCCGACTTTTCTTATAATGTGTTCAATAACCTCCAGAAAATTCTTATCAGAGGACATGATATTAAAATAACCTACGATGATCTCATTTAAACCTGAATGTACATCCGACATGTCAAATAAGTTCTTATTCATATCAATTTTCCTGTAAATTAATTTGGGTGGAAATTTCTAACTGTACCTGTAGATTTATCCACATATATTCTGAAGCTAACACCGCCAGCAACAACATTTGCCGTACCATTCGGGCTGCTCATAGCTTCTTTATAACCACTAGCAGCGGCCTGCTGTCCGAGTTCTAAGATCTTGTGATCCGAGAATATTTTAGGATCGTAGATGGTTTTAGTTTCAGGTGTTGCTTTGTAATCTCCGGTCAGATTTCCAGCCCGATCTTTCGTCGGTATTAAATACTTCACCTCAGTAATACCTTTTACGCCAGTAGGTGTCTCACTGACGATTTTTACATTGTATTCCTTAGCGGCATCGTAAAACGCATTGGAATTATGCCCCCCCGAGATCCCATTTTTTTGTGTAAATCCATCCACTGTTGCCAGATGCTTCGGCTGGTCAATTCTGAAATTCACTCCATCAGGATAAGTGATCGTCGTGGTACCTTTCTCTACACTGGTTTTGTAAGGCAATGAGTTACCATCATACTGACCACCCGGATATTCCACATTCGTAACCGTTTTATCCGGTTTTAGGCTAAATTCACCTTCGCCTGATTTCCAGGCTGATGGCGGCATGTCAGGTATAGCCTTCCCGGTTTTCGAGACAACCTTAGCAACAACCTTCTCCGTCAGTACCGCACCACCTTTCACCACTCCGGCACCGCCAGCCAGCAGACTGGCTATATCGGTGACCAGCTTACCGCCTTCAACACCCGCATTAAACGAGCCGCTGGCCCCGGCTTTCTGGTACTCCGCCTCCATCCGGTCAATGCGGTCGATATAAGACTGCTTCACCGCGTCCGAGACATTACCTAACACGTCACCGCTGTTAAACAGTGCCTTCAATGCCTCGTAAGTTTCTACCGGACTGCTGGCCGTTTTCACGATACTGTCCACCGCGTCATACAGCCCTGCCGGAACCCCTGCCACCATTCCCGCCGCGAAGCTGCCGTCCTGTCCCAGATCTATAGCAGTCCATTTCGCCTGCGTCTGGGCTTTACAGGCCACGCTCTGACATTCTGCCAGCTCTTCTTTCTTTTGAGCCTGTTGTTTCTGGCTCAGATAGTTATTCTCAACCTCGTCGCTGAGTGACAGATAAAAATATCCCGGTTTGAAGACCGGGATATTTTTCAGTAATAATCTTCTCGCGTAAAACAGACACCTGTAGGTACAAGATCATCTTTATCAAAGTAAACAACCATTTCTTTTCCATGTATGGCAACAGAGTAACCATACACAACACCATTTTCCTCGCTTATGCCAAGAACCGCCCCCTTACAGCCAACATATTTATTATTCTTGGCTCCAGCTATGACTTCTACTTCATAATAAAAATCAATTTTCATATCAATCACTTATGAGTAACCTTACCATCTAGAGATATGTTTAGATGCGAGCCATCGCGTGTCGCCCAACCTAACTGAGCTTTACCAGTACGTGATAACTGTACATCCCATTCAAACTCCTGCCCTGCTGTACGAGATGGGCCTTTTACCCATTCATTCTTAAATTTGTCAATATAACATTATTTGGCCCTCTCGGTAGAGGTTGAGATGGAGAGTATCCTTCCGGCGGTATGTAACGGATTTTCCCTTTATTAGGAAGCTGAACATAATTTATACGGGCTTTAGTTGACCATGGTTGCGCACTGCCAGCGGTCCCTCCAGGATTGAAGGGGGGTTCATCAACATAATTGAGGTTTTTATCTGCATTCGGTACAGACGGCTTGCTGGCTTTAGCTGGTATCCCGGCCTGCATACCTTTCATACCGGCCAGCGCTACCGCTATCGCCTGCGTCTGCATTGCAGAGTCATAATCTTTCGCAACGTCATTCCAGTCACGATGCGTTGACGCCGCTATTGCAGTTATCGCCTGGTCACGGCTGATACTTCCCGCATCCACTCCCTGAAGAATGTTTTCCAGATTCGCCGCTTCGTGTGGATAAAGATCCTTATAAATAAGCGAATAACTGACATTTTCACCGTACTTCTTCAGTGCTTCCTGTGCCGGGCTAACCAGCGCACCACAGGCTGCCCCCCCTTTATTACCATCCGTACAGACCGCTTTTATCGCTTCATCACGCGCTTTACCTGTCTGATTAATCGTCGCCAGTTCTTTCGCTTCAGCCGGTGTTAACTCCTGTTTCAGGTAGTCGCGCTTCGTCTCCAGCTGTTTCTTTCTGTCTGCTTCCTGAACGCTCAGCCAGTTATTCTCAACAACAACTTCTTCCGCTGTGGAACTTGCCGCCGAACTTAACTTTTCCCTGTGCTTTCCGGTAATTACAGCCGGTTTTGTATGTCGCGTTTTGATGCCCGGTGATATTTTCCCCGACGCGCTTTTCTGACCCGTAACACGCTACCGCCCGGCCGTGGCGCTGTGCCTGCACCCGCGCATTTTACCAGCGTTGCCCGTTCTGTCATTACTGCTTTGCATCAGATGCTTCCCCGGTTCACAGCTTGCCTGTGGGCCGGGGAAGTATCCGCCGGGCGCGGGCTGGCGAGGCCCGCAAGCGACGGAACGGCGCTCTGTTCCACCGCTGTCTGACCGGGTTTTGATTTTGCATGACAACACTGAACCGGGGCGGGAAGCGGTAGCTGGCGAGGCGGGAACGAGCAACGCAGTGCGAGCCGCCGCAGCCAGACGCAGCCGGGCGGGCATGAACGCCCTTTAGCGGAGGCCGCAGGCCGACAACCGCTTTGCCGTTTGCTGAACACGATCAAGATGCCAACGCCGCCAGGGATGGCGGCCTCACCCGGTGCTGAACGCGGGCGGCGCAAGACATAACGCAGATTATACGCATACGAGCGCATGACGGGGTTTATGTGGTGTACATGAGGCGGGCGCGAGAGTGCGTATAATCTCCGGCGTTATGTTGAACGGACGAACGGCCAGCTGCTGACTGCCAGAACGCGCCGCCACTTACCGCTGGCCGGGCGACCGTTTACCCCCGCGCACCCAGGACGTGAAGAAGGCAGATCGCGCCAGGGATGGCGCGCTCTGCCGTAACCCGGAACAGTCCGGCTCACAGAGTGCTCCGCTAGCTCTGCTGGCTGTACGGCGACAGCCGTTCCAGCTCTGCCGGGGTCATCCGTCCGTTGCCCATTTCTGCCTCCTGCAAAAACCTGTCAAGACCATATTTGTGTTTTAATATGGTACATCATGATGTATTATTGGCAAGGGTTAATTTTTACAGGGAGTAATATCATGCGCACATCATCACACTGGTATCTGCTCACCATGTCACTACCTGCACGACTTAACACCCTGCGTAAAGAGCTTGGCCTGTCACAGCAGGCGATGGCCGATGCTATCGGGCTGCACGTCAACAGCTGGAAGAAGTATGAGAGCGGGCAGGCGATGCCCTCTCTGGATGCGCTGAAGAAGATAGCCACCACGCTGCACGTCAGTACCGATTTTTTGCTGTTTGATGAACATGAACGTGGCCCGGACGGCGAGCTGGCACTTCAGTTTGAAGCCATCAGTCAGCTGCCGGAGAATGAGCAGGCGATAGTGCGCGAAGTGCTGGAGAGCCTGATTATCAAGTATCAGTCCCGCCGCTGGGACTCTGCAAGGAAAGCGGTTAAAGAAGAGAGTTAATACAGACGCGGGCTGAAGGTGCGCTAACACCACCAACCCGCTGACCACAACCAACTATCAAGGAGTTGATTATGGCTGAGACACATCATAAGCCAGAGATTGCCACACACACAACCCGTTGTTATACCGTGGGTTATGTCAGTGACGCGAAGTACCAGCCCGTTCCGGCTGTCACACTGAAGGGCCACTGGCTGAAGGAGATGGGTTTTGATACAGGGACGGCGCTGGAGGTGAAGGTTTTACCGGGCTGTCTGATACTGGTCGCGCAGGAGCCACTGCCGGAACCACCCGCAGAGCCGGAGGTGGTGACCACCCTGAGGAAGGCCTGCAAGAAGCTCTCTGACCGTAAGCAGCGGCAGATTGAGGAGTTTATTGAACTGGTCGCCACGCCGCAGCGGCGACTGAGAAGTGGCGGTAACTGACTGGTGTACAAAGTAAAATCCCGGCTCAGCGGCCGGGATTTAGTAATAATAACTAAAATAGCAAATCCAGATTACCTCAGCCAAAAAGGCATATCATCTGAAGTCAGAACATCATATTCTTCTTTTGGCCTGTCTATATCTGAGACGCAATATGGCATATCTGTAATAATAATTTTTACCGCCTGATAAATATTCCAATCCTCATAAAAAGCTTTAGCTGATTGAAAACACCATTCAATACTCTCAAAATACTTCGAAAACTCCATCAGGAAACTTTCATGTGAAAGCGATTTTAGTTCTTGTATAACTAATTGAGTTTCACCAATTTCATCAAGGTTAACATATTTTTTATACAGCCTTTCCAATAAGTTACGCTCCCTTTCATTACGGGAAAGATGATGCAAAACATCAAAAAAACGAACCATATCTGAAGGGCTACCCAACTCAAAAAAAGAGCTTCCACCACAGAAACCAACATGTTTCATTTGTTGTTACCTTTTGAACCTAATAGAGGTTGGGTCAATAGCACCATTGGATTTCCCAACAATACCTTTAATAATCTCTCGTTCCTGATCTAATGAAATTGTTTGCCCACGAGTATCTATAACAACACGCTGTTGCATTCCCGCAGGTAAATTCTTCTGCCGCTCAATTGCCTGTTTTGCTACGTTATTAATCAGCCCATTTTTGTTAGTCGTAATATTATAGTTTTTCACTTCAACACTACAGACATTTCCCTGACACCAGTCAGGGCGAACCCCACCTTTTGTACCGTAGGGAACTTCTTTACCATCTTTGAAGCTGACTTGTTCGCGCCATCCGTCACCGAGATCTTTACCTACATCTATTTCAGATTGCCTGTGACCTGGGCGGACTACAGTTTCAATTTCATCGCTGGCTTTATTGATCAGCTTCGACGCTTCAGCAACATCCCCTTTATTCAGCGCTGCTCTTGCTGCCCTGAATATCTTGCCAGCAACCCGTTCACCCGGAATAACTGAAGCAATAGCTTCAAGATATCCAAGCGCACTTTCTGCTTCCGCCACGCTTTTCAACGTACCCACTACCGGCACAAAATCCAGACCGAGAGACACTGCCCCTGCAACCATTTCCTGCCGGTAAGCTTCCAGTCTGACAGAACATGCTTCCGCACCCAGCCCTGCACACTGCTCTTTTTTAATCTCTTCGAGCGTTTCTTCAGTGTGTTCTCTGGCAACCTGTTGCGGTGATTTACCTGCGGCCAGAGCATCGGTGAGGTCGGACAACGTATTATTCTCAACCGCGTTCTTCCCGGCCTGCGCGCCCGTCACCGCACCGCCGGCACTGTCCCCGGCAAGCCCGCCCGCCAGCCCCGCCGCGAGCGTCCCCAGCGCGCTGATGGTCTGACGCTGCTCCTCGCTCAGGTCTGCACGGTCCACGCCCGGATAGAGCTGCTGCGCGATATACTCGCCCGCCGCGCCGCCTGACGCTCCCGCCAGCGCCGAACCGCCCGA
>NZ_JBLFFM010000018.1:0-27555 GCF_051400835.1 Erwinia artemisiae | reverse complement strand
GACAACATCAAAATGGTTGTTACCCTGATCCACCCAATCGCAATGGACGACGGTCTGCGTTTCGCAATCCGTGAAGGCGGCCGTACCGTTGGCGCAGGCGTTGTTGCTAAAGTTATCGCTTAATTGTAGATAACGGCAGAGTTCGCTCTGCTTGCTGATAAAAAGAGCACTTCGGTGCTCTTTTTTTATGGGCGCTATTCAGAAAGCGCAGGGTCAGAAAGGAAACCGCGTTCAGGTTGAAATAAAAACGATTCTCATTTACAATTTGATCGTTATTTGTACCGGAATAAAATTATGTACGTCTGCCTGTGTAACGCCATCAGCGACAAAACCCTTCGTGAAGTGGTTCGCCGCTACCAGCCCAAATCTATCCAGCAGCTGCGCAAGCTCCTCCCTGTGGGCAAGCAGTGCGGCAAATGCCTGCGCCTGGCGCACGACATCATGAATGAAGAGCTGCCGAACGCGCCGCTGTATAAAGAGATTGCCTGATAATCCCCTGCAATTTGTCATGCTTTTTTGACTTCCCGGATTGTGCATCTACGATCTGAATAACCGGAAGCGGAGGAAGCAAGATGAAGGGCGATGCCAAAATCATAAGTCATTTAAACAAACTGCTTGGAAATGAGCTGGTTGCCATCAACCAGTACTTTTTGCACGCGCGGATGTTCAAAAACTGGGGACTGATGCGCCTTAACGATATTGAGTATCACGAGTCGATCGACGAGATGAAACATGCGGATAAATATATAGAGCGCATTCTTTTTCTCGAAGGCCTGCCTAACCTGCAGGATTTGGGGCGGTTACGCATTGGCGAAGACGTTGAGGAGATACTGCGTTCAGATTTGGCGCTGGAACTGGAAGGGGCCAGAGATCTGCGCGAGGCTATCTCTTATGCCGACAAGGTTCACGACTACGTCAGCCGCGATATGATGATCGTCATTCTGGAAGATGAAGAGCACCATATCGACTTTCTGGAAACCGAGCTGGAGCTGATCGCGAAAATCGGTGTGCAGAACTATCTCCAGTCACAAATAAAAGTGGAATAGCAGGGCCCATGTTGCTGAATAAATATACGCCGCCGAAACAGTAACTTCGGCGGCATTTTTGTCTCTGCCGTCCTCTTATCCCTCTTTCATTATCCCCTTCATGCAGCGATGACGGCAAGAAACACCTTGCAAAGCCCGCCCACGTACGTATAATGCGCGGGCCTGTCAGAAATGACGGCCCGGTTCAATCTGAACCGCAGGCGAGCAATTAGCTCCCTGACAATACTCCCAATCGGGGAGTTATGTGCAGACGATTACACTCCCCCATCAATCGTAATGGGTGTGAGTAGTAATTTTTTTCGTTTATAAATAATTGGAGCTCTGGTCTCATGCAGAACCAAAGAATCCGTATCCGTCTTAAAGCGTTTGATCATCGTCTGATCGATCAATCGACCGCAGAAATCGTTGAGACTGCCAAGCGCACTGGTGCGCAGGTTCGTGGTCCAATTCCTCTGCCGACCCGCAAAGAGCGCTTTACCGTTCTGATCTCCCCGCACGTCAACAAAGATGCGCGCGATCAGTATGAAATTCGCACTCACAAGCGTCTGGTTGACATCGTTGAGCCAACTGAAAAAACGGTTGATGCTCTGATGCGTCTGGATCTGGCTGCAGGTGTTGACGTGCAGATCAGCCTGGGTTAATCAGGTCATTGAGCGATTGAGAGGTTGAAACAATGATTGGTTTAGTCGGTAAAAAAGTGGGCATGACCCGCGTCTTCACTGAAGACGGCGTATCTATCCCAGTAACCGTGATCGAAATTGAAGCAAACCGCGTGACTCAGGTTAAGAACCTGGAAAACGACGGCTACACTGCTATCCAGGTAACTGCCGGTGCTAAAAAAGCAAACCGCGTCACCAAGCCTGAAGCAGGCCATTTTGCTAAAGCTGGCGTAGAAGCTGGCCGTGGTCTTTGGGAATTCCGTACCGCTGAAGGCGACGAGTTCACCGTAGGCCAGAGCATTAACGTTGATATTTTCGCTGACGTGAAAAAAGTTGACGTGACTGGCACATCTAAAGGTAAAGGTTTTGCCGGTACTGTTAAGCGCTGGAACTTCCGTACTCAGGATGCTACTCACGGTAACTCCTTGTCTCACCGCGTTCCGGGTTCTATCGGTCAGAACCAGACTCCGGGCAAAGTGTTCAAAGGCAAGAAAATGGCAGGCCAGCTGGGTAATGAGCGCGTAACCGTTCAGAGCCTGGACGTAGTACGTGTTGACGCTGAGCGCAACCTGCTGCTGGTTAAAGGTGCAGTTCCCGGTGCAACCGGTAGCGACCTGATTGTTAAACCAGCTGTGAAGGCGTAAGGGGATAGCAATGGAATTAGTATTGAAAGACGCGCAAAGCGCGCTGACTGTTTCCGAAACTACCTTCGGTCGTGATTTCAACGAAGCGCTGGTACATCAGGTTGTTGTTGCTTATGCAGCAGGTGCCCGTCAAGGTACCCGTGCTCAGAAGACCCGTGCTGAAGTAACTGGTTCCGGCAAAAAGCCGTGGCGCCAGAAAGGTACCGGCCGTGCGCGTGCAGGTTCTGCAAAGAGCCCAATCTGGCGTTCCGGTGGCGTGACCTTCGCTGCGAAGCCGCAGGACCACAGTCAAAAAGTTAACAAAAAGATGTACCGCGGCGCGCTGAAAAGCATCCTGTCCGAGCTGGTACGTCAAGATCGTCTGATCGTTGTCGAGCAGTTCTCTCTGGAAGCGCCTAAAACTAAGCTGCTGGTAGAGAAACTGAAAGACATGGCGCTGGAAGACGTGCTGATCATCACTGGCGAACTGGAAGAGAACCTGTTCCTGGCCGCTCGCAACCTGTACAAGGTTGACGTACGTGATGCAGCGGGTATCGACCCAGTTAGCCTGATCGCCTTCGACAAAGTCGTTATGACTGCTGATGCAGTTAAGCAAGTTGAGGAGATGCTGGCATGATCCGTGAAGAACGTCTGCTGAAAGTACTGCGCTCGCCGCACGTATCTGAAAAAGCGTCTGCTGCGATGGAAAAAACCAACACCATCGTTCTCAAAGTTGCTAAAGACGCGACCAAAGCAGAAATCAAAGCCGCTGTACAGAAGCTTTTCGAAGTGGAAGTGAAGGAAGTTAACACCCTGGTCATGAAAGGGAAAGTTAAGCGTTCCGGACAGCGTATTGGCCGTCGTAACGACTGGAAAAAAGCTTACGTCACCCTGAAAGAAGGCCAGAATCTGGACTTCGTCGGCGGCGCTGAGTAAGTCGGAGGAGAAGAACAATGGCAGTTGTTAAATGTAAACCGACATCTCCGGGTCGTCGCCACGTAGTTAAAGTGGTAAACGCGGAGCTGCACAAGGGCAAACCATTTGCCCCGCTGGTAGAAAAAAACAGCAAATCCGGTGGCCGTAACAACAATGGTCGCATCACTACCCGTCATATCGGTGGTGGTCACAAGCAGGCTTACCGTATTGTTGACTTCAAACGCAACAAAGATGGTATCCCGGCTACCGTTGAACGTCTTGAGTACGATCCGAACCGCTCCGCGAACATCGCGCTGGTTCTGTACAAAGACGGCGAGCGCCGTTACATCCTGGCCCCTAAAGGCCTGAAAGCTGGCGACCAGATTCAGTCTGGCGTTGATGCGGCGATTAAAGCGGGTAACACCCTGCCGATGCGCAACATCCCAGTGGGTTCCACCGTACACAACGTAGAAATGAAACCAGGCAAAGGCGGTCAGATTGCCCGTTCAGCCGGTGCTTACGTGCAGATCGTTGCGCGTGAAGGTTCCTACGTTACCCTGCGTCTGCGTTCTGGTGAAATGCGTAAAGTCGAATCCGACTGCCGCGCGACCCTGGGCGAAGTCGGCAACGCTGAGCACATGCTTCGCGTTCTGGGTAAAGCCGGTGCAGCTCGTTGGCGTGGTGTTCGTCCTACCGTTCGCGGTACTGCGATGAACCCAGTCGATCACCCGCACGGTGGTGGTGAAGGTCGTAACTTTGGTAAGCACCCTGTTTCACCTTGGGGCCTGCAGACTAAAGGTAAGAAGACCCGTAGCAACAAGCGTACTGATAAATTTATCGTACGTCGCCGTAGCAAATAATTTTAGAGGATAAGCCATGCCACGTTCTCTCAAGAAAGGTCCTTTTATTGACCTGCACTTGCTGAAGAAGGTAGAGAAAGCGGTGGAAAGCGGAGACAAGAAGCCTTTGCGCACCTGGTCCCGTCGTTCAACGATCTTCCCTAACATGATCGGTTTGACCATCGCTGTCCATAATGGTCGTCAGCACGTTCCTGTCTTTGTTTCCGACGAAATGGTCGGTCACAAACTGGGTGAATTTGCACCGACTCGTACTTATCGCGGTCACACTGCTGATAAGAAAGCCAAGAAACGCTAACAGGAGGAAGAGATGGAAACTATCGCTAAACATCGCCACGCTCGTTCTTCTGCTCAGAAGGTTCGCCTGGTAGCAGATCTTGTCCGCGGTAAGAAAGTGTCGCAGGCTCTGGACATTTTGACCTACACCAATAAGAAAGCGGCTGTACTGGTCAAGAAAGTTCTGGAATCTGCCATTGCTAACGCCGAACACAACGATGGCGCTGACATTGATGATCTGAAAGTCACGAAGATCTTCGTAGACGAAGGCCCAAGCATGAAGCGCATTATGCCGCGTGCAAAAGGTCGTGCAGATCGCATCCTGAAGCGCACCAGCCACATTACTGTGGTTGTGTCCGATCGCTGAGACTCTGGAGACTAGCAATGGGTCAGAAAGTACATCCTAATGGTATTCGCCTGGGTATTGTTAAACCCTGGAACTCTACCTGGTTCGCAAATACCAAAGAATTCGCTGACAACCTGGACAGCGACTTTAAAGTACGTCAGTTCCTGACTAAAGAACTGGCTAAGGCGTCCGTTTCTCGTATCGTTATCGAGCGTCCGGCTAAGAGCATCCGTGTGACCATTCACACCGCTCGTCCTGGCATCGTGATCGGTAAGAAAGGCGAAGACGTAGAAAAACTGCGCAAGGTCGTAGCGGATATCGCTGGCGTTCCTGCACAGATCAATATCGCCGAAGTCCGTAAACCGGAACTGGACGCTAAACTGGTTGCTGACAGCATCACTTCACAGCTGGAGCGTCGCGTGATGTTCCGTCGTGCGATGAAGCGTGCTGTACAGAACGCAATGCGTCTGGGCGCTAAAGGGATCAAAGTTGAAGTTAGTGGCCGTCTGGGCGGTGCTGAAATCGCGCGTACCGAATGGTACCGTGAAGGCCGCGTGCCGTTGCACACCCTGCGTGCTGACATTGACTACAACACCTCTGAAGCGCACACCACTTACGGTGTAATCGGCGTTAAGGTATGGATCTTCAAAGGCGAGATCCTGGGTGGTATGGCTGCTGTTGAACAACCGGAACCGGCTGCTCAACCTAAAAAGCAGCAGCGTAAAGGCCGTAAGTAAGGAGAGTCGCTGATGTTACAACCAAAGCGTACAAAATTCCGTAAAGTGCACAAAGGCCGCAACCGTGGTCTGGCGCAGGGTACGGATGTTAGCTTCGGTACTTTCGGTCTGAAAGCTGTTGGCCGTGGTCGTCTGACTGCTCGTCAGATCGAAGCAGCACGTCGTGCTATGACCCGTGCAGTTAAGCGTCAAGGTAAAATTTGGATCCGTGTATTCCCGGACAAACCAATTACCGAGAAGCCGCTGGAAGTGCGTATGGGTAAAGGTAAGGGTAACGTTGAGTATTGGGTTGCCCTGATCCAGCCTGGTAAAGTCCTGTATGAAATGGACGGTGTTCCGGAAGAGCTGGCCCGTGAAGCATTCAAGCTGGCAGCAGCAAAACTGCCTATCAAAACCACCTTTGTAACTAAGACGGTGATGTAATGAAAGCAACTGAGCTGCGTGAGAAAAGCGTTGAAGAGCTGAACACTGAGCTGCTTAACCTGCTGCGTGAGCAGTTTAACCTGCGCATGCAGGCAGCATCTGGCCAACTGCAACAGACTCATCTGTTGAAAAATGTTCGCCGTGATGTTGCACGCGTTAAGACTTTACTGACTGAGAAGGCGGGTGCGTAATGACCGATAAAATCCGTACTCTGCAAGGTCGTGTGACTAGCGACAAAATGGAGAAATCCATTGTTGTAGCTATCGAACGTTTCGTGAAACACCCTATCTACGGTAAGTTCATTAAGCGTACGACTAAACTGCACGTACATGACGAGAACAATGAATGTGGTATCGGCGACAAGGTTGAAATCCGTGAATGCCGTCCACTGTCCAAGACTAAGTCCTGGACCCTGGTTCGCGTTGTAGAGAAAGCGGTTCTGTAAGAACTTCTTCTCTCTGAAAAACCCCCGCTTGCGGGGGTTTTTTCTTTTCTGCTCTCCCGATTTTCCCTCTGCAAAACCCTCTTTAATGAATGCTCGCCGATCGTGGCAGCCCCCGATGATCCCGATCACGTTTAATCTTTCCATAATGCTTAAGATAAGCTTATCGTTCGGCGCTGCCGGGCGGACTTGCGCAGGGCGCGTGTGTAGTCAGCCCTGTATCGGGAATACGACATGGAAAGTAATTATGCACAATCAACCAGACCAGACCCGTCGGCTGCTGCTGACTCTACCGCTGCTTGCCGCTTCCTCTAAACTTTTTGCCGTCGCGCCCTCTGCGGCCCCGGCTAAAGAGCATCATCCCGTAAAACCTGACCGGACGCTGCTGCTGAAAAACGCCGATATGATTGCGACTATGGATCACGAAAGGCGAGAGATCCGCCACGGCAGCATACTGATAAAAGGCAATGTTATTACGGCGGTCGGCAAAGCCGAAGAGCTACCGCAGCAGGCAGATGAAGTCATCGATCTGAAGGGACACATTGCCATTCCGGGGCTGATCAATACTCATCACCATATGTACCAGAGCCTGACGCGGGTCATTCCTCCCGCCCAGGATGGCGAGCTGTTTAAATGGATCAGCAACCTTTATCCCATCTGGCAGAAAATGACGCCGGAGATGATCCGCGTTTCGACCATGATGTCGATGGCCGAGCTGATCCTGTCCGGCTGCACCACGACCAGCGATCATCTTTACCTTTATCCTGGTGGCTGTAAATTAGATGACAGTATTGAAGCCGCCGCCCGGATGGGAATGCGTTTTCATGCCAGTCGCGGCAGCATGAGCCTGGGGCAGAGCAGGGGAGGACTGCCGCCGGATTCCCTGGTGGAAGACGAAGCGGCAATTTTGACCGACACCCAGCGGGTCATTGAGCGTTATCACGACGCCCGACGCGGCTCGATGCTGCGGATCGTAGTGGCGCCTTGCTCGCCTTTTTCCGTTACTCAGGATTTAATGAGGGAGTCGGCCAGCCTGGCGCGCAGCTATAAAGTGTCTCTGCACACTCATCTGGCGGAAAACGATAACGATGTTCGCTATAGCCAGGAAAAATTCAACCGTACGCCGGCGCAGTATGTTGAAGAGCTGGGCTGGGTCGGGCATGACGTGTGGCATGCCCACTGCGTGAAGCTGGACGATTACGGCATTAACCTTTTTGCCCGCACCGGCACGGGCATTGCACACTGCCCCTGTTCCAATATGCGGCTGGCCTCCGGTATCGCACCAGTAAGAACCATGCTCAATGCCGGCGTGAATGTGGGATTGGGCGTGGATGGTTCGGCGTCAAATGACACGGCGGATATGATAGCGGAAGTGCGTCAGGCGATGCTGTTGCAGCGGGTTGGCTTCGGCCCGGATGCGATGACGGCCAGGCAGGCGCTGGAACTGGCGACGCTTAACGGCGCAAAAGTGTTGAACCGTGACGATGTCGGCGCCATTGCGCCCGGTATGATGGCGGATATCGTCGCTTTCGATCTGAATCGTCCCGGCCTGGCAGGCGCCGGACACGATCCGCTGGCGGCGCTGGTCTTTTGCAATCCAGGAACGGTAGCTTACAGCGTGATTAATGGCAGAGTCGTGGTCGAGAAAGGGCAGATGACGGTGATGGATTTGGACAAAACCGTTGCGCAGCACAATGCGCTCGCCGCCACGCTTTATCCCTGAGCAGTGAAAATCGGCACAAAAGACGGTCAGAAAACCGTCTTTTTTACGAGCCGTTTCCAGAATTACGCCTTTAAACCCCCATCAAGCTGAAGAAGTGTGCAGATTACGATTGCTACCGGGTGAACAATTCCTTAGAATGTCGCGTTCCTCAATTTAGAGGATCAAATATCGACTCGATATGAGTCGTTTATTTTTTCTACCCATATGCGAGATGCGGTGTTATAATGCTGCGCCCTCAATAATGGGGCTTTTATACGACCTGAATCAGGTCCCGAAGTAGTAGTTGACATTAGCGGAGCACTAAAATGATCCAAGAACAGACTATGCTGAACGTCGCCGACAACTCCGGTGCACGTCGCGTAATGTGTATCAAGGTTCTGGGTGGCTCGCACCGTCGCTACGCAGGCGTAGGCGATATCATCAAAATTACCATCAAGGAAGCAATTCCTCGCGGTAAGGTTAAGAAAGGTGATGTGCTGAAGGCGGTAGTGGTGCGCACCAAGAAGGGTGTTCGTCGCCCGGACGGTTCTGTCATTCGCTTCGATGGTAATGCATGCGTTATTCTGAACAATAACAGCGAGCAGCCTATCGGAACGCGTATTTTTGGGCCGGTAACTCGTGAACTTCGTACTGAAAAGTTCATGAAAATTATCTCTCTGGCACCAGAAGTACTCTAAGGAGCGAAAAATGGCAGCTAAAATCCGTCGCGATGACGAAGTTATCGTGCTGACCGGCAAAGATAAAGGTAAGCGCGGTAAAGTTAAGAATGTCCTGTCTTCTGGCAAGGTCATTGTTGAAGGTATCAACCTGGTGAAGAAACATCAGAAGCCGGTTCCGGCTCTGAACCAACCAGGTGGCATCGTTGAAAAAGAAGCCGCTATTCAGGTTTCCAACGTTGCGCTTTACAACACTGCCACCGGCAAGGCTGACCGTGTAGGCTTTAGATTCGAAGACGGCAAAAAAGTCCGTTTCTTCAAGTCTAACAGCGAAACTATCAAGTAATTTGGAGTAGTACGATGGCGAAACTGCATGATTACTACAAAGACGAAGTAGTTAAGAAACTCATGACTGAGTTTAACTACAATTCTGTCATGCAAGTCCCTCGGGTCGAGAAGATCACCCTGAACATGGGTGTTGGTGAAGCGATCGCTGACAAGAAACTGCTGGATAACGCAGCAGCTGACCTGGCAGCAATCTCCGGTCAAAAACCGTTTATCACCAAAGCACGCAAATCTGTTGCAGGCTTCAAAATCCGTCAGGGCTATCCGATCGGCTGTAAAGTAACTCTGCGTGGCGAACGCATGTGGGAGTTCTTTGAGCGTCTGATCTCTATTGCTGTACCTCGTATCCGTGACTTCCGTGGCCTGTCCGCTAAGTCATTCGACGGTCGTGGTAACTACAGCATGGGCGTTCGTGAGCAGATCATCTTCCCAGAAATCGACTATGACAAAGTCGATCGCGTTCGTGGTTTGGATATTACCATTACCACTACTGCGAAATCTGACGATGAAGGCCGTGCTCTGCTGGCTGCCTTTGACTTCCCGTTCCGCAAGTAAGGTAGGGTTACTTCATGGCTAAGCAATCGATGAAGGCACGCGAAGTCGTTCGCGTAAAACTGGCTGATAAATACCGCGCTAAACGCGAGGAATTAAAAGCTATCATCTCTAGTGTGAACTCTTCCGACGAAGATCGTTGGAATGCGGTTCTCAAGCTGCAAACTCTGCCGCGTGATTCCAGCCCGTCCCGTCAGCGTAACCGCTGCCGCCAAACTGGCCGTCCACATGGTTATGTGGGCAAATTCGGGTTGAGCCGTATCAAGCTGCGTGAAGCCGCCATGCGCGGTGAAGTGCCTGGCTTGAAAAAGGCTAGCTGGTAATTACCAATTGAATCACGGGAGTAAAGACAGATGAGCATGCAAGATCCGATCGCGGATATGCTGACCCGTATCCGTAACGGTCAGGCCGCGAACAAAGTTGCGGTCACCATGCCTTCCTCCAAGCTGAAAGTGGCAATTGCCAACGTGCTGAAGGAAGAAGGATATATTGAAGAATTTAAAATCGAAGGCGACACCAAGCCAGAACTGGAACTGACTCTTAAGTATTTCCAGGGCAAGGCTGTGGTAGAAAGCATTCAGCGTGTAAGCCGTCCAGGTCTGCGTATCTACAAACGCAAAGACGAACTGCCAAAAGTAATGGCTGGACTGGGTATCGCTGTTGTTTCTACCTCTAAAGGTGTCATGACCGATCGTGCAGCGCGCCAGGCTGGTCTTGGTGGCGAAATTATCTGCTACGTAGCTTAACGGAGGAAAGAATGTCTCGTGTTGCTAAAGCACCTGTCGTCATTCCTGCCGGCGTAGAGGTAAAACTCGACGGTCAGGTTATTTCGATTAAAGGTAAAAACGGCGAGCTGACTCGTACTATCAACAATGCTGTAGAAGTTAAGCATGCTGACAACACTCTGACTTTCGCACCACGCGAAGGTTTTGCAGACGGTTGGGCACAGGCTGGTACTTCTCGCGCACTGCTGAACAGTATGGTTATCGGTGTTACCGAAGGCTTCACTAAGAAGCTGCAGCTGGTTGGTGTAGGTTATCGTGCGGCCGTGAAAGGCAACGCTGTGAGTCTGGCCCTGGGCTTTTCTCACCCTGTTGAACACGCGCTGCCAGCGGGAATCACTGCTGAATGCCCAACTCAAACTGAAATCGTGCTGAAAGGCGCTGATAAGCAGATGATTGGACAGGTTGCAGCCGATCTGCGCGCCTACCGTCGTCCTGAGCCTTATAAAGGCAAGGGTGTTCGTTACGCCGACGAAGTCGTGCGTACCAAAGAGGCTAAGAAGAAGTAAGGTAACACTATGGATAAGAAATCTGCTCGTATCCGTCGTGCGACCCGCGCACGCCGCAAGCTCAAAGAGCTGGGTGCAACTCGCCTGGTGGTACATCGTACCCCGCGTCATATTTACGCACAGGTAATTGCTCCAAACGGTTCTGAAGTTCTGGTTGCTGCTTCTACAGTAGAAAAAGCAATCAGTGAGCAACTGAAGTACACTGGAAACAAAGACGCCGCCGCCGCTGTTGGTAAAGCAGTTGCTGAGCGCGCAATCGAAAAAGGCATCACTGGTGTTTCTTTCGACCGCTCTGGTTTCCAATATCATGGTCGTGTCCAGGCACTGGCAGATGCTGCCCGTGAAGCTGGCCTACAGTTCTAAGGTAGAGGTGTAAGATGGCACACATCGAAAAACAAGCTGGCGAACTGCAGGAAAAGCTGATCGCGGTAAATCGCGTATCGAAAACCGTTAAAGGTGGTCGTATTTTCTCCTTCACTGCACTGACAGTGGTAGGCGACGGTAACGGTCGCATCGGTTTTGGTTACGGTAAAGCGCGTGAAGTTCCAGCAGCGATCCAGAAAGCGATGGAAAAAGCTCGTCGCAATATGATCAATGTCGCGCTGAACAACGGCACCCTGCAGCACCCTGTTAAAGGTGTGCACACAGGTTCTCGTGTGTTCATGCAGCCGGCTTCTGAAGGTACCGGTATCATTGCCGGCGGTGCAATGCGCGCCGTTCTGGAAGTCGCTGGGGTTCATAACGTTCTGGCTAAAGCCTACGGTTCCACTAACCCGATTAACGTGGTTCGTGCAACGCTGGATGGCCTGGCCAACATGAATTCCCCAGAAATGGTCGCTGCCAAGCGTGGCAAATCCGTTGAAGACATTCTGGGGTAATGACCATGGCTAAGACTATTAAAATTACTCAAACCCGCAGTTCGATCGGACGTTTGCCGAAACACAAGGCAACGCTGCTTGGCCTGGGTCTGCGTCGTATTAACCACACCGTAGAGCGTGAAGACACGCCAGCTGTACGCGGCATGGTTAACGCGATTTCCTACATGGTTAAAGTGGAGGAGTAACAGATGCGTTTAAATACTCTGTCTCCGGCCGACGGGTCTAAACACGCTTCCAAGCGTCTGGGTCGTGGTATCGGTTCTGGCCTCGGTAAAACCGGCGGTCGTGGTCACAAAGGTCAGAACTCTCGTTCTGGCGGTGGCGTACGTCGTGGGTTCGAAGGTGGCCAGATGCCTCTGTACCGTCGTCTGCCGAAATTCGGTTTCACCTCTCGCAAATCTATGGTTACGACAGAAGTTCGTCTGTCTGACCTGGCGAAAGTTGAAGGCGGGATCGTCGACCTGAACACGCTGAAAGCGGCCAACATTATCGGTATTCAGATCGAATTCGCTAAGGTTATCCTGTCTGGCGAAGTCTCTGCTCCGGTAACGGTTCGCGGTCTGCGTGTCACTAAAGGCGCTCGTGCTGCAATCGAAGCTGCTGGCGGTAAAATTGAGGAATAAGTAGCAGATGGCTAAGCAACCGGGATTAGATTTTCAAAGTGCCAAAGGTGGTTTTGGCGAACTAAAACGCAGACTTCTGTTTGTGATTGGTGCGCTGATTGTATTCCGCATTGGCTCTTTTATTCCAATCCCTGGTATCGATGCCACTGTACTTGCCAAACTGCTTGAGCAACAGCGTGGCACCATCATTGAAATGTTCAACATGTTCTCTGGTGGTGCTCTGAGCCGTGCTTCTATCTTTGCCCTGGGTATTATGCCGTATATTTCGGCCTCGATTATTATCCAGCTGCTGACCGTGGTTCATCCCGCGCTGGCAGAAATAAAGAAAGAAGGGGAGGCTGGCCGTCGTAAGATTAGCCAGTACACCCGCTACGGCACACTGGTACTGGGCATATTTCAGTCTATCGGTATTGCTACCGGTCTGCCGAATATGCCTGGAATGCAGGGCCTGGTGTTAAACCCAGGCTTTGCCTTCTACTTTACCGCTGTTGTCAGCCTGGTGACCGGGACAATGTTCCTGATGTGGCTGGGTGAACAGATTACTGAGCGGGGTATCGGCAACGGTATCTCCATCATAATCTTCGCTGGTATTGTTGCGGGACTGCCGCCGGCCATTGGCCATACCATCGAGCAAGCGCGGCAAGGCGACCTGCACTTCCTCCTGTTGCTGTTGGTTGCAGTTCTTGTATTTGCAGTGACCTTCTTCGTTGTTTTCGTTGAGCGTGGTCAACGCCGCATTGTGGTGAACTATGCGAAACGTCAGCAAGGCCGTCGTGTCTATGCTGCGCAGAGCACACATTTACCGTTGAAAGTGAATATGGCAGGGGTTATCCCGGCAATCTTTGCTTCCAGCATTATCCTGTTCCCGGCGACCATAGCTTCATGGTTCGGGGGCGGAACCGGTTGGAACTGGCTGACGACTATTTCAATGTATTTGCAGCCTGGTCAACCGCTTTATGTGTTACTCTATGCGACTGCAATCATCTTCTTCTGTTTCTTCTATACGGCGTTGGTTTTCAACCCGCGTGAAACAGCAGATAACCTGAAGAAGTCTGGTGCATTTGTACCAGGAATTCGTCCGGGAGAACAGACGGCGAAGTACATCGATAAAGTAATGACTCGCCTCACGTTAGTGGGTGCGCTCTACATTACTTTCATCTGCCTAATCCCGGAGTTCATGCGTGATGCGATGAAAGTTCCATTCTACTTCGGCGGTACTTCACTGCTGATCGTAGTTGTTGTCATCATGGACTTTATGGCTCAAGTGCAAACTCTGATGATGTCCAGTCAATACGAGTCTGCATTGAAGAAAGCAAACCTGAAGGGCTACGGCCGTTAATTCAGGCGCTTGAGAAGTTACGGAGAGTAAAAATGAAAGTTCGTGCTTCCGTCAAGAAATTATGTCGTAACTGCAAAATCATCCGTCGTGATGGTGTCGTACGTGTGATTTGCAGCGCCGAGCCTAAGCATAAACAGCGTCAGGGCTAATATTTTTCTTGCAAAGTCGGGTTGAGCTGGCTAGATTAGCCAGCCAATCTTTTGTATGTCTATGCGTTTCCATTTGAGTATCCTGAAAACGGGCTTTTCAGCATGGGGCGCATATTTAAATAGTAGGAGTGCATAGTGGCCCGTATAGCAGGCATTAACATTCCTGATCATAAACATACTGTTATCGCACTAACCGCGATCTTCGGTATCGGCAAGACCCGCTCACAGGCTATCTGTGCATCAACGGGAATCGCTGAAAATGTTAAGATCAGTGAGCTGTCTGAAGAACAAATCGACATTCTGCGTGACGCAGTTGCAAAGTTTGTTGTTGAAGGCGATCTGCGTCGTGAAGTCACCCTGAGCATCAAGCGTCTGATGGACCTTGGTTGCTATCGTGGTTTACGTCATCGTCGTGGTCTTCCAGTGCGCGGTCAGCGTACCAAGACCAACGCACGTACCCGTAAGGGTCCGCGTAAACCGATCAAGAAATAATCGGGGTGATTGAATAATGGCAAAGGCACCAGTTCGTGCACGCAAGCGTGTAAGAAAGCAAGTCTCTGATGGCGTGGCTCATGTCCATGCATCTTTCAACAACACCATCGTGACCATTACCGATCGTCAGGGTAACGCGCTGGGTTGGGCAACAGCCGGTGGTTCCGGTTTCCGTGGTTCTCGTAAATCTACGCCGTTCGCTGCACAGGTTGCCGCTGAACGTTGCGCAGACGCCGTGAAAGAGTACGGTATTAAGAACCTGGAAGTTATGGTTAAGGGTCCTGGTCCAGGCCGCGAATCAACGATTCGTGCTCTGAACGCTGCTGGTTTCCGCATCACTAATATTACTGATGTGACTCCGATCCCTCACAACGGTTGTCGTCCGCCGAAAAAACGCCGCGTATAACGCTCGTTTTTTAGGAATGTTGGAGAAAGAAAATGGCAAGATATTTGGGTCCTAAGCTCAAGCTGAGCCGTCGTGAAGGTACAGACCTCTTCCTGAAGTCTGGCGTTCGCGCGATTGATACCAAGTGTAAGATTGAACAAGCCCCTGGCCAGCACGGTGCGCGTAAACCGCGTCTGTCTGACTATGGCGTACAGTTACGTGAAAAGCAAAAAGTTCGTCGTATCTACGGCGTGCTGGAGCGTCAGTTCCGTAACTATTATAAAGAAGCAGCACGTCTGAAAGGCAACACCGGTGAAAACCTGTTAGCTCTGCTGGAAGGTCGTCTGGATAACGTTGTTTACCGTATGGGCTTTGGCGCCACTCGTGCAGAAGCACGTCAGCTGGTTAGCCACAAATCCATCATGGTAAATGGTCGCGTTGTTAGCATCGCTTCTTATCAGGTAACTCCGAATGACGTTGTTAGCATCCGTGAGAAAGCCAAAAAGCAGTCTCGCGTGAAAGCCGCTCTGGAGCTGGCTGAGCAGCGTGAAAAGCCAACCTGGCTGGAAGTTGATGCAACTAAGATGGAAGGTGTGTTCAAACGTATTCCTGAACGTACCGATCTGTCTGCGGACATTAACGAACACCTGATCGTCGAGCTTTACTCCAAGTAAAGCTTAGTACCAAAGAGAGGACACAATGCAGGGTTCTGTGACAGAGTTTCTAAAACCGCGCCTGGTAGATATCGAGCAAGTGAGTTCGACGCACGCCAAGGTGACCCTTGAGCCTTTAGAGCGTGGCTTTGGCCATACTCTTGGTAACGCACTGCGCCGTATTCTGCTTTCATCAATGCCGGGTTGCGCGGTGACCGAGGTTGAAATTGATGGTGTACTACATGAGTACAGCACCAAAGAGGGCGTACAGGAAGATATCCTGGAAATCCTGCTCAACCTGAAAGGGCTGGCGGTAAGAGTTCAGGGGAAAGATGAAGTTATTCTTACTCTGAATAAATCTGGCATTGGCCCTGTGACTGCAGCCGATATCACCCATGATGGTGATGTCGAAATCGTCAAGCCGCAGCACGTGATCTGCCACCTGACTGATGAGAACGCGGCTATCAGCATGCGTATCAAAGTTCAGCGCGGTCGTGGTTATGTGCCGGCTTCTGCCCGAATTCATTCGGAAGAAGATGAGCGCCCGATCGGTCGTCTGTTGGTCGACGCCTGCTACAGCCCTGTAGAGCGTATTGCCTACAATGTTGAAGCAGCGCGTGTAGAACAGCGTACTGACCTGGACAAGCTGGTCATCGAAATGGAAACCAACGGCACTATCGATCCTGAAGAAGCGATCCGCCGTGCGGCAACCATTCTGGCTGAACAACTGGAAGCTTTCGTTGACTTACGTGATGTACGTCAGCCGGAAGTGAAAGAAGAGAAACCAGAATTCGATCCGATCCTGCTGCGCCCTGTTGACGATCTGGAATTGACTGTCCGCTCTGCTAACTGCCTTAAGGCAGAAGCTATCCACTACATCGGTGATCTGGTACAGCGTACCGAGGTTGAGCTGCTTAAAACGCCTAACCTTGGTAAAAAATCTCTTACCGAGATTAAAGACGTGCTGGCTTCTCGTGGTCTGTCTCTGGGCATGCGCCTGGAAAACTGGCCGCCCGCTAGCATCGCTGATGAATAACCCGATCACAGGTTAAGGTTTCACTGAGAAGGATAAGGTCATGCGCCATCGTAAGAGTGGTCGTCAACTGAACCGCAACAGCAGCCATCGCCAGGCTATGTTCCGCAACATGGCAGGCTCTTTGGTTCGTCATGAAATCATCAAGACGACCCTGCCAAAAGCGAAAGAGCTGCGTCGTGTAGTTGAGCCGCTGATTACTCTTGCCAAGACCGACAGCGTAGCTAATCGTCGTCTGGCATTCGCCCGCACTCGTGATAACGAGATCGTGGCAAAACTGTTTAACGAGCTGGGCCCGCGTTTCGCGAGCCGTGCCGGTGGATACACTCGTATTCTGAAGTGTGGCTTCCGCGCTGGTGACAACGCTCCGATGGCTTACATCGAGCTGGTTGATCGTCCAGAAGCTCAAGCAGAAGCAGCAGAGTAATATCTGCCGCAATCTGGAAAAACCGGGCGTATGCCCGGTTTTTTTATATCTGAAATTTCCCCTCCCTTTTACAACGCGCTATCCTGTTTGTTCTTTCCCCCGTCCACGAGGTCATAATGTGGTTATTTGACCAGCTGGTAGAACAGCACATTGCTGAAGCCCAAAAAAAGGGTGAATTCGATAATCTGCCCGGCAGCGGTAAAAAGCTGGCGCTGGATGACGACAGTCACGTGCCGCCCGAACTGCGCGCGGCGTATCGCCTGATGAAGAATTCCGGTTTTCTCCCGCCCGAGCTGGAAATGCGTCGCGAAGCGGTGGAGCTCAACGAACTGCTTGCCGGTATTGAACCCACGGATGAGCGCTATGCTCAACATGCTAAACACCTCGCGCTTTTAGAAAGCAAGCTCAGGCAGGCAGGGATGAGTACCGACTTCCTCAGGAGCGAGTATGGCGGGCAATTACAGCAGCGGCTTTTTGGAGAAAAGGCATGTATAAAATAGGTCAGCTGGCGAAACTGGCGGACGTAACGCCCGATACGATCCGCTATTATGAAAAGCAGCAAATGATGGATCATGAGATCCGCACGGAAGGCGGTTTCCGGCTCTATAGCCAGAACGATCTTCAGCGGCTGCGGTTTATTCGTTATGGCAGACAGCTGGGCTTTAGCCTGGAAGCCATTCGTGAACTGCTTTCGATCCGCATCGATCCTGAACACCATACCTGTCAGGAGTCGAAAACTATCGTGCAAACGAGACTGCAGGAAGTCGAAAGCATGATCGCTGAACTGCAACATATGCAGCGTTCACTGACCAGGCTGAATGATGCCTGCTGCGGGACGGCTCACAGCAGCGTTTACTGCTCCATACTGGAAGCGTTAGAAAAAGGCGCGCTGGCCCCGACGGCGGATTGATCTTTTGCCGTTTGAGTTCTATATTCATTGCCGATTCAACCATAAGGAAGGTATATGACTAAATATCAGCACAAGAAAGGCACCATTCGCGATAACGCGCTGGAGGCTTTACTACACGACCCACTGTTCAAAACGCGTGTCGAAGCGAATAAAAAAGGCAAAGGCAGCTATCGGCGTAAGGACAAGCACGTAGCCCGGGAGGCCAGTGGTAAAGCAGACTTTACCACTGGCCTTCTGCTTTCAGGCCACAAAAAAACCGCCCTCGAAGGCGGTTCTTTTTTTACTGGTGCTGTCAGATCTGACCGTTTTTCTGCTTCAGCAAATCACGGATTTCAGTCAGCAGCGTCTCTTCCGCGCTGATTTTAGGCGCAGGCTTTTCAACTTCTTTCTTCTTGTGCAGCTTGTTCATCAGCTTAATAGCCAGGAAGATAGCGAAAGCCACGATGATAAAATCAAAAACGTTCTGTAGGAAGATACCGTACTGCATCACAACCGCAGGCGCATCGCCGACGGCAGGTTTCAGTACCCAGCCAAACTGTTTAAAGTCTATTCCACCAATCAATAATCCCAGCGGCGGCATAATAATGTTCGCCACCAAAGAAGAAACGATCTTACCGAATGCGGCACCAATAATTACACCGACCGCCAGATCGACAACGTTGCCGCGCATAGCGAAATCGCGAAACTCTTTGAATAAACTCATTGTTATCTCCTTTCCTGTGCCAGTGAGTAAGTCTAACAAACGAACCGGCTTTTGCCATGTTAACGGCGGAGAAAAACAAGACGGGTGAAAAGAGCAGCGCTAAGGGGTAACACGGCGCCAGTCCCTGGCAGCGCGAAGCGTTATAAAAAGAACGGGCTGGGCTGGAACAGTCTTTCCACGTCTGGCACAAATTTCTTGTCGGTCAGGAACATGATCACATGATCGCCTTGTTCGATCCGCAGATTGTCGTTAGCGATCATTACATCATCGCCGCGCACAACCGCGCCAATAATAGTCCCCGGCGGCAGCTTGATATCGTCAATCGATCTGCCGACAACGCGCGAGGTGGTTTCGTCCCCATGCGCGATCGCCTCGATCGCTTCGGCCACGCCACGGCGCAGCGAGGAGACGCCGACAATATCGGCCTTACGCACGTGGCCCAGCAGCGCAGAAATCGTCGCCTGCTGCGGCGAGATGGCGATATCGATCACGCTGCCCTGCACCAGATCGACGTAGGCTTTTCGCTGGATCAGCACCATCACTTTCTTCGCGCCCATCTTCTTCGCCAGCATGGCCGACATGATATTGGCTTCGTCGTCATTGGTAATGGCAATAAAAAGATCGATCTGATCGATATGCTCTTCGGCCAGCAGTTCCTGATCCGACGCATCGCCGTAAAAGACGATGGTGTTTTGCAGCAGCTCGGCCAGCTCGGCGGCGCGCTGCTGATTGCGTTCAATCAGTTTTACGCTGTAATTTTTTTCCAGCCGCTGCGCCAGACCCGATCCAATATTACCGCCGCCAACAATCATAATGCGCTTATAGGGCTTTTCCAGACGCTGGTATTCGCTCATTACGGCACGGATATGCTGGCTTGCGGCGATAAAAAAGACCTCGTCGCCTGCTTCCACAATCGTTGAACCCTGCGGACGGATAGGGCGGTCCTGACGGAAGATAGCGGCGACGCGCGTATCAATGTGCGGCATATGCTCACGCATGATCGCCAGAGGATTACCGACCAGCGGCCCGCCATAATAGGCTTTTACTACCGCCAGGCTGACCTTGCCTTCGGCGAAATTGACCACCTGTAGCGCGCCCGGATACTCGATTAGCCGGTAAATATTGTCGATAACCAGCTGTTCTGGCGAGATCAAATGATCAATCGGCACGGCTTCCGGGATAAAGAGCCGCTCGGCATCGCGCAGATAGTCCGGCGCGCGGATACGGGCGATACGGTTTGGCGTATTAAAAAGAGAGTAGGCTACCTGACAGGCAACCATATTGGTTTCGTCCGAGCTGGTTACCGCTACCAGCATATCGGCATCTTCCGCGCCCGCTTCACGCAGCACCCGTGGATGGGAACCGTGGCCCTGCACAACGCGTAAATCGTATTTATCCTGTAACTGACGCAGGCGACCGGAATCCGTATCCACCACGGTAATATCGTTGTTTTCACCTACCAGGTTTTCGGCAAGCGTGCCGCCGACCTGACCGGCGCCAAGAATAATGATTTTCATTGTGCTTCAGTCTGTTCAGGAAAATGGATTAGGCCGGACGTGCCGGCCGCTACGTTATTTTTTTACCAGCTTCGCATAATAAAACCCGTCACCGCCCTGAGCATCAGGAAAAACCTGAATCCCGGGCTGCTTTTCGTCACCGGTATCACTCAGCGTAGCATCAGTATGACGCGCTAAGAATGCCGCAACCTGCAGATGGTTTTCTTCCGGCAGAACCGAACAGGTAGCATAGAGCAAAGTGCCGCCGGGCTTCAGATGTGGCCAGACAGCATCCAGAATTTGCTGCTGAATAGCCGCCAGTTCGGGAATATCGCGGTCGCGACGCAGCCATTTAATATCCGGATGACGACGAATAACGCCGGTTGCCGAGCATGGCGCATCCAATAAAATGCGATCGAACTGCCTGTCGCCGCACCATTGTTCAGGCGCTGTCCCATCGCCGACTTTCACTTCGGCAGTCATATTCAGCCGCTGCAAATTTTCGCTGACCCTGGCCAGCCGCTTTGCATCGATATCTACGGCCAGCACGCTGGCTTCAGGCGCGGCTTCCAGAATATGCGTGGTTTTACCGCCCGGCGCGGCGCAGAGATCCAAAATCGTTTCGCCGTTTTGCGGATCGAGCAAGGCGACACAGCCCTGGGCAGAGGCATCCTGTACCGTTACCCAGCCCAGATCGAATCCGGGTAGCTGCGAGACCGGGCAGGGAGCTTCAAGCCGTAGAGCATCCTTGTGCACCGGATGCGGCTCGGCATTTTTACCGGCTTCCTGCAGCAGCGTCAGCCACGCTTCACGGCTGTGATGCTGTCGATTAACGCGCAGCCACATTGGCGGGCGCTGGTTGTTAGCGTCCACGATTTGCGGCCACTGCTCGGGCCAGGCGTTTCTGAGCCTTGCCAGCAGCCATTTTGGATGCAGGTACTGCTGATCGCCTTCGGCCATCGCCGTCGTCAGTTCCTCCTGCTTGCGCTGGAACTGGCGCAGTACGCCGTTGATCAGCCCCTTCAACTGCTGCCGTTTGAGTGCGACCGCGCCTTCCACCGTCTCCGCCAGCGCAGCGTGAGCAGGGATACGGGTAAACATCAGCTGGTAAAGACCCACCATAATCAGGAAATGAAGGGCGCGTTGCTTTCCGGTAAGCGGGCGCTCCATCAGCTGACTGATAACCCACTCCAGCTGCGGCAGCGTACGCAACACGCCATAGCAAAGCTCCTGTAGCAGCGCGGCGTCTTTTTCCGCCAGCAATTTTTGCGCGACAGGCAGCACGGTGCTTAATGACTCGCCACGCTCGACTACTTTCTCAATAGTCTCGGCAGCCACGCTGCGCAGATTGGTATTTTTTTTCATAGGATCGCTTTAAATATCGCCCGACACGAAGTCGGGCGAGGAGTCAGGCAAGGATGTTGCCAGGATTAAACCATTCACGGCGGGAGTTCAGCAGGTCCTGCGCCTTCATGGCTTTTTTACCGGCAGGCTGTAGCTCTTCGATATTGAGAACGCCATCGGCAGTCGCAATCTGGATGCCGTTTTTGTCCGCCTGCACAATTTCGCCAGGCTGTTTTGCCACGTGCGGCAATACCGAGGCTTTCCACACTTTGACCGGCTGGTCGTCAATAGTGAAATAGCTGACCGGCCAGGGATTAAAAGCGCGAATGCAGCGTTCCAGCTGGGCGGCGGATAGCGTCCAGTCCAGCTTCGCTTCTTCTTTACTGAGCTTTTCCGCATAGCTAACCAGCGCTTCATCCTGTACTTCCGGCTGCGCGCTGCCGCTGGCAAGCTGCTCAAGCGTGGTCAGCATGCCCTGTGGGCCAAGTTCGGCCAGCTTCTGATAGAGGCTGGCGCTGGTATCGTCCGCTTCAATCGGGCAGGCCAGCTTGTGCAGCATATCGCCGGTATCCAGGCCTACATCCATCTGCATGATGGTCACGCCGGTTTTCGCATCGCCAGCCCAGAGCGAACGCTGGATAGGCGCCGCGCCGCGCCATTTTGGCAGCAGCGAACCGTGTACGTTAATACAGCCCAGGCGCGGCATAGCCAGCACGGCGGCCGGCAGGATCAGGCCATAAGCCACCACGACCATAACGTCAGCATGCAGATCGGCAACCAGCTGCTGGTTTTCTTCGGGACGCAGGGATTTTGGCTGAAACACGGGAATACCATGCTGCTCAGCCAGCTGTTTAACCGGGCTGGCCGTCAGCTTGTTGCCGCGGCCCGCCGGTCGGTCGGGCTGGGTAAAAACGCCTACTACTTTGTGGCTGGACGACAGCAGCGCATCAAGATGACGCGCTGCAAAGTCAGGCGTGCCGGCAAAGATAATGTTTAAAGAGTCGGACACGGGGTTCCCTTCTTCAGATGTTCATCAGTCCTGAGCTGTCTGGCGATAGAGTTTCTCCAGCTTTTTACGAATACGATCGCGCTTCAGCGGCGACAGGTAATCGATAAACAGCTTGCCGACCAGATGATCCATTTCGTGCTGAATACAGATAGCCAGCAGGCCGTCCGCTTCCAGCTCATAGCTTTTGCCTTCACGATCCAGCGCGCGGATTTTCACTTTTTCGGCGCGCGGCACCAGTGCCCGCTGTTCCGGAATAGAGAGGCAGCCTTCTTCAATACCGGTATCGCCGCTTTTTTCCAGCAGCTCCGGGTTGATCAGCACCAGACGCTCGTCGCGGTTTTCTGAAACGTCGATAACGATAATGCGCTGATGAATATCGACCTGCGTCGCCGCCAGGCCAATACCTTCTTCGGCATACATGGTGTCGAACATATCATCAACGATACGCTGAATATCGGCGTTTACTTCCGCCACGGGCTTAGCGACGATGCGAAGACGATCGTCGGGATAATGTAATACCTGCAAAACGGACATAACTTTCCAGATTTGTGTTCAAGGAATAAGAGATTTATCCCTCTTATTGTAGACATTTCGCCTCATGATTGACAGCATTCCCGCTACGTTAACCAAAGCCCAGGGCAGGGATGGCACCGATGACGGCAACGGAGATTTGGCTGCGTCTGTCAGCCGTAAAGCAATTGTCCGCGCTACAGCGTGAAGCGATCGTCGCCAGGCTGCAATGCAAGACGGCGCTGGATAAAAATACGCTTCTTGAAGCGGGCCTGCGGGCTGAGCAAGCCGAGGCTTTTCTGGCTTATGACCGGACGGTCATCAACAGCACGCTCGCCTGGCTGGAACAGGATAACCACTACTTTATTGCCTGCGACAGCCCTGCGTATCCTCCTTTACTGAAAAACATCCACGATTTCCCCACCGCCCTTTTTGTTCAGGGCGATCCGGCGCTGCTGACCACGCCGCAGATAGCGGTTATCGGCAGCCGCAGCTGCTCCGCCTACGGCAGAAACTGGGGAACCTTCTTTACACAAACGCTGGCGCTCAGCGGCATTACCATTACCAGTGGGCTCGCGCTGGGCATCGATAGCGTTGCCCACAGGGCCGCATTAGAGGTAAAGGGAAAAACGCTGGCGGTATTAGGGGGCGGGCTGATGAAAATCTATCCTCGCCAGCATCTTTCGTTGGCGAAAGCGATTGTTGCCGGGGGCGGCGCGCTGGTTTCTGAATTCCCGCTTGCCGCTGCGCCGTTCGCCTGGCATTTTCCCTGGCGTAACAGAATTATCAGCGGCTTGAGCCTGGGCGTGCTGGTGGTGGAAGCGGCCCTGAAAAGCGGCTCGCTGGTAACCGCCAGGCTGGCTTTAGAGCAAAATCGTGATGTTTATGCGCTGCCTGGCGCGATCGGCAATCCCGGTAGTGAAGGCACGCACTGGCTTATTCAGCAGGGCGCGCTGTTGACCGCGCATCCCAATACTATCCTTGAACAGTTACAAAGCGATTTGAAATGGTTACCCCTGGCGAAAAACTCAACAATATATTCTGCTGTGGAAGACAATAGTTCATTGCCATTTCCCGAGGTGTTGGCTAACGTAGGAGATGAGGTTACACCTGTTGACGTCGTCGCTGAACGTGCCTGCCAGCCTGTGCCAGTTATCGTAGCTAAGCTGCTTGAGCTGGAGTTAGCAGGGTGGATCGCAGCTGTACCCGGCGGCTATGTCCGATTGAGGAGGGCAAGCCATGTTCGACGTACTGATGTATTTATTTGAAACGTATATTCATAGCGAAGCAGAGATGCGCGTCGATCAGGATAAATTGACGGACGATTTGACCGACGCCGGTTTTCATCGTGAAGATATTTATAATGCGTTGAACTGGTTAGAAAAGCTGGCGGATTATCAGGATGGCCTGACGGCGCCTTTTTTGCTGGCGGCCGATCCGCTTTCCATGAGGATTTATACCGAAGAAGAGAGCCAGCGGTTGGATGCCAACTGCCGGGGATTCATTCTGTTCCTGGAACAAATTCAGGTGCTGAATCTGGAAACCCGGGAAATGGTTATTGAGCGTATTATGGCGCTGGACACGCTTGAGTTCGATCTGGAAGATCTCAAATGGGTGGTGCTGATGGTATTGTTTAACATCCCCGGATGTGAAAACGCCTACCAACAGATGGAAGAACTTCTTTTTGACGTCAATGAAGGAATAGTGCACTGAAGAACGTCTTCGTGTCGTAAATGCTATGAATAAAACAGCGCTTTTCGCTGTGCGAAAAAATGAGCCTTGCCCACAGTGCGGGGCGGAACTGGTCATTCGTTCAGGAAAGCACGGCGCTTTTCTGGGATGCTCAGCGTATCCCGAATGCGACTATATCCGCCCCCTTAAAAACCAGGCCGACGGCCATATTGTTAAAATCCTTGAAGGCCAGTTTTGCCCGGTTTGCCAGGCGGAGCTGGCTTTACGTCAGGGTCGCTACGGCATGTTCATCGGCTGTAGCCGCTATCCCGACTGCACGCATACGGAACTCATCGATAAGCCCGACGAAACCACGCTTGCCTGCCCACAGTGCGAGAAGGGAAAGCTGGTGCAGCGGCGTTCACGCTACGGCAAGACGTTTCATGCCTGCGATCGTTATCCGGACTGCCAGTTTGCAGTTAATTTTACACCGGTAGAGGGCGAGTGTGAGCTTTGCCATTTCCCTCTATTAATTGAGAAAAAAACCGCGCGCGGCGTCAGGCGCTTTTGTGCCAGCAAAGCCTGCGGCAAGCCCGTTACAGCAGGAAACAGCATTGAAGAATAACTACCCGGCAGGCTCGCTGGATGCCTGCCTTGCGCACTTACGACAGGATGCCGTCATCGCTTATCCCACCGAAGCGGTATTTGGTCTGGGATGTAACCCGGACAGCGAAACAGCCGTCATGGCGCTACTGGCGTTAAAACAGCGTCCGGTCGAAAAAGGATTAATCCTGATTGCGGCGGATTATCAACAGTTGCAGCCCTACCTTGATGAAACACAGCTGACGGCAGAACAGAAAGAAAAGATGTTCTCGTTCTGGCCTGGCCCGGTGACCTGGGTAGTGCCGGCGCGCAACACTACGCCTCGCTGGCTGACAGGGCGGTTTGATTCGCTGGCGGTGCGGGTCAGCGACCATCCCGATGTTCGTCAGCTATGCGAGGCTTTCGGCAAGCCGCTGGTGTCCACCAGTGCCAACCTTACCGGCCTGCCGCCTTGCCGCCACGCTGCGGAAGTTCATCAGCAGTTTGGTAAAGATTTCCCCGTTTTGCAGTCTGAGACAGGCGGACGGAACAATCCTTCTGAAATTCGCGATGCTTTAACCGGCGAACTGATTCGACAGGGATAAACAATGCGAAATTTTGCGGTATTCGGTAATCCGATTAATCACAGCAAGTCGCCACGGATCCATCAGCTTTTTGCAGAGCAGACCGGCATCCCTCATCCCTACGGTCGTATTTGCGCGCCGGTGGATGAATTCGATCGTTCAGTAGCGGACTTTATTGCTCAGGGCGGCGCGGGCGCTAACGTGACGCTGCCTTTTAAAGAGCAGGCTTACCGGCTGGCGGATGAACTGACCGAGCGGGCTTCGCTGGCGGGCGCGGTCAATACTATAAAGAAGCTGGACGACGGGCGGCTGCTGGGCGACAACACCGATGGGATTGGTCTGCTGACCGATTTAGAAAGACTGTCGTTGATCAAGCCTGGCGACCGGGTACTGCTGGTGGGCGCGGGCGGCGCTGCTCGCGGTGTGATCCTGCCTCTGCTGTCTTTGCGCTGTGATCTGACTATTACTAACCGCACGCTGGCGAAGGCGCAGACATTAGCTGAGCTTTTTCGGCAGGCTGGCGAAATCACTGCCGAACCGATGGACAGCCTGGAGGCAAGGCAGTTTGATCTTATTATCAATGCCACTTCCAGCGGCGTTGGCGGAGAAATACCGGCTATACCGGCATCGCTAATCGGCCCGCAAACCCGCTGCTACGATATGTTTTATCAGCCTGGCGCAACGCCGTTTCTGCACTGGTGCCGGGAGCGGGGCGCAACGCATAGGGCGGACGGGCTTGGAATGCTGGTAGGGCAGGCGGCCTGGTCATTCTTTTTATGGCACGATGTGTTTCCTGATGTCGCGCCCGTGATTGCTACTTTGCAGGCGGAACTTCAGGGATGAACCAGGCGATCCTGTTTCCCGATCGTGAATGGTGGGATGAGTCGGCGAACGCCATCTGCTTTCCCGCTTTGGTCAACGGCTTTCAGATCCTTTGCGCCATTGACGGCGAATCGCTGATCCGCCGCTTTGGTAAAGATAAAGAAGTAATAGAAAGCTTCCGCCAACATCGTTGGGATCTGGAGGAGGAAGCAGAAGCGGCGATCAAGGCGGAAAAGGAAGACGCTCAGGGCTGGATCTGGCTTTCCTGAGCCAGATAGTCATCTTTCCATTTCACATAGTTGTTAGATGAATAAAGCAGGCCGCTGATTTCAGCTTCAGTAAGCGGCCGAATCTGTTTTACCGGGCTGCCTAAATAAAGAAAGCCGCTGGCCAGCCGTTTACCCGGCGGTACCAGGCTACCTGCACCAATCATGACGTCGTCTTCTACTATTACGCCATCCAGCAGTATCGAGCCCATGCCAACCAGTACACGATTACCAATGCTGCAACCATGGAGCATGGCCTTATGGCCAACCGTAACATCTTCCCCGACCATCAGCGGAAAGCCTTCCGGGTTAGCAGAAGACCTGTGGGTAACATGCAGTACGCTGCCATCCTGAATATTACTGCGTTTACCGATAACAACGCGATTTACATCCCCCCGGATGGCAACCAACGGCCAGATACTGACGTCATCATTTAACTGCACCTCACCAACCACCACGCTTGAAGCATCGACCATGACGCGTTCGCCGCATTGGGGATACGTATCTTTATAAGGACGTAAATTTCCGGACATAACTGCCTCTCATTTATAAAAGGATCCATGAAGCCTGGCATCCCAGGCTAATAACGATCAATAACTTCACTAAAATCAGCGCTATTTTTGTGCAAATTGTCCGTTATCACAACGATAAGCGTGAAAAATCAGCGGTCGAAAAGAAAGATCAAAAAAAGGGTTGTGCTATCCGAACGGATCCCTATAATGCGCAACCACTGAGACGGCACAACGGCTTACAGCCAGCGGCTCAGGAGGTTCAGGAAGCTGAATCGC
>NZ_JBLFFM010000017.1:0-29095 GCF_051400835.1 Erwinia artemisiae | reverse complement strand
GACAACATCAAAATGGTTGTTACCCTGATCCACCCAATCGCAATGGACGACGGTCTGCGTTTCGCAATCCGTGAAGGTGGTCGTACCGTTGGCGCGGGTGTTGTTGCTAAAGTTATCGCTTAATCGCTGATAATATTTGACGCAACGCACAAGAAGAGGGCATCATTTGATGCCCTTTTTGCACGCTGTAACATAGAACCTGGCTCATCAGTGATTTTCAACCATAATCATTGCTGAGGCAGGCTCTGTAGCACGGCGTTATATGCCGAGTTTCGCCTGAGCGCATTATTCGGTTCGGTTGCCGCGTATTACGGGGCAAAATAGTTTCTGATCTATTGTGGCAGGTTGGTTTATGAGTGCTAATACCGAAGCTCAAGGGAGCGGGCGTGGACTGGAAACGGTAAAGTGGTTAGTGGTGGCGCTGCTGCTGCTCGTGGCCGTGGTTGGCAACTACTACTATCGTGAAGTCACCCTCCCGCTGCGCGCGCTGGCCGTTGTAATCCTGATCGCAGCAGCAGGTGGCATTGCGCTGCTGACGACGAAGGGCAAAGCAACCCTGGCTTTTGCCCGCGAAGCGCGCACAGAAGTTCGCAAGGTTATTTGGCCGACTCGTCAGGAAACGTTGCATACCACGTTAATCGTTGCCGCGGTTACTGCCGTGATGTCACTGATTTTGTGGGGACTGGATGGTATTCTGGTCCGTCTGGTATCGTTTATCACTGGCCTGAGGTTCTGAGATGTCTGAAGCTCCAAAAAAGCGCTGGTACGTCGTTCAGGCGTTTTCCGGCTTTGAAGGCCGTGTAGCCCAGTCGCTGCGCGAGCATATCAAATTACATAACATGGAAGAGCTTTTTGGCGACGTCATGGTGCCAACCGAAGAAGTGGTTGAAATCCGTGGCGGTCAGCGTCGCAAAAGCGAACGCAAGTTCTTCCCGGGCTATGTTCTGGTACAAATGGTCATGAACGATGCAAGCTGGCACTTAGTGCGCAGCGTGCCGCGCGTCATGGGTTTCATTGGTGGTACATCCGATCGTCCGGCACCTATTAGCGATAAAGAAGTCGACGCGATCATGAACCGCCTGCAGTCTGCTGGCGATAAGCCACGTCCGAAAACCCTGTTTGAACCAGGTGAAATGGTCCGCGTTAACGACGGTCCGTTTGCCGACTTCAACGGTGTGGTGGAAGAAGTGGATTATGAAAAAAGCCGCCTGAAAGTTTCCGTTTCCATCTTTGGCCGCGCTACGCCGGTTGAGCTGGACTTTGGACAGGTTGAGAAAGGCTGATCGGCCTGCATAAAATGTAAGCCGATAACCAGAATAACGGTTGCGGAAGGCGCGAAATTGCCCTACAATTTCGCGCCTTTTGTTTTTATGCGCTGCTACAGCGCGTGAATATTAATTACGGGGAGCTCTTTGCCGAGCGATTGAACCCAATAGAGGAATTATCATGGCTAAGAAAGTACAAGCCTACGTCAAGCTGCAGGTTGCAGCCGGTATGGCAAACCCAAGTCCGCCAGTAGGTCCGGCACTGGGTCAGCAGGGCGTTAACATCATGGAATTCTGTAAAGCGTTTAACGCCAAAACAGAATCCGTTGAGAAAGGTCTGCCGATCCCGGTTGTTATTACCGTTTATTCTGACCGTTCTTTCACCTTCGTTACCAAAACGCCTCCGGCAGCTGTACTGCTGAAGAAAGCGGCGGGTATCAAGTCTGGTTCCGGCAAGCCGAACAAAGACAAAGTAGGTAAAGTATCACGCGCTCAGGTACGTGAAATCGCAGAAACCAAAGCTGCGGACATGACTGGTGCTGACGTTGAAGCGATGACTCGCTCAATCGAAGGTACTGCTCGTTCCATGGGCCTGGTGGTAGAGGACTAAGAAATGGCTAAGCTGACCAAGCGCATGCGCGTGATCCGTGACAAAGTTGATGCAACTAAACAGTATGACATCAACGAAGCTGTCGCTCTGCTGAAGGAACTGGCAACGGCCAAGTTCGTAGAAAGCGTTGACGTAGCAGTAAACCTGGGCATTGATGCTCGTAAATCTGACCAGAACGTGCGCGGTGCAACCGTACTGCCACACGGTACCGGTCGTTCAGTACGCGTTGCCGTATTTACCCAGGGCGCAAACGCTGAAGCTGCTAAAGCAGCTGGCGCAGAGCTGGTAGGTATGGAAGATCTGGCTGACCAGATCAAAAAAGGCGAAATGAACTTTGACGTGGTTATCGCCTCTCCGGATGCGATGCGCGTTGTTGGCCAGCTGGGCCAGGTTCTGGGCCCACGCGGTCTGATGCCAAACCCGAAAGTTGGCACCGTAACGCCAAACGTTGCTGAAGCGGTTAAAAACGCTAAAGCGGGCCAGGTTCGCTATCGTAACGACAAAAACGGCATCATCCATACCACTATCGGTAAGGTTGATTTCGAGTCCGATAAGCTGAAAGAAAACCTGGAAGCCCTGCTGGTTGCGCTGAAAAAAGCGAAACCTTCTCAGGCGAAAGGCGTTTTCATCAAGAAAGTTAGCATCTCCACCACTATGGGTGCGGGTGTGGCAGTTGATCAGGCTGGCCTGAACGCTGTAGCTAACTAATCTGCTTTACGCGGGCGAAATTTTCGACTAGAATCTTTGGCCCGTTGTTCTGTAAATATACAGAACCTCTATTTAAGTCAATCGGACTGAGACAAGGCGGCAAAGCAGTGAATCGCCGGGAGCATAGCCCGCTATGTAACTGGTGTGAACGAGAGCGGCCAACGCAGTATCCGAATGACGCAGATAGACAGAATTTTCGGTTGGAGCCTGGCCTTATCCAGGCCTCCGTCCAAGACCGCAGGTGTTTCGAAAGGAACTTAATTTCCTGCGTAGACGGTGACAGAACCTGAAGAATATTTTTATAGTCTTTGCTGGATTCTGCTCACCGTGTTTGAGCGCCTGCTGACTTCGGTCGCAGGTGATGTGAGTTCCGGGGGAATCCTTCCCCGGTCAAAATCCAGGAGCAAAAGCTAATGGCATTAAATCTTCAAGACAAACAAGCGATTGTTGCTGAAGTCACCGAAGTAGCCAAAGGCGCGCTGTCTGCGGTAGTTGCGGATTCCCGCGGCGTGACCGTAGACAAAATGACTGAACTGCGTAAAGCAGGTCGTGAAGCTGGCGTTTACATGCGTGTTGTTCGCAACACCCTGCTGCGCCGCGTCGTTGAAGGAACTCAGTTTGAGATCCTGAAAGACACGTTTGTTGGTCCGACCCTGATTGCATACTCTATGGAACACCCGGGCGCTGCTGCTCGTCTGTTCAAAGAGTTCGCGAAAGCGAATGCAAAATTTGAGGTCAAAGCTGCGGCCTTTGAAGGTGAGCTGATCACGGCGGCGAATATCGACCGTCTGGCAACTCTGCCAACTTACGAAGAAGCGCTGGCACGTCTGATGTCGACCATGAAAGAAGCCGCTGCAGGCAAACTGGTCCGCACCCTGGCTGCCGTACGCGACGCGAAAGAAGCTGCTTAAGCTTTTTGCCCGTTGCACTTTAACGTATAAACTATTTCTGATTCACAGGAACAATTGTCATGTCTATCACTAAAGATCAAATTCTGGAAGCAGTAGCGGCTATGTCTGTAATGGACGTTGTTGAGCTGGTTTCCGCTATGGAAGAAAAATTCGGCGTTTCTGCTGCTGCTGCTGTAGCTGTTGCTGCAGGCCCGGCTGAAGCTGCTGAAGAAAAAACTGAGTTCGACGTTGTACTGAAAGCTATCGGCGCTAACAAAGTTGCCGTAATCAAAGCCGTACGTGGCGCAACTGGTCTGGGCCTGAAAGAAGCTAAAGACCTGGTTGAGTCTGCACCTGCTGCCCTGAAAGAAGGCATCAGCAAAGACGACGCAGAAGCTCTGAAGAAATCTCTGGAAGAAGCTGGCGCAGAAGTTGAAGTTAAATAAGCCAACCTTTCAGGTTGCAGCCTGAGTTAATCAGGCTGACGGCTGGTGACTTTTTGGTCACCAGCCTTTTTGCGCTGTAGAGCGTCAGTGGCGTTTCACACCGTTTAGTCACTGATTTGCTTAATGTCTTTTTCTATCGACGCCTTAATATATTGCTTCCCCGCAGGGTTCCCTGCCTTGCACGGCAACGAAATGATTTAAGAGTGATAGAAAGAGGTATTACGGAAGATGTTCATTCCGGCCCAACAAAATAGTGTTGCATGAACTGTCCCCCCTGGACGGACAGAGAGGTTCTACTTTTCAGCGAGCTGAGGAACCCTATGGTTTACTCCTATACCGAGAAAAAACGCATTCGTAAGGATTTTGGAAAACGTCCGCAGGTTCTGGACATTCCTTATCTCCTTTCTATCCAGCTTGACTCGTTCCAGAAGTTCATCGAGCAAGATCCGGAAGGTCAATATGGTCTGGAAGCGGCATTCCGTTCCGTATTCCCTATCCAAAGCTATAGCGGTAACTCTGAGCTGCAGTACGTCAGCTACCGTTTAGGCGAACCCGTCTTTGATGTTAAAGAGTGTCAGATCCGTGGCGTCACGTATTCTGCCCCTTTGCGCGTAAAACTGCGCCTGGTGATCTACGAGCGTGAAGCGCCGGAAGGCACCGTTAAAGACATCAAAGAGCAGGAAGTGTACATGGGCGAAATTCCGCTCATGACCGATAACGGTACCTTTGTGATCAACGGTACAGAACGCGTTATCGTTTCTCAGCTGCATCGTAGTCCTGGTGTCTTCTTTGACAGCGATAAGGGTAAAACCCACTCGTCGGGCAAAGTGCTGTATAACGCACGCATCATCCCTTACCGTGGTTCCTGGTTAGACTTCGAGTTTGACCCGAAAGACAACCTGTTCGTTCGTATTGACCGTCGCCGTAAGCTGCCAGCGACCATCATTCTGCGCGCGCTGAACTACACCACTGAGCAGATCCTTGACCTGTTCTTCGATAAAGTGGTGTATGAGATCCGCAACAACAAGCTGCAGATGGAACTGGTGCCTGAGCGCCTGCGCGGTGAGACTGCCTCCTTCGATATCGAAGCCAACGGTACTATTTACGTTGAGAAAGGCCGTCGCATTACAGCACGCCACATTCGTCAGCTGGAAAAAGATGGCGTTGAGCACATCGAAGTTCCGGTTGAATATATCGCGGGTAAAGTCGTCGCTAAAGATTACATCGACGAAAGCACCGGCGAACTGATCGTTGCCGCGAACATGGAGCTGTCGCTGGATCTGCTGGCCAAGCTGAGCCAGTCCGGCCACAAGCGCATTGAAACGCTGTTTACCAACGATCTGGATCACGGCCCGTACATCTCTGAGACCGTACGCGTCGACCCAACCACCGATCGCCTGAGCGCGCTGGTTGAGATCTACCGCATGATGCGTCCTGGCGAACCGCCAACGCGTGAAGCGGCTGAAAACCTGTTCGAGAACCTGTTTTTCTCGGAAGACCGCTACGATCTGTCAGCGGTTGGCCGTATGAAGTTCAACCGTTCTCTGCTGCGTGACGAGATCGAAGGTTCCGGTATCCTGAGCAAAGACGACATCATTGAAGTGATGAAGAAGCTCATCGGTATCCGTAACGGTATTGGCGAAGTGGATGATATCGACCACCTCGGCAACCGTCGTATCCGTTCCGTCGGCGAAATGGCTGAAAACCAGTTCCGTGTAGGTCTGGTTCGTGTTGAGCGTGCGGTGAAAGAACGTCTTTCCCTGGGCGATCTCGATACCCTGATGCCTCAGGATATGATCAACGCCAAGCCGATTTCTGCGGCAGTGAAAGAGTTCTTTGGTTCCAGCCAGCTGTCACAGTTTATGGACCAGAACAACCCGCTGTCTGAGATTACGCACAAGCGTCGTATCTCTGCACTTGGCCCGGGCGGTCTGACGCGTGAGCGTGCAGGCTTTGAAGTTCGAGACGTTCACCCGACTCACTACGGTCGCGTGTGCCCAATCGAAACGCCTGAAGGTCCAAACATCGGTCTGATCAACTCCCTGTCTGTTTATGCGCAGACCAACGAGTATGGTTTCCTGGAAACCCCATACCGTCGCGTTCGCGAAGGCGTGGTGACCGACGAAATTCATTACCTCTCTGCAATTGAAGAGGGTAACTACGTTATCGCTCAGGCAAACACCAACCTCGACGACGAAGGTCACTTCGTAGACGACCTGGTGACCTGCCGTAGCAAAGGCGAATCGAGCCTGTTCAGCCGCGACCAGGTTGACTACATGGACGTTTCCACCCAGCAGGTGGTTTCCGTCGGTGCGTCCCTGATCCCGTTCCTGGAGCACGATGACGCCAACCGCGCATTGATGGGTGCAAACATGCAACGTCAGGCGGTTCCGACTCTGCGCGCTGACAAGCCGCTGGTTGGTACCGGTATGGAACGCGCGGTAGCGGTTGACTCCGGTGTAACAGCCGTAGCGAAACGTGGTGGTACCGTTCAGTACGTGGATGCGTCCCGTATCGTTATTAAAGTTAACGAAGACGAGATGTACCCGGGCGAAGCCGGTATCGACATTTACAACCTGACCAAGTACACCCGTTCTAACCAGAACACCTGCATCAACCAGATGCCGTGTGTCAACCTGGGCGAACCAATCGAGCGCGGTGACGTGCTGGCCGATGGTCCTTCAACGGATCTGGGCGAGCTGGCGCTGGGTCAGAACATGCGCGTCGCGTTCATGCCTTGGAACGGCTACAACTTCGAAGACTCCATTCTGGTCTCCGAGCGTGTGGTACAGGAAGATCGCTTCACCACTATCCATATTCAGGAACTCGCCTGTGTGTCTCGCGACACCAAGCTGGGGCCGGAAGAGATCACTGCTGATATCCCTAACGTGGGTGAAGCTGCGCTCTCCAAACTGGATGAATCCGGTATCGTTTATATCGGTGCGGAAGTGACCGGCGGCGACATTCTGGTTGGTAAGGTGACGCCTAAAGGCGAAACCCAGCTGACGCCAGAAGAGAAACTGCTGCGTGCCATCTTCGGTGAGAAAGCGTCTGACGTTAAAGACTCTTCTCTGCGCGTACCAAACGGCGTGTCCGGTACCGTTATCGACGTGCAGGTCTTTACCCGCGATGGCGTGGAAAAAGACAAGCGCGCGCTGGAAATCGAAGAGATGCAGCTGAAGCAGGCGAAGAAAGACCTGTCTGAAGAACTGCAGATCCTCGAAGCCGGCCTGTTCAGCCGTATCAACTACCTGCTGGTTTCCGGCGGCGTGGAAGCGGAAAAACTGGACAAGCTGCCGCGCGAGCGCTGGCTGGAACTCGGCCTGACCGACGAAGAAAAACAGAGTCAGCTGGAGCAGCTGGCGGAGCAGTACGACGAGCTGAAGCACGAGTTTGAGAAGAAACTCGAAGCGAAACGCCGCAAAATCACTCAGGGCGATGACCTGGCACCTGGCGTGCTGAAAATCGTTAAAGTGTATCTGGCCGTTAAACGTCAGATCCAGCCTGGTGACAAAATGGCAGGTCGTCACGGGAACAAAGGTGTTATCTCCAAGATCAACCCGATCGAAGATATGCCATACGATGAGAACGGCACGCCGGTCGATATCGTACTGAACCCGCTGGGCGTACCGTCACGTATGAACATTGGTCAGATTCTTGAAACCCACCTGGGTATGGCTGCTAAAGGCATCGGCGAGAAAATCAACGCCATGCTGAAAAAGCAGGAAGAAGTCTCCAAACTGCGTGAGTTTATTCAGCGCGCTTACGATCTGGGCACCGACGTGCGTCAGAAAGTAGACCTGAATACCTTCAGCGATGACGAAGTACTGCGTCTGGCAGAGAACCTGAAAAAAGGTATGCCAATCGCCACGCCAGTGTTTGACGGCGCGAAAGAGAGCGAGATCAAAGAGCTGCTGCAGCTCGGCGGCCTGCCTTCTTCCGGTCAGATTACCCTGTTTGATGGCCGTACCGGCGAGCAGTTTGAGCGTCAGGTTACCGTTGGCTACATGTACATGCTGAAACTCAACCACTTAGTGGATGACAAGATGCACGCGCGTTCTACCGGTTCTTACAGCCTCGTTACTCAGCAGCCGCTGGGTGGTAAGGCGCAGTTCGGTGGACAGCGCTTCGGTGAGATGGAAGTGTGGGCGCTGGAAGCATACGGCGCCGCCTATACCCTGCAGGAAATGCTGACCGTGAAGTCTGATGACGTCAACGGCCGTACCAAGATGTATAAAAACATCGTTGACGGCAACCATCAGATGGAACCGGGCATGCCGGAATCCTTCAACGTACTGTTGAAAGAGATCCGCTCGCTGGGTATTAACATCGAGCTGGAAGACGAGTAAGCACTCGAATTTGTACTGGTTACAGGACGCCCGGCCCCGGGCGTCCTGAGAAGTCTCACTCCGACGGGAGCTAATCCGTGAAAGACTTACTTAAGTTTCTGAAAGCGCAAACTAAGACCGAAGAGTTTGATGCGATCAAAATTGCGCTGGCTTCGCCAGACATGATCCGTTCCTGGTCTTTTGGTGAAGTTAAAAAGCCAGAAACCATTAACTACCGTACGTTCAAACCAGAACGTGACGGGCTTTTCTGTGCGCGTATTTTCGGGCCGGTAAAAGATTACGAATGCCTGTGCGGTAAGTACAAGCGTTTAAAACATCGCGGCGTGATCTGTGAGAAGTGTGGCGTTGAAGTTACACAGACCAAAGTTCGTCGTGAGCGTATGGGCCACATCGAGCTGGCTTCGCCGACTGCGCACATCTGGTTCCTGAAATCGCTGCCTTCGCGCATCGGTTTGCTGCTGGATATGCCGCTGCGTGACATCGAACGCGTGCTGTACTTCGAATCCTATGTGGTGGTTGAAGGCGGCATGACCAACCTTGAGCGCCGTCAGATCCTGACCGAAGAGCAGTATCTGGACGCGCTGGAAGAGTTCGGTGACGAATTCGACGCGAAAATGGGTGCGGAAGCGGTTCAGGCCCTGTTGAAAAACATGGATCTGGAGCAGGAATGCGAGCAGCTGCGTGAAGAGCTGAACGAAACCAATTCCGAAACCAAGCGTAAAAAGCTGACCAAGCGTATCAAGCTGCTGGAAGCGTTCGTGCAGTCTGGCAACAAGCCAGAGTGGATGATCCTGACCGTGCTGCCTGTACTGCCGCCGGATCTGCGTCCGCTGGTGCCGTTGGACGGCGGTCGTTTCGCTACTTCAGATCTGAACGATCTGTATCGTCGCGTTATCAACCGTAACAACCGTCTGAAGCGCCTGCTGGATCTGGCCGCACCTGACATCATCGTACGTAACGAAAAACGTATGCTGCAGGAAGCGGTCGATGCGCTGCTGGATAACGGTCGTCGCGGTCGTGCCATCACCGGCTCCAACAAGCGTCCTCTGAAATCTTTGGCCGATATGATCAAAGGTAAACAGGGTCGTTTCCGTCAGAACCTGCTGGGTAAACGCGTCGACTACTCTGGTCGTTCCGTTATCACCGTAGGGCCATACCTGCGTCTGCACCAGTGTGGTCTGCCGAAGAAAATGGCGCTGGAGCTGTTCAAACCGTTTATCTACGGCAAGCTGGAGCTGCGTGGTCTTGCTACCACCATCAAAGCCGCCAAGAAAATGGTTGAGCGTGAAGAAGCTGTCGTCTGGGATATCCTGGATGAAGTGATCCGCGAACACCCGGTCCTGCTGAACCGTGCGCCAACGCTGCACCGTCTGGGCATCCAGGCATTTGAGCCAGTGCTGATCGAAGGTAAAGCTATCCAGCTGCACCCGCTGGTCTGTGCGGCTTATAACGCCGACTTCGATGGTGACCAGATGGCTGTTCACGTGCCGCTGACGCTGGAAGCCCAGCTGGAAGCGCGTGCGCTGATGATGTCTACCAACAACATCCTGTCACCTGCGAACGGCGAGCCAATCATCGTTCCTTCTCAGGACGTTGTACTGGGTCTGTACTACATGACCCGCGACTGTGTTAACGCCAAAGGCGAAGGCATGGTGCTGACCGGTCCAAAAGAAGCCGAGCGTATTTACCGCGCTGGCCTGGCGTCTCTGCACGCTCGCGTTAAGGTGCGTATCACCGAGCACGAGAAAAACGAGCAGGGCGAATGGACCTCGAAAACCAGCCTGATCGATACCACGGTTGGTCGTGCCATCCTGTGGATGATCGTGCCGAAAGGCCTGCCTTACTCCATCGTCAACCAGGCGCTGGGTAAGAAAGCGATCTCCAAGATGCTGAACACCTGTTACCGCATCCTGGGCCTGAAGCCAACGGTTATCTTTGCTGACCAGACCATGTACACCGGTTTTGCCTACGCGGCACGTTCTGGTGCGTCTGTAGGTATCGACGACATGGTGATCCCAGAGAAAAAAGTTGAGATCATCAGCGAAGCGGAAACCGAAGTGGCCGAGATCCAGGAGCAGTTCCAGTCTGGTCTGGTTACCGCGGGCGAACGCTACAACAAAGTGATCGATATCTGGGCTGCGGCCAACGAACGCGTTGCGAAAGCGATGATGGAAAACCTCTCTACCGAAGTCGTCATTAACCGTGACGGTGAAGAAGAGCGCCAGGTTTCCTTCAACAGCATCTTTATGATGGCCGACTCCGGTGCTCGTGGTTCTGCTGCGCAGATCCGTCAGCTGGCCGGTATGCGTGGCCTGATGGCTAAGCCAGATGGCTCCATCATCGAGACGCCAATTACCGCGAACTTCCGTGAAGGTCTGAACGTACTCCAGTACTTCATCTCGACCCACGGTGCTCGTAAAGGTCTTGCGGATACCGCACTGAAAACCGCGAACTCCGGTTACCTGACTCGTCGTCTGGTAGACGTAGCGCAGGATCTGGTGGTGACCGAGGACGACTGTGGCACGCACGAAGGCATCATGATGACTCCGGTTATCGAAGGTGGCGACGTGAAAGAACCGCTGCGCGAACGCGTACTGGGTCGTGTTACCGCAGAAGACGTGCTGAAGCCGGGTACGGCCGACATCCTGCTGCCACGCAACACCCTGCTGCACGAACAGCAGTGTGACCTGTTGGAAGAGCATTCTGTCGACAGCCTGAAAGTCCGCTCCGTAGTAAGTTGTGAAACTGACTTCGGCGTGTGCGCCCACTGTTATGGACGCGATCTGGCGCGTGGTCACATCATCAACAAAGGTGAGGCCATCGGCGTTATCGCAGCACAGTCCATCGGTGAGCCGGGTACTCAGCTGACCATGCGTACGTTCCACATCGGTGGTGCGGCATCGCGTGCGGCTGCTGAATCCAGCATTCAGGTGAAGAACAAAGGTACCATTAAACTCTCTAACGCCAAGTCGGTTACCAACTCCGCTGGCAAACTGGTTATCACCTCGCGTAACACCGAGCTGAAAATGATCGATGAATTCGGTCGTACCAAAGAGAGCTATAAGGTTCCTTACGGTTCTACCATGGCGAAAGGCGACGGCGAGCAGGTTGCAGCGGGCGAGACCGTAGCAAACTGGGATCCGCACACCATGCCGGTTATCACCGAAGTGAGCGGTTTCGTCCGCTTTACCGACATGATCGACGGCCAGACCATTACCCGCCAGACGGATGACCTGACCGGTCTGTCTTCTCTGGTGATCCTGGACAGCGCAGAGCGTACGTCCGGCGGTAAAGATCTGCGTCCTGCGCTGAAAATCGTTGATGCCAACGGCAATGATGTGATGATCCCAGGCTCCGATATGCCTGCTCAGTACTTCCTGCCGGGTAAAGCGATTGTGCAGCTGGAAGACGGCGTGAAAATCAGCTCGGGTGATACCCTGGCTCGTGTTCCGCAGGAATCCGGCGGTACCAAGGACATCACCGGTGGTCTGCCACGCGTTGCTGACCTGTTCGAAGCGCGTCGTCCGAAAGAGCCAGCAATCCTGGCGGAGATCAGCGGTATTATCTCCTTCGGTAAAGAGACCAAAGGCAAGCGTCGTCTGGTGATTACGCCGGTTGACGGTAGCGATCCGTACGAAGAGATGATCCCGAAATGGCGTCAGCTGAACGTGTTCGAAGGTGAACGCGTAGAGCGCGGTGACGTGGTTTCCGATGGCCCAGAGTCTCCACATGACATTCTGCGTCTGCGTGGCGTGCATGCGGTGACCCGTTACATCACTAACGAAGTGCAGGAAGTTTACCGCCTGCAGGGCGTTAAGATTAACGATAAGCACATCGAAGTCATCGTTCGTCAGATGCTGCGTAAAGCAACCATTGCAAGCGCGGGCAGCTCCGACTTCCTGGACGGCGAGCAGGTTGAAGTTTCACGCGTTAAGATTTCTAACCGTGAGCTGGAAGCCAACGGCAAAATCGCAGCGACCTATATGCGCGATCTGCTGGGTATCACCAAAGCGTCACTGGCGACCGAGTCCTTCATCTCCGCCGCTTCCTTCCAGGAAACGACGCGCGTACTGACCGAAGCAGCCGTTGCGGGCAAACGCGACGAACTGCGCGGCCTGAAAGAGAACGTAATCGTGGGTCGTCTGATCCCAGCCGGTACCGGTTACGCTTATCACCAGGATCGTATGCGCCGTAAAGCGGCAGGCGAAGCGCCTGTAGTTCCTCAGGTCACGGCCGACGAAGCGTCTGCCAGCCTGGCAGAACTGCTGAACGCGGGTCTGGGCGGCAACGACGATTAATCGTCTTTCCTGCTGACCGTAAAAACCCCACTTCGGTGGGGTTTTTTTATGCCTGAAATTTGAGGATGGGTCAGTCAGCGTCGGGATGTGGCCGTAAAAAAGCCGCCCCGGAGAGCGTTACCTATTATTCTTCAGTCAACGCCATGGCGTATGGCCGTAAAAAAGCCGCCCCCGAAATCGTTACGTGTGATCGTAAAAAATCCGCCCCGGAGAGCGGCTTGCGGCCTGACTGCTCTGATTTACGTTAAACAGGATATGGATATTCGACAGGTGAATTTGCCAGGCTCCTTTTCCGCTTAACATCAGCGCCATGAATAACGTGACTAAAAAAAGTCCGTGGCGTTTTTTCATGGAAGATTCCCTTCTCAGGAACCGCTATCGTCTACTGCCCACCGGAACGCTGCAAACGAAACAAGCAGTGTGATTGACTTGTTTTTCGCGGTATCACAGAACCCGTTCCCTGAGTCCGGTGCCCTGCGGCAACAGGTGAAACGGCCCCGACGCAACGATAACAGCTACGACAATGAACAACATTTTATTATTGAAGAGATGCGAGTTATCACGCAGTAAGAAAGAAGTTGTTCCAGGTTATTACATGCGATAAGTGACGAAGCATGCAGAATCATCAAGTACTAAAAATTGGATAAAAATACGCTGGTTTTTTATACTTTATGACGATATATTGACCGGGTGGTTGACTTGTATTCGCATACCATCAGTACCTTTCAGAGCAGGACGGCAATCCTCTTCTGAAATAAAGAACCCCGCGCTGGCGGGGTTTTTTATTACTGAATACCCTGCATCCGTGGTTCGGCTGACCCGTTTTACCTGTATCGCTTAATGTCATCGCCGGTTAACCCGATATCTTTCAGCTGCGCATCGCTTAATCGCGCTAATATTTTACGGCTGTATACCTCCTGTCGCCAGGCCAGCCAGAGCCGCCGCGCCAGGCTGAACATCAGTACAAAGGGCGATGCTTTAAAAGGCTGCTCGCCGCCGTCTTACAATATTTTCCTGTGGCATCTGCTTTACCCGTCCGCAGGGCGGCTATCGAAGCGGCGCTACCTGATTTGTTGGTGAAGTAGCAAGAGGCGGGCCCGCGAGGGAAAACTGACGGGCCCGGACGCTTTTTCTCCAGCGTCGGCAGCGATTCTGGCAGCTTTAACAGGGCCAGTCATAACAAGAGTGGATTTATGGAAGTCGTGTCGCATATTTATCAGGCGCATTCATTTTTACGTTAAAAAATAAAAAGTAAGCGAAAACTAATTTTTTATTTATAAGATTTTTCACAGGTGGCTATTTTAAATCTTCATTGATTTATATTTTTGCTTCTCATTTCTTCCCTGAGCTTTCTCTTAAATCTATTAATGGCAATGTCTTAATATTGAGATGTTTATCTCACCTTGCTAAATTAATACAAATTCCCGCTGCCGGATACGCCGCGCTTTCCATTTGTCGCTCAGCACTGTCAGCCAGCTGCTGTGAGGTATTATGAATAAAAATAAGATAAAGGCCATGGTGCGCCCGGCGCTGAAAAATGCGGTTTCGCTACGCCTGCGTATAGAAAAAGCCTTATTAAAAAGGAAAAAATTAGCGGAATACAATCCTGCTCTGGAACAGGATATGGATATCGTTATTCATAACAGAACGCCCGGCGAAATTCCTGAACGGGTCTGGATGTTCTGGGCCGGCTCGACGCTGCCAAAGGAAATCCAGAGCTTTGTTGATAAGGTTGCGCGAGAGAACCCGGACTGGTCAGTAACGGTAGTGAATGACAGTAATCTGTCGCACTATCTGCCGGAGCTGGTCTTTACGCGGCAGGACATGCTGGTTGCCCACAGAAGCGACGTTATTCGCCTGGAGCTGCTGTATAAATATGGCGGCGTTTGGATGGATGCAAGCGTAATACTAAACCGCACGCTGGATGAATTTCTGGCGGTCAACGGCAACAGCCGTTATGACATGGTCGCCTTTTATCGCGATGTCTCCACTGTCGATCGGCGCTATCCGGTGATTGAAACCTGGTTTATGGCCGCCCCGAAAAAGAACCCGTTTATTGCAAGCTGGCTGCGCTATTTCCGCCCGATTATTACGCTGGGCGCGGCAGACATGTTTAAGCAGCTTCAACAGCTGCCCAATTATCAGGAACTGGTACAGAAAATTACCGATCCGCAATACCTTATTCTGAATATTACGCAGCAGCAGGCGCTGCGTGAATATAATGAGTACAACCTTTATTTAAGAAAGTGCGAGGCCAACGCGCTTTATTATCAGCGTCTGGTAAGCTGGGACGCCGTACAGCTTAGCCGGATGCTGATGATCGATCGCCTGCCGGATGTTCTGCCGCCTATCGTTAAGCTGACCGGGCTGGATCGGAAATACCTAAGCACTAATTTACGCTATGGCGCGGTAAATAAAGACAGCCTGTTGGGACAGGTGCTGTTTGCGGATGCGCCGGACAGAATGCCAGACATGCCGGATATGCCGATGCCCGGTATATCCGGCAGCGCAGGCGCTTAGGCTCCTCTGAACCAGGCAGGAGACGCAGGTCTTCTCGGTCCCGGTAGCGCAGGCGCTCAGGCTCTTCCCAGCCAGCTGTCCCAGTCTTTCCAGACCGGCTGCATGCCGGCGCGGATCAGCGCTTCGGCTACCTGCCGCGGATGGCGATTATCGTGCGGCGAGAACTGTTCCAGCTCGCTTTGCGTCTCGGCGTAGCCGCCAGGCTGCGTTTTTGAGAAAGCGCTGATCGTATTGATCGCCAGCGGCACCACCTTGTCACGGAACTGCGGCGATTCGCGCGTTGACAGCGACTGCTCCACTTCCGGCGCAAACAGACGAAACGCGCAGATAACCTGTACCAGCTGGGCCTCATCCATGACTGAAGCAGGCTGAATGCCGCCAGCGCAGGGGCGCAAGCGAGGGAAAGCCACTGAATAGCGGCTTTGCCAGTACGTTTTCTGTAGCCACAGCAGATGTTCCGCCATCATATAACAGTCGGCGCGCCAGCTGTCAGAAAGGCCGATCAGCGCGCCCAGCCCGATCTTATCGATCCCCGCGCGTCCCAGCCTGTCCGGCGTTTCCAGCCGAAAGAAAAAGTCCTGCTTGTTGCCTTTCAGATGGTGCTGACCATACACCGTTGGATGATAGGTTTCCTGATAGACCAGCACGCCATCCAGCCCCAGCGTTTTCAGTTCCGTATACTCCTGCTGGCCCAGCGGCTGCACTTCCATCATCAGCGAGCTGAAATGCGCGCGGATGGCGGGAAGATGACGGCGAAAATAATCCATCCCAACTTTCGCCTGATGCTCACCGGTGACCAGCAGCAGCTGATCGAAGCCCATCGCCCGGATCGCCAGGCACTCGCGCTCGATCTCCTGCGCATCCAGCGTTTTACGCTTGATCCGGTTGCTCATAGAGAAGCCGCAATAGGTGCAGTCGTTGGCGCACAGGTTGGAGAGATAAAGCGGAACGAAGAGGTTTACGGCATGGCCGAAGCGCTGGCGCGTCAACAATTGCGCCTTACGGGCCATCGGTTCCAGCCAGGCCTGCGCGGCAGGCGAAAGCAGCGCCATCAGCTCCTCGCGGCCAACGACAGACGCATTCAGCGCCCGCTCCACGTCAGCCGAAGTTTTGCTGTTGATGCGCAGGCGGATATCGTCCCAGTCCAGCTGTTCCCACTGCGAGACAAAGCTTTTCATGGCGTCACTCCGCTTTGCAAAAAGCTGGTCAGCGGGCTGGTGGCGACGGCCTGCTGCTGCTGACTGCCCAGGCCGCTTTGCCGCGCCAGTTCGCCCGCTTCTACAGCGAGGCGGAAAGCGCGCGCCATTTGCACAGGATCGCGGGCAGAGGCCATGGCGGTATTCACCAGCACCGCATCGGCGCCCATTTCCAGCGCTTCACTGGCGTGGCTGGGCGCGCCAATGCCTGCGTCAATCACCACCGGGACGCTGGCCTGCTCGATAATAATCGTCAGCAAATCCCGGGTTTTCAGCCCCTGATTGCTGCCAATCGGCGCGCCAAGCGGCATCACGGCGGCACAGCCCGCTTCTTCAAGCCTTCTGCACAGTACCGGATCGGCATGGCAGTAGGGCAGCACGGTGAAGCCTTCCCGCACCAGGGTTTCCGCCGCCTTCAGCGTTTCGACGGCATCGGGCAGCAGATAACGCACGTCGGGATGGATTTCCAGCTTCACCCAGCTCGTGCCCAGCGCTTCCCGCGCCAGGCGCGCGGCAAAAATGGCTTCCTCGGCGGTTTTCGCGCCGGAAGTATTGGGAAGAAGCTGCACGCCCAGCTGACGTAAAGGCGCCAGAATGCCGTCGTCGCCGCCGCGTAAATCCACGCGTTTCATCGCCATTGTCACCAGCTGCGTGCCGGATTCCCGAAGTGCATTGAGCATCACGGCAGGGCTGGAGAACTTACCTGTGCCGGTAAACAGCCGGGAAAAAAAGGTTTTATCAGCAATCTGTAGCATATTAACCTCCGGCGATAGCCTGGAAAATCACCAGGTTGTCGCCTTCCTGTAAAAGATGAGTGTCCCAGCGATCCCGCGGCACAATCTGCTGATTGACAGCCAGCGCGGTGCCAGAGTGGCTATGGGCAAGCTGCGCCAGCAGCGCGGTCAGCGTCAGCGGCGCGACAAAAACGTGCGGCTCATCATTAATGATGATGTTCACGATGGCCTCCGCATACCGGGCAGCCGGGGCTGCGCTCAAGGTCAAGCGTGCGCCAGGCCTGCGTTTTGCCGTCAAACAGCCGCAGCTTGCCGTCCAGCGCCGACGGCTGGCCGGCCAGCATCTTCAACGCTTCCAGCGCCTGCAGCGTGCCCATCACGCCGACCACCGGGCCGAGAACGCCTGCGGTGCGGCAGTTGCGCTGCGGCTCCGCTTTATCGGGCCACAGGCAGCAGTAGCAGCCACGCCGGAAAGGCGGGGTGATCGCCAGCAGCTGGCCGCCGAAACCGACCGCGCTGGCGCTGATCAGCGGCGTGCTGGCTGCGACGCAGGCGGCATTCACGGCGTGACGCGTCTGCATGTTGTCGCTGCAGTCCAGCACCAGATCGACCCGCTGCGCCGTTTCCTGCAGCGTGGCGGCATCCATACGCTGCTCAAGCGCTATAAACTCGACCTGAGGATTCAGCGCCTGCAAACGATCCTTCGCCAGCGTGGCCTTTGGCTGGCCGATATCGCTGCTGCGGTAGAGGATTTGACGCTGCAAATTGCTGATATGCACCCTGTCGTCATCGGCCAGCAGCAGCTTGCCCACGCCGGCTGCGGCAAGATACGTCGCAGCCGGCGAGCCTAAGCCGCCCAGGCCGACAATCAGCACGCTGGCCGCCAGCAGCTTTTCCTGCGCCTGCGGGCCAAACTCCTCCAGCAGCAGCTGGCGGCTGTAACGCATAAAATCGCCGTCGCTAAGCATCAAGCGGCCCTCCGCTTCCTGCCAGCGCCAGCAGCTGCGCGGTGGCGGCCTGCCAGTCTGCCGCCTGGGTAATGGCACTGACCACGGCGATACTGCCGACGCCGGTTGCCAGCACGTCTGGCGCCCGCGCCAGCGAGATACCGCCGATAGCCACGGTTGAGACGTTCTGCAGGCGCCCGACATGCCGCTTCAGCTCCTGAAGCCCCTGAGGTGAAGAGGGCATAGCTTTAGTTTGCGTAGGAAAGACGTGTCCCAGCGCGATGTAGGATGGGCGCTCGGCCAGCGCGCGATCCAGTTCCGCGTCATCATGCGTGGATAACCCCAGCCGCAGCCCGGCGCGGTGGATCGCATCCAGATCGGCAATAGCCAGATCTTCCTGGCCCAGGTGTACGCCATAGGCGCCATGCTGAATCGCCAGCCGCCAGTAATCGTTGATAAACAGACGGGCCTGATAGCGTTTACCCAACTCGATGGCCGCGGCGATATCCTGTTCCACCGCCGCTTCCGGCAGATCTTTAATGCGCAGCTGGATAGTGCGCACGCCAGCCGCCAGCAAACGCTCGATCCAGATGACGCTGTCCACCACCGGATAAAGCCCCAGCCTGGCTGCCGTCAGGGGAAAAGCGCTACGGCTCATTATTTTTCCTCCTGCGTTAAGGCATCCATGGCATGGTAAAGCTCGCCGCCACGACGGCGGAACGTCTCTGACATCTCCGCCATCCCGATCGCTATCGGCTCTGCTTCCGCCTCCTGTTTTGCTGCGTATTCGCGGACTTCCTGGGTGATTTTCATCGAGCAGAATTTCGGGCCGCACATGGAGCAGAAGTGGGCAACCTTACCGGACTCCTGCGGCAGCGTTTCATCGTGGAAAGCGCGTGCGGTATGCGGATCCAGCGCCAGGTTGAACTGATCTTCCCAGCGGAATTCAAAACGCGCTTTCGACATGGCGTTGTCACGGATCTGCGCGCCGGGATGGCCTTTGGCAAGATCCGCCGCGTGGGCCGCGATCTTGTAGGTAATCAAACCTTGTTTGACATCTTCTTTATTCGGCAGGCCCAGATGTTCTTTCGGCGTAACGTAGCAGAGCATGGCGCAGCCGAACCAGCCAATCATCGCCGCGCCGATGCCGGAGGTAAAATGGTCGTAGCCTGGCGCGATATCGGTAGTCAGCGGGCCAAGCGTATAGAAAGGCGCCTCGTGGCAGTGTTCGAGCTGCTCGGTCATATTGCGTCTGATCATTTGCATCGGCACGTGTCCCGGCCCTTCAATCATCACCTGCACGTCATATTCCCAGGCGATTTTCGTCAGCTCGCCCAGCGTGCGCAGCTCGGCAAACTGCGCCTCGTCGTTGGCATCCTGTATTGAGCCAGGACGCAGGCCGTCACCCAGCGACAGCGAGACGTCGTAAGCGGCGCAGATCTCGCAAATATCACGGAAGCGTTCGTAGAGAAAGCTTTCACGATGATGCGACAGGCACCACTTCGCCATAATGGAGCCGCCGCGCGAAACGATGCCGGTCAGGCGTTTTGCCGTCATCGGCACATAGCGCAGCAGCACGCCCGCATGAATAGTGAAGTAATCCACGCCCTGCTCAGCCTGCTCCAGCAGTGTGTCGCGGAATATTTCCCAGTTGAGGTCTTCCGCCACGCCGTTGACTTTTTCCAGCGCCTGATAGATCGGCACCGTACCAATCGGCAGCGGGCTGTTGCGCAGGATCCACTCGCGGGTTTCATGGATATTTCGCCCGGTGGAGAGGTCCATCACCGTATCCGCTCCCCAACGTGCCGACCAGACCAGCTTTTCGACCTCTTCTTCAATCGAAGAACTGACCGCAGAGTTGCCGATATTGGCGTTGATCTTCACCAGGAAATTGCGGCCGATAATCATCGGCTCCGATTCAGAATGGTTGATATTGGCCGGGATAATCGCGCGTCCGGCAGCCACTTCCTGACGAACAAACTCGGCGGTGATATTTTCCGGCAGCCGCGCGCCAAAATCCTGTCCCGGATGCTGCTGCAACAGCACCTCGCTGCGAACGCGCTCGCGGCCCATGTTTTCGCGCAGCGCGATAAATTCCATTTCCGGCGTGATAATGCCCTGGCGCGCGTAGTGCAGCTGCGTGACGCGGCGACCAGCCTGTGCGCGGCGCGGCCGCGGCAGATTCTCAAAGCGCAGATGATCAAGCCCTTCGTCCGCCAGACGCTGCTGCGTATAAACGGAGCTTAATTGCTCAATCGGTTGCGTATCGGCGCGCTCTGCAATCCAGCTTTCCCGCAGCCTGGCGATACCGGCACGCACGTCAATAGCGGCGTCGGGATCGCCATAAGGGCCGGCGGTATCGTAAACCGGCACCGGTTCGTTTTCTTCAAACTGTGGATTGTCTTTTCCGCCGCCGGTCAGGGTGGGCGAGAGCTGAATTTCACGCATGGGAACGCGCAGATCGGCTCGCGAACCGGTCAGATAAATGCGTCTGGAATTGGGGAAAGCGGTGCCCTGTAAAGCAGCGATAAACTGCTGCGCTTCAGCACGCTGTTCGCGGCGGTTGGATTTCTTAACCTGGGTAGACATAGCAAGTTCCTGACTTAAGGGAAATTTGCTTGTCCGGAGTTCGGAGGAGTAAGCGCAGAGCCGATGGCCCTGACCTGGATCTTTACTCTTGTTCCCTTCGCAGGTTCTAACCTGATCAGGTTCCGCGGATCCCGAATTAACGGTCTCAGCCCCGAGGGGCACTCCGACAAGAAGAAGTCTGGCTTTCGCCAGAGGCAATCATGCGATTGCCTTTTCAGCATAAAGGGGCGTTATGGAAAGCTCAAGGGATTAAACAGTTAACTTTTCAGGCAGGACGAGCCATCGCAGAGTCATTAGCGGCGGACTTATCCGCATACTTCTCCAGCGCCAGCTGAATAAATTTATCTTCCAGGGTGAAGCGGGCTTCCAGCGCTTCGCCGACGATCGACAGCGCCTGCTGGAACTCCAGATAGTTATCGTGATCGATGGCGTTTTCCAGATGGGCGTCGTAAATCGCCATAATCTGTTCGGTATTCGCCTGTAGCGAAGGATAAATCAGCGCCGCTTTGGCCAGCTGGTCGGTGCCTTCCATTTCCTGAATAAACCGTTCGTACGCCGTGAAGTGGCCGGTTGAGAGATAATCAACCAGGCTTTGACAGAAGTTATCCAGCGCCTCTTCGTCGAGCGTAGTCAGCGATTCTTTGTTAGGCTTCATGCCAACCATTTGATAATAAGCAACTAACAACTGCTTGCGTGAGTGAAGGCAAAAGTCTACCAGTTCGCTGCATCCGCCTACGCGTGAGGCTAAAACTTCCAGCTGGTCAAGCATGAGTGACTCCAAAAGTGTTATTTTAACTGTCTATCCCAATCCGGTAAGTGCGTGAAGTGAGGATGAGCAATTTATGGAACTTGAGATTTCAAGCGTAGACGCTGGCTGGTGGATTGTCAGCCATGAACAGAAACTTTGGCTGCCAAAAGGTCAATTACCGTACGGAAACGCACAAGATTTAGGCCTGGCCGGCTCGAAAGGCGCGCTGATTGGCGAATGGCAGGGCGAACCTGTACGGCTGATTAGCGAAAATCGTCCGGAAGGGATGGCGTCGCTGCGGCAGCTGCTCGATCAGGATCCCGCCCTGTTTCAGCTGGCGGGACGCGGCATCCAGCTGGCCGAATTTTATCGCTCGCATCAGTGGTGCGGCTACTGTGGACACGCGATGCATCGCAGCAAAACGGAATGGGCCTGCCTGTGTGGCCACTGCCGCCAGCGCTATTATCCGCAAATTGCGCCCTGCATCATCGTGGCCATTCGTCGCGGCGATGAAATCCTGCTGGCTCAGCATACCCGACACCGCAACGGCATCTACACGGTGCTGGCGGGTTTTGTGGAGGTAGGCGAAACGCTGGAGCAGACCGTAGCGCGCGAGGTGATGGAGGAGAGCGGCATCAAGGTGAAAAACCTGCGCTATGTTTCCTCGCAGCCCTGGCCTTTCCCGCAGTCATTGATGATGGCGTTTATGGCCGACTACGACAGCGGCGAGATCAACATCGATCCCAAAGAGCTGCTGGATGCCAACTGGTATCGCTACGACGCCTTGCCACAGCTGCCGCCGGCGGGAACGGTGGCCCGTCGGCTGATAGAAGACACCGTCGCGCTCTGCCGCGCCGCTGCGGAATAACTGATATACTGTGCGTCTGAATGAAAAAGAGTCCTGAAGATGAGTGAACTGAAGAACGATCGTTATTTGCGTGCTCTGCTGCGTCAGCCGGTAGACGTTACGCCCGTGTGGATGATGCGCCAGGCCGGACGGTATTTGCCGGAGTACAAGGCGACGCGCGCCCAGGCCGGCGACTTTATGTCGCTGTGTAAAAATGCTGAGCTGGCCTGTGAAGTCACGCTGCAACCGCTGCGTCGCTACGCGCTGGATGCGGCGATCCTCTTCTCTGATATCCTGACCATCCCTGATGCGATGGGGCTGGGACTCTATTTTGAAGCTGGCGAAGGCCCGCGCTTCTCCTCGCCTGTGACCTGCCGTGCGGACGTCGAAAAACTGCCCGTGTTCGATCCCGAACAGGAGCTGGGCTACGTGATGAATGCGGTGCGCACCATTCGTAAAAATTTACAGGGCGCGGTGCCGCTGATCGGTTTTTCCGGCAGTCCGTGGACGCTGGCGACCTACATGGTGGAAGGTGGCAGCAGTAAGGCCTTCACTAAACTGAAAAAAATGATGTATGCCGAGCCGGAAACCCTGCATCTGATGCTGGATAAGCTGGCCGACAGCGTTACGCTCTATCTGAACGCACAGATCCGCGCGGGCGCGCAGTCGGTGATGATTTTCGACACCTGGGGCGGCGTGCTGACCGGGCGCGACTATTTGCAGTTCTCCCTGCACTACATGCATAAAATCGTCGATGGCCTGCAGCGTGAAAACGACGGTCGCCGCGTGCCCGTGACGCTGTTTACCAAGGGCGGCGGCCAGTGGCTGGAAGCGATGGCGGAAACCGGCTGCGACGCGCTTGGTCTGGACTGGACCACCGATATTGGCGAGGCGCGTCGACGCGTTGGCCATAAAGTGGCGCTGCAGGGCAACATGGATCCTTCTATGCTTTATGCCACGCCTGCCCGTATTGAGCAGGAAGTGGCGGGCATTCTTCAGGGCTTCGGCAACGGCACGGGCCACGTGTTCAACCTGGGTCACGGCATTCATCAGGATGTCCCGCCGGAACACGCGGGTGCTTTTGTGGAGGCCGTCCACAAACTGTCAGGACAGTATCACCAGGATTAATTATGGATATACAGGCATTAAAGCAGGAACAGACGACGCGTGCGGCGGAAGTGGTACGCGCTGATGATTTTGACGTAATGCCACCGCGCTATATCGCCGGGGCGGACGTGGGGTTTGAGCAGGGCGGCGAGGTCACGCGCGCCGCGCTGGTGCTGTTGGAGTATCCGTCGCTGAAGCTTATTGAGCATCGCGTCGCGCGGATAGCCACCACCATGCCTTATATCCCCGGCTTTCTCTCGTTTCGCGAATATCCCGCTCTGCTGGCCGCCTGGGAGCAGCTGGAGCAAAAACCCGATCTGCTGTTTGTCGACGGTCAGGGCATCGCGCATCCGCGCCGTCTTGGCGTCGCCAGCCACTTTGGCCTGCTGGTGGATGTGCCGACTATTGGCGTGGCGAAACGCCGGCTATGCGGCAAGTTCGAGCCGTTAGGCGACGAGCCGGGCTCCCGACAGCCGCTGATCGACAAAGGCGAGCAGATTGGCTGGGTGCTGCGCAGCAAAAAACGCTGCAATCCGCTGTTTATTTCGCCAGGCCACCGCGTCAGTAACGATACGGCGCTGCACTGGGTGGAGACCTGCCTGCAGGGCTACCGTTTGCCGGAACCGACGCGCTGGGCCGATGCTGTGGCGTCCAACCGGCCCGCTTTCGCCCGTCTCGGCATCCCGCTATAACGGTGTGAGGCGCCGGCTTTTCGGTTACACTGCAGCCCGCGCACTTTTGTTTAAGAGATCCCAACATGTTACGTAATCCGATTCACCTGCGGCTGGAAAAACTGGAAAGCTGGCAGCACGTTACTTTTATGGCCTGCCTGTGCGAGCGCATGTATCCCAATTACTGGGCTTTTTGCCGCCAGACCGAGTTTGGCGACGGCCAGCTTTATCGTCGTATTCTCGATTTGGTCTGGGAAACGCTGCTGGTGAAAGATGCCAAAGTGAATTTTGACTCGCAGCTGGAAAAGCTGGAAGAAGCCATTCCGGCGGCGGAGGATTACGATCTGTACGGCGTTTATCCAGCCATCGACGCCTGCGTCGCGCTGAGCGAACTGCTGCATTCCCGTTTGAGCGGTGAAACCCTGGCGCACGCTATCGCCGTCAGCGAAGCTTCAATCACCTCTGTAGCGATGCTGGAAATGACCCAGGCCGAACGTGAAATGACCGAGGAAGAGCTAAAAGCCAATCCTGCCGTTGAAGAGGAATGGGACATCCAGTGGGAGATTTTTCGCCTGCTCAGCGCCTGTGAGGAAAGGGATCCAGAACTGATAAAAGGACTGCGTTCTGACCTGCGGGAATCAGGGATTAGCAATATCGGTATAAATTTTCAGCAGTAAGGCGATAAAACGTGACTTCAGGCCTGATTTGTAGCGCCTTAAGGCTTCACATTCGCCCCCAGTCTGGTCTACATTTGTGGGGCTGAAAAAAGTGGCTATCGGTGCGTGTATGCAGGAGAGTGCCAGAAACTGGTTTTTCCCTCGCACTCGATGCTTAGCAAGCGATAAATACACTGTAAGGATAACTTATGAACAAGACTCAACTGATTGATGTAATTGCGGACAAAGCGGACCTGTCTAAGACCCAGGCTAAAGCTGCACTGGAATCCACTCTGGCTGCGATTACTGAGTCTCTGAAAGAAGGTGATGCTGTACAACTGGTTGGTTTTGGTACTTTTAAAGTTAACCACCGTGCTGAGCGTACTGGCCGCAACCCGCAGACCGGCAACGAAATCAAAATTGCAGCTGCAAACGTACCGGCATTCGTTTCTGGTAAAGCTCTGAAAGACGCTGTTAAATAATCGACAGTGAAAAGTTTTAAACAGGGGGGCGTTAAGCCCCTTTTGTTAAGGCTTTTTAGCTGTTTCTGCCAGGACAGCTTGTGACGCTTTTCTCTCGTTCCCTTTTGCCGTTCCTGCTGCTGTTAGCAGGCTGTAGTTCACGGCAGATGCCTGATTTTACCGCCAGCGGCTATCTTGCCGATCGCGGCGCCGTGCGTATCTGGCGCAAAACGCCTTCCCCACAGTCAACCCATCTGCAAACGGTCTATACCCCTTTTACCGAGCCGGTAACGGAAACCACGGACTACCAGTGGCAAGAGGGCAAACTGATTTCTGTTGAACGCAAAATCGTGGGCGCAAATCCTGAAAGCGTGACGCTACGCTTTGACCAATCCGGTCGCCTGAGCTTTATGCAGCGCCAGCTGGCGAATCGACGGGAAGCGCTGACGGCTGATGCTATCGCGCTCTACCAGTTTGATGCCGGACGTATGCTGACTATCAGCGACGATTTGCTACGCGGACGCGTAAGGCTATTACAGGGAGAGTGGATGCCTTCGGGCGCGGTCAGGTTATGCGGAGGCGGTAAGGCTTCGCCTGGCTTCGACAGCAACGCAGTGCGTTATATCACCCAGCATCAGCAGGGATCGGGCGAACCGCTCAGTCTTGCCTGGCTGGAAGCGCCGGGCGGCACGCAGCTGCTGCTGGCGACGGCGGAAGACCTTTGTCAGCAACAGCCGCAGGCCGACAGCTTTTAATCGGCTGCCAGCTTGAGAGAGAAGGGGACAGTGCTGCCCCCTGAATCACTCTTATTTACGCCCGATAGCGCGGTAGCCGATATCCGTGCGGCAGAAGCTGCCATGCCAGGAGATGTGCTTAGCCAGTTCGTAGGCATGTTTTTGCGCCGCCGCAACATCTTCGCCCAGCGCGGTCACGCATAATACGCGTCCGCCGTTTGTCACCACCAAATCGTCCTGCATTTTGGTTCCGGCGTGGAAAACCTTGCCGTCCGGCGTCGCTTCCAGCGGCAAGCCGTGGATCTGGTCGCCAGTGGCGTAATCGCCAGGATAGCCGCCCGCAGCCAGCACCACGCCCAGCGAAGGACGCGGATCCCAGACGGAGTCTTTGCTATCCAGCTTGCCGTCAACGGCGGCAAGGCAAAGATCGACCAGGTCGGACTGCAGGCGCAGCATGATCGGCTGGGTTTCCGGGTCGCCAAAGCGGCAGTTAAATTCAATGACTTTCGGCTGGCCGCTGTTATCGATCATCAGGCCGGCATAAAGGAAGCCGGTATAGACGTTGCCTTCGGCCGCCATGCCGCGGACGGTCGGCCAGATAACCTCGTCCATAACGCGCTGGTGGATTTCATCGGTCACGACCGGGGCCGGCGAATAGGCACCCATGCCGCCGGTATTAGGGCCGGTATCGCCATCGCCCACGCGTTTATGATCCTGACTGGTCGCCATCGGCAGCACGTTCTCGCCGTCAACCATCACGATAAAGCTGGCTTCCTCGCCGTCCAGAAACTCCTCCACCACGATACGGTGCCCGGCATCGCCAAAGGCGTTTCCGGCCAGCATGTCTTTAATGGCGGCTTCCGCTTCTTCCAGCGTCATTGCGACAATCACGCCTTTGCCCGCCGCCAGGCCGTCTGCCTTGATCACAATCGGCGCGCCCTTACTGCGCGTATAGGCCAGCGCGGCCTCGACGTCGGTGAAGTTCTGATATTCCGCCGTCGGGATTTTATGGCGGGCCAGGAAATCCTTGGTGAACGCTTTAGAACCTTCCAGCTGCGCGGCAGCCTGGGTCGGGCCAAAGATCTTCAGCCCGGCCGCGCGAAAAGCATCGACTATGCCAATGACCAGCGGCGCTTCCGGCCCAACGATAGTCAGATCGATGTGCTCACGCTGTGCAAAATCCAGCAGTGCAGGGATATCGGTCGCGCCGATAGCGACGTTTTGCAACGCCGGCTCCAGCGCGGTGCCGGCATTGCCCGGCGCGACAAAAACGGTTTCCGCCAGCGGCGACTGCGAAGCTTTCCACGCCAGCGCGTGCTCACGGCCGCCATTGCCAATCACTAAAATTTTCATTGTCGGTTCCTTATTAATGGCGGAAGTGGCGCATATTGGTGAAAATCATGGCAATGCCGTGTTCATCAGCGGCGGCAATTACTTCTTCATCGCGAATCGATCCGCCAGGCTGGATAACGCAGCTCACGCCCGCCGCCGCCGCCGCATCAATACCGTCACGGAACGGGAAGAAGGCGTCAGAGGCCAGCGCGCAGCCTTCCACCACCAGACCTTCATCTTTTGCTTTGATACCGGCAATTTTGGCGGAGTAAACGCGGCTCATCTGGCCTGCGCCAATTCCGACGGTCATATTGTCGCGCGCATAAACAATGGCGTTGGATTTTACAAACTTGGCGACTTTCCAGCAGAACAGCGCATCGCGTAGCTCCTGCTCTGTTGGCTGACGTTTGGTCACGACGCGCAGCTGGCTTGCTTCCACCATGCCCAGATCGCGATCCTGTACCAGCAAACCGCCGTTCACGCGCTTGAAGTCCAGCCCGGTCTGACGCTGCTGCCACTGGCCGCAAATCAGCACGCGCACGTTCTGCTTAGCCGACGTCACCTTCAGCGCGGCTTCGCTGGCGGAGGGCGCAATAATCACTTCAACGAACTGGCGGCTGATAATTGCCTGAGCGGTCGCTTCGTCCAGCTCACGGTTAAAGGCGATAATGCCGCCGAAGGCAGAGGTAGGATCGGTTTTGTAAGCCAGCTCGTAAGCGCCCAAAGCCGAATCGCTAACCGCCACGCCGCAAGGGTTAGCGTGTTTGACAATCACGCAGGCCGGTTCGCTGAACTCTTTTACGCATTCCAGCGCCGCATCGGTATCGGCAATGTTGTTATAAGAAAGCGCTTTGCCCTGAACCTGCTGCGCCGTGGCGACCGAAGCCTCAGTCACATTCTCTTCTATATAGAAGGCGGCATCCTGATGGCTGTTTTCGCCGTAGCGCATATCCTGCTTCTTAATGAAGTTCAAATTCAGCGTACGCGGGAAGCGTCCGGCAGGCTCGCGGGTTTCGCCATGATAGGCCGGAACCAGGCTGCCGAAGTAGTTGGCGATCATGCTGTCGTAGGCAGCGGTATGCTCGAAAGCTTTAATAGCCAGATCGAAGCGGGTAGCCAGCTGTAGTGAGTTATCGTTGGCGTCCATCTCGGCAATCACCGCGTCGTAGTCGCTGCTCTTTACAACGATAGCTACGTCTTTATGGTTCTTGGCCGCGGAGCGCACCATCGTCGGGCCGCCGATATCGATATTCTCTACCGCATCTTCCAGCGAGCAGCCTTCGCGCGCCACCGTCTGTGCAAAGGGATAAAGGTTAACGACCACCATGTCGATAGGGGCGATGCTGTGCGCCTGCATGATGGCATCGTCCTGGCCGCGACGTCCCAGAATGCCGCCGTGAACTTTCGGATGCAGGGTTTTGACGCGTCCATCCATCATTTCCGGGAAACCGGTATAGTCAGACACTTCGGTAACGGGCAGGCCGGCCTCGGCCAACAGACGAGCAGTGCCGCCCGTGGAGAGCAGCTCCACACCACGCGCGAAAAGCGCCTGTGCAAATTCGAGGATACCGGCTTTGTCGGACACGCTGAGCAGAGCGCGGCGTACAGGACGAGGTTGTTGCATGAGGTTTTATCCCTTGGCTTTGGTTCGCATAGATAAGAGCGTTACATCAATCTTAGCTTTTCCCCTCCTTTATAAAGAAAGAAGCAGCGAAGATTCAGGTAACGCCCCCAAATGGGGGCCGGGATTTTTCCGGGGCATTGTAGCGAAAACGTTTGCGTGATGCTCGTCTAAATTTGTTCTTACCGCCGGATGTGGATAACTTTGTGGGTAAATGCGTATAAATAGCCCTTTTGCTGTGGAATGCAGCGAACGCGCTATTTTTCTAAAATTAGGGGTTGTCAGCCGCCAAGAACTCCCTATAATGCGCAACCACTGAGACGGCACAACGGCTTACAGCCAGCGGCTCAGGAGGTTCAGGAAGCT
>NZ_JBLFFM010000016.1:0-33488 GCF_051400835.1 Erwinia artemisiae | reverse complement strand
TCAGCCGGTTGGACAGTTCGGACGTCCCGCGGCCGAACTGCCCGCAGGGCGAGCAAAGCGAGTCAATCCCTTCCTCATCGCCATATTCAAAGAAAAAGCCTGAACTCACGTTCAGGCTTTTTTTATGGCCAATCTCTTTTTTACCGCCTGGCCATATGGCATCAGGCAACTTTAAATACGGCAATAGCACGAGTCAGCTGCGCAGCCTGATCTTCCAGCGAAGCGGCCGCAGCGGCGGCTTCCTGCACCAGCGCGGCGTTCTGCTGGGTCACTTCGTCCATCTGGCTGACCGCAATGCTTACGTGCTCAATACCGTTGACCTGCTCGCCCGACGCTGAAAAAATCTCCGACATAATGCCGGAAACATTGCCGATGGAAGCAACGATGTCATCCATAGTTTTTCCGGCATTGGCCACCAGCTGGCTACCTTCTGTAATACGCAGGCTTGATGTTTCGATCAGCGTTTTAATTTCTTTAGCGGCTACCGCGCTTCGCTGGGCCAGCGCCCTGACTTCCGAAGCCACGACGGCAAAGCCCCGGCCCTGTTCACCAGCGCGAGCAGCTTCCACCGCGGCATTAAGCGCCAGAATGTTCGTCTGGAACGCGATGCTTTCTATCGTGCTGATGATTTCAGCCACGCTGTTCGAGCTGTCATGAATAGCGGACATGGTGGACACGACTTTTCCTACCACTGCGCCACCATGCTCCGCCACGCGTGACGCGTCAGAAGCGAGGCTGCTGGCATGTTGTGCGTTAGAAGAGTTCTGGCGCACTGTGGCGGTCAGCTGTTCCATACTGGCTGACGTTTCTTCAAGCGACGCGGCCTGCTGTTCAGTTCGGCTGGACAGATCGGTATTGCCCATAGAAACCTCTTTTGCGGCGCTATCGATAGAAGCGGCGGCGTTCTGGATCTCCGAAACGACTTTTCTTAGCTGCTCCTGCATCTCTGCAAAAGTAGCAATCAGCACGCCGGTTTCATCTTTTGACTGCGGGATCAGTACCGATGTTAAATCGCCATCCGCGATAGAGCGCGCCGCTTTAACAGCCTGGCGCAGAGGGACGGTAATCGCACGCGACAGCAGATAGCCCAGCAGAGAGGCGATAGCCAGCCCGGCAAGCGCGCCAACGATCAGGGTCAGCTTGGTTTGCGCTTCGGTGGCATCAACGGTGAGTTGCCTTTCCGCCAGTAAGCCCTTCTCTTCGGCAGCAAGTTCATCGATGATCTTCCGCATTCCGTCCATCTGCGCTTTGCCCGTGTTGGCATTAAAAGCCGCCAGAAACGTTTCATAAGAGAGTGCGCCGGTGTTCAGCGCCTGGCGATTTTTCATCAGCGGCGTAACAAAAGAGGCTTCCCACGCCTGTTCCTGCGCGGCCAGTTTGCTCAGCCTATCCTGCTGTCTTTCATTATCCGACGTCAAAGAGCGCGCCTTCTGCACGTGCTGAGAAAAGGCTTTCTGACCTTCCTGCCACGGCGCCAGCATCTCTTCTTTACCGTTTACTGCATAGCCGCGCAGCCCGGTTTCCATATTCACCAGGCTTTGGGTCAGCGATCGGCTTTCATCGATGACACGCCAGGTATGCACGTTCCAGTTATTGGAGTTTACAATGCGCGAAAAGTTAACGTAAAAAGTGCCGCACAGCAGCAGTAATAAGGCTGCCACGACGCCAAAAGCCGCTATAAATTTCGTACTGACCGAAAAGTTTTTAAACATCTTTTCCACGCTCTCAGAAGATTAAAGGTGCAAACATCGTTTCTGTTATACCCGTGCTTTATCGGCCTGCCTTTCGTAAGCTTTAGTAAATCTGCTTATTTTTTGCTGTTGAACACGCAGACATTCACATAAGTGATTAATAAAATAGTTAAAAAACAAGAAGGCCGTTAAAAAAAGAAAAAAAGAAAATAAAAAATCCTTTTTAATTATGATGATAGCGAATTAATCCATAAAAAAACCGTTTCCGGTGCAAGGTGAAAATTTTGAGCCACGCTAAGGTATTTGCAGGAATTTTGAAAAAAACATCAAGCATAAGGATATAAAACAAAAAGGAGCCGGCTGATAAGGCTGTATCCCGATCTTAGCTTTTACCCTTCATTAAGCCTGTCGCTTAGCCATGGTCATGCAGTCGATCGCAGGCAGCACCACTCCGCCAGCGTGGTGCTGCCTGCGATCGACTGCCTCCAGGGATAAAACCCGATGCCGTCATCAGCAAAGCAGCAGCCTGCCTGTACGTTAATAAAATTTTACAGTTGGCGATAAGCCAAATCCAACAGGCTATATAATAAAAGTCGCGGCGGAGTTTTCCGCCCGGTATCTTTATTTTAAAAACAGCAGACCTGATACAAAATATTAACTCGATTTTTACCCGGCAAATTCTGCCATCCGCATGTCAATTTTTAACCTTGAAGAAATACGCCACCTGTAACACTATAAAACAGTCATCTTAATAGTTTAACTTTAAATTCCGCTGACCATAAGATAACCCGGAAATATTCTGGCGTACTACCATGGGAATTTTCAGCTGACAATAAATAACGACCACCTTATAAAGGTTCTAACCGACTAATAAATAAGACCATCCGTATATAAAGCCAATAATAACTCCTTTGACTAATAGCAGGAAAACATGAAGCGAATTTTATCGCACCTTGTCAGGTGCATCACTCTTATATTATTTATGTGCGGCAGCGCCTCGCATGCAGCAGTGCTTAAGCTTGCTGTCTTACATAACACCAACGAAAAATCGATTGTATCGCACAACCGTTATTTACGTAATTTATCCGCCTCCCCCATTACGGAAAAAATGGCGCTGCTTAAGAGTACGGACAATATCCCCCCGCAGGATATTGACAGCGTCAGCCTGACGCTGCCGGATGGCGGGCACGTCACTTTTCAACGCTGGTCTGAAAAGAAAGACGAAGACGGCAGCCTCACCTGGACAGGTGAAATTGCCGCCCCTATTACCAATCGGTTATCCAACGGCAATCCCGATCCGGAAAATACGGCGATCCTGATTATCAAACAGGGCAAAATCTATGGTTCGCTAACGTTCAAAGGTGACACCTTTCAGATCCTGCCGCTGGCTCAGGAAAAAAATTCACTGGTTATTATTAAAGTGGATGCAAATAAAGTCGCTGAAAAAGAAAAGCATGACGAGGTCTTCAGCGCCCCGGAAACCAGGGTTAACTGCCCGGCACCGGGAAATTATGAGGATCCGGCCCCTTCGCAACAGGTGGTTATCCGGGTGGGTCTGGTGACCACCAATCAGTCCCGTGCGGCTTTCTCTTCATTAGATTTTGATGCGCTGGCCAAACTTGCTTTTGAAAAAGTAAATCAGGGCGCTTCAAGCAGTAATGTGCGCATCACTTTTGTTAACGCTGGCGTACTGAATCCTGATTACAACGAGAAAAATACCCAGGGTCTAATGCTGAGGGATATGGGTGGCGTATTGCGCAACGAAATCCTCGCCTTCAGAGAACAGCATAGTGCCGATCTGGTGGTTATGTTAGCGGTTCGTAGAGATGTCAACGGCACAGCATGGGTCAACGCATCCAGAGAAAACGCACATTCCGTGGTCAATTACCTCGCTTTCACCCAGGCCAACACTTTTGCCCATGAAATGGGTCACAATATCGGGCTGCAACACGACAGAGCGCAGAATGGCGGTAACCCCTATGGCTCCCCTTGCTATCAACATGGCTACCGGCGTCTGGGCACAGGGATGGACAGGTGGCGTACTATTATGTCCTACGCCTGTTCTCCTAACTGTAGCCAGATTAATATGTTTTCCAACCCGCGCGTTCTCTTCCGCAATACGCCTGCCGGAACCATAGAGTATGAGGACAGCGCTCGTCGGCTGAATGAACGGCGTGAAATGGTCTCAAGGTTTTACAGCAACGTAACGCCGAGAGCCGTCGTACCGGGTAATTTCAATGTCCTTTCGCGCAGCAACACCTCATTGATCCGCCAGCTGGACGGCAGCCGCAGTGACGGTTACGGCCACGTCTGGAAAGTGTTAAGCGACGGGCCTATGGGTTTGCAGGAAGTCCCTTCTGGTCCTGTTGTCAGAGAAACTCACAACATTGCGAACGTCAGAGCCGCCTTCCCTGCCAACTCTTCCGGCCAGGCTGTTTATGAACTGACGGTGCGTGGCCCCAACGGTACGATGGATAAAAAAACCGTCACCGTGACCGTAACCGCTCCACGTGCGCAAATTCAGGGTCCGGCCAGCGTTAAACAGGGCGATACCGTTACCCTGAACGGTCAGGTGAACTTTACCGCTACCCGCTGGCAGTGGCGCCTGTTAAACGGCAGCCAGACGATTGCTCAAAGTACATCGCGCCAGTTTACTCTGAATACCCGGAGCTATGCGCCCGGTAAATACCAGGTCGAACTGGAAGCCACCAGCGCAGACGGTATGCACACGGGCAGAAGCACTCATGCGTTAGAGATCATCTCTACCACACCAGTCGTGAAGCCGGTTGCCGTGGTGCCTGACGATTTCAGTCTTATCTCCCGTTCCACCACCGCCACCATCCACCAGCTGGACGGCAGAAGGAGCACAGGTCAAAGTTTTGTCTGGCGGGTAACCAGCGACGGCGCTGCCGGCCTGCAGGAAGTGGCGTCAGGCCCGATCGTAAGAGAAGTGCAGGGTGCCGTGGCCCGCGCCGCTTTTCCCCGCAATACCTCAGGCATCGTCACCTATGAGCTGACGGCAACCGGTTCAGACGGCTCGGTGGATAAAAAAACCGTGACCGTCACCGTGGCTGCGCCGCACGCGCAGATCCAGGGGCCGGGCAGCGTTAAGCATGGCGACAGCGTAACGCTGACAGGCCAGGACAACTTTACCGCCACGCACTGGCAGTGGAGCCTGAAGCAGGGTGAAAAAACCGTGGCGCAGAGCAATGCGCGCGAGTTTGTGCTGGCAACAAATAACCATGCCGCCGGTCACTATCAGGTGGTGCTTGAAGCCACCAGCGCAGACGGCCTGCGTACGGCAACCAGCACCCATGCTTTAGAAATCGTTGCTCCCGAGCCTGCCGTTGTGCCGGTAGCCGTGGTGCCTGAAGACTTCAGCCTTGTGTCCCGCTCTACGACCGCCACTATTCACCAGCTGGACGGCAGCAGCAGCACCGGTAAAGGCTTTATCTGGCGGGTAACCAGCGACGGCCCTTCCGGCCTGCAGGAAGTGGCGTCAGGCCCGATCGTGAGAGAAGTGCACCAGCAGAAGATAGTCAGGGCCGCTTTCCCTCGTAATGCCTCAGGAAAAGTGACCTATGAGCTTCTGGCTACCGGTACAGGCGGCGTTGTGGACAGAAAAACCGTCACCGTAACCGTGAGCGCCCCGCACGCGCAGATCCAGGGCGCGGCCAGCGTTAAACAAGGTGAAAGCATCACGTTGACGAGCCAGAGCAACTTTACCGCCAGCCACTGGCAGTGGAGCCTGAAGCAGAACGGCAAAACGCTGGCGCAGAGCACGGCGCGCGAGTTTACAATCGCGGCGCAAAATTATGCAGGCGGTCATTACCAGGTCGACCTGGAAGCAGCCAGCGCGGACGGAATGCGTTCAGCCATCAGCACTCATGCTCTGGAAATTATTTCCGTTACGCCGCCGCCGGCACCGCCAGCACCGCCAGCACCGCCAGCACCGCCAGCACCGCCAGTCTATCCGGCCTATGTGGAAGGCACAGCCTATAAAGCAGGCGAACGGGTAAGCGCAGCGGGCGGCATCTATGCCTGTAAATCGGCACCTTACACCGGCTGGTGTGCGGGCGCGGCCTGGGCCTATGCGCCGGGCACGGGCCTGCACTGGCAGCAAGCCTGGGATAAGGTGGAATAAGGCATGATACTCAGGCGTTTTTCGCCCGGGACATCCCTCTGAAAAGGGAAAAACCGGCCTCGCAGGAGGCCGGTTTTTTATTATCAAAATGAACGGTTAATTAACTGCGTTGTCTTCAGACGATATTTACATGCACCCATTTTAGCCGTAGGCCATCAGCGTATGCTGGCACAGCTCCGAGCGCACGCAGTCTTGTTTACCAAAACGCACTACCCCAATCATCTCGTCCTCTTTAAAGCGGGCCAGCGCGTCGCTAAGGCCGGACTGAACATGCGATGGCAAATCACATTGCGTGATATCGCCATTGACGATGACGGTGACGTTTTCCCCGAGGCGGGTCAGAAACATTTTCATCTGGGCGGCGGTGACGTTTTGCGCCTCATCAAGGATCACCACGGCGTTTTCAAAGGTACGTCCGCGCATATAGGCGAAAGGCGCAATCTCCACCTTGCCGATTTCGGGACGCAGGCAGTACTGCATAAAGGAAGAACCAAGACGTTTAACCAGAACGTCATAGACGGGTCGAAAATAAGGAGCGAACTTTTCTGCGATATTACCGGGTAAAAAGCCCAGATCTTCATCTGCCTGTAGTACCGGCCTGGTGACGATGATCCTGTCGACATCCTTATTGATCAGGGCTTCGGCCGCTTTGGCGGCGCTAATCCAGGTTTTTCCGCAGCCCGCTTCGCCGGTAGCGAAAATCAGCTGTTTACTCTCTATGGCTTTAAGATAGTGCGCCTGAGCTTCATTACGGGCCTCAATGGGCGAATGGTCGCGTGTATCGCGCGCCATGCCGATTGCGTCCAGCCCACCCATCTGCACCAGCGAGGTGACCGATTCTTCTTCACGCTGACGATGACTGCGTGAATCGCTACGAAGCACGCGCTTGGCTTCACGACGAGCTTTGATCACTGCTTTCTGTCTTCCCATAGTGGCACCTTACAGTTGGTTTCATTTCCCGCACCTGGAACGGCAGTGCGATTACGTGAACGCTTTAGAGGTTTTGCTGGCTTCCTTGTAAGCCTTGTCTGGCCGTAGAAATGGTACGCGGAGTGACGATGCCGGGCACCGGAGGGTGTTAATAAACTGGCTGAAATGGCAAAGGGAAGAGGAAGTCATTGGGGCGATAAAGCCCTCGCGCCGGGAAGCTGTCACGCTATTTGTCTGACGCTTATGTCCGTAAAAGGACTTGTCCATTCGCGATCTCCGTGTTGCACACTGGAAACAACTGACGCCTGATAATTAAATTTCAACAGATTCCTGGAATAATGCAACATTAATTTTACCTGACGGCAAGCGAAAAGTACCAAATAAGCGAACGCGTACGCGGCAGGTTAATTAGGATCCTAACAGGATCAAAGAGATAACAATTTATTTTATGCTGAGTGCGGTAATCTGAAATGTTTAACAGCCGGCTGAACGCCTCTGGTTAAAAAACAACCTCCCGCACGAGGCGCGGGCGGGAGGCTGAAGAAAGGCTCAGGCCTGAAGTAAAGCCTGCCCGAGATAATGTTTTTCGTCAATGACGCCAGGCAGCACAAAGAAATATCCGCCGCCGACGGGTTTGATATATTCCTCCAGCGCCTCGCCGTTGAGTCTTTTTTGTACGGTAAGAAAACCCTTTTCCAGGTCGTGCTGATAGCAGACAAATAACAGGCCCATCTCCAGCTGACCGGCATTGGATACGCCCAGCGAGTAGCTGTAGCCACGGCGGAGCATCAGGCTGTCCTGCGTTTGTGACGTGCGCGGGTTAGCCAGGCGAATATGCGCGTCTAACGGCGTAACGAGGCCATCGGGATCGCTGGCATAGTCCGGTACATCATGTTCGTGCGTCATTCCCAGCGGCGCGCCGCTCTGCTTCACCCGGCCAAAGATCGTTTCCTGCTCGCGCAGCGGCGTTCTGTCCCAAAACTCTACGTGGAACTGAATGATGCGCGCAGCCTGATAGCTGCCGCCGATCGCCCAGGCAGGTTCATCCTGTTCCGCCGTGACCCACAGGATTTTATCCATCATCGCCGCGTCGGCCGTATCGGGATTGGCCGTGCCGTCCTTAAAGCCCAACAGATTGACTGGCGTCTCCCTGCCCTGACTGCGCGCTGCATGATCGGAGATAAAGCCTTCCCGCCGCCAGCGCACGCTCAGCAAATCCGGCGAATGCTTGATGATATCGCGCAGCGCGTGGATCACCGTATCGTTGGTATTGGCGCAGATTTGCAGCAGCAGATCGCCGTGGCACAGCCCGGCATCCAGCGCATCATTGGGAAAGCGCGTCATGGTTTGCAGCCTGCGCGGCTTTTGCGCCTGCAATCCGTAGCGATCGTCAAACAAGGCGCGGCCGACCGATACCGTAATGGTCAGATTATCCGGGTAGATATGACCGCCCAGAATGCCGGAATCCATCGGCGGCAGACGCGGATTAACCGTTTGCGGCGCTTCTCCTCCCCTGGTCAGAAAAGCGATACGGTCGGTCAGCAAACGAAATAACCGCTCCAGATCGGCCTTGTCCGTTGCCAGTACGTCAAAAGCCACCAGCATCATCGACGCCTGCTGTGGCGTGACGATCCCCGCCTGGTGCGGCCCGTAAAAAGGCTGTCTCTGCTGGCGGGCATTGGGCGACAGCGCGCCGGGCGAAAAGGCCGCCGGCGCGCCATGCGCCGGACAGCCTCCTGCTAACGCCAGCGCGCCGCCAAGGAGGCCCATCCCCTTCAGCAGACGGCGGCGTGAAGGCTGAGCCGCCTCGTCATCAGCTTGCTTCATAACTCAATCCAGCCCCAGCGTTCCGCGCAGCAGAGCGAGATCTTCCGCCAGCGCCGTGATCGGGCCTTTCATCGCAGTGCGATCGGCATCGGTAAGCTTGTCATAGGAGGCAAAGCCGTCGCCGCTGCGGTATTTTTTCAGGATAGCGTCTACCTTTTTGAAATTACCGTCGATTTTTGCCAGCAGCGCCGGATCGGCCTGTTGCAGCATCGGACGCAGCAAATTCACGATCTTCTGCGCGCCATCAACGTTGGCCTGAAAATCCCACAAATCGGTGCGGCTGTAGCGGTCTTCTTCGCCGGAGATTTTGCTGGAAGCCACTTCTTCAATCAGACCGGCCGCGCCGCCGACCACTTTACCCGGTGGAAATGCCAGTTCGCTGACCCGCTTTTGCAGCGCCTGCACGTCTGCATAAAGCCTGTCGGCATAGGTTTCCACACCTTTGGTCGAGCCGTCGCCCCACAGCGCTTTTTCCAGACGATGGAAGCCGGTGAACTTAGGATCGGCGGCTTTCTGCTCATAATCATCTTCGCGAGCGTCAATGCTGCCGTCCAGATCGGAGAACAGTTCCGCTATCGGTTCGATACGCTCATAGTGAGCGCGCGTCGGCGCATAGAGGGCTTTCGCCTTATCGATATCGCCCGCTTTTACCGCCCCGGTAAAGGCTTGCGTGCTGGTAACCAGCGCGGCGACTTCCTGCATCACATAAGCTTTGTAGTCGGTAACAGGGCCGGTCAGCTGCATCAGCGTTGGCTGCGCGCCTGCTGCATCCTCTGCGCCCTGCACAATCAGCTTACCTTTGGGATTGCTCAACAGGCCGCAGGTCATCTCATACTCGCCCGGTTGCAGACTGGCCGTCAGCTTTTGCGTGAAGCCCGGCGCGATATTTTCGCGCTCCTCCACTACCATCACCCCTTTCAGGATCTCCCACTCCAGCCCTTTCTGGCTGTGGTTCTGGATCACAAACTGCGTTTTACCGGCTTTAACGGTAACGCTCATCGGCTCGCACTGTTTGTCGTTAACGACAATTTTTACCTGCGGCACGTCGGCAGCCTGCACGGCAGAAAAGCTGGCCAGTAACGCCGCCGCCAGCGGTAACATTGAAAAACCACGAATCATGATAAATCCCTTGAATAAGAAAGCGGAAAAGCGTCAAAGACGGACTGCCGTCGTTGGCGGGCGTCCGGGCAGGAAAAACAGGATCAGCGCAGGAATGAGATAGCAGAACCAGACCACCACTTCACTGACGCTGGGCGCTTCCTGATAGCCGAAAAGGCCTTCCAGCAGCGTGCCCATCAGCGTGCTGGTGGAGAGCACCTCGCTGAAATCGAACGCCTGGCTCTGGAAGGCGTTCCACAGTCCGGCCTCATGGAAAGCACGGATGGCGCCAGCCGCCAGGCCCGCTGCGACCAGCAGAATAAACAGGCTGGTCCAACGGAAGAAGAGCGCCATATTCAGCCGCACGCCGCCCCAGTAGATCAGCATACCCAGCACGATAGCGGTAGCGAGGCCCAGGATGGCGCCGACCGGCGGCGCAATGCCCACATCCTGCTGGAAGGCCGCCAGCAGGAAGAACACGGACTCCAGCCCTTCCCGCGCGACGGCCAGGAAGACCATAAAAATCAGCGCCCAGCCGCCGCCTTTGCCGCGCTGCAGCGCGTTATCCACCGCGCCTTCCAGCTGCGCTTTAATATTGCGCGAGACTTTGCGCATCCAGAACACCATCCAGGTCAGAATACAAACGGCCACCACCGCCACCATGCCTTCGAACAGCTCCTGCTCTCTTTGCGGGAATTCGCCGGTGGTTTCATTAATCACATAGCCCAGCACCAGGCAGAGCGCGGCGGCGATGAAGACGCCAAGCCACATTGCGCCGAACCACTCGCTGCGCTGCGTGCGCTGTAAATAGCTGGCAATCAGGCTGACGATCAGCGCGGCTTCCAGTCCTTCGCGTAACATAATCAGGAACGGCACAAACATAGGCACCTTCAGACATATAAGGCGTTTTCACGCGGGTAAAGAAGTGTAAATCTAAACGATACCGATTATCATTATCGCCGGAAGAAATACAAGAGGCTGGACGGTTATTTTCATCGGGCGTGGCAAGGGATTAAAGGAAAATGCGCTATCAAAGGGCGTCGGAAACTTCCCTACCTGTTTATTTCTGTACCCGAAGACTATCCGAAAGGAAAGGAGCTGGTTTTGGCAGAAAGCCCCGCCTGGACGGGGCTTTTATTATGCGTGTCTGATTCGCTCTTCCAGCGTTTCAATGATGAAAGTATTTACTGACATATCGTTTTCAGCTGCCACATGACTTAATTTTTCAGCAAGCGTCTCGTTATAGCGTAAAGTAAATGTCTTCGTTTTTTCCTGTCGGGCATAAGGATCTATCCCCTCTTCCCGACAATCTTTCAGATATTCCTTTAAGGAAATTTCGCCTTCTCTCCGCAGCCCTTCTACGCTGTCAGCAACAAAATCACAATAACCACTGAGCCCCAGGAATTTGCCGCGAAACGCGTTCAGTTCAGGTACGAAGCTGACAACAACCGGCTGCCCGGCTATCTCATATTTGTTGGGTTTTGCTTTGCTCATGGTTCAATCCCTATACTTTCTAACCATTCTTTAACGCTGTTAACTGCGCCTTTGTCGGTATCAGGGGCAGGATGTGGGCGGTGGAATCTTGCGATACTGCCATTGAGTTTGAATCGGCACCGGGATCCGCTACCTTCGGTAACTTCACCACCTAAAGCCCGGATAAGCGACTCGATTTCTGCCCACTTAATGTTGGCAGGAACAGGCAGCGCAAAAATTTTAGTCAGTATGAGTTTATGCTTCTTCCTTAATGCAACCATAGCTTTATCCCTGCCATAGCTTCACTCTATGAAGTCATTTTATTAACCCTGGTTTTCGAAGTCAATTTATGAAGTCATCGAGAAGATTATTTGTAATCACGTTATTGGCCGATGACGACAGACAGTTTGGGGCTCAATCACCAACTAAAACCAATTGTCCGATCGCCTGTCTGGACGTTCGTCCGGCCCCGAAACTGATGCGTGCCGCATGTCAGGACGTTCGCCTCCCATTGATGCGTAACACGTTTATTGCAACGGCTCAGCCAGCGTATCGTCCCAGGGCCCAGGCGGTGCGCTCAGATCCGCCTTATCGCCACTGGTAGCAACTCACGTCCCGTTTTTATTCCTGTTGCGGTTTGTTTGCCGTGGGGACAGTAATTGCCACGAATCGAACAGCAGAAAATTTAAGATAACCAAATATGCGCGCCGTTGTACCGGGGCCAACTCAGGCAGCGTCGCTGGCTTTTTTGGCCGGGAAATGTGCGGTGTGGATAACGAACTCGGTGTAAAGCGCCACCGGTTTCATACAGTTTTTCCCTTTTACTTTTTTCACGAAGCCGTGTTTTTCCAGCGTCGACAGCGTGGCGGAAAGATTGCTCACCGCCCGCCCGGCCAGCCGGGCCAGCTGAGAGATGCTTTCCGGTTTCTCCCGATCCATCATATCCAGCAGCGCCAGATTTTCAGGGCTTAAAATCTGCGCGACCGCGTTTAGCGAGGAGAACCAGATTTTGGGTTCGTTTTCTTCAGGAAGGTACTCATTGCTGACAATCGCCATGACCCGCTGGCGAAACTCATTTTCTGGCATTACGCCGATCAGTGCTTTCATCATCATCCCTTTTTATCTGGTTGCTTCAGCCACGATTTTATCTACCGCGGTGAAAAAATGATCCATAATTTCATACCAGTAGCCGCAGGCATAAATATAGCGGGTGCCGTGCAGGCTCAGCAGGGTCGCTAATCCATAATCCATTTAACTCATCCTTGATTTATGAGCAGATCATAACCTTATCGCAAGAGGATGACAAGCCATGATGGCTTTATGCCGTCCTCCCTGACCAGGTTTTCCGTTCTTAAAAAAAAGGCCCGCCGAAGCGAGCCTGTCGTAGTTATCAGCGTGATTAACGCGAATGGAACTCGGCTTCGGCTGCCTCAAATCGTTTTACGGCCGCAGTGGAAGGCTTGCTGCCCACCAGGCTGAACAGCATGATGGCGATGCTGGCAAACAGGAAGCCCGGAATAATTTCATACAGATCCAGCCAGGCGTACTGTTTCCAGATCAGCACGGTAGCCGCGCCTACGATAATCCCGGCCAGCGCGCCGTTACGGGTCATACGCTTCCACACCAGCGAGAAGATCACTACAGGCCCGAACGCCGCACCAAAGCCGGCCCAGGCGTAGCTTACCAGCCCCAGTACGCGGTTGTTCGGATCGGAAGCCAGCGCGATAGCTACGACCGCCACCAGCAACACCATCAGACGCCCTACCCATACCAGCTCACGTTGGCTGGCACCTTTACGCAGGAAGTTTTTATAGAGATCTTCCGTCAGCGCGCTGGAGCAAACCAGCAGCTGGCAGCTCAGCGTCGACATCACCGCCGCCAGGATAGCAGAAAGCAGGATACCGGCGATCCACGGATTAAACAGAATACGAGCCAGCTCGATAAAAATACGTTCGCTGTTGTCGGTGACGCCTGTTGCCTGCTCGGGATGGTTCTGGAAGTAGGCGATACCAAAGAAGCCGACCGCTACCGCACCGCCCAGGCACAGGATCATCCACGTCATGCCGATACGGCGCGCGCTGCGGATAGAGTGGTGCGAATCCGCCGCCATAAAACGCGCCAGGATATGCGGCTGACCAAAGTAGCCCAGTCCCCAGCCGAGCAGCGAGATCACCGCGACAAAGTTCAGGTTTTTCAGCATATCCATATTTTCAATGCTCTTCGCCTGGATAACCGCCAGGGAATCGCTCAGGCCGCCTACTGCAATAATAACCATCACCGGCGTCAGGATCAGAGCGAAGATCATCAGGCTCGCCTGCACGGTATCGGTCCAGCTTACGGCCAGAAAACCGCCGACAAAGGTATAGATAATAGTGGCGGCTGCGCCAGCCCACAGCGCCGTTTCGTAGCTCATGCCGAAGGTGCTTTCAAACAGGCGGGCGCCGGCTACGATGCCGGAAGCGCAATAGATAGTGAAGAAAACCAGGATGACGACCGCAGAGATAACGCGCAGGATTTTGCTTCTGTCTTCAAAACGGCTGGCGAAAAAATCGGGCAGCGTCAGCGCATTATCATGGTGTTCAGTCTGCACGCGCAGGCGTCCGGCGACGATTTTCCAGTTAAGGTAAGCGCCCAGCGTCAGGCCGATAGCAATCCAGCTTTCGGAGATGCCGGAGATGAAAATGGCGCCCGGCAGGCCCATCAGCAGCCAGCCGCTCATATCAGATGCACCGGCGGAAAGCGCGGTGACCACGCTGCCCAGACTGCGTCCTCCCAGGATATAGTCATCAAAATTTTTGGTTGAGCGCCAGGCCAAAAAGCCGATAAACACCATGCCAAGAATGTAAACGCAAAAGGTCACCATCATAGGTGTGCTTACTGTCATTCAGGTTCTCCACTTATTATTGTTAATGCGCAACCCTGCCCCGCCGCCGGAACGTTGCGGCGCCACTTTTAACCACCCAGGGCGGGGTATCCTGCCGCAAAGCACTGACGGGCACAATACTCGCCAATGGTTTAACACAATCGTTACATTAATTTCACCTTGCATCTGGAAAGAAGATTCGACAGGTTGCACTGGATCACAGTGTCACCGGTTACACCTCTCAAAAAACCTTTTCAGAACCCAGTTTTACTGCAATCTGTAAAGCTGGCCGGATTTTTGCAGCAATATCCATGCCGCTTTTTAAAAAAGCGTTTTTACACTCTGCAATCAGCCTCACATTTAACAAGGTTGCACAAAGTTGCAACTTAAGTGATATTGCTTGCCAGATCTGTTTTGACTATTTGCAAGGAGTTTTAAGGCATGGGCACAACCACTATGGGCGTTAAGCTGGACGAGGCCACGCGTGACCGCATTCGTCAGGCTGCGGGCCAGATCGATCGCACACCTCACTGGCTGATCAAACAGGCTATTTTTAACTATCTGGAACAGCTGGAGAGAGGCGACGCCCTGCCGGAATTCCCCTTGCAGGCTACGGCTCAGGAGAGCGAAGACGCGCCGGTCGAGGAGCTGCATCAGCCTTTTCTGGAGTTTGCCGAACATATTCTGCCGCAATCGGTAACCCGCTCCGCCATTACCGCCGCGTGGCGTCGCCCGGAGACGGAAGCAGTGCCGATGCTCCTTGAACAGGCACGTCTGCCGCAGCCGCTGGCGCAGCAAACCCAACGTCTTGCCCACAAGCTGGCTTCGGCGCTCAGGCACCAAAAAGGGGCAGGCGGCCGCGCCGGTATGGTGCAATCGCTGCTTCAGGAGTTTTCACTTTCTTCACAGGAAGGCGTTGCGCTGATGTGCCTGGCGGAAGCGCTGCTGCGTATTCCAGATAAGCCAACCCGTGACGCGCTGATCCGCGATAAAATCAGCAACGGCAACTGGCAGTCGCATCTGGGCCGCAGCCCTTCGATGTTTGTTAACGCCGCCACCTGGGGCCTGCTGTTTACCGGCCGCCTGGTCGCCACGCACAACGAGGCGAATTTGTCGCGCTCGCTGAACCGCATCATCGGTAAAAGCGGCGAGCCGCTGATCCGCAAAGGCGTGGATATGGCGATGCGCCTGATGGGCGAGCAGTTTGTCACTGGCGAAACCATCGCGGAAGCGCTGGCGAACGCCCGCAAGCTGGAAGAGAAAGGCTTCCGCTACTCTTACGATATGCTGGGCGAGGCCGCGCTGACGGCGAAAGACGCTGAAGCCTATCTGGTTTCCTATCAGCAGGCGATCCACGCTATCGGTAAAGCCTCCAACGGTCGCGGCATCTATGAAGGGCCGGGCATTTCCATCAAGCTTTCCGCGCTGCATCCGCGCTACAGCCGCGCGCAGTACGAGCGCGTGATGAACGAACTTTACCCCATTTTGAAATCGCTGACGCTGCTGGCACGCTCTTACGACATTGGCATCAACATCGATGCGGAAGAAGCGGATCGCCTGGAGCTGTCGCTGGATCTGCTGGAAAAACTCTGCTTTGAGCCGGAGCTGGAAGGCTGGAACGGCATCGGCTTTGTTATCCAGGCCTATCAGAAGCGCTGCCCGTTTGTGATCGACGCGCTGATCGACATGGCCCAGCGCAGCCGTCGCCGCCTGATGATCCGCCTGGTGAAAGGTGCCTACTGGGACAGCGAGATCAAGCGCGCCCAGATGGACGGCCTGGAAGGCTATCCGGTGTTCACCCGTAAGGTTTACACCGACATCTCTTATCTGGCCTGCGCCCGTAAACTGCTGGCCGTACCGAACCTGATCTATCCGCAGTTCGCGACGCACAACGCGCATACGCTGGCGGTTATCTATCAGATGGCGGGCAATAACTACTACCCTGGTCAGTACGAGTTCCAGTGCCTGCACGGCATGGGCGAACCGCTGTACGAGCAGGTGGTCGGCAAAGTAGCGGATGGCAAGCTTAACCGTCCGTGCCGGATCTATGCGCCGGTCGGCACGCACGAAACGCTGCTGGCCTACCTGGTGCGCCGCCTGCTGGAAAACGGCGCCAACACGTCGTTTGTGAACCGTATTGCCGATAACACGCTCCAGATTGAAGATCTGGTCGCCGATCCGGTCGATGAAGTGGAAAAACTGGCCCGCACCGAAGGGGCGATTGGTCTGCCGCATCCGAAGATCCCGCTGCCGCGCGATCTCTATGGCGCAACGCGTCAGAACTCCGCCGGTCTGGATCTGGCTAACGAACACCGCCTGGCTTCGCTCTCCAGCGCCCTGCTGAACAGCGCTATCCAGCCGTGGTACGCCGCGCCGGTTATCGATGGCGAAACGGAAGCCAGCGAACAGCTGCCGGTGCTCAATCCGGCGGAGCCTGCCGATATCGTGGGCTATGTGCGCCACGCTACCGGGAAAGATGTTTCGACCGCGCTGGACGCCGCCGTCAATGCCGGCCCGATTTGGTTCGCCACGCCGCCTGCCGCCCGTGCGGAGATCCTGACCCGTGCCGCCGAGCTGATGGAAGCTCAGCTACAGCGCCTGTTGGGGATCCTGGTGCGTGAGGCCGGAAAGACCTTTAACAACGCTATCGCCGAGGTACGCGAAGCGGTCGACTTCCTGCACTACTATGCAGGCCAGGTTCGCGACGATTTCGATAACGAAACGCACCGTCCGCTTGGCCCGGTGGTTTGCATCAGCCCGTGGAACTTCCCGCTGGCAATCTTCACCGGTCAAATTGCCGCAGCGCTGGCAGCAGGCAACAGCGTGCTGGCCAAGCCTGCCGAGCAGACGCCGCTGGTGGCCGCTGCCGCCGTCGCTATTCTGCATGAAGCGGGCGTGCCGGTTGGTGCCCTACAGCTGCTGCCGGGCCTGGGTGAAACCGTCGGCGCTCAGCTGACCGGCGACGACCGCGTACGCGGCGTGATGTTTACCGGGTCGACTGCCGTAGCAACGCTACTGCAACGTAATCTGGCCGGTCGTCTGGATCCGCAAGGCAGACCGACGCCGCTGATTGCGGAAACCGGCGGCATGAACACCATGATCGTGGACTCCTCCGCGCTGACGGAACAGGTCGTGGTCGATATCGTGGCTTCTGCCTTTGACAGCGCCGGTCAACGCTGCTCTGCCCTGCGTCTGCTCTGTATTCAGGATGATGTTGCCGACCACACGCTGCAAATGCTGCGCGGCGCGATGGCCGAATGCCGTATGGGCAACCCGGAGCGCCTGTCTACCGATATCGGGCCGGTGATCGACAGCGAAGCGAAAGAAAATATCGAACGCCATATTCAGGCGATGCGCAGCAAAGGCATGAAAGTGTATCAGGCGGCGTTTAACGATAAGCACGACAGCAAAGAGTGGCAGACCGGCACCTTTATTCCGCCAACGCTGATTGAGCTGGAAAACGTCGCCGATCTGGATAAGGAAATTTTCGGGCCGGTGCTGCACGTGGTGCGCTACAACCGCAGCACGCTGCCGAAAATTATTGAGCAGATCAACGCTTCCGGCTACGGCCTGACGCTGGGCGTGCATACCCGTATTGATGAAACCATCAATCAGGTCACCAGCCGCGCCAAAGTCGGCAACCTGTACGTCAACCGCAATATGGTAGGGGCCGTCGTAGGCGTCCAGCCGTTCGGTGGCGAAGGCCTGTCCGGCACCGGTCCGAAAGCGGGCGGCCCGCTCTATCTCTATCGTCTGCTCTCGCATCGCCCGGAAGGCGCGCTGAAGGTTACGCTGGATCGCCAGGACGTCGAGCGTCCGGTTGATGCGGCGCTGCGTCCGGTGCTGCTGACCACTCATCAGGCGCTGACGGAGTGGGCGAAAGACAAGCCGGAGCTGGCTGCGGTCTGCAAACAGTTTGCCGAGCTGGGCCAGAGCGGCACCGTTCGCCTGCTGCCCGGCCCGACGGGCGAACGCAACACCTTTACCCTGCTGCCGCGCGAGCGCGTGGTCTGCCTGGCGGATAACGAGCAGGATGCGCTGGTGCAGCTGGCGGCGGTCACCGCCGTGGGCAGCCGCGCGCTGTGGCAGGATGATGAACTGCATCGCGCGCTGGCGAAGAAACTGCCCACAGCCGTGCAGAGCCGTATCGACTTTGCGGTCGAACCGCTGGCGCAGCATAACGAGTTTGAGGCGGTGATTTACCACGGCGATGCCGATCAGCTCAGAACAGTTTGCGAAACGGTGGCCGCTCGTGAAGGCGCGATTGTTTCCGTCCAGGGCTTTGCCCGCGGCGAAACCAATCTGCTGCTGGAACGCCTGCTGATTGAGCGCTCGCTGAGCGTCAATACCGCAGCGGCAGGCGGCAACGCCAGCCTGATGACCATCGGCTAACGCGCCCGTCGGCCTGCCCGACAGGCTTAAAGCAGCGGATTCCGTACAAGGGGCGAAGCAGTTCGCCCCTTTTTTGGTTTAGCCGCGCGGCTGACCGGAAAAAGTAGCCACCTGATGCGTTTAAAGTCATAAGAAAAAGGCCGCTAATAAGCGGCCTTCTTACGCCTGGTGTTTTCTGTCAGGCATCAACTTTGACGCGCAGCAGCCGTGGATAGATAAACAGATTTTTGCCGATGCCCCGATTAAGCAACGTCCACACGCCTACCGAACAGCCCGCGCACAGCGCCACCATTACCACCGGGAAAGCTGTCGCCCACAGCATGGAGAACGCTTTGTTAGCGAACAGCTGATGATGTTCCGCGAACAAAATGACGGACATGCCAAAGAATTCGATAAAGATGCGGTGCAGCACGTAAATTTGCAGCGTGTTTCTGCCCAGCCAGTTTAGCCAGCCCAGCGTAAAGTAGCGATTCAGCGTCCGGCAGGCGGCGACGGAGATTAAAACAGCGAGCGCACACAGGAACAGGCTATGGGGAATACCGAGCTTAGCGTGGATCAGCGACAGCGCTATCAGCGCGGCCCAGGGCACCAGATTGCTGCGACGCCATTCGCTCCAGCGCAGCAAAGTGCTGCTGTAAAAGGTACCCAGCAGGAAGAAGATCAGATACTGCGCGACGCTTTCCGGTCCCCAGCCTGGGATGATTTTCATGACGGCGGCGTAATTCAGCAAAACCGCAATGGTCATCATCGCAAGCCGCTGCTCGCGGAACAGTTTGGCGAACACAAAAAACAGGCCAAGCGCATAAAGATACCAGGAGGAGCTCATCGCCAGCAGCATTAATTTAACCGACTCCACCGGCGTGGCCGCCCAGGCCGCGTTGGTGTTTTTGGAGAGCTGTTCGCCCATCACCTCATTGGAGACGCCCCGGATCATCAGCCATTGGATCACGCCCCAAAGGAAATAGAGATAGAAAAGATTGGTAACGCGACTGGTAAAAACCTGCTTCCATGGACGGTTAATAATGCCGTTGGTCGCCAGCAGGCCAGAGACAAAGAAAAAGGCGGGCATCCTCAGCGGCGAAAGATAATTATTAAAGGCCAGCCATAATTTAGCAGGCATAAAGCCAGCAACCAGATGGCCAATCATTTCGGCATAGCCTGGCAGGACAACATGATATAAAACCACGAGTAAAATGCAGAGGCCTTTTAAACTGTTTATCCAGGCAATATCCTGCTTTTGAGTCGTATTCATTATATTACTCCGACCGTCATAAACTGGGATAACATGAGGTAGCGATACCTCCCCGTAGCCGAGATATTTAATATTATCTGGCCCTGACCGTACGCTGACAAATATAGACAATGTGGCTGCTGCTGGCCCTGAATACTTAGTCATGCCCGGCATCATGCATATTCAGAACATTCCTCTTCTCGCGAAGCGAATTTACCTTACCCTGGAAATTTGCAATAAGTTAATAAATTATTCCTCTTTTAAGAGACTGACGTCTTAAGGAACTTCTCCAAAACGAAGGCGGGTAAGGGAAAGCACAGGCGGGAGAGCTGTTTACGCAGGAAGAACGGCTATTTTATAACGAAGCGGCATGAAAGATATTTAAGAAAAAGCTTATTCAGCTGGCGCGCTGAAAATTGCCGGAATTAACCGGCAATTTTACAGGGTTATTGCGAAAGAAACTTTTCCAGGAACTGACGGGTGCGCGGGTGTTCGGGATGGCTGAACAGTGCTTTTGCGCTGCCCTGCTCCACGATGCGACCCTGATCCATAAAGATGGCGCGATCGGCAACGTCACGCGCAAAGCTCATCTCATGCGTGACGATAACCATAGTGCGCTTCTCCTGCGCCAGCGCCCTGATGGTATTGAGCACTTCGCCTACCAGCTCGGGATCCAGCGCGGAGGTCGGCTCATCGAACAGGATCACCTCCGGGCGCATCGCCAGCGCACGGGCGATAGCCACGCGCTGCTGCTGGCCGCCGGAAAGCCGACGCGGATAGCTCTCTTCCCTGCCCGCCAGCCCAACCTTCTCCAGCAGCTGACGCGCACGCGCCACCGCTTCGGCTTTTGGTTCGCCTTTCACGATGGTTGGCCCTTCAATGATGTTTTCCAGCACCGAACGATGGGGAAACAGATTAAAGTTCTGGAAAACAAAGCCTACCTGCTGGCGCAGACGGCGTACCTGCTCTTTCTGACGGTTCATGTCGGCGGCGGCATCAATACGGATATTGCCCACTTTAATGGTGCCGCTGTCCGGGGTTTCCAGCAGATTGATGCTGCGCAGCAGCGTGGTTTTGCCCGAGCCGCTTGGGCCGATTATCGCCACCACTTCGCCCGAAGCGACCTCCAGATCGATATCGTGCAGCACCGTGTGGCCGTTAAATTTCTTCACCAGCCCGCTGACTTCAATGGCGCTCATTTTGCCTCCCGATCCTGGCGGTTAACGTGGTTTTCCAGCCTGCTTTGCAGCATGGAGAGTAAAGTCGCCATCACCCAGTAAATCAGCGAAGCCGCCAGATACATGGTAAAAACTTCCAGCGTGCGCGAGGTGATCAGCTGCGCCTGGCGGAACAGCTCCGGCACCTGAATGGTGGCGGCCAGCGAGGTATCTTTCACGAGGCTGATAAAGCTGTTGCCTAACGGCGGCAGCGCGGTACGGGCGGCCTGCGGCAGAATAACCCGGCGCAGCGTCTGCCAGCGCGTCATGCCGATACTGGCCGCCGCTTCCCACTGGCCGCGCTCGATGGCGGCGATAGCACCGCGCAGCGATTCGGAAGCGTAGGCCGCCGTATTCAGCGACAGGCCAATCATGGCGGAAGGGATTGGATCCAGCTCAATGCCGAACTGCGGCAGGCCGTAGTAGATCATAAACAGCTGGGCGATCAGCGGCGTGCCGCGAAATATCGACACGTAGAAACGCGACAGCCAGGCTATGGGCCAGAAGTGGGAAAGACGCATCATCGCCAGCACGAAGCCCAGCAGCAGCCCGAAGAACATGCCGCCGATGCTGAGCTGGAGGGTGAAAAGCGCGCCTTTCAGTAAAAATGGTGCTGAATCCAGCACCAGTTGTAAACTTTCCTGCATTATTTAGTTACGTCCACGCCAAACCATTTGTCGGAAATCTTAGCCAGCGAACCGTCTTTCTGCATGTCCGCAATGGCTTTATCGACCGCCGCCAGCATTTCCGGGTTGTCTTTGCGCAGCGCCACGCCCGCTTCCTGACGAGAGAAGGCCGGGCCGGCTACCGCCAGCGTTTTACCGGTTTTCTTCACCAGATCCAGCGCGGCCAGACGGTCAACCAGGATCGCATCAATTCGGCCAACGCGCAGATCCTGATATTTAGTTGGATCGTCGTCATAAGTACGGATATCGACGTTCTTCACGTTTTCACGCAGCCACTGCTCGTAGTTGGTGCCCAGTCCCAGCCCCACTTTTTTGCCGCTGAGATCGGCAGGCTTAGTGATGCTGTCGGCCTTATCGGCTTTGGTCAGCGCCTGGATACCGGAAACGGTATAAGGCGTAGAGAAGTCATACTTCTTTTTGCGCTCGTCGGAGATGGTGACCTGGTTGATCACCACATCGATGCGCTTTGAGTCCAGCGAGGCCAACATGCCGTCCCACTTGGTCGGTTTCAGGCTGGCCTTGACGCCCAGATGCTGTGCCAGGGCGTTGGCGAAATCGACCTCAAAACCGGCCAGTTTGCCGTTTTCGTCCTGGAAGCTGAATGGCGGATAGGTTCCTTCCAGGCCCACCAGCAGCGTGCCGCGTTCTTTTACTTTATTCAGCAGGTTTTCCGGGGCAGCAGTAGCCTTGGTGGCAACGCCAGCCACCAGCGCCAGCGACATCATTCCCGTTACCAGTTGGCGACGAACCAGAGAAAAATTCATAAGCGCTCCATGTTGAGATGCAGATTAATAGTGTGTAGTCAGCTTTCTTTCCGAAGGCCCGCGGATCACCGCAGAGGATGATAAGCAAACAGCGCCGGCGAACCACCCGTGTGAACGAACAGTAGCGGGCCTTCGCGGCGAAAACGCTTTTGTGCGATGCCGTCAATCAATCCGGCCATTACCTTGCCAGTATAGACCGGGTCCAGAAATATCCCTTCAAGCCTGGCCAACAGTTTGATCGCTTCCGTGCCCTCTTCGCTCGGCATCCCGTAGCCCGGCGCGAAATAGTCGTCCCAGAGCGTCACGGGCGCCTGCGCTGTTAGCTCAAGCTGCGCGGCGAGCGCCTGTTGAATAGCGACCACTTTAGGCTGCTGTTCAGCAACGCTGCGCGAAACGGTTACGCCAACCAGCTCGGTGTCCGGCAGCAGCTGCTCCAGTCCTACGGCGAGACCGGCATGGGTTCCGGCACTGCCGGAGGCAACAACGACAGCGGCAAAATCTACCACGCCTTCGCTCTGATGAGCAATTTCCTGAGCACATTCTACGTATCCCAGCGCGCCCAGCGCGTTGGAGCCGCCAACCGGCACTACATAAGGCCGAAAGCCCTGCGCTTCCAGCCGCGTACACTGTTCAGCCAGCTGCGCGGCGGGATCGTGCAGCGCATCAACCATGACTACTTCCACATCCATCAGGTCCAGCAGCAGGCGATTGCCGTTAGTGGCGTAATTTTCAAGATGGGTAATGCCCGGATTTTCCAGCAGCGCCACGCACTTCAGGCCCAGCTTTGCGGCCACGGCGGCGGTTTGACGGACATGGTTAGACTGGATAGCGCCGGCGGTCAGCAGCACGTCCGCGCCCTGGCGCAGCGCATCCGCCGCCAGGAACTCAAGCTTGCGCAGTTTGTTGCCGCCCAGGGCTACGGGCGTGAAGTCGTCGCGTTTGATAAAAATATCGCGCCCCAGATAATCGGAAAGACGAGGCAGATGCTCAAGCGGCGTCGGTGCGCCAAGCAGTTCCAGACGGGGAAATGAGTGTAAAAGATGTAAGGACAACGTAGCCTCCACAGCAGCAAAAAGTCATCCTTACTGTTGCGAAGGCAAGGATAACATATTGAAAAAAATGGTTTTAAGCCAATACCACACATTGACTATATAAAAAAACCCGCTTCCAGGCGGGCTTGCATATTATAAGCTATCAGGGATCGCAAAGCGCTAACGCTCTCCTCTCAATAGTCCAGGTCCAGGTGAAAGCAAAGCGCTAACGCTCTCCTCTCAGCAGTCCGAGTCCAAGTGAAAGCAGGTATCCCAAAACAAAGAAGCCGACAAAGCCAACTGTTTTCATTACACCACCCTCCAGCAGAAACAACGACAAAAAAGCAGCTATTGAGCAAAGTCCGGTAATCATGGCCTCAAGAAAATGAGAAGCGCCCCAGCTGGCAATTTTGCCCAATTTACTTAGCGAGGATTTTGCAGAGTTCATGCTGAACCGCCTTACAAATCATTGGGCTACTGTTGATATATTTCAGATAAGGTTCAAGCGCAGGCTCGACCAAAAAATAAACCATATCAAGATTTTCATCAGATGCCAGGTTCTGATTACGCCGTCATACATCCCAGAAGGTACTGACGAGATACCCTCAACTACCCCACGGGCAATAGATTTTGCATCCATACATTTTCCCTTTCGTCCAATAAACCGTGTCAAGAATAACTAACAGGGATAGCTATTTCTATCCGTAAGGTATTTCAGCTCCTTAAAGAATAATAATTTTTTTAACGTATAGTTTTAATTTAAAAAACTAATCGCCCCTGCATATTCTCCCTCTTGAAATTTCATTCAAATTGCGAAAAACAGCAATAACTGTATTCTTTTCCGTATGTTGCATTTTATACGATACTTCCCCAATATTTTCTGGAAAAAAGTGAAACTGGCTTCAACTTTTCACTTTGCGATCGGTACAGTAGCCCTTGGGCGCGAGTTGTCAGTGCGTTGGTTGATGAATGAGTATGGCTATGCGCGTACTAAAAATTATTTTCCCGCAATGCAATGCCAAAGCAATCATACGGAAGACTAACCGCAAGCATCCCGAACCGTCAGATATTTATTGCCAGTGCTCTGACGTGGAATGCGACCACACTTTCGTGACGAATCAGTCGTTTTCGCATACGCTCAGCCCAGCGCGCGCTGGTAACGACCTGCTGAAAAAAAACTGATTGGGCTGATTACGCCGGAAGAACGGCAGATGGCGTTAGATTTGTTACAAGCCAGATAGCGGACACCCCGCAAACGCGGGGTTTTTTATGCGCTTATGCAGGCTGCAATCTGTGCAGCACTGACAGATCGATACGCTGCCGTGCACGCCATAAATCGTGATCGCGCTGCATTGCCAACCACACGTCAGCAGAACCACCCAGGACGGCTGCAAGTCTTAGCGCCATCTCAGGAGATATGTCAGACTTACTCACAATTAACCGCTGAACCGTTGAGGGTGCAACGTGCAGCGCCGATGCAAGCTGACGTGCGCTCAGCCCGAGCGATTCCATAGACTCGCGGATTAGCCCCCCAGGATGAGGGGGATTAAACATTCTGCCCATCAGTGGTAGTCCTCCATATTAATGATAAATACATCACCGTCTGTAAATTCAAAGGTTATTCGCCAGTTGCCTGTTACCGTCACAGACCAGATCCCCGCCCGATCCCCTCGCAGGGGATGCAGGTTAAAACCGGCAATATCAACGTCATCAATGATTTTAGCGTTATCCAGTGCAGACAAGCGAAACGCGATTTTGTCAGCGTTGCGTGAATCAATCCCAGCCGTTGAGCCAGTTTCAAAAAATTTCTTCAGCCCCTTATGCTTAAAACTCCTGATCACGTTAATCACTCCCTGTGTTGCGTTATGCGCATAATAACACCGCCGATGCGCGGTGCGCAACACGCATTGCTTTTAGGGAGCAATTTTCAGATGTTCAACTGATGTTGCATCAGGCATTGGTTCACAGTTGTTTAGCCCGGCGCGAATAATCGTGAGATCTACCCACTGCCAGGCATGTTCACACGGCTGGCGGAGATTAGCGAATGCTCGGGTGAGGATCCGATTAGAGGATCTGGCTCACTGCCTGTACTGATCCAGGAGATGTCATTTAGCAAAGATGAAATCGCCGCCCTGTTCAATACGCTGGCCGGTGATGCGCGCCTGGTGGCTCTGGTAGCACTCAGTGCAGTCGGGCGCCGGACAGAAGTTGTCACTTTAAAACGGTCGCAGATTGTTAACTGTCGCGTCATGTATTTGAAAACCAAAAACGGTAAACGGCGTGCGGTTCCGATTTCGGCAGAGCCAGAACACAACATGATGTCGACAGCCAGCACCAGCTTGTTTAATGTCGATTGCAGAAAATTCTGTGGGGTGCGCAAACAAATTAAACCCGATATCCCGCCAGGCCAATCACTCCACATATTGCGGCATATATTTACTGGTCACGTCATGATGAACGAGGGAAATATCATGTTTTACAGCAAATGTGTGGGCTCGCAAGCATAGCGCTGACGATGAGTTATGCGCATATAGCTTTGAGATCGGGAAAATACCATCGCGCTGGGGCCGTTGGCTGGCAGATTAACAGTTCAGGACTGCTGATACTGTAAATTCAGGGCAGCGATATTGCGCTGCCCTGATGTCCACGTCATGCCCACATTCAGACATGTCAGAAACCGTTACAAACCGCTGTAACTTTTTCAGAGGTATTTTTTTTATAAGTTTATTTTGTAAGCCTTTACTTAACCAATCCCTTAACAACGCAGGAAAAGTTATTACGGTTTTACAAAACATAGCTAAAAGGTAACGTAAAAGAGGCTGTCGTCCCAATCTAATTGCGCTGCCAGCCTAAAAACTGATCGTATTTGCGCAGGGCGATGCGGTAATTATTGTTGCCCGCATCGGGAAGATCGTTTTCCAGACATTCGTGCCAGCTGTTGCCGGCCAATCTTTCCGCCGGAAAATTACGGGCCGACAGCATCCCGTCAAGGCGACGCAGGCGAACAACATATTCGCGGATCGTGCTGTGGCTCATCTCGGTCTGCTCAAACAGATACTGTTTAAACGCCATGATGTCAAAATAGGTAGGATTCGTATTGCAGTAAATATCACTGCAAAAACGACACAGCGCGGTCAGCTCAAGCTGGAGCTTTGACCAGACCTGGTCGTCAATCGGCTGGTCCATGCGGGCGATCGCCTCTTTATTGATGATCTGCCCGCGGAAAACCAACGCCATACGGTCGAGAACTTTACTACAGTGTGAACAGTTAGTCTGGCTGTGCTTAAAATCTTTCAAATAGCGGCTCAGCGGCCTCATTTTAATTTTGGATCCCATTTGGAGTCCCCGGTTGGTGTTGAGAGTGCAAAACTGACTCCGTCAGCGCGCTCCCGTTAACCGGGCGCGCAGGCGTTTTATCGCCTGACTGTGCAGCTGGCTGACACGGGATTCCCCGACCTCCAGCACTGCGCCAATCTCTTTCAGATTCAGCTCTTCCTGGTAATAAAGCGTCAGCACCATTTTTTCGCGTTCGGGCAGCGCCTCGATCGCTTCAATGACGCGTTCGCGCAGATTCCCTTCCATTAACTGGTGTAGCGGGTTAGCCTCTTCGTGGCCTTCCGTCACCAGCTCCGCGCTGTCGCCATGTTCCTCACGATATTCGTCGTAAGAGAACAGCTGGCTATTATTGGTATCCAGCAGGATCTGCCGGTACTCTTCTAATGACACGTCAAGCTGTGCCGCGACTTCCTGCTCGCTGGCCGGCCTTCCAAGACTTTGTTCGACGCGATGCATGGCGGTGGCGACTTCGCGCGCGTTACGACGCACGCTGCGAGGCGCCCAGTCACGGCTACGTAATTCATCCAGCATCGCGCCACGTATGCGCTGTACGGCATAGGTAGTAAATGCCGTGCCCTGCAGCGCATCGTAACGTTCGACGGCATTCAGCAGCCCAATGCCACCCGCCTGCAGGAGGTCGTCCAGTTCAACACTGGCTGGCAACCTGACCTGTAAGCGCAGCGCCTCATGACGCACCAGCGGCACATAGCGCTGCCACAGCGAGTTTTTATCCATCACGCCACCGACGGTATATAGATCGTTCACTATGACTATCCTGCGTTAGTTAAGTTATCGGCATGATTATCTGTTTCTGTAGTGCGGATTGATTGGAGGAATAGCGGTAAAAAAGGCGGGTTATTTCATTTTTGTGGAAAAAAGCGGCGTCGGGCACCGCTTTTTACGGAAAGCTAACGCAACCTTAGCAGTCTCTGCCGTGTCGCTGTGGGCACCTGCTCCCATAATGCACAGGTTTTACCGGCAAGATCCTGATAAGCAGTGCTTAACTCTTCATCGGCTGGCAGGCTGTGTCGAAAAGAGATCCTGCCCGTCTCGCCATCAATCAACAGCAGATGGCTGGCGAACAGCCGTTGCAGGTCGCTACGCAGAAAAAGCCCGTTATCCACGTTATTGTCTTTCAGAAAACCGCTTTCGTTCTCTTCCGTCACAATATGGCAGGCCTCTACCCACGGGTAGCTGGCATTTTCATGCACTTTGGTGCCGGTGATCACGCAGGCGCCGTAGCGTTCACGCACCGCCGTGCTGAAAGACTGCTGGCTGATGCGCTGCCAGAGACGCGCTTTGACGCGGCGCCCTACCTGCGTGCCGGGCATTACGCCTGCCGTAGGCGGCAGCAGCGGCGAGCTGAGCACCACCAGGAACTGGAGCTGTCTCGCATATTCAAAACAGGGCCGCGTCTGGCTGTCGTACAGCTGCCAGTACTCGTCTTCCTCATCGGTGCGCAGCAGGCTGAGCGTAAAACCACGCTGTGCCATCAGGCTTTGCGCCATAATCGAGGCCGGATCCAGCATCGCCACCACCTTGCTCTCGCCCATCACCTTCCAGACGTTCCACGGCGCGGGTGCGGGCGGGCGACGAAAATAGAGAAAGCTCTCCTGTTTTTGCAGGTAGTGCTCAAAGCGCTGCAAATAATTTTTACGTTCGTTATCGTTAGAGATAAAAAGCACATCCTCCAGCGCGCCGTGGATATCCCTGCTGGCGAAAATCGCCCGGATAATCCAGTTCTTGCTGGAGGTAGAAGGACTGAGTAATCCATGAGGGGTTAGCGATTTATCCTCAGGGTATTTCTGGCCATAGCGTTCGGCAATTTCATCAAACGGCAACAGTTCGCCAGGCAGCAGGTCGTAATTGAAGCGCATGTCACACTCCGCAAGAGGATCAAAATGAATTGTTATAAAAAAGAGTTATCGGCCTGGCGCATTTTTTCTCCAGTGCCGCAAGGGCAAAACCTGAGTGTGATAACAAAATAAGCGGCTTTTGGATACGGGCCAGACGGCAAGTTTCAGGCAAAAAAAACAGGCGAGATAAAAAGACCCGCTTCGCCAGAAAAGCGAAGCGTGCCAGAGAAGCAGAAGTGAATAACGCAGAAAACGGTTAGCTAACCAGGCTGGCGCTAATGGCATAACGCTTTTTCAGCGTAGCCAGCTCTTTTTTCAATGCCTCGGTCGATACCGCAGGAATTTTCGGCGGCAGGCAGCCATGCTTTTCCTGGAAGTACGTCGCGGCGACCAGGCTTATGGCCCGGGAAGAGAGCTTGCCGGAAATCGTTGACTGCTGCGGGCTCCAGCCTTCATCGCCCAGATACTGGCCTGAATTATCCAAATCCGGAAAATAGTGATAAGACGGATGCAGTCCCGCTTTAATAACGGCATAGGTGTGGTCGAGATGCTCCACGGCGTTATAGTAAATTTCATCCATCAGCCCGACTTTTTCCAGGCAGGCTCTGGAGTAATAGCAAAATGCGCCCACGCAGGCCGGATACAGCGGCATAACAAAATCGCCGTAATCCATAATATAGCAAGGACGCGGCGTACCGTCCGGCTGCACATTTTTATCGCCATGCTGGCTAAAATTAAAATGTTGAATGCCGGTGCGGGCAGATAATTCGATATAACGGGCAAAAACGGACGGATCCTTAACGAAAATATCATCTTCGATCAGAAAGAAATGGTCGACTTCCTGAGCCTGAAGATAGCGCAGCGCAATATTTTTGCTGCGGCCAACGCCCTGATTCACTTCGTTATGGTGAAGATGGCAATCCAGCTCGCCGAGTTCGGGATAATAAGCGCCGTCGTTAACCACGACTAACGCGTCGATAATATCGCGAGGCAGCGACTGATAAAGTTTTATCAGTCCGGCTTTGCGATTATAGGTCACGATGCCTACGCCAATTTTTTTTCCGCCAATCATCCTGCCCCCTTGCAAGCCGTACTTTTTAATTAAAGCGGGCTGACCAGGCGCTCCCGGTCAGCCATAAAAATCACCTGAAGCTAGCCGCGCGGCAGCCAGGCGTTCTGCCAGTCCGTCAGGCCTTCGTCACGCAGCATCCAGTCGCGGAATACGCCGGCGCGCAGCGCGTCGCCCCTGGCCGCCAGCGCGTCCATATCGGCCAGATGTTCGCGAATGGCGTTCATCCAGTCTTTGTAGCGGTTGGTTACGCGGGTGACCGGCAGATCGCAGCGGTAAGGCTCAATATCGGTACAGATCACCGGCACGCCGCAGGCGCCAAGCTCCAGCAGACGCAGGTTACTTTTACACTCGTTAAAGAAGTTCATCTCCAGCGGCACCAGCGCCAGATCCAGGTTCAGCGTCGCCAGCTTTTCGGGATAAAACTCGAACGGCACGCCGTAGTGGAATTCGCACTTCACGTTCTGCGGCTTCATGCCCATAAAGACCCACTCGACCTCGTTTTCCAGCTCTTTCATAAAGGGCAGAAGGATTTCCAGGTCGCCGGTATGGCTGCTGCCGCCCGCCCAGCCGACGCGCGGCTTTTTCCCCTGACGACGCAGGCTGTTAAGCGCGGCCCACTGATCGTCCAGGCGGTTCTGCGCCACGCGAATGTCGTGATGGAACGGCGCATAGGCTTCGGCCAGCGGCACGGTGGAGACCACCAGCCAGTCCGCCTGCTCTACCGAACGGCGCAGCTGGCGCACGATATCCTTCGGCAGCTGCTTGCGGAAGACGCTTTTCAGCGGCAGGTTTGGAATGTAGTCATCATATTCCATAATGATTTTGGTATTGCTGACCTGACGATACTGCTTCACGCGCTCGGGGATGGAGACGTCGGTCACCAGCTCCAGCAGCAGCGTATCGGGCTGAATTTCCGCCACCTCCATCACCGCAGGCAGGCCGTGCGTCAGGCCGCCTTCCAGTATCAGATTGCCTTCCAGCGCCTTAAACGGCTTGATCACGCGATAGTTGCCGCAGCCGGTCAGGTTTTTATGACAGGCCATCATTACCGGCAGCGGTCGGCCCGGCAGCGGCTGCTGATAGCGCGACTGACGCGTGCCCAGCTGGAAGTTGCCGCCAACCTTGGTGAGCTGACGGTTATAGCTGACATCCACGCTGAGCTGGCCGCGCCATTTTTCACGCAGCGTATCGAACATCTCCGGCCCGACATGGGACGCAATGCCGACTTCTTCGCCCAGCACGCGGGTTGCGCCGCCCATATGCAGCAGACGCGCGTAAGGCGTCCATACGGTGAGATAGCCGCTGGCACGCGCCTTCAGCGCAAAATCCACGTCGCCCAGGTAGACCGGGAACTCATCGACGCTGAAGCCGCCCAGCTCGACAAAGACCTCTTTCGGCACCATCATGCAGGCCGCGCTGACGGCGGTCACGTTCAGGATCGATTGCAGGCGCTGCATATAGCCGGTGTTATCCACGCTGACGCCGTCGTAAACCGGCGAGACGCCGAGGCCCACGCCCGCGACGATGCCGGCATGCTGGATGCGCCCGTCGTGGTATTCCAGCCGCGCGCCCACAATGCCCACTTCGGGACGCGTGGCGTGTTCGACCATCGCCGACAGCCACTCGCCCTCAACGATTTCGGTATCATTATTTAAAAACAGCAGCAGATCGCCGCGCGCCTGCTCGGCGGCAAAATTATTGATCGCGGAGAAGCTGAACGCCTGCGGCCAGCGCAGCACGCGCAGCTGAGCGATATTCAGCGCCTCAAGCTGCGCCAGATAGTCACAGGTCGCCTCGTCCTGAGAATTGTTGTCCACGATCAGCAGTTCATAATGTGGCCACTGCGTTTTTTCCATCAGGCTTTCGATGCAGCGGCGCAGCAGCGGCAGGCGATCGCGCGTCGGGATGACAATGGAAACCAGCGGCTGCTGCTGATGAGTAAAGCGTACGCGATGCAGCCCCGGTAGCAGGCCCGGCTCGACCACGGCGGGCAGATTGCAGCGCGCCAGATGCGCAGCGGTCACGGCCGCGCTTTCCGCCACGATTTCCGGCAGCTGTAGCCAGCTTTCCGCCGTTTCCGGCACCAGCATCAGCGCGTCGGCGATATGGCCGATGGACTGCGCGCCGCGGGTTTCAATAAATTTCCACGCCAGATCGATGCCGCCCAGGCGCGTAAAACCAGCGTCGAAACCGCCCGCCTCACGCGCGGCCGCGACGTTAATCAGCATCTGTTCGCCAATATAGGGCTGGCTGCGCAGTAGATCGATATTCAGATCGGGTTTAAACAGGCTTTCGGCGGCCAGCAGGGTTTCGCCCGTGACGCTGTCGCAGTACCAGAGCGCGGCGTCAGGCTGGCGCAGACGGTGCTCGGCAAAGACCAGCAGCGCCCACGGCATCAGCTCGCTGCCGGCGGTGACCAGCAGCAAGGAATCGGCCTGCGTCTGGCTGAACAGCCCGGCCAGCTGCTGGCTGTCGCGCACTTTTTCCACCAGGGCCGGCTGTAGATACTGAGCCTCCAGCGAGGCAAGCGTCTTCTCAACGGCGGCGCTGTCGCCGTGCGGATCGAGGATCGCCAGGCCGATATTGCCGGTTTCCGGCATCTGGTTAATAAAGGAGAGCAGCACGCTGATGCGCGCTTCGGAAGGCTGGCGCGTTTTCAGCCAGCTTTCCAGCACGCGGGATTTTTCGGCGTCGTCGGCAATCACCTTGCGGTGCAGCGTCAGGCTGGCGGCTTCGGCTTCGGTAACCTGCAGCCTGTCCGCTTTCGGCAAGCGGGCCAGCACGGCCTCGATCTGCGCGCTGAGCGACCACTGCCGGAAAGCTTCTTCGCAGAAGCCCTGCGTCCACTGCCAGGCATCGGCATAAGGCTCAACGATATCCTGTACCCACTCTTCAGGGCTTTGATGCGGTGCACTGCCGTAATCGGCAAGGAAATGCGAATCCAGCCCCGCTTCCAGCGTTTCGCCGTTTACATAGCCCGCGCCGGAAACCGTATCGGTAAGATAAACAGGGACACCGGCAGCCAGCGCCTGGACCACCGGACGAGTCTGTGCCATCACCAGCTGATAGGTGGAAAGGAACTCAGGCGTCAGCTCAACCTCGCGACGTCGGGCGTTGATATGGTCAAGGCTGATGCCCTTCGCGGCCAGCAGCGTCCGCAGCTCGCCAATGGCGTCATTTTGTTCTTCAGAGATCAGCAAAATGCGCGACAGCGGCGGCATAGCCTGCGGCTGTACCTGAGCGAAGCTGTCGCTAACGGAAAGAGGAAATATATGGAGTTTGCGTTGATCGATGCCTTTCAGCGCGAGTTTCGCATAGGAGATGGCGGAAACGGCGAGGCTGTAGGCCGCCAGTTTGTTTTCCAGCGCCGCGCCATAGGGCAGGTCCTGGTCCGCATAGGCGTAGTAGTGCTGAAAAACGCAAACGCCAGATATTTCGCCTTTCTGCAGAGCCGAGATCATTTTCAGACTCATGTAGCCCTGGCAAATCCAGATCAAATCGTAGTGGGCCGCCAGCGGATGCTCATCTTCCATAAAGCACTGCACGTTGCCGCTTCGCTGCAACGCCTTCAGCCGCCGTAAATAGGTGCCTTCCACCAGTCGCGTGACCAGGTCAATCTGCCAGCCCTGCGCGTGAAAATGCTCGACCACATCCATCAGGGTCGTTTCTGTATCAGTTAACCGGTTAAGTTGATCAATAGTAATTAAAAGACGATTCATACTTTTTCTCCGCGCCATCTTATGTGGGCAAGACAGAAAAAACCCGGCCGTAGCCGGGTCGACGAAACGTGTCGTGCGAGATTACTGCAGCAGAGACAGAACGCCCTGTGGAACCTGGTTGGCTTTTGACAGCACGGAGGTACCAGCCTGCTGAAGGA
>NZ_JBLFFM010000015.1:0-49188 GCF_051400835.1 Erwinia artemisiae | reverse complement strand
AGAGGGACTTGAACCCTCACGTCCGTAAGAACACTAACACCTGAAGCTAGCGCGTCTACCAATTCCGCCACCTTCGCGCAGATGCTGCGTAATATGAATAACGTGGTTTTTGGTGCGAAGAGAGGGACTTGAACCCTCACGTCCGTAAGGACACTAACACCTGAAGCTAGCGCGTCTACCAATTCCGCCACCTTCGCGTACCGTCAACATAACAACGTTATATTGCAACCACGGAGGCGCATTCTAGAGATTTTCCCCGACACGTCAACAGTTATTTAACGCGGCTGCGGCGATCGCTGCAAAAAGCGTCATCGGGTTGCGGCGGGCAGCGCAATCAGTGTGCAAAAAGCGGCATCTGGCAGAGAGGAAGATGGCAGGGAGCGAGCAAAAAGCGGTATCTGGCAGAGAGGAAGACGGCAGGCAGCGTGCAAAAAGGAGAAAGGGCCGCGTCCCGCACCGAAAAAGGTGCGGGACGGAGTGGATTAGCGCTTCGCTTTGGCCGCGCGTGACCAGACGGCGCGATAGACTTTAAAGCGGCCCGTCTGCGCCAGCACTTCGTGGCTGCCGAAGGTTTCATCCAGTACCTGCGCATAAGGCAGGAAGGCGTTGGCGACAATACGCAGCTCCCCGCCCATATTCAGATGCTTAGCCGCACCACGGATCAGCGTCTGCGCCGCATCCAGGCTGGTCTGCATGCCGTCATGGAACGGTGGATTGGAAATAATCAGATCGAAACGCCCCTGCACGTCGGAATAGACGTTGCTGGCAAAGACCTCGCCTTCCAGCTCATTGGCGGCCAGCGTGGCTTTGCTCGCTTCTACCGCTGCGGCGTTAACGTCGGTCAGCGTCAGGCGAACCTTCGGCGAGAAGCGCGCCAGCATAGCGGAAAGCACGCCCGCGCCACAGCCGATATCCAGCACTTTGCCTTTCATATGCGGCGTCAGCGTGGACAGCAGCAGGTTGCTGCCCGCATCCAGGCCGTCGCGGCTGAACACGCCCGGCAGCGTTTTAATGGTCAGATCGCCCAGCTCGTAATCGTTCCAGTACGCCTTAGCGTCAAATTCTGGCTGCGCATCCAGCCGCCCGTGATAAAGTCCGCAGCGGCGCGCGCTGTCGATCTTGTTCAGGGTGGCCCAGCCTTCCACGATATCCGTGGCGCTGCGCACGCCGCTGCGGTTTTCGCCGACGATAAACAGCTCGCTGCCGACCGGCAGTAAAGCGAGCAGGTTTTCCAGCTGGAACAGCGCTTCCGGCTTGTTTTTTGGCCAGAAGTAGACCAGCGTGTCGCAGTCGGCGACCATTTCCGGCGTCGCCACCAGACCATAAAAGGCATTTTCACCCATCATGCGGCTGAGGATCTGCCAGTGATGATATTGCTGGGTATGTACCCGGCTCAGCGCGGTATCCAGTTGGGCGGGCAGGTCATCCTGCAGATCGCCAGCAAACAGCACGCGGCGTTGAGTAAATTCATCACTGTGGCGCAGTATCACTTCACTGGCCGGGGTAAATGCGGACATCGGTGGCTCCTTACAAATCAGAGCGGCGATTATAGTGGTTTGTTGGCGCAGATTCGATGGGTTTGCTAGCATAGCGTCGCAATTGGGCGACCAGACGGGAAAAATGATGTCTTCCAGACGTGACTGGTTATTACAGCAGATGGGTATTACGCAGTATACGCTGCGGCGTCCGCGCGCCCTGCACGGCGAAGTCTCTATTTCGCTGCCGGAACAGATCCGGCTGATCATCGTGGCGGAAACGCCGCCGCCGTTAACCGATCCGCTGATCCGCGACGTGCTGGCCGCGCTGCTGATGCGCGAGCATGAGGTGATGGCGCTGACGCCGGAGCAGCTGGCTATGCTGCCTGACGACACGCGCTGCCCCAGCTGGTGCCTGGGCCTGGCCGAGCCGGTCGCGATCGACGGCGCTCAACTCGCTTCGCCCGTACTGGCGGAGCTTTACCATAATGCCGACGCCAAACGCGCGCTCTGGCAGCAGATCACCCACTATGAATCCGATTTCTTTACTGACGCCGCAAGATCTTGACCGCGCTTTCGCCATTGAGCAGCGCAGCCACGCTTTTCCCTGGAGTGAAAAAACCTTTGCCAGCAACCAGGGCGAACGCTATCTGAATTACCGGCTGGATGTCGGCACGGAAATGGCGGCCTTCGCTATTACGCAAATCGTGCTGGATGAGGCCACGCTGTTCAACCTCGCGGTCGATCCGGCTTTCCAGCGTCGCGGCCTTGGCCGGACGCTGCTGCAACATCTGATCGGCGAACTGGAACAGCGCGGCGTGCTGACGCTGTGGCTGGAAGTTCGCGCCTCGAATCGGGCTGCCATCGCGCTTTATCAGCAGCTCGATTTCAATGAGGTATCGGTACGCCGCAACTATTACCCCACCGCCGAGGGGAAAGAAGATGCCATTATCATGGCGCTAACTATCTAAGGGTAACCAATGCTTAAAGAGTGGGACTGGATATTGTTTGACGCTGACGACACGCTGTTTCACTTTGATGCGTACGCCGGATTGCAGCGTCTGTTTCAGCAGTATGACGTGGTGTTCTCACCGGATGATTATCAGCAATACCAGTCGGTTAACAAGCCGCTATGGGTGGAGTATCAGAACGGCGCTATTACCGCGCTTCAGCTACAGCACCAGCGTTTCCAGGGCTGGGCCGACAGGCTGAACGTCACGCCGCTCGATCTCAACAACGGTTTTCTGAGCGCGATGGCCGAGCTTTGCCTGCCGCTGACCGGCGCGGTGAATTTGCTCAACCGCCTGAAGGGTAAAGTAAAGATGGGCATCATCACCAACGGCTTTACCGCCCTGCAACAAACCCGCCTGGAGCGCACCGGATTTCTGGACTATTTCGACCTGCTGGTGATCTCCGAACAGGTCGGCCACGCCAAGCCGCATCCGGCTATCTTCAATCACGCGCTGGAAAAGATGGGCAATCCTTCGCGCGAGCGGGTGATGATGGTAGGCGACAACCCCGATTCCGACATTCTGGGCGGAATGCGCGCCGGGCTGGCGACCTGCTGGCTGAACGCCGATAACCGCCCTTTGCCCGACGGCATAGCGCCCACTTGGCAGGTCGCCACGCTACAGGAACTCGAAGAGATTCTGATTGCTTAAGTTTGCCCTGTGCGCAGTAAAAACCTCTCAATTTTTCTTTAGTCAGCGTAAGTAACTGGGTGGGACGGAAATAATCGTCTCATCCGATACTTTATCTTTTTTATTTTCTCCCCGAAATTACCTTCCTCCCCTGTATTAAAGTTCAGTGCCAGTGCGGACTGTGTCTATATAATATTTGGTTATTTAAATCCTGTTTTTTAGTAGCTAAATGCAATTGGAAGATGAAGAAAACATCATCAAAGAGGGGCGCTTTCGGGAAAATGTGCGCCAGAACGGTCAAATTTTGTTTATTTTTTTTACATTAGCAAGGCTAAAGCTTTGCCGGGGCGGGGGGTAACGTTGAATAATTGGAAAGACTCTGTAAACTTGCCGAAAAAAGGGGGTATTAATCCCTGGGTTTTATACGGGCAGCCTGCTTCAGCACTGGCCCGTGCGGTAGCTATGGTGGCGCAGAATAATGGACTAATCCATTCATTTATCTGACGTTATTGCCTTTTTTGTCCGCATAATTGCTGCGGATAATCAATAAAGAAAATCTGAAAAAACGGTTATCTGAACGGTTAACTTCCAGCCGGATTGAGCGCGGCAGGCCGTAAAAAATTGCTGAATGTCCAGCTTTAAATGGTGCTATAACACGGCCAGCGCCTGTTTTAATCGTCGGCTTGCTTAATAATTAATCCGCTAACCAGACGTTGCTCTCCCGCTGGCGGGTAAACAGAAACGCTTCGGTTGTGTTAACCATTGTACTAATCGGGCGCGGCGGGGGCTGTTTTTCCACGTGGTGCGGCCAGCCAATAGCAGACTTTTGCTTCAGGCCTGTCCGGGCCGCTTCCCGTCGCGCTTTCGCGCACGCCTTTTTAAACAGAAATCATGAGGACCCGGGTGAAAATTCGAATTGCACTAAGCCTGCTTTTTGTTCTGACTGTGGCGGGATGTAAGGCGCCGCCGCCGCCAATGACCGACGATACGATCGTTTCCAGCACCGTTGACGGCGTGAAGCTGACCTATCGTCATGCGGTGCAGCCGCCGCTCTCCTTCACCCCGGTGAACGAGGAGTATCGGGCGCTTTACGCCGCTTCGGTGATGACGCGTCCTGACTTCGGCGGCAAGCTGGTCAGCCATCTGGAAAACGGCAAGCCCTATACCGTGCTTGGCTCGGTGGAGAACAACTGGTTCGCCATCGCCGAAAGCGGAGAAGAGCAGCTGATTGGTTACGTGCCGCTGCGCGCCGTGGTGAAAAGCGACCTTTACGATAAAACCGTAAAAGCCGATGCCCGCCGCAAACGCGTTCGCGCGCCGACGAAAAAGACCTGCGTTGCGGTGGATGGCGACAGCAAAGCCTGCCAGAACAGCAACAGCGGAACCTGGGTAATCGACTAATCCGGTAGCTAATAATCCAGTAGCTAATAATCATGAACAGAAACGTTTTGCGCCTGAGCTTTCAGGCGCTTTTCCTGATGGCATTCAGCGTGCTGACAGGCTGCACTTCGCACAGCGTACCTTCTCACTACAGCCTGGCGTTCAGGCACCCTTCGCAGATTAATCACGGCGCGCCGCTTAAGGTGCGCGTATTGCTGCTGCGGTCCGACGCCGATTTCCTGTCCGCCGATTTTTATTCGCTGCAAAACAAAACGGGCGCCCTGCTGGGCGGCGCGTTGCTGAACAGCGAACAACTCTTCCTGATGCCCGGAAAAAGCGCCGACACCCTGAGCGGGCCGTTGCCGGCCGAGGCTCGCTATATAGGCGTGCTTGCAGAATACCAGTCGCTCGACGGCAAAAAGTGGCGCCTTGCGCTGCCGTTGCCGTCCGGCGCGGACGCCAGCACGATCTGGCAGCAGACGGACAGCCTGCTGCAGGCCACCCTCATCGCTAACGACAGCGGACTCCTTGCCGTCAGTCACTGACGCCAGCCTGAAAACGGAAGCCTTATGAACAAAGCAGAAAAAGTGGTCTGGACCGAAGGCATGTTCCTGCGCCCGCATCATTTTCAGCAGGCGGAAAGCTATCAGCAAAGCCTGCTGAATCAGTGGGGCCAGGCGCAGCGGCCCTATATGTGGGGCTTTCTCGACTACGAAATTGACGAGGCGCTGCTGCGCCAGGGCAAAGTCGCCCTCAGTTCGGCCAGCGGCCTGCTGCCCGACGGCACCTTCTTCTCGTTTCGTGACGGCAAAAACGGCCCGCCGCCGCTGGCGATACCGGACGGTCAGGGCAGCGAAAAAGTGCTGCTGGCGCTGCCCGCGCGTCGCAACGGCCGCGACGAGGTAATTTTCAGCGAAACCGCCGACTCGCTGGCGCGCTATATCACGTTTGAGCAAGAGGTGGATGACTGCAACGCGCTGTCGGTCAGCCCGGCCGCTGTGCAGTTTGGCAAGCTGCGCCTGCGCCTGATGCTGGAAAGCGAGCTGAGCGCCGAATGGACGGCGATGGCCGTGGTAAAAGTGCTGGAGAAGCGCAGCAATCAGGTGCGGCTGGAAAGCGGCTATATTCCACCGATGCTGAACTGCGGCGCCAGCCCGCAGCTTAGCGACTACCTCAACGATATGCCGGGCCTGTTGCAGCAGCGCAGCCAGCAGATCGGCCAGCGGCTCCAGCAGCCGGGGCGTTTCAATACTGCGGATATGGTCGACTTTATGCTGCTGGCGCTGGTTAACCACCATCTGGGCCACGTCAGCCACCTGAAAAACCTGCCGCTGCTGCACCCGGAAACGCTGTTCGCCAGCTGGCTGGCGTTTGCCTGCGAGCTGGCGACCTACACGCCGCAGCGTTTCCCGGACGCTTCGCTGCCGGTTTACGACCATGACGATTTGGCTCGCTGCTTTGGCAGGCTGATGCTGATGCTGCGTCAGGGGCTGTCGCAGGTGCTGGAAGAAAATGCCGTGCAGCTGCCGTTGACCGAACGCTCGCACGGCCTGAACGTGGCGACGGTGCCAACCAGCTCGATGGTGCGCGAGTTCGGCTTTGTGCTGGCGGTGCGCGCCAGCGTGCCCGCCGATACGCTGCTGACCCACTTCCCCGCGCAGATGAAAGTCGCGCCGGTGACAAAAATCCGCGATCTGGTGCAGCTACAGCTGCCGGGCATGATCCTGCGCCCGATGTCGGTCGCGCCGCCGCAGATCCCGTGGCACGCCGGCTACAGCTATTTCGAACTGGATAAGGGCAGCGAGCTTTGGCAGGAAATGGAAAAGTCCGGCACCTTCGCGCTTCATCTGGCCGGTGATTTTCCCGGCCTCGCCATGGAATTCTGGGCCATTCGTAGTCATTCCGCCTGACGTCAGGAGCAAGAGACATGCAGCAACGACAGGCCGCCGCACAGGGCGACATTTTTTCGGGCGCGAGCAGCGTTAACCCGCTGGTTGCGGCGGCAAATCCCCTACTGAATGCAATCCCGCAGATCCGCCACTCGGTGACGCACGCCGATCCTGGCGGTCTGCGCCAGCGTCTGATCGATGAAATCCGCCAGTTTGAAATGCACTGCCAGCGCGCCGGGCTGCCTTACGAGGTGATTATTGGCGCGCGCTACTGCCTGTGCACCGCTATCGACGAAGCGGCGGCGCTGACGCCGTGGGGCAGCGCCGCCTGGCCGGGGCAGGGCCTGCTGGTGACCTTTCATAATGAAACCTGGGGCGGCGAGAAGTTTTTCCAGCTGCTGGCCAAGCTGTCGCAGAATCCGCGCGAACAGATTGCGCTGCTGGAGCTGATTAACTACTGCCTGCAGCTGGGATTTGAAGGGCGCTATCGCGTGCTGGATAACGGCCGTTCGCAGCTGGAGACGATCAAAAGCCGCCTGCTGCAAATGATCCGTTCGGTGCGTGGCGGCTATCCGCCGCCGCTGTCGCCACATCCGGAAGATCATCCGGTCACGCGCAGGCTGTGGCGTCCGGTTGTGCCGCTGTGGGCCTGCGCCGCGCTGGTGGGCCTGCTGGCCTGTCTGCTCTACATTCTGCTGAACTGGCGGCTGAGCGATGCGACCAGTCCGGTGCTGGCCTCGGTCTATCAGACCTCGCTGCCGGAAGTAACCATTCACAATCCCGCGCCGCCCGCGCCCGCTGCGCTGAACCTGAAAGCCTTCCTGAAGCCGGAAATCGACGAGGGGCTGGTGTCGGTGAAAGACGAAGCGGATCAAAGCGTGGTGACGCTGAAAGGCGATGGCCTGTTTACCTCCGGCTCCACAACCGTGCGCGGCCGCTATGAAGAGGTGCTGGATCGCATTGCTCAGGCGATGAACAACGTCAGCGGCCGCATTCTGGTGATTGGCTACAGCGACAACGTGCCGATCCGCAGCGCCCGCTTCGCCTCTAATTACGAGCTGTCGCTGGCAAGAGCGAAATCGGTGCAGGAACGGCTACAGCAGACGCTGAGCCAGCCCGCGCGCGTGAAGGCGGAAGGGCGCGGTGAAACCAATCCGCTGGTACCGAACACCACCGCCGCCAACCGGGCGCGCAATCGCCGTGTGGATATCACGCTGCTGGTTTCCCCTGACAACACCCGCGCGGAACTGACGTCGCAGCAAGGAAATTAACGGATGATGAATATTCTGTTTGCCATTATGACCAACCGGCTGATGTGGGGCTTTCTCGGCATTACCGCGCTGTCATTCATTATCTGGGTGATCGGGCCGGTTTTCTCTATCGTCGACTCGCGGCCGCTGGAGCCGGAAGTCAATCGCCAGATCAGTATCGCGCTGCTTTATATCGCCTGGGGCCTGAGCAACGTGGTGCCGCGTCTTTACAACGCCTGGCTGAACCGCAAGCTGATGGGCAGTTTGAATCCGGCCACGGAGGAGGACGATCCGAACGTCAAGCGTTTGACCAGCGAAGATCGCGTGCTGGCGGAGCGCTTTACCGAAGCCGCCGAGCTGTTGAAAAAAGCGCATTTCAGCCGCGCGGGCAACCGTCGCTGGACGCAGCGCTTCAGCCGTCAGTATCTTTACCAGCTGCCGTGGTATGTGATTATCGGCGCGCCCGGCGCGGGGAAAACCACCGCGCTGGCGAATTCCGGCCTGCAATTTCCGCTGGCCGACCGCTTCGGCAAAGCCGCGCTGCGAGGTATCGGCGGCACGCGCAACTGCGACTGGTGGTTTACCAACGAGGCGGTGCTGCTGGATACGGCGGGCCGCTACACCACGCAGGAGAGCGAGCGGCAGCAGGACGCCAGCGAGTGGAGCAAATTTATCGATCTGCTGCGCAAGTATCGCGGGCGCCAGCCGGTCAACGGCGTGATCGTCACCGTCAGCGTCTCTGATCTGATGACCCAGTCGGCGGAGGCCTCGCGTCAGCAGGCGCTGTCGCTGCGCCAGCGCTTGATGGAGCTGCACGAACAGCTGGGCATTCGCTTTCCGGTTTACGTGCTGGTAACCAAAACCGATCTGCTGAAAGGCTTTAACGCCTATTTCAGCAAGTTCGATAAGGCGCAGCGCGATCAGGTCTGGGGCTTCACCTTTCCGTGGGAGCGTGCGAAACAGGCCGATTTCGATCTGCCCGGCGCTTTCACGCAGGAATACGCGCTGCTGCAACAGCGGCTGGACGCGGGCCTGCCGGATACGCTGATCCAGGAAAGCGATGCCCAAACCCGTGCGGAAAGCTATCTGTTCCCGCAGGAGTTCGCGGCGCTGCGTCCGCTGCTTAACGACTATCTGGAGACGGTATTCAGCCGTTCCAACTTCGAAACGCAGTTTTCGCCGCGCGGCATCTACTTTGCCAGCGGCACCCAGGAAGGCCTGCCGTTTGACCGGGTAATGGGCGAGCTGAGCCGCACGCTTCAGCTGCCAGAGTCCGACAGCGGCAACAGCGGCGCCTGGGATAAGGTGGATAAGGCCGCGCCTATTCCCGGCAACAAAGGTCAGAGCTTCTTCTTAAAGGATCTGCTGCAGAACGTGATCTTTCAGGAAGCGGGCCTGGCGGGCAGCAACCGCTGGTGGGAGCTGCGTAACCGCGCGGTGCTCTGGTCTGGCTACGTGCTGCTGCTGGGTGCGCTGATCGTCGCCACGCTGCTGTGGAGCACAAGCTACCGCAACAACAAGGCCTGGCTGGCGGAAGTGCAGGCGAAGGTGCCGGAAATCAACGCGCTGGGCCAGAATTTGCAGACGGCCGATCTCTGGTCGCTGCTGCCTTACCTGAACGGCGTGCTGCATCTGCCGGACAGCGCCGATTTTGACCTTAACGATCCGCCGATTACGCGCCGCATGGGGCTGTACCGTGGCGAAGAGGTCAGCGACGCTACCCAGGCGCTTTACCAGAAAGCGCTGAAGCAGCTGGTGATGCCGCAGGTGGCGCAGCTTATCACCAGCTGGCTGCGCGCGGATAACGGCAGCGACGCGGACTACAGCTATGAAGCGCTGAAGGCTTACCAGATGCTCTATCAGCCGAAGCACTACGACGGCAAGTTCCTGCATGCCTGGGTAATGCTGAATATCGCGCGCAGCCAGCCGCAGAACATCACCCAGGCGCAGATCAAACAGCTCGACTGGCATCTGGCGCAGCTGCTGGAGACGCAGATCCAGGCGTCGCCTTACGCAAAGGATGACGCCTTGGTAAAGCGCGAGCAGGCGCTCATCAATCAGATGCCGCTGTCGCAGCGCGTCTACGGCCGACTGAAGCGCCTGCTGGAGCGGGACGACAGCCTGAAACCGGTTTCCCTGGCGCTGATGGGCGGCCCGCAGAGCGAGCTGGTCTTTTCCCGCAAAAGCGGCAAGGCGATTAGCGAAGGCATTCCGGGCCTGTTTACGCCAGAGGGCTACTGGAACAGCTTTGATAAAAATATCGCTGCCGTCACCAAATCGCTGCACGACGACGATCGCTGGGTGCTGAGCGAGACGGTGCAGAGCGAAACGCAGCAGCAGATCGATTACGCCGTGCGCCAGCGCTATATGAGCGACTATATGCGCCAGTGGGACGGGCTGTTGCAGGATATCCAGCTGAACAACAGCGCGGATCTGTCGCAGCGCATTAACGCGGCACGTCTGCTTTCCGGCAATAACTCGCCGCTGCGCAAGCTGGTGATTAATCTCAGTCACTATCTGGTACTGGATAAGGCCGCGCCGGAAGCAGGCAAGGAAGAGGCGAGCAAGGAGAGCGCCAGCAGCACGCTGGATGCGCTGTTCCACGCGCGTCAGGCGGCCACGGCAGCCAGCCAGCAGCAGCAGACGCCGGAGCAGTCAGTAACCGCTCACTTTGCTCCTGTTACCGAGCTGGCGCAGCCGCTGGAGAAGGGGGGTAAAACCATCGCCTTTGACGATTTCCTGCATCAGATTGACGATCTCTATCGCTATCTCACCGCCGTGCAGGACGCGGCCAACAGCGGAATGCCGCCGCCGACCGGCGAAGCCATCAGCCGTTTGCAGGCCAGCGCAGGGCGGTTACCCGGCTCGTTGCAGACCATGTTTACCAGCATGGCGGTGGGCGCCAGCAGCGATACGCAGCGCCGCGATTTAGACAATATCCGCAAGCGCATCAACGTTGAGGTCGGCAGCTTCTGTCGCCAGGCGATTGCCGGACGCTATCCGCTGTCGCATTCGGCACGGGCGGAAGTGACGCCGGACGATCTGGCGCGCATGTTCGCGCCGGGCAGCGGGCTGATGGACAGCTTTTTCCGCGACAACCTGGCAAACAAGGTTGATACCACCCAGGCCAGCTGGCGCTTTATGCCCGGCATTGACGGCAAAACGCTGCCGGGCGGTGAAAGCGTGCTGCGGCCTTTTCAGCAGGCGCAGAGCATTCGCGACGCCTTTTTCGCCAACGGCGCGACCACGCCTGCTTACCGCGTGACGGTGCGCACCGGCCAGATGGATAACGATATTCTGACCATGACGCTGGATGTGGACGGGCAGCTGCTGCAATACAGCCACGGCCCGCAGGCGGTACAGCTGATGAGCTGGCCCGGCCCCGGCGGCACCAGCCAGGTGCGCATGCAGCTTGGCCTCGCCAACGGCACCACGGCAACGCTGGTCACCAACGGCGCCTGGGCGCTGAACCGGTTCTTCGACCGCGCGCAGCTCTCCGCAGGCGGCAGCAGCCTTAGCCGTCAGGCCTCTTTTAACGTCAGCGGCCACCACGTGACGCTGGAATTTACGCCGAACAGCATTCGTAACCCGTTCCAGCTGCCCGGTTTCGCCTGCCCATGAGCCGGGAGAACAACATGAGTCAGACGCCCGCACTCTGCTGGTATGGAAAGCTGCCGAGCGGCGGCGATTTTTTAAAGCGTCGTTTCCCGGACGCGCTGCTGGCGCAGTGGTCGCACTGGTTTCAGGTCGGGCTGCTGCATCGCCAGGAAAACACCGAGGGCGAACGGCAGTTTGCCGACGCGCCGGTCTGGAACTTTGTGGTGCCGCCGATGCTGGGCAGCCAGCAGATCCAGATGGGCTGCCTGGTGCCCTCGCGCGACAGCGTTGGCCGGCTTTATCCGCTTTGCGCGCTGATAACCTTTTCGCCGCAGAGCTGGACGCAGGCGCAGCTGGCGCTGGCGGGTGACTGGTATCAACAGCTGGGCCGCATCCTGCTGAACGCCGTACGTGAAGGTTGGTCGTCGGCACAGCTCGACGGCACGCTGCTGGCGCTGAACCTGCCGCAGCCGCAGCAGTCGGCCATTCTTGACGCTATCGGCTATCAGGAACAGCGGGCGACGCTGAGCTGGCGACGCGCTTCCGACTGTTTCGATCCGCAGCACTACACCAGCTTCTGGTGGACGAATCAGGCCGACGGCAAGCCGCTTTATACCCACGTGCACAGCGGCAACTTCACCGGCCAGCTGTTTTCGATGCTGTTCGATCCGGCCGCTGGCGCAAAGCCTGGCCGCCACGGTCTTTATCCGCCGATGTTCGAGTAAGGAACTGCCATGAATCTTGACGAGCTACTAGCCCCCATCAGCAGCGATCGGCCGTGCGGGGAAAACCTGGAATATGACGCCGACTATATGGCGATGGAGCAGGCCAGCGCGGGCAAAGCCGAGCAGCAGTTTGGCGACACCATCATTCCCGCTGAACCGGCGGACTGGAACAAGGTGGCGAAGCTGGCGGGCAGCCTGCTGACGCGCAGCAAAGATCTGCGCGTGATGCTGGCGCTGACCCAGGCCTGGACCCAGCTGCGAGGCTTAAGCGGCTACGCCGACGGCTTACAGCTGATCAAGCAGTCGCTGCTGCTCTACTGGGAGCCACTGTGGCCGGTACTGACCGAAGACGGCGACTACGATCCCTTTTACCGCATCAACGCGCTGGCGGCTTTAGGTGATAAGTCAGCGCTTACTACGGCTTTGCGCCAGTCGCTGCTGCTGCGTAACGCCGCCGATCAGCTTTCTCTGCGCGACGCCTGTGCGCTGCTGGACGGCAGCAAAAGCGAGTGCGACGAGTTTCCCGGCGGTCGCGCAAGGCTGCTGGACGAGCTGGCCCGGAGCGAACAACCGGGCATTGTCGCTATTCGCAGCATAAGTGAGCGGTTACAAACCATTCGTGAAACGCTGATGGAGCACCTGGGCGAAAGCGGCGTGCCGGAAATGGCGCAGCTGTTGAAAACGGTCAATACCGTCGCGCAGGCCTGTGAAATGACCGACGTCAGCGCTCTGCTCCCGCAGGCCGCCAGCGAAGAGGCGGAAAGCGCCCCGACGCAGCAGCTGGCCAGGACGACGCAGACCGACTGGCGCAGCGTGCAGCCCGCATCGCGCGCCGATGCGCAGCTGATGCTGGAAAAGGTGAAACAGTATTTTGTGCAGCACGAACCCAGCCATCCGGCGCCGCTGATGATCGACCGCGTACAGCGCATGATCGAGATGGACTTTATGAGCATTATCCGCGACCTGGCGCCGGACGGCGTGCATCAGCTGGAAAACATTTTCGGGCGTCACGACTGAGGCGTCCTGACTAATCGCGCATACCAATGGAGAACATTATGGCTAGTAAATCCAGCGGGCAGAAATTTATCGCCCGTAACCGCGCGCCGCGCGTACAGATCGAGTATGACGTGGAGATCTACGGCGCAGAACGCAAAATCGAACTGCCTTTTGTGATGGGCGTGATGGCCGATCTGGTTGGCAAGCCGGTCGATAACCTGCCGTCGGTCGATGAACGCAAATTTATGGATATCGACGTCGATAACTTTGACGAGCGCATGAAGGCGCTGAAGCCGCGCGTGGCTTTCCAGGCGCAAAACACGCTGACCGGCGAAGGCAATCTGAACATCGATCTGACCTTCAACAGCATGGAAGATTTTTCGCCGGACGCGGTGGCACGCAACGTCGAGCCGCTGAACAAGCTGCTGGATGCGCGTACCCAGCTTTCCAACCTGCTGACCTATATGGACGGCAAAAACGGCGCGGAAGAGCTGATTGCCAAAATCCTCAAGGATCCGACGCTGCTGCAATCTCTCAGCCACCTGCCAAAGCAGGATGACGCGGCTAAAGAAGGAGAGCAGTAATGACCAATCCTTCCCAGCTTGAGCAGCAGGGCCAGCAGGCCTGGAGCCAGGATGAATTCAGCTCGCTGCTGAACAAAGAGTTCCGCCCGAAAACCGACTCTGCGCGCACGGCGGTGGAAAGCGCGGTGAAAACCCTGGCGCAGCAGGCGCTGGAAAACACCGTTACCGCTTCTGACGACGCTTACCGTACCATTCAGGCGCTGATTGCCGAGATTGACGAGAAGCTGTCTAAGCAGGTCAACCAGATTATTCATCACGAAGATTTCCAGCAGCTGGAAGGCGCCTGGCGCGGCCTGAGCCATCTGGTGAATAACACCGAAACCGACGAGATGCTGAAAATCCGCTTTATGAGCATCTCGAAGAAAGAGCTGGGCCGCACGCTGAAGCGCTACAAAGGCGTTGGCTGGGATCAAAGCCCGATCTTCAAGAAAATCTACGAAGAAGAGTATGGTCAGTTCGGCGGCGAGCCGTTCGGCTGCCTGGTAGGCGACTACTACTTCGATCACAGCCCGCAGGACGTGGAGCTGCTGGGCGAGATGGCGCGTATCGGCGCGGCTTCACACTGTCCGTTTATCACCGGCACCGCGCCGGAAGTAATGCAGATGGAATCCTGGCAGGAGCTGGCGAACCCGCGCGACCTGACCAAAATCTTCCAGAACAGCGAGTATGCTGCCTGGCGCAGCCTGCGTGAATCGGAAGATGCGCGCTACCTGGGCCTGGTGATGCCGCGCTTCCTGTCGCGTCTGCCTTACGGCATCCGCAGCAACCCGGTCGACAGCTTCGACTTTGAGGAAGAAACCGAAGGCGCGAACCACGGCAACTACACCTGGGCGAACGCCGCTTACGCAATGGCGGCCAACATCAACCGCTCTTTCAAAGAGTTTGGCTGGTGTACGGCGATCCGTGGCGTGGAATCCGGCGGCGCGGTGGAAAATCTGCCTTGCCACACTTTTCCGAGCGACGACGGCGGCGTGGACATGAAGTGCCCGACCGAAATCGCCATCAGCGACCGTCGCGAGGCCGAGCTGGCGAAAAACGGCTTTATGCCGCTGGTACACCGCAAAAACTCCGATTTCGCCGCCTTTATCGGCGCGCAGTCGTTGCAGAAGCCGACCGAGTATCACGATCCGGACGCCACCGCCAACGCACGTCTGGCCGCGCGCCTGCCGTACCTGTTCGCCTGCTGCCGCTTTGCGCATTATCTGAAGTGCATCGTGCGCGACAAGATCGGTTCCTTCCGCGAGCGCGAAGAGATGGAGCGCTGGCTGAACGACTGGGTGATGAACTACGTGGATGGCGATCCGGCCAACTCCTCGCAGGAAACCAAATCCCGCAAGCCGCTGGCTTCCGCCGAGGTGCTGGTGGAAGAGCTGGAAGATAATCCGGGCTATTACGCCGCAAAATTCTTCCTGCGTCCGCACTACCAGCTGGAAGGCCTGACCGTGTCGCTGCGTCTGGTCTCTAAGCTGCCTTCGCTGAAAAGCGATGATGCTTAAAGGCTGAAGGGAGAGCTTACCGCTGGCTCCTGGCGGAAGGTAAGGCGGCTCCCTTTATAAGCTGATTAATTAAAGCTAAAGCGGTCAACGTGCTTTTTTGGCCGCTTTCCTTATCAAAAAATAGAAGCCCAGGCAGAGCGCGGTGAACAGCAGTTCACCCGAAAGGAAGCCTGAGGCGTTTATATCAAAATTTTCATAGCGGGCTACCAGCCAGATGCCGCTGGCAAGCGTGAACAGAGCATAGATGGATAGCGCTAAAAAAATAACGCTGAGTAATGACAAAAAAGTTTTTTTCATTATTTAACGCTGACCTTTTAAGTTAAGCGCCATGTGATAAGTCTCTAATTTATATCTGCCAATGCTATCTGTAAATTTAATTTATTCCGCTGTGATTTCCTCTTCCCGGAAAAAATAAATTTACGTCCTGGCGACGGGTTAAAAGATTTCTGTACGGTCGGCTGCAAGATCGTCGGAAAAAAGACAAAAAGCATGCCTTTTTGTCTGTCGCTGCTTTGTCAAAAGCAAAATTGTCCATCAAAAAAGAGTAGAAAATAATGGCTATTGATATGTTTATGAAGGTAGACGGTGTAACCGGCGAGTCGAAAGACTCTAACCATAAAGGCTGGACCGATATCACTTCTTTCTCCTGGGGCGCCTCTCAGCCGGGCAATATGTCTGTTGGCGGCGGCGGCGGTGCCGGTAAAGTTAACTTTAACGATCTGCACGTTGAAGCGCTGATCGACAAGTCCACCACCGCGCTGCTGAAGAACTGCGCAAGCGGCAAGCACATCGCCAAAGTTGAGCTGTCCGTATGTAAAGCTGGCGGCACTCAGGTTGAATACACCCGCATTACGCTGGAAGACGTGCTGGTGACTAACGTGCAGTACGTTGGTGCTGATAACGGCGACACCGTAGGCATGAGCTACTCCTTCCAGGCTTCCAAAGTGAAGCAGCAGTACTGGGAGCAGAGTTCTTCCGGCGGTAAAGGCGCAGAAAGCAGCGCTGGCTGGAATATCAAAGAAAATAAAGAAGCTTAACTTGCTTCCAGGGCCTCCCCGTCAGGGGAGGTTAATAATGATAAGTTAAAGGTAAGAAGTCGGCTGTAATAGAGGGATTTTAGATGAGTACAATCAGAATAAGCCAGGCGGTAGGCAGTGGGCAAATTAATAAATATCGTGATGTGAAAACAGTTCAATCCCTACTCAATGGTAATAAGGTAATAACCACGGCAGGCAATGAGCTGGATGTAGATGGCAAAATTGGGCCGAAAACTATTGAAAGGATAAAGGAATTTCAACAAAAAGTAGTCAGGTTAACAACGCCTGATGGTGTTGTATCTCCTCACGGTCCAACAATACGCAACTTGCATCACCACTCTAATACGGTTACGCCAGTTAAAATAAATTTCAATACAAATGCGCGTGAGTTAACTGAAGAAATGTATGTAAGCGCCGCCAAAGCGCTCAATTGCGAAGTGGCTGCAGTTAAGGCTGTGGTTATTACCGAGTCTAAAGTTACTGGCCCTTTTGACGAACAAGGGCGGCCAACGATTCTTTATGAACGTCATTATTTTAGCTCATTAACCAATGGTAAATATGACAAATCACATCCTGAGATATCCGGGCCACGCTATCAACACTATGGGAAATTTAGTATACAATATACCAGACTGAATAAAGCAATAGCGCTTGATCGACAGGCTGCGCTCAAGTCTGCTTCATGGGGGGCTTTTCAGATAATGGGAAATAACTATGAAACGGCAGGCTATGCAAGCGTAGAAAAATTTGTCGAAGGCATGAATACGCTCTCCGGACAGGTTTACGCATTTGTGAATCATATATCCAGAACACCGGTATTGTTGAATGCTATCAGAACCAAAAATTGGGCAAAATTTGCTTACCACTATAATGGTTCTGGCTATAAAGAAAAAAATTATGATACACAGATGGCAGCTAACTATGATTATGCATTGCATCATTAAATAAGGATTATTATGAAATCTATTAACTTATTTTTAGGATTGGCATTATCAATAAGTAGTGCTTTTTCTATAGCGGGCACAACACTTAAAAACCCTGAATCAAACCTTTCCAATAGTTCTGTAACTGAAAAAGCAACAGAGACAGGATTGTCTAATGTAAAGATTGATTCTAAGCAAACGTTTGACATTCTCAGTAATGGGAAAAAACTGGGCACGCTGGTTCAGGGGAAAGGCTGGTTACGAGATGTTCATCCGGTTTGTTTTGTTAGTTGGTCAACAGATCAACATTCAGACGCATTCTTTATGCAAACCATGGGGGCTGATGATTGGGAAACCGTGGATTGTGATAAAGTTGAATCCGTTGGCGTCTTGTCCCGTTCAGATGATAAAGATGTAAAAATTGCTGTTATCTATAAAGTTGATGTGCGTGGGCAATATTCGCAAGACTATATTATTTTAGGGATAAAAAATCATAATGAAGTTTATTATGATGAAAATACTACCGAAAAATTTCAAAACTCCTATGTCAAAGATATAGCCGCTATGCGTAAGAAGTATGAGAAGATAAAAAATTGAATAAATCCATCTAATTCTTCTTCACTTTCCTTATAAACGCCCGAGCTATGAAAAGAGCCAGCTTGATATCCGGCTCACCATAAAAAATAATGAAAATCTTAAAACTAACTCTTTTTGTTCTCTTTCCAGGGATAAGTTTTTACGCCACGGCCACCAGCACAGCGGAGTCAGCAGTTATACAGGTTGAAAACACCGTTGAGAAAAACAAGCTGGTGACGGACGCCAACTGCGTTAACTACCTGCTAACGGCAGACGCTGAACCTGGTCTGGATCTGATCGACGTAGTGGAAAAGCACGGCGGCGATTGTCCGGGCGATCCCGAGACGCAGCACAGATTATTCAGCGTTTATGTCGATCAGAAAACCAGGCAGATGATCAGCGATAAAGACGATCCGGCAGAGGGCGATTTCACGCTCTTGCAGGCGAGCAAGGCTGACTAATTCTTTCTGCAAAAAAAGGAAATAGAGTGCGTCGCTTACTGTTGCTTCTTATTACAGCATTCAAGATTGGACGATCCCTGGCTGCTCCACTGCCGACAGTGCTTATGGGCAACTGGCAGGTCGCTCAGGTCGGCACGGATACTTGGATCACCAGCAGCGATAATATTGTTCCGAACGATCCTTATCTTATTGGCCGACGTGTGATAATAAGCCAGGCTGAAATCAGTTCGCCAATGAGCTATCTGGCAGACTGTAGCTCTCCAGAGATCGATAGCGCGCCAGACGTAAGTCTGGACAAGCTGGTTGCGCTAACCGAAGGCGAACGTCAGTCGGAGCCGGTTAAACCTATAGCTAAAGATTACGATTTAGCTTTTTCAGGCAGCCAGCATCTTACGCCTCTGATGCTTCACTGCAAAAAGGGTAATTTTGCTAGCGAAGGTGCCAATATTAAGCCTTGGCTGGTGGTAGCTGATAAAAATACTCTGCTAGTCTCCGGCAATATGAGCAGTATCCTGACTTTAAAAAGGATCATCGACGAAAGACCTTCGCCTTCTTTTAATTGTCGTAAGGTACAGCAAGATGATGAAAAGGCAATATGCATCTCGTTTGATTTAGCCACATGGGATAAGAGTGTTAATAAGGCCTATCGTGCTGCACTATGGCAACTAAAACAGGCTAAAAATAAGCATGAACTCAATGAAGTTATGCACTCTCAGCAGATTTGGATAAAAAAACGTGCTGACTGTAATACAGATAGCCGGTGCCTTTATCAGAGCATGTTCGATCGTATCGGCGTACTCAGAAAATATTATTGAATACCTGACTTTCATTATAAATGCCTTAATTTTTTACCGGAACTCAGCATGAAACGCCTTTTACTCTCTCTTGCCTTATTAACCAACATCGCCGTCGCCAGCCCGCATCTGGTCACGGCAGATGCGGATACGTTTGCGCCTGAACTGGCGCAAAAAGCCCTGTCGCTGGATATCGCTGGCGCAGAGCCGTTCGGCCAGCAGACCTTTGCCGTACGAGATAGCGGCCATTTACTGGGCGTGATGGTGCCGGGCAAAGGTCTGCTGCGGGCCGATATGAACGCCTGCTTTATTGGCTGGTCGCGCGATGGTGAAAGCCTGACAAACCTGGTGCCGACCATTGGCTTCAATCGTTTTGACGGCGAAGCGTGCGAAGACGTGAAAGGCGTGGGCGTAATTTCCTCGCCTGGCGATCGCGAGGTGAAAATCGCTGTGATTTATACCGCCACCACGCTGGTAGAAACCTCGCTGGTTGCGGTGGTGCTGGCGTACGATCCCCAGTCCCGCTCGCTGCTGGTCGATAATGCGCTGTCGCAAAGAGTGAATAATGCGTCAATAGACAGCGTGCCGAAAATCCGTCGCTTTTATGCGGCGCATCCTGCCAATACGGCCACCTTTGACAGCAAAAAATATCTGGCCCGTATTACGGCCTGGTGCGAAGAAGGCAATGTTGACTGCAATGACGTCACGCTGGACTCCAGAAGCAAACGCAGCGGCAAAGCGATCCTGCTGCCTGGCAAAACCATCAATATCAACTGCCCGGACGTGTGTGATTTTCGCGGCTACGTTTTTGAGAACAGCGGTTACAGCTATTCCTTTATTCCCAATGATTTTAACCGCTGGACAATGGAGATCTTTAAAGGCGACCAGGTGACAGACAGCGTCGAAGGCACGATGCGCTGACGAAGCCGTCGCCCTGTTTAAAGCTGTCGGGATAGCGCAATCCATGCCGGGCAGCAATCAGTTTCAACGCCCGCCGGGCCTACCGGCGCGGCCCGAACGCCGAAATCCAACGCAGGAAAACGTGATGCGATTTACGATAATAGCGACCAAAGCTGGCCAGCAGCCGCCGCAGAGCAGCTGCGACTTTCTGCCGCCGGGCGGCACTATCGGCCGTGGCGCCGACAACAACCTGGTGCTGCCGGACGATGACCGCACCATTTCCCGCCTGCAGGCCATTGTGCATATCACGGCCGACGGCGAATGCCGCATTACTAATCGCGGCAACGTGACGCTGGTGCACCTGAATGATATTCCGCTGGAGCGGGGTCGGCAGGTGGATTTGCAGGATGGCGACATCCTTAGCATTGATGAGTACCGTTTACAGGTCAGCGAACTCAACGTGGCGGCGCAGCCCGTGGCAAGACCCGCGCCGGTTGCCCGACCGGCCGCGCCGCCGCAGGAAAGCGCGCCTGCCGCCATTCCCAGTGAAATCTGGGACAGCCTGGCGCAGGAATTTTCCATCAGCGACAACCTGTCCAGCCGCAGCAGGCCCGCGCCAGCCGGATCGGATCCTCTGACGGAAAAAGCGCAGGATCGTAACCCGGTCGATCCGCTGGCGCAGTTTGCCGATAAGCCAGCGCCGCAGCTGGATCGTCGGGATCGCACGTCTGACTCTCTGTTCAGCAGCGAGTCGCTGTTCGATCGGCAAAGCATTTTTGACGACAGCACGCCGGGCACGTTGACGCAGCCGCAGCAGGACAAAAAGCAGCAGCTGGATCCGATGGCGCTGTTCGGCAGCGGCAACAGCACACCCGCCGACGGCGACGATCCGCTGGGGCTGATGATGGGCAACGCCGTCCCGCTGACGCCGGTGGATGAACCGCAGCAGAAGCGGCCACAGACTGCGTTTGTGCCGCCGGCACCAAAGGCGCTGGACAGCCAGCCGCAGACGATCGGCAGGCCAACAAGCAATCCGCAGACGGCTGACGATCTCAGCAAGTCGCCGCTGTTTGGCGAAAACCCGCAGGCCGCTGACGATCTCAGTAAATCACCGCTGTTTGATACAAACCCGCAGGCCGCTGACGATCTCAGTAAATCACCGCTGTTTGATACAAACCCGCAGGCCGCTGACGATCTCAGCAAGTCACCGCTGTTTGGCGAAAACCCGCAGGCCGCTGACGATCTCAGCAAGTCGCCGCTGTTTGGCGAAAACCCGCAGGCCGCTGACGATCTCAGCAAGTCGCCGCTGTTTGCTGAACTGCCGCAAAGCGATACGGATCGCGGCCAGCCTCCGCATTTTGCCGAAAACCCGGCGAGCGACGCCGATTTCAGCGAGCCGACCGCCGCCGCGCGGCCGCCGCAGCAGGAGTACGGCGGCATCACCCTGCCGACGCCACAGGCCGTTGCGCGCAGCACTACGCCGCCGCCAAAAGGCCGTCTGCGCATCGATCCGGTCGCCAATACGGCTTCGCAACAGCACAGCGCTTCCGGCGACGGTCAGCGGCTGGACGGCGAGCTGCTGGAGGCGCTGATTGGCGGCATGGGGCTGAACGATCTACAGCCGACGCCGCGCTTTGACCGCGACGCAATGCAGGAGCTGGGCCAGATGCTCAGCATGTTCTCGCAGGGAACGGTGGCGCTGCTCTCCTCCCGCTCGATCCTCAAGCGCGGCGTAAAAGCGGAAATGACGGTGATCCTCGACGAGGCCAACAACCCGTTTAAGCTGCTGCCTTCCGGTAAATCGGTGCTGATGCAGATGTTCGGCAGCCGGATGCCGGGTTTTATGCCGCCTAAGCAGTCGGTGCGCGACGCGCTGGTCGATTTACAGGCGCATCAGCTGGGCATGATCGCCGGGATCCGCGCGATTATCGCTTCGATGCTGCAATCCTTTAACCCGCAGCAGCTGGAAGAAGAAGCGCGGGAAGAGGGCGCCATCTCTCGCCTGTCGCTGCCCAACAGCCGTAAAGCCGCGCTGTGGGAGCACTTCGCCAAACGCTACGGTGAAACGGCGGGCGAAATTGAGGATGACTTCCACACGCTGTTTGGCGAAGCTTTCCTGCACGCCTACGACATGGAAGTGAACCAGTACAAAGATTCTCAAATCAGATCGGAAGAATGATGAATATCACCATTGCCTCTATGTCGCACCAGGGCGCTCGCGAAAGCAATCAGGATCAGACCGGCGAGCGCATCGGCGAACGCTCGGCCTGCTTCGTGGTCTGCGACGGGGTGGCGGGGCTGCCCGGCGGCGACGTCGCGGCGGCGCTGGCGCGCGATACCATTCTCCAGCGCTTTGACGGCGAGCGACACCTGGACGCACAAAGTATTCGCCGCTACGTTAACGACGCCAACCACGCAATTCGCCAGCAGCAGGCGATCGGCGACCATAAGCGCATGGGCACCACCCTGGTGAGCTTGTTTATCGATCGCGATTTCGACCTGGCCTACTGGGCGCACGCGGGCGACAGCCGCCTTTATCTGTTCCGACGCGGCTACCTTTATCACGTCACCACCGATCACAGCCTGGTGCAGCAGATGAAGGACGCCGGTCACCAGACCGAAGGCATCAACGGCAATCTGCTCTATTTTGCGCTCGGCATGGGCGATGAGGAGCGCGACGCCAGCTACAGCGACGTGGTCGAGATCGAAGACGGCGACGCCTTCCTGCTTTGCACCGACGGGTTCTGGCACGGGCTTTCGCAGGAAAACATGCAGGAGTCGCTGCATATGGTGAATACGCCGGACGAATGGCTGACGCTGATGCAGCAGGTTATCCGCAAAAACGAGCGGCAGGCCGCCGCCAGCCAGGACAATTACAGCGCCGTCGCCGTCTGGGTCGGCGATCCGCAGGACACCACGCTGCTGCATTCGCTGGAAGCCGCAGCGCAGTTTTTCCCTCTTCGTGATTAAAATAAGGCTTTAACCCACATGAAATATTGGCTAACGGGTGTCACCCTGCTGATTGCATCCGGTGCCTGGGCACAGGATTACCGCGTCGTCACCGCTAAATCGCTGCAAATGGATGTCTGGCTCGATAACGTTAAAGATCAGAAGCCTGCCAGCTGGTGCAAGCGCGATGTTGCGCTGCGCATCGTGGCCAACGGTGATAAAGATCCGGCGAAGGTAAACGAGCTGCTGCCGCAGGTCGCGGGCCTGATGTCGCACAGCTGCGCGAAAATAGCCACGTTTCAATGGCAGCTGACCGACAGCAACGGCAAAGCGCTGGCGCACGGCAGCGCCGCTAAAGCGCAGGGCTGGCAAAGCAAAATGGAGGCACAAACGCCAGCGGCCACGCCGGTACAGGCGGCAACACCCACCGTGCCGGTTCAGGCCGCACCGACAGAAACCGCGCCAGCCGCCGCGCCGGTTAAGGCAGAAGATCTATCGCCGCCGGCGGATACCACGCCGTGGATCCAGTTCAGTCTGCTGGACGGCTGCCACTTCCGCACCTGGTGGAATAACGCCAGCCAGGCCAGCGCGCTGTTTGTGCCTGCGAAAGGCGGCGTGACCTGCGGCAGCGACGGCTGGCTCAGCGGCGACAGCCAGCTAACGCAGCTGGGCAAAGGCGGCGCCAAAAGCCGTCAGGTCAGCTTCGTGCAGGGTTTCCCGGTTTCCGGGCTGAACGGCAAAGCGATTGGTCGCGATACGCAGATCACCACCGTCAACAACGAGCGTATGGTGCTGAGCGACGAGCGCTCGCCGCAGAGCTGGATGATCGTGCCTTACGCGCCCGCGCTGAACGGCTGGCAGGCTGACGGCACCGTGGTGGTGGCGATAAGCCAGCAGGAAGCCAGCGATGCAAGTATTCTGAAGGCGCGCCTGGACGAAGTCCGTAAGGTCTGGTCGCCCTATCTGGCCGACGGCGCGGTGATCGTCAAGCTGGTGGATGAAATCCATCCGCAGCTGAAAGATCCGGCCGCCGGTGCTTACCGGACGCTTAACTGACCCCTGTGCCCGAGGAAAGCTATGAAATCTCTGACTCAACTGATGTCCGGCGCCACGCTGTTGGAAACTCTGGCGCGCGTCGAAAGCGATATCAAAAGCCGCCCGGCGGATGCCGACCTGCGCGCCGCCTTCGTACAGCTGCTCTGTCTGGCGGGCCACTGGCCGCGCGCCAAAACCCAGCTGAAATCCTGGCTGGCTTTAAAGCCGCAGGCAAAGCCCACGGTTACGCTGCTGGAGCAGGCCATTACGGCAGAAATCCAGCGAGCGGCGGTCTTTGAAGGCCTGGCGATGCCGAGAATGCCCGGCGAGGCGTTCGCCTGGGCGGAAGCGTTACTGAAGGCGCTGCGTAAAGAGCATGCCGAAGAGGCCGATGAGTTACGCGCGGCGGCTTTTGCGGCGGCGCAGGCCAACCCGGCCCGCGTCACCATGCAGGACGAGCAGACGCAGACCGTGGCATGGCTGATCGACGGCGACGGGCGGCTCGGCCCGATTTGTGAGCTGATCGTTAACGGCCATTACACCTGGCTGCCGTTCGCCGCCGTGCGCGAAATGCGTTTTCAGCCGCCGGCGAGCGTCACCGATCTGGTCTGGCGGCACACGGCCGTCACGCTAATCGACGGCAGCGAACAGGTTTGCCAGCTGCCGGTGCGCTATCCGTTTGCCGATACGGCCGAAGACAACCTGCGGCTGGCCGCCGTCACCGAGTGGACGCCGCTGGACGACCAGCAGTTTATCGGCCACGGTCAGAAAACCTGGCTGAGCGAAGAGCAGGATTTTCCGCTGCTGAGCCTGACGCATATTGTCTTTGCAGCGGAAGCCGACGATGAGTGACGGTCGCGATTTGCTGCACGGCGGTTTTCGCCAGCGCGGCAGGGAGACGATGACGGCGCGCGATAAAATGCAGCCGTCGCTGCTGGACAGGCTGACCGACAACGCGCCGGATAAGCCGCAGGAAGCCCCCGGCAGCCGCGTGATTTCGCACGCCACGCTGAAGCGTAACGTTCTGCGTGATTTGCAGTGGCTGTTCAACAGCATCAACAACGAAGCGCAGCAGGATCTTTCGCCGTTTCCGCACGTGCAGCGCTCCGCTTATAACTTTGGCGTTGCGCCGCTGGCCGGACAGCGTATGTCCGATATCGAACTGGCCGACATCCAGCGCAAAATCACCAACTCTATTTTGTACTTTGAGCCGCGCATTCTGCCGGCGGGGCTTCAGGTGCGCTGCATATCAGACACCAGCTCGCTCAGCCTGCACAACATGCTGTCGATTGAAATCAAAGGGCGGCTCTGGTGCGTGCCTTATCCGCTGGAGTTTCTGTTCCGCACCGATCTGGATTTAGAAAACGGCCATTTTGAACTGAAAGACGTAGGGTAATTATGGACAGCAAACTGCTCGATTATTACAACCGTGAACTGGCGTACCTGCGCGAAATGGGGGCGGAGTTCGCCGAACGCTATCCCAAAGTCGCCGGACGGCTGGGCATGAGCGGCATTGACGTGGCCGATCCCTATGTCGAGCGGTTGATGGAGGGCTTCGCCTTTCTGACCTCGCGCGTGCAGCTGAAAATGGACGCCGAGTTCCCGCGCTTTTCGCAGCGGATGCTGGAGATGATCGCGCCCAACTATCTTTCGCCCGTGCCTTCAATGGCGATTGCTGAACTGCATCCTGACGGTAAAAAAGGGGATATCAGCGGCGGTTTCCTGGTGCCGCGCGGCACCATGATGGACAGCCAGATGCTGAAAAAAAGCGGCGTCACCTGTAGCTACGCCACGGCGCACGACGTGATGCTGCAACCGCTGCGCATCGCTCACGTGGAACTGGGCGGCGTGCCGGCGGATATCCCGCTTGGCAGCATGGGGCTGAGCCAGCGCGGTGCGGTCAGCGCGCTGCGTATCCGCCTTGAATGCTTTAGCGAAGTGGCGCTGAGCCATCTGACCCTGAAAGATCTGATGTTTTTTCTCAGCGGCCCGGACATTCAGGCGCAGCAGCTGCTGGAGCTGATGATGCAGCACACGGTCGGCAGCTTTTGCCAGACGGTGGAGCCGCAGCCGCAGCGGGTCGTGCTGGGCGACGACGCGCTGAAGCATGAGGGCTTTGCGGCTAACCAGGCGCTGCTGCCGGAAGATCTGCGCAACTTTGACGGTTACAGGCTGCTTCAGGAATATTTCGCTTTTCCTGCGCGCTTCCAGTTTGTCAGCATCAGCGGCCTGGGCGAGCTGCCTTCACGCTGTGGGCCAGAGGTAAAAGCCTTTGAGATCGTCCTGCTGCTGGACAAAGCCGACGCGGCGCTGGAGCGGACGATCGACAAAAGCCATCTGGCGCTGCACTGTACGCCGGTTATCAACCTGTTCACGAAAACGGCGGAGCGGCAGAAAATCAGCGAAGGCGTGCATGAATACCATCTGGTGGTCGATAACATTCGCCCGCTCGACTACGAGATTTACTCGGTGCAGAAGCTGTACGCCACGGGCGACAGGCAGCAGGGCGAGCAGGTGTTCCGGCCTTTCTGGAGCACCTTCAGCCGTGACGAAGGCGACTACGGCGCTTATTTTTCGCTGCGCCGCGAGCAGCGCACGCTGTCTGAACGCGCGCAGCGTTACGGTACGCGCACCGGCTATATCGGATCCGAAGTCTTTCTTTCGCTGGTGGATGAGCGCCAGTCGCCGTGGCGCGACGATCTGACCCATCTGACGGCAGAAGTTTTGTGCACCAGTCGCGATCTGCCGCTGATGCTGCTGGCGCAGGATCAGGGCAACTTTATGATGGCGGACTCGGTGCCGGTCAGCCAGCTGACGCTGCGCAAAGGCCCAACGCCGCCGCGTCCGGCGCTGGCGGAAGGCATGGCGACCTGGCGGCTGATCAGCCATTTGCAGCTGAATTATTTAAGCCTGATGGACAGCGACGACGGCCAGGGCGCCACGGCGCTGCGCCAGCTGCTGGGGCTGTATGCCAATCTGGCGGAAGCGCCGGTGGCCCGGCAGATTGAAGGCATTCGCCACTGTCGGCTCAAACCGGTCAGCCGTCGGGTGCCGGAACCCGGCCCGATCGTGTTCGCGCGCGGCATCGGCATTGAGCTGAGCGTCGACGAGCAGGCGTTTTCCGGCGCCAGCCCGTGGCTGCTGGGCAGCGTGCTGGAGCAGGTCTTCGCCAGGCTGGTCGCCATCAACAGCTTTACCGAGTTGACGCTGACCAGCCAGCAGCGCGGCGAGGTCGGCTACTGGCCCGCGCGCATGGGCAAAAGGACGCTGATATGAACGTGCTGCGCATTCGCAAAACGCAGCGGCTGCCGGAGGCGTTCTGGTCGGGCGTGACGCAGGCACCGTGGCGCTACGACCTGTTTCAGCTGCTGCGCAGGCTGGACGCACAGGGCGGCGAGCGCTATCCGCTCGGCCGCGCGCCGCTGCCGCGCCATGAGCCGTTGCGCATCGGTCAGGAGCCGTCGCTGGCCTTCGCGCCCGCCACGCTGTCAAAGGCCGGCCCGCGCGACAACAGCTCGCTGCACGACATCTCAATTTTAAGCTTCGGCCTGTTTGGCCCGAACGGCCCGCTGCCGACGCACCTGACGGAGTACGCCCGCGAGCGCATTATTCATCATCAGGATCGCAGTATGTCGGCCTTTGCCGACCTGTTTCACCATCGGCTGACGCTGCTGTTTTACCGCGCCTGGGCCGACGCGCAGCCAACGGTATCGCTGGATCGGGAAGACAATCAGCGCTTCGATCGTTATCTGGCGAGCCTGATCGGCATGGGCCAGCCGGGCCAGCTGGCAAAAGGCAGCCTGAGCGATCACGCGCGCTTTGCGGTGGCCGGGCATTTAACCCGCCACGCGCGCGACGTCGAAGGCCTGCAAAAGATCCTCAGCCACTATTTTAAGGTGCCGGTCAGGCTGGTGGGAAACGTGCCGCACTGGCTGCCGATCGACAGCCGCGAGCGGGCGAAGCTGGGCGCGGGCCGACATGCGCCGAAGCTGGGCGAATCGATGTTTCTGGGCGTGGCGGTGCGTGACGTGCAGCATAAGTTCCGCATCGAGCTGGGGCCGATGCCGCTGGAAACCTATAACCGCTTTCTGCCGGGCGAGGCCTGGACTCTTGCGCTGCGCGACTGGGTACGGCAATACCTGGGCATTGAATATATCTGGGAGCTGAAGCTGATCCTGGCGGCGGAAGAGGCCAAAGGGATCCGGCCCGGCGACGCAACCCGGCTCGGCTTTAACAGCTGGCTCGGCCATTTAAAAAGCGGCGAGCCGCTACGCGATCTGACCTTCAGCCCGGAACCGGCGGAGCAGGTCGCTGCCAGATAACGTTTTGTTAAAACCCGCACGACCTTGACAGAGAAAGTCACTTTTTCCGGCCGCCTTGCCGAACCGGGCCGCTCGCTTATCGGGCTTGTTCTTTACGGCTCTCTGTTTTAACCGTCATCTACTTACCGAGAACAACCATGTCAGAAATCAGCCGCGCCGTACTGTTCGGCAAACTGGACACGCTGTTATTTACCTCGCTGGAAAGCGCCACCGCCTTCTGCAAGCTGCGCGGCAATCCCTATGTGGAGCTGGTGCACTGGCTGCATCAGCTGATGCAGCAGCAGGAAGGCGATCTGCAACAGGCGATCCGCTATTTTTCACTGGATGAAGAGGCGCTGACGCGCGATATCGTCGGGGCGCTGGATCGTCTGCCTCGCGGCGCCAGCGCGGTGTCGGATCTGTCCGAACATATCGACAGCGCGGTTGAGCGCGCCTGGGTGTACGGCTCGCTGAAGTTCGGCGTGCAGCAGATCCGTGGCGGCCATCTGCTGATTGGCCTGCTGAAAACGTTCAATCTGGCCAACGTGCTGAAAAGCATTTCGCCGCAGTTTGGCCGTATCAGCGCCGATACGCTGCTGGAGCAGTTCGACAGCGTGTTCGCCAACAGCAAGGAGAGCAGCATCACCGCCGCGCCCGTCCAGGAGGGTGCCGTGCCGCAGCAAAAAAGCACGCTGGCACAGTACGCGCAGGATCTGACGGCGCGCGCGCGCGAAGGCAAGATCGATCCGATCGCCGGACGCGATGAAGAGATCCGCCAGATGGTGGATATCCTGATGCGTCGCCGCCAGAACAACCCGCTGCTGACCGGCGAAGCGGGCGTCGGCAAAACGGCGGTGGTGGAAGGCCTGGCGCTGCGCATGGCGGCAGACGACGTGCCGGAGCCGCTACGCAACGTGCAGCTGTGGCTGCTGGATATCGGTATGTTGCAGGCCGGCGCGGGCATGAAAGGCGAATTTGAGGCGCGGCTTCAGGCGCTGATCAATGAAGTGCAGTCCAGCCCGACGCCGATCATCCTGTTTATCGACGAGATCCACACGCTGATCGGCGCGGGCGGCCAGCAGGGCACGGGCGATGCCGCCAACCTGTTAAAACCCGCGCTGGCTCGCGGCCAGCTGCGCACTATCGGCGCGACCACCTGGGCGGAATACAAAAAATATATCGAGAAAGATCCGGCGCTGACCCGGCGTTTCCAGACCGTGCAGGTGCAGGAGCCGGACGAAGAGAAAGCGCTGCTGATGCTGCGCAGCACCGTCACCACGCTGGAGAAGCACCATCGCGTCCTGCTGCTGGATGAGGCCGTGGCGGCGGCGGTTAAGCTTTCGCATCGCTATATTCCGGCACGCCAGCTGCCCGACAAAGCCGTGGCGCTGCTGGATACCGCCTGCGCCCGCGTCGCCGTCAGCCAGAGCGCGCAGCCGCCGCAGCTGGAAGACTGCCTGCACCGCATCCACGCGCTTTCGATTGAAAAAGAGATAGCGGAGCGCGAGGCGAAAGTGGCGATTGGCGATGCGTCCCGGGCGGTAAAAATCAGCGAACAGCTGGCTGCGCTAGGCCGCCAGCGCGATGAACTGACGGCACGCTGGCAGAGCGAACGCGGGCTGGTGGACGCCATTATCGCGCTGCGCGAGCGGCTGCATAAGGATGATGCGGAAGATGTCACCGCCCTTCAGCAGCAGCTCGCAGAGCAGCAGCAGCAGCTGAAAACGCTACAGGGCGAAGCGCCGCTGTTGTTTGCCGCCGTCGATGCCAACGTGGTCGCCGCTGTAGTTGCCGACTGGACCGGCATCCCGCTGGGCCGCATGATGAAAAACGAAATCGACGCGGTGCTGAAGCTGGCCGACACGCTGAACGAGCGCGTAATTGGTCAGCGCCACGGCCTGGATCTGATCGCCAAACGCGTGCGCACCTCCCGCGCGCGGCTGGACGACCCGAATAAGCCGGTCGGCGTCTTTATGCTCTGCGGCCCGTCCGGCGTCGGCAAAACCGAAACCGCGCTGGCGCTGGCCGAAACGCTCTACGGCGGCGAGCAGAACATTATCACCATCAATATGAGCGAGTTTCAGGAAGCGCACACCGTTTCTACGCTGAAAGGCGCGCCGCCGGGCTATGTCGGCTATGGCGAAGGCGGCGTGCTGACCGAGGCCGTGCGCCGTCGTCCTTACAGCGTGGTGCTGCTGGACGAAATCGAGAAGGCGCATCCCGACGTGCATGAAATTTTCTTCCAGGTCTTTGATAAAGGCTGGATGGAAGATGGCGAAGGGCGTCATATCGACTTCCGCAACACGCTGATTATTCTGACTTCCAACGTCGGCACGCAGCTTATCAGCGCCATGTGCGCCGATCCGGAACTGATGCCGGAACCGGACGCGCTGGCGGGCGCGCTGCGCGGGCCGCTGCTGGAGGTTTTCCCGCCGGCTTTGCTGGGCCGTCTGCTGGTGGTGCCTTATTATCCGCTGAGCGACGACATGCTCGCCAGCATTGTGCGGCTACAGCTAAAGCGCATCCAGCAGCGTCTGGCGCAGAACCACGGCATCGTCTCCGAGGTGGATGACAGCGTGATTGCACGCATCGTTCAGCGCTGCACCGAGGTAGAATCCGGCGGCCGTATGGTCGATGCCATCCTTACCAACACGCTGCTGCCGCAGATGAGCCAGCTGCTGCTGGACGCACACCGGCGTGAAGAGCAGTACCAGCGCCTGCGGGTAACCCTGCACGACGGCGAGTTCCAGTGTCAGTTTGAGGCGTAAGCCGCAATTAAGAGAGTTGTCCAATATGTCAGAACAAGATATTCCGCGAGCCATTCCTGGCGCTCTGCCGGTGGGCTACCGCTTTAACGAGTTTGAAATTAAAGAGGTCATCGGCGGCGGCGGCTTCGGTATCGTCTATCGCGCCTGGGATCATCAGCTTGAACGCACCATCGCCATCAAAGAGTTTATGCCCGCCTCGCTGGCGGTGCGCAGCGACGATCTGACGTTGGTACTGCGCAGCGAGCGCTTCAGCAAAACGTTTCACGCCGGGCTGAACAGCTTTATTCAGGAGGCGCGCCTGCTGGCCCGCTTTAATCATCCGAATTTGCTGCACGTGCTGCGCTTTTGGGTGCAGAACGATACCGCCTATATGGGCACGGCGTTCTATACCGGCACCACGCTGTCGCAGCTGCACAGCCGCCGCCCGGAGATGATTAGCGAAGCCTGGATCCGCTGCCTGCTGCCGCCGCTGTTCGGCGCTATCAATACTATCCACCGCGAAGGCTATCTGCATCGCGATATCTCGCTGGATAATATCCAGATCCAGGAAAACGGCGTGCCGGTGCTGCTGGACTTCGGTTCCGCCCGCAAGGCTATCGGCAACCTTTCTGATGAAACCGAAACCATGCTCAAGCCGGGCTTTGCGCCGATTGAGCAGTACAGCGACGACAACGAGAGCGAGCAGGGCACCTGGACCGATATCTATGCGCTGGGCGCAGTGCTGCATACGCTGATTGTTGGCTCGCCACCGCCGGTCAGCGTGGTGCGCAGCATCGAGGATAACTATAAGCCGCTGGTGCAGCAGAAGCCCGCCGGCTACTCGCTGCCGCTGCTGCACGCGATTGACCGCGCGCTGGCGCTGCAACCGGAAGATCGGCCGCAGACCATAGACGAGCTGGCGGCGCTGATGGCGCTTTCCGCCAGCGATATCAGTGAAATCGTTGAGGTGAAGGTCAGCGGGCCTGGCACCATGCTGGTGCCGGTAGAAGAAGAGCAGGCTGCGCCAAAAGCCGCCGGGCTGAAGCGCTTTATGGTGCCTGGCCTGATTGCCGCAGGCGTGCTGGTGGGGATTGGCGTGGGCGCGCTGATGGCGGGCGGCGGCAGCGACGATGCGCCGCAGACGGCCGCCACGAATGCGCCAGCGGCAACTTCTGCGCCTGCAGTAACGCCAACGGCCTCTCAGCCGCCAGCGGAAACGGTGAATGCCGCCGAACCTGCGCCACCGCCGGAGCCTGTCGCCCAGGTCTATATCAAGCTGCTGCCGGGCGATAAAGTAGCGATGAACGGCAATCCGCAGGCGCTGGTGCCGTCGCCGAACGGCTTCGCTATGCTGCAGCTGCCGCCGGGCGATTACCGTTTCAGCATCAGCAACAGCGGCCAAACCCGCGATCAGCGCATTACCGTCGATCGCGAAGGCGTATGGCTGCTGAACCCGCAAAGCTGAGGCCGCGCGCGCCGCTCAGTTCCTGTCCATTCCTTATCCGCCCGGCGTCCCGCCGGGCCTGCCAGTCCGGGAAATTACTATGTTTGATCGTATCACCGTCATCCTGCCGGTTGAGGGCCTGCTGTTCTGGAAGCTCAGCGGCCGGGAGAAGCTCGCCGACGCCTTTGAGTTCACCGTGGAGCTGCTGAGCCCCGACGCGCGCCTCGACCGCAAAACGCTGCTGGGCCAGCCGGTTACCGTCTGTATCCCCACGCAGGGCATGGGCACGCGCTACCTGAACGGCAAAATCACCCGCGCCGGGGTCTACAGCCAGGAGCTGAACGGCACGCGCTACGCGGTGTACCGCCTGAGCATGGAGCCGGACCTGTGGCCGATGAAGCGCGACCGCAACCTGCGCATCTTCCAGGGGCAGACGGTGGTGCAGATAATCAAAACGCTGCTGGACGAGTACGGCGTGACGGTGGAGGACAGGCTGACGGGCAGCTACCGGGTGTGGGAGTACTGCGTGCAGTACCAGGAGAGCAGCTTTGACTTTATCAGCCGGCTGATGGAGCTGGAGGGGATTTACTACTTCTTCCGCCACGAGGCGGACAGGCACACGCTGGTGCTGGCGGACAGCGCGCGGCAGCACCAGCCTTTTCCGGGCTACGGGGTTATTCCGTACCACGCGACGCCGTCGGGCGGCAGCACCTCCGCCGAGGGCATCAGCGTGTGGGAGATGGAGGACAGCGTGACGCCGGGCATCTACAGCATAGACGACTACGACTTCCGCAAGCCGAACGCGTGGATGCTGCAGGCGCGGCAGAACCCGGCTTCGCCGGCGCCGGGGCAGATAGACGTGTACGACTGGCCGGGGCACTTCGTGGACCACGACCACGGGGAGCACTACGCGAAAATCCGCCAGGAGGTGTGGCAGGTGGAGCACCAGCAGATAAGCGCGGTGGGCACGGCGCTGGGGCTGGCGCCGGGGAACACCTTCACGCTGCTGAACGCGCCGTTCTTCAGCGACAACGGTGAGTACCTGACGGTGAGCGCGTACTACGACTTCGAGGAGAACCGCTACGCCAGCGGGGGCGACGGCGGCACGAAGCACAATATCGCCATCGGGGTTATCCCGTCGGCGGTGACGTTCCGGGCGGCGCCGGAAACGCCGTGGCCGCGCACGCACGGGCCGCAGACGGCGAAGGTGGTGGGGCCGAAGGGGGAATCCATCTGGACGGATAAATACGGGCGCATCAAGGTGAAGTTCCACTGGGACAGGCTGGCAAAAGGGGACGACACCAGCTCGTGCTGGGTGCGCGTGTCGAGCGCCTGGGCGGGCCAGGGATTCGGCGGCGTGCAGATCCCGCGCGTCAACGACGAGGTGGTGATCGACTTTATCAACGGCGATCCGGACAGGCCGATCGTGACGGGCCGCGTGTACAACGAGGCGAGCATGCCGCCGTGGGCGCTGCCCGGCGCGGCAACGCAGATGGGCTTTTTAAGCCGCTCGAAGGACGGCACGCCGGACAACGCCAACGCGCTGCGCTTTGAAGATAAGGCGGGCGAAGAGCAGGTGTGGGTCCAGGCGCAGAAGAATATGGATACGCACGTTAAGGCCGACGCCACGCACGTTGTCGGGAAAAACTATCATCACTACGTTGGCGAAAATGAAGAGCATCGGGTAACTAAAGATCAGATAATCGGTGTAAAAGGTAATTCGACTATGCTTACAGGAAATAATAAGACTGACAATGCTGTAGGCACTTACATTATAGGATCGGGTGAATCAATAAGATTAGAATGCGGTAAAAGCATTATTGAACTAAATCAGGATGGCAATATTAATATTACTGGAGTTAATTTCAATATAACGGTTGATAAAACTGGGGAGATTAATACTGGTTGTGAATTACATCTTAATCCATCAGATGGAGTTACAGCCGCGATTCCACCAGGTAATAGCCACAAAGAGGTCATGCAATCACAATTAAATGATTTTTTAAAAAATAAATAATTTCCCCAGGAGAGGCTATGGCTACGTATAAAATTAATGAGGCGTCGATTAATCTGCCGGACATATTTAAAGATCGCACGATGAATCTTTTTACAATGAGTGAAAATAACGCAAGTGAATTTACGTTTGTAGTGTCACGTGCGACAGCAAGTTTTGATGACGATATAAAAAGCATCGCATCGCGCTTAGTTAAAGAAATGAATTTAACGCTACAAGATTTTGCGTTGGAATCATCGAACTCAATTCTGATAGATGGTCAGCCCGCTGCAGAAATTTTCTATCATTTTAAAAACGGTAATGCGTTGATCTGGCAGAAACAGTCCGTAATCCTTTTGAACGATAACGCTCGGGGAAGAAAAATGGTCTGTTTTATTGGAACATGTACGGATGATTTTGACGAGTATTATCAAAGACAATATCAAAACATAATCAATAGCATCCGCTTTTGTCAGGAAGAGAAAGATGAATTTATTGAAGAAGCCCTTCCAGCGACAAGTGAAAAAGTCTATTTCGCCTTGGATAATGATAGTAAAGAGCTATTCGTTTTTGAAACATTAAACGACCTTTATCAGCATATTAATCTGCAACGGGCTTTGAATGGAGCTTATCTGTTTTACGATGCTACAGGCAATCCTCTACACATCGCTCCTTTGCCTAAGGCGGTGGAGCAGGAGGCGACGCGCTATGCGTTATGGACTTCTTCGCCTAGAAAGGCCCAACACATGTTGTCAATCTTACTTGTATGCCGCTCGGTAAAAGGCCCGGCCACGCTTAATACTATTGATGCTATTACTGCTTTTATTCGGTCAAACAGGAATGCCTGATTCATGAGTGAGTTCAATGCAGCCCGCGAACTTGATGATATAGCCCATACGGCGTCACAAAGTTGGATGATAGCTGGATTGATTGGGGGGGCTATCTTAGGTGCTGCAGCTGTAGTAGTGACTGGCGGCGCAGCAGTAGTAGCAGTTATCGCCGCCGCCGCAGCTGGTGCAACGGCGGCTGGTGGCGTTGGAGAGATGATAGGAAGTATGTCATGGGCTCCGCGACACAGTACAGGAAAACTGGTAGATGGTTCTCCAGATGTAATCATTAACAATCGTGCGGCTATCCGAGCCCATTTGTCGCTCGGTGAATGTAATGAGCACAGTGGATCAAGGCAACGGGTCGCTGAGGGATCAATCAATGTTTATATTAATAACTTTCCTGCAGCGCGGGTTGGAGATCGTCTCACCTGTAGTGCCGAGATATTTTCAGGTTCCTCAAATGTTTTTATCGGTGGAAGCAAGCAGCAAACGGATGATATAAATCCTGAAGTACCGGGCTGGATAAACTGGGTAATGCTGGGGGTTGGCGCTGCAGCTATAGGCGTGTTGGCGTCACCAGCGATAGCCATTTTAAGTACTCTTGGCGCATTGGGTGGTGGCTACGCAGGTAATTATATTGGTGGTAAATTTTTTGGCGAAGGAAGCGATGGTCAAAAATGGTCAATGCTGCTTGGAGGACTGATTGGTGGAGCTGCCGGTGGTAAAGGGGGCACAAAGTTTGATGCGTGGCGTAGCATAGATTTATTAAAAATTGAACCTGAGACGCTTTTTGAACCAGTGCCTGAAATGCCAAAAATGTCTCTTGCAGATGCAGTCGGCAAAGACACTGCCGAAAGCTGGATAAACGCAGGGAAAGAAAATACATTAATGAATGCACCAGAATTTATAAATAAATTAAGTGATGATGAAATTGGGGCGTTATATGGGTATACAACTAATGAAGGATACACATCACTTAACCCAGCATTACGTGGGCAGACTGTTTTAACGCCTGAATTGAATGCTTTTGCAGGTCATGCAGCAAATGGCTTAAGTAAATTACCTCTGTATGATGGTGCAACTTCAAGAGGGATAAGCTCATTGCCTGAAGAGATATTATCATTAAATCAAAAGGGAAATATAGTTTCAGATGGAGCCTTTATGAGCACTTCCTCTGCAGATCCATTTGCTGGCAATATAAATATTGTGGTAAAGGGTACTTCAGGGAAAGATATATCATTCTTATCTCAATATAACCATGAGGCTGAAGTTTTATATCCACCTGGAACAAAATTTGAAGTAATGCAAAGAGTAGAGCAAAATGGGAAGATACATCTTAGTTATGAGGAAAGACCATGATTGACATCAGAGAAGATGAATTCACTTTATCGCTATATGCTCAAAAGTACTCACATCTCACACCGCCAGTGTCAAGGCAGCTTCAGAATAGAATGGAATATGCGACACCAACCAGAGCAAATTTAGAACATACCGCTAGTCAAAAAAAACCGGAATGGATGAAAAATAAGCAAAGACTAATATCTGATGACGATGCTCTTGACAGAGCTAAAGGCGCTTTGATTGGACTGGCCATTGGTGATGCGGTTGGGACTACCTTAGAGTTTCTTCCCAGAGATCGTTCTGTTGTAAATGATATGGTTGGTGGCGGACCATTTTCACTCAAAGCAGGAGAATGGACCGATGATACATCTATGGCTCTTTGCCTGGCTGAAACTTACATTTCGGCAGGTAAAATGGACATGCATATTTTCAGAGAAAATCTGGTGCGCTGGTATCATTATGGTGAAAATAGTAGCAATGGCCGATGTTTTGATATTGGCAATACTACGAGATGCGCTCTTGAAGAATATTTAAAAAAAGGAGATGACTGGTTTGGCAACACAGGTGTTGAAACTGCAGGTAATGCCGCAATCATCAGACATGCTCCTGTGGCTATTTATCACCGCAACTCCCTTTATAAAAACTGGAATGATTCTAAAAGGCAGAGTCTGGCTACTCATGGCTCAGCTGAATCGATAAACAGTTGCCAGTTTCTGGGATTGATTTTACATTACTTACTTAATGGATACACAAAGCAGGATACTTTTTCTCCTCATGTATGGCCTTGTTCATTAAGAGTATTACTGATTAATGCAGGTGAATACAAAGAAAAAAGCCGCGATCAAATCCGCTCAAGCGGCTACGTTATCGATACACTTGAAGCTGCAATGTGGGCCGTATGGAATACGAATAACTTCCGTGACGCAATATTACTTGCTGCTAATTTGGGAGATGATGCTGATAGTGTGGCTGCGACAGCAGGCCAGATTGCCGGAGCATTATATGGTTATTCGAATATTCCTCAGGAGTGGCGTGGTAAACTAGTACAAGAAAAGCGCATTGCTTCCATTGCTCAACAGTTGTTCACTCAGGCACCTTGTGAATCTTAAAACATTTTGTTTTTATATTAGATGGTTGATTTTTTACTGTTTTTTGGTGAAGAGCTATAATATTAAAGCGGAAAGCCGCAGCGCTAATAGTTTATCTAAATGCGTTTGTTAGAACCCTTATAGGTTATTACCGTAAAAGCTAGCATCAGCATCAGCATCAGCATCAGCATCAGCATCAGCATCAGCATCAGCAGCCAGACCTGCAATCAACTTCTCACTGTCATCCTGCCGGTTGAGGGCCTGATGCTCCCTCGGGATGCTGAATGCACCGATTTTTAGCGACAACGGCAAGTATCTGAGGGTAAGTGTGTACTAAGATTTTGAGGAGAACCGCTATGCCTTCCTGTACGCAGCACGGCAGCGGCATTATTGTCGGTGGTTCCGGCAGCGTGCTGGTTAACGGCGTATCGCTCGCCCGGCAGGGCGATAAAACCCAGTGTAACGCTGGCGGCGCATCAGCTCCTGCAAAACCTAAACCTGCGGCTCCACAATACTGGGGCGGCTCGCTGGCTAAAAAGGCCGGTGAAGACGGTAAAATACATGGCGATCATTATGATGCCTACATGTTAGGGGCTTATGCCAGCCTGAAAGACAACAGCAATGATGGCAGTTACGATACGGTTTCAAGCGGATTTGTTCTTGAAGATCTTACGTTGAGGATTGCAGACAGCGATGGCCTGTTAAAAGGCGAGCTAAATAATAAGATAGCACAGGCTAATGCCAGCGGATCTTATTATAATGGCGGCGGAGATATTTATGGTATTAATACCAGCGCGAAAGCAACAGGCATGCAATATGGTATTACAGGCTCTGCTGGAAAAGAAAATACGTTATATGGCACTGCCAACGCAAGCGTAACATTGGCGACTGCTGAGGCAAACCTGATTGCTGAAGTTTATACCGGCAATCAAGGGCGTTACGGGATCAATTTTGAAGGCGGCGCGGAAGCAACGGCCGTTAAAGAAAAAGTTGAACGGAAAGTTAACCTATATGGAATCGCGATAGCAAATGCAAAAGCGGAAGTGAATTTGGGGGGGGTTGGTGCTTCAGCCAGTTTAGCCGCTTACAAGGATAATACGGATCACTCATTCAATTTTAAAGCCAGCGGTAAATTTTCTTATTGGTTAGGATTGGGCACGGGCGTTGATCTGAAAATATTCATTGAGCCACTACGTAAATTATTCTTTGGTAAGGATGAGCATACGGAGGGGGGCCAGAAAAGCGGCGGTGGTGAGGGTAGTATTATCGACGGGTGTAAGACAGTTTTGATTGGTGACTAATTTCTCGTAGGAGTTTTTTTATGAAAATGATAGCTTTGTTGTTTTTTTTAGCTGTAACGCTTTATTTTGTCTGGCGCGCTAACCTATCCTCCGGGAAAATAAAATTAGTGAGCGTGAGTAAGGGATTGATCGGTGTATTCCTGGGGATTATTGTTTTGGGATTTTTTCTTAAGTTTCTGGTGGCCATCATCCCTGGATTTACTAATGATGCTGCCGGCGATTTAATGGAAGAAATAGGTGCCTCATTTATAGTGGTATGGGGAATGAGGTTTTTAATTGTAGCAATATCGGCTATATTTGGCCGAATCATGGGTTTTCACAAACAATATAATTATGAAAATTATAAAAAGTTTTCGCCAGTTACCAGTAAGTTGGCCCCAGGTCTTTTGATTTTTGCTAAGTGTTTAGTATCTTTGGGGGCTGTATTGATGCTTTATGGTATTTGGTTTACGAATTGAATCAGAAGGGAGATGTTCTATGGAGTTTGATATCGAATATGGATTCCCTGTTGCTCCTGGTTTCACTAAGGAAGAGATTGAACGGCATTTCTGGAAGTGCCTTTATACTTCTTCAGAACAAGAGATGCTGCATTACTGGGTGGTATTACCAAAAAGCCTTAAGCCAGCAGAATTGGAGCCGGTAGCTTTTCCCGGAACGGGATTAACAAATATTGGCCGCTATTTTACTACTGACGACTCGCCTTACCTTGAAGTCTGGGCAGCTTATGAGCGCTGTCAATGGGAAATGAACGCATCCGACTGGTTATTTAAAAAGCTCGCTCTGTCGGGTGAAAAAGTCCTTCATCGCCGTCTTGTGGGCAAAGCCGTTGAAAATGGTATTTTTGCTGATGTTTTAACTATCAAGGTTCACTCTTCCGGTGATGAGGTGATCTCAAGATATACTGTGCAAAAGGATTATAATAAAGATAAAGGTGGCGGGAACTATTTTTTGCTAAAAGTTTCCTGTGCCTCTCACGATTATACCGCACTGGCGCGTGATATTTATTTTACAGCTGTAAATTGGGATCTTTTGCATCGCAGTAATTTAGCTATGGCTGAATTACTCACCTCAGTAGATCTGGGAGGTGAAAGTGCTTTTAAAATTCCTGTTTCCTGGCATGCTAAAATAATTGAAAAAAACAGAATTGTTGTCGATCATACAACTGATAATCTCAGTACTGGTGTCATTAATTTCTATTTCTATTCTGCCGACGAATGCCATGCACATGAAGATGTCTTTAATAAATCAACAGCTCGTTTTGTTCAGCACGATGATTCCGTAATCCTTACAGCAAATGAGCTGGAAGATTTTCCGAATGACATTAATCCTGAGCTGGGCTCAATACAAACCTGTACTGGCGAATTATATAGCGAGAAGGAAAAGATTCGAGCCTTCTATCAAAGCTATATCTTTAATGATTCGGGTGTATGGTGCTATATTGAGCTGGTCGGCCAACAACGTAATAATGAAAACTATAACTTCGAAGCTAACAAACGCTGCCTGGAGATAATTTTGGCCACTCTAAATATAAAGGTTAGCTAACTGAGGCACATCAGGAACATCTTTTTAAAGAGGCTTTACAGCGAGTCGGTTTTATTTACAGGCCAACTTTTTATCCGCTATAGCTAAGACATATTAACCAGCTATTTGAGGGCAGTGGCCAGTAACAGCGCTGCTATCTTGCAGATTATCAACCAGCCCGGCTTACTGCCGGGCCTGCCAGTCTGGGGAATTGATCGTTTCACTGTCATTTCTGCTGACTAATGGCCTACTCTTGTTAGAACTCAGCAGGCGGAGCTTCCTGGGCCTGACGATAGTCGCCATCATCAAAACGCTACAGGGCGAGTACATGATAGAGCGTGGAGGACAGGCCAATGAATAGCTATCAGGATGTATAAAGATGGAATGGTCGGGTTTTTTATTTTTTTCAATAGCAACTGTAGCTTACGTCTGGAATGGTAATAATACTTTCCGTAAAAAAGAGTGGTGGCTATTGCTTGCTAAATTTATCGCTGTTTTCTTTGTTACTTTTTTATTAACATTTTCGTTGAAAGGTTTGCTCTCCGTATGGCAATTCTCATCGGTTGCTACGGTAAAAATTGGGGTGTTAAATTTTTTTACCTCATGTCTTTTTGTCCTTGGTGGAAAGCTTGGGGTTGTTGGCCTGTGCACTATTTTTAGTAGTATTTCTGACTTTCATAAAAAATATAATCCACGATATTACCCGACATTGTTATCTCTTTCAAAGGAAACATCATCTTTATTCATCGTTTTAATAAAATGCCTGGTCTCCTTCGGTAGCATACTTGCGGTTTATGGCATCTGGTTAGGATAGTAATAAAATGAAAGCTATGTATAACAACATCAACTATATTTTTCCACTTTGTGTCTATTTTACTAAAAATTGAATGCTGTACCGTTATTGGAAGAGCCTTTACACGTCTTTTAATGAGAAAATGCTGCACTACTGGGTAGCCCTACTGTAAAGCTTGAAACCTGCTGACATCAAGCCTGTGGACTTCCCGGAAGTAGACCTGGTGAATGTTAGTCGTTATATTACATCCGATGATATGTTCTATTTTAAGTTTTGGGTAGCTTATGAGCGATGCAAGTGGGAAATGAACGCGTCTGAGTGGTTGTGCAAAAATATTATAACCCAGAGGAGGCAGGAAATATATTCAATAATCGCACTGAGATTTTTCATTATTATGAAAATTCAAGAGAGAAAATTTCATTTCCTGAAGAGATGTTTTCATTGAATAAAAATGGTACGTAGATTTAGATATGGATTTTATTAATACTTCCTCTGCGAATCTATTTTCTGGAAATATGAATGCTGTTGCAGAGGGTTCTTCAATTAATGATATATCCTTTTTGTCTTAATATAGCCATGAAGCTGAAGTCTTATATCTTTCTGGAACACAGTTTGAATTAATGCAAAGATCAGGGGGAATCAGGAAAATACATCTTAGTTATTAATTCTGGTTATACTACTGTGCTAACAGGTCTTTAACTTTTAATTTAGTGGGTTGTGTATGCCTTGGTTAGGTTTCCTTATATTTTTAGCTATTTCTCTATGGTATGTGTGGAATGGAAAAGACAGTTTTTCTAAAAAAGATTGGCTTTTGTTTGCAGCTAAAGTAATTGGTGTTTTAATTGGAACTGCTCTGTTTGGCAGGCTAATGTATAACATGATAACTTCATGGCACTTTATGCCCATGTCTGACGCAAAAAAACTCACTGCCTCTTTAGGCGGAGCATGTATCGCGGTACTTGGCAGTAAATTCTTGATAGTAGCACTTTGTTCCATCTTTTCAAATATCATGGGGTTTCATAAGGAATATAATACACAGAACTATGAAGAATTATCATCTTTTTCGAAAAGTGTTTCTCCGTCACTTCTTCTTTTCGTAAAGTGTTTAGTTTCCGCAGCATCTGCATTGATGCTTTATGGGATTTGGTTAGGTAGATAAAAAGGAGGGGGTTATGAGCAATTACATCAGCTACGACTTTCCGCTTGCCTCTCCTTTTACTAAAGAGGAAATGCAGCAGCGCTACTGGAAGTGTCTTTACACCTCTTCCAGTGAGAAGATGCTGCACTATTGGGTAGCCTTACCGCAAAGCCTGAAACCCGCTGAAATTAATCCGGTGGACTTCCCGGAAGTAGGGCTGGTGAATATTGGTCGTTACATTACATCCGATGATACGCCCTACCTTGAGGTTTGGGCAGCTTATGAGCGATGCGAGTGGGAAATGAACGCATCTGACTGGCTGTTCAAAAAGCTGTCCATTATGGGTGAAAAGATCCTGCACCAGCGTTTAATTAATAATCCCAACGGTAGCGGCAAGTTTGCAGATGTATTAACAGTCAAAGTTCATGCCTCTGGTGATGAAGTCATCTCGCGCTATACCATACAAAAAGATTACAATCCTGCGGAAGGCGGTGGGAATTACTTCCTTTTGAAAGCTTCCTGCGCTTCACGAGATTATGCTGCGCTGGCTGATGATATCTTTTTTGTCGTGGTTAACTGGGATCTCTTAAATCGTAGCAATCTGGCGCTGGCTGAATTATTAACTACCGTTAATCTGGGTGCAGGGAGTTCGTTTAAAGTACCGTTATCCTGGAAAGCTAAAGTTATTTCAGAAAACAGAATGCTCATAGAGCATACTATCGAAAATGTTAATTATGGTGCGATAAATTTATACTTTTATCCTGACACTGTGGTTCACTCGGCAGAAGAAATCTTTGATAAATGTGCCGAGCGTTTTCATCAGCAGGATAATGGAATAACACTGGTAGCAAACGAGCTGGAGCCCATCCAAAATGATTTTAACAGCAGTCTGAATATTGATTTATTTACGTGCACGGGTGAGATCACCAGCAGAGCTGACCATATGCGCGCTTTTTATCAGGCATACGTTTTCAATAAAAATAACGTATGGGCATATATAGAATTAGTTGGCAGGCATCGTAACGTAAAAGACTATCATTTTGAAGAAAATAAGCGATGCCTGGAAATTATTTTCTCTACCATGCAGATCTCGGCTCATTAAGTTGATGTCTGGTTTTTAGGTACCAATACGACAACCCTGCACTTAAAAACACACTCCGTCTGACCCTACTAAATCTTATCCGCCCGGCGTCCCGCCGGGCCTGCCAGTCCGGGAAATTACTATGTTTGATCGTATCACCGTCATCCTGCCGGTTGAGGGCCTGCTGTTCTGGAAGCTCAGCGGCCGGGAGAAGCTCGCCGACGCCTTTGAGTTCACCGTGGAGCTGCTGAGCCCCGACGCGCGCCTCGACCGCAAAACGCTGCTGGGCCAGCCGGTTACCGTCTGTATCCCCACGCAGGGCATGGGCACGCGCTACCTGAACGGCAAAATCACCCGCGCCGGGGTCTACAGCCAGGAGCTGAACGGCACGCGCTACGCGGTGTACCGCCTGAGCATGGAGCCGGACCTGTGGCCGATGAAGCGCGACCGCAACCTGCGCATCTTCCAGGGGCAGACGGTGGTGCAGATAATCAAAACGCTGCTGGACGAGTACGGCGTGACGGTGGAGGACAGGCTGACGGGCAGCTACCGGGTGTGGGAGTACTGCGTGCAGTACCAGGAGAGCAGCTTTGACTTTATCAGCCGGCTGATGGAGCTGGAGGGGATTTACTACTTCTTCCGCCACGAGGCGGACAGGCACACGCTGGTGCTGGCGGACAGCGCGCGGCAGCACCAGCCTTTTCCGGGCTACGGGGTTATTCCGTACCACGCGACGCCGTCGGGCGGCAGCACCTCCGCCGAGGGCATCAGCGTGTGGGAGATGGAGGACAGCGTGACGCCGGGCATCTACAGCATAGACGACTACGACTTCCGCAAGCCGAACGCGTGGATGCTGCAGGCGCGGCAGAACCCGGCTTCGCCGGCGCCGGGGCAGATAGACGTGTACGACTGGCCGGGGCACTTCGTGGACCACGACCACGGGGAGCACTACGCGAAAATCCGCCAGGAGGTGTGGCAGGTGGAGCACCAGCAGATAAGCGCGGTGGGCACGGCGCTGGGGCTGGCGCCGGGGAACACCTTCACGCTGCTGAACGCGCCGTTCTTCAGCGACAACGGTGAGTACCTGACGGTGAGCGCGTACTACGACTTCGAGGAGAACCGCTACGCCAGCGGGGGCGACGGCGGCACGAAGCACAATATCGCCATCGGGGTTATCCCGTCGGCGGTGACGTTCCGGGCGGCGCCGGAAACGCCGTGGCCGCGCACGCACGGGCCGCAGACGGCGAAGGTGGTGGGGCCGAAGGGGGAATCCATCTGGACGGATAAATACGGGCGCATCAAGGTGAAGTTCCACTGGGACAGGCTGGCAAAAGGGGACGACACCAGCTCGTGCTGGGTGCGCGTGTCGAGCGCCTGGGCGGGCCAGGGATTCGGCGGCGTGCAGATCCCGCGCGTCAACGACGAGGTGGTGATCGACTTTATCAACGGCGATCCGGACAGGCCGATCGTGACGGGCCGCGTGTACAACGAGGCGAGCATGCCGCCGTGGGCGCTGCCCGGCGCGGCAACGCAGATGGGCTTTTTAAGCCGCTCGAAGGACGGCACGCCGGACAACGCCAACGCGCTGCGCTTTGAAGATAAGGCGGGCGAGGAACAGGTGTGGATCCAGGCGCAGAAGAATATGGATACCAATATCAAAAACGATGAAACCCACACGGTAGGCGGTAATCAGACGGTATCCGTTAATAAAGATTTTACCAGCACGGTAAGCGGCGCTTACGTGCAGAAAACACAGAAATCACGTAATGAACTGGTGGGAGGAGATTACGAGCTTTGGGCGCAGGATGGCTTGCAAATTGCCGCCGGACAAGGCATCAGCTTTGTTTCGGGCGAGAGCGTGCTGACGCTCGATCCCAACGGCACCATTTCGTTGCAATGCATTCAGTTCCAAATCAACGCCACCGGCAACGGACAAATCAATACCGGCGGCACGCTGGATCTGAATATCAGCACGCCAACGCCGGGCATCACGCCCGATCCAACACCGATGACTATCGGCTATGAGGTTCTTCAGGCCTTCGATAAAAAAGGAAGCAATTCATGAATTACATTTTATCCGAAGGCACGCTGACGTTACCTGAAGCGGTCCAGGAACAAAGCATCACCTTACTGAAACTGCCCAAAGCACGCGCCACGCTGGTCGTGACCCGAGCGTGGGATGTGCAGGAAGGCGAAGAAGCGCGCTATCTGCAACAGCAGTTGGAAAAAGTGAAACGCGATATGAAAAAATTCGCGGCTGAAAAAGTGCAGGAGGCGCTTTTCGGCGGCCTGCCTGCGCAGGAAGTGGCGATGCGTTTTGAAAACCAGGGCGTGGCGGTCGTGCAAAAGCTGCTGGTCGCCAGAACCGCTACGCATCTGATGACGTTGACCTTTAGCCGCGCAGGCTCTTTCGATGCGGCTTCCCTGGCCGTCTGGCAAGATATTAAAAAAGGGTTTATTCCTGCCGCAGGATCGGAGGCTTGAGTGATGTCCGATTCGATCGCAGCTCGTTTAGACGATCCTTTAGTGCACAGCTCCGCACTGGCGGATCTTGTCAGCGGATTAGTTGAAGGAGCTATCTATACCGGCATTTTAGCCGGCGCTGGCCTGCTGTTTGCCGTCAACCCGGTAGCCGGCGTCGCGGTTGGCGCGGCAGCCATGCTGGGTGCGATGGCATCCGGCTATCCTGAAAAATTGGGCAACAAAGCCAGCGACGCCGTTGACGGCCTGCTGGATACGCTGGGCATGCGCGGGCCGCCGGATGCGGTTATAACCAGCGGTTCTGATAACGTTAAGATCATGGGCAAACCGGCTGCACGCGCGGCAGGAACCGTAAGCCGTGCCTGGCTGGCTTCGCCGTCTGTCGGCAGCGAAGAAGCGCCGGGGCTGAAAGATATTGCCATGGCCGTGGCGGGCGGGATCGCTTCCACTATCCGTCATCCGGGCGATGCCGTGAGCGCTGCGCTGGATAAGGTCAGCCATCTTAACGCTGAATCGGTAGGCAACTGGTTTAGCAATCTTTGGGATGATTTGATTCAGCCGACCGTTGCCAGTGCCAGTCCTTATGCCACGCCAGCCAATAAAGATACCGTCGCCTGTACCAAAGGGCATCTGGCCGAGAATGCCAATTTCCTGGCGGAAGGCTCGAAAAAGGTGATGATCAACGGCCATCCTGCAGTGCGTAACGGGCATCGCAGCACCTGTGAAGCTACTGTTCAGGTCAGCGATAACCCGCGCGTGCGTATCGGCGGGGACAGCGTGGTGGTGCGCGATATTCGCAGCGGCAAAAACATGCTGGCCTATTTTATCGGCGGCCTGCTGAGCGGCGGTATCGGTAAAGAAGGGGCAAAACTGCTGGAACAGCTTTTTACCCGCGTTGCTGCGCGGCGCGCGCTGCGGCAAATCACCTGTACAATCGTTTCTGAAGCCGGAGGAACGGTTGCCGCAGGCGCCATCTCCTCCGCGGCGATGCAGAGTTTTCACCCGGTTAACTATGCTACCGGGGCCAAGATCCTGGCCGGTCAGGACGATCTGGATTTTGTGCTGGAAGATCGTATCCCGCTTTACTGGCAGCGCATCTATCACAGCCGCAACCTGACGACCGGTCTGCTGGGCACGGGCTGGATGCTGCCGTTTGAAACGCGTCTGCTCCGCTTTCGTCATCCGGACGGGACTTTCCAGTTTGCCTGGCGCGACATAACGGGTCAGGAGCTGGGACTGGGCGAGATTGCGCCAGGCGACGTGGTGCGTTTTGATGAAGAGGGCTTTACGCTGTTCTGCTCGCTGCAGGGCGTTATCGTCATGCAGACCGCCCAAGGCGAGTTTCATCTTTACGAGCCGGATCCGCAGCGTGAGGGTGAATGGCGAATCGGCCGCATTTATGACCGTCATGAAAACTGCCAGCATTTTAGCTGGAACGAAGCCGGACAGCTGACCGCCATCGCTGGCGATAACGAAGCGCTGGACGTGCGGCTGAGCTATGAACCGCAATATGGCCGACTGACGGCGCTGCATCAGGTGGTCGCCGGGGAATTATGTCCTCTGGTGAATTATCGCTATAACCCGCAGGGCCAGCTGATTGCGGTGCAGGATGCTGATGGGGTTGAAACCCGCCGCTTCAGCTGGGATCGCGCCAGCGATCTGATGGCCTCGCACAGTTACGCCACCGGCCTGACCGTGGCCTACCAGTGGCAGCCAGCCCGCGATCCACGTTACTGGCGCGTATATGAGTATCAGGTGCTGGACGAACATCAGCATTGCCTGGAGCGCTGGCTGATCGATGCAGACGAAGAAGATCGCAGCGCAAACGTGACCTGTTTTTCTGGCGGCACCACGCAGCATCGCTGGGACGAGCTTTGTCGTATTACCGACTATATCGACAGCTATGGCGCGCACTGGCGATACCGCTGGGCGGAGCAGGGCGACCTGCTGATGGCTACCCTTGCGCCGGGCGATCGGGTCTGGACCTATGACTACGATGAACGCGCCAATCTGTCGATGGTGCGCGATCCGCTGGGTCAGACCACTACGACCCTCTGGCATCCATCCTATGCGTTTCCGTTAAAAGAGGTGCAGCCCGACGGTGCAGTGTGGCAATACGAGTACAACGACGCCGGAGATGTTATTGCGGTAACCGATCCGCTCGGCGGTACCAGCCGTTTTACCTGGAACGAGCAGGGCGATTTAATCACGCGCACCGACGCGCTGGACAACATGCATCGCTTCTGGTGGAACGAGCGCGGGCAGCTCCGGCGCGACGAGGACTGCTCCGGCAACCAAAGTTATCGTCTGTATGATGATGCGGGAAGGTTGCTGAGCAGCACGGACGCGGAAGGCAACACTACGCGTTATCGCTGGAGCGCTGCGGGTCGTCTGCAGTGCCTGACGCGTCCTGACGGACGTGAAACGGAATATGAATACGATCGCGCCGGCATGCTGGTTGGCGAGAACGTTGACAGCTTTTCAGAGCGGCACGTGGCCCGTAACGTGCGCGGGCAGATCGTCAGCCAGACCGATCCAGCAGGGCATATTACCCGCTATCAGTACGATCGCTTTGGACGGATGACGGCGTTAATCAATCCAAACGGCGATCGCTGGCAGTTCGAGTATGACAACAGCCAGCGCCTGCTGGCGCAGATTGACTACGCGGGGCGTCGCAAAAGCTATGGTTATGACGAGCTGGGCCAGGTTACGGAAGTCGTACAGCATTCGTTGTCTGTTGAAGGCGAAAACCTGCCGCCTCACCGCACGCAGTTTGAATATGATGAAGTCAGTCGCCTGACGGTGAAAACTACGCAGCAGCACCGTACCGAATATCACTACGGCCCGGACTGCGTGGAAGTCAGAAAGATAGCGCTGACGGAATGGGAGAAGGCACGAGCTGAAGGCCGTGAGGCAGAAGCCGAAGTACTGACCTTAACCAGCGACGCGCTGGGCAACCTGCTCAGCGAAGAGAACAGCGGCGGGCTGTTCACGCATCAGTATGACGCGCTGGGCAACCTGACCGGCAGCACGCTGCCGGACGGGCGCGAGCTGAACTGCCTGCGCTACGGCACCGGTCATCTGCTGCAGATGAACCTGAAAATGCACGGTAAGCAGAGCGAAATCGCGGGCTATCAGCGCGATAAGCTGCATCGTGAGATCGATCGCACCCAGGGCGCGCTGCATCAGGAGACGCGCTACGATCCTGTCGGGCGGATCGTGATGCGCCGCAGCGGCTTTATCGATCGTTCAGGCGTGGTGCTGGAGCGCCGCTATCGCTGGGATCGTCTGGATCAGGTGATGCAGCAGCTGGTGTCGGACAGCGCAACGCGGCAGAACGAGTGGGCAAACCAGCAGCAGCGCTTTGGCTATGATGCAACGGGGCAGGTCACGCGTGAAGTCCGCACCTATAAGGAAGAGCA
>NZ_JBLFFM010000014.1:0-60286 GCF_051400835.1 Erwinia artemisiae | reverse complement strand
CGCGCCGGTGGCGGCCAGCGCATCAATGTCTTTACCGGCCCATCCCCAGATTTCGACACCAAACCCCAGCGCATGAATACGCTTTACCCGCTCCACAAACGGCAGATCGAGGAAGACCATTTCGGCGCAAACGGAAAGCTGATAGCTGTTCATTAGCGTGCGTCCAGTTTGACGGGCTGACATTGTTTAACTGATTCAATGCAGGCCAGCGCAATTTCGAGCGCGTTACGCGCATCTTTGCCCGTAGCACGCGGCGTTTCGCCGGTGCGGATACAGCGCGCAAATTCGGCCATCTCCGTCACATAGGCTTCACGCAGCAGCTCGGAATCCATGCGGGAAGTTTCAATAACAATGCCGCCCTCGTGATAGCGCACGCAGTTGGTAGCGTTGATATTGCCCGCCTGCAGCATGCCTTTGCTGCCAAAGACTTCACCGCGGACGTCATAGCCATAGACCGCCTGAAAATTGGCTTCCGCCGTCGCGATGGCGCCATTGTCAAAGCGGATAGTCACTACAGAGGTGTCCAGCAGGCCTTTGTCTTTAAAATCCGGACGCACCAGCGCGTCGGCCAATGCGTAAACCTCCACCGGTTTTGCGCCGGGGTTAAAATGCAGCAGCGTATCGAAATCATGGATAAGCGTTTCAAGAAAAATGGTCCACTGCGGGATGGGGGCCGGATCGCGCAAGGCCGGATCGCGAGTGACCGAACGGCTTAACTGAGTCGTGCCGTTCACGCCCGATTTCACCGCCGCAATCGCAGCGGCAAAGCCGCCGTCAAAACGACGGTTAAAGCCGACCTGCAATACCACACCGGCATGGCTGGCCGCCGCGATCGCACGGTCCGCTTCCTCAAGGGTTACCGCCATCGGCTTTTCGCAAAAGACGTGTTTTCCCGCGCTGGCGGCCGCTATGACCCATTCAGCATGAGTACGTGCGGGGGCAGCAATAGCAATGGCGTCAATGTCCGGGTCCTGCAACAGCGCATGAAGATCGCTGTAGGCTTTTGCCACGCCGAGCTTTTGCGCCAGCTTTTCCGCCGCGCCGGGCTGCGGATCGGCTACGGCCGCCAGCGTCGCGCCCGGCACGCGCCAGGCAAGGTTTTCAGCATGGAAACTGCCCATCCTTCCTGCACCGATAAGTCCCACTCGTACAGTTTTCATCATCACAGCACTCCTTATTATTTAGTGTTTGCCCAGTCGGGCAGGGAAGATTGTTCAGCGGGCCGCGTCGCCCTGGCTGCGAAGCGGCGGGATTTGGAAAGCATCAGCGGTTCGATATGTTCAAGAGAGACGCCACGCGTTTCCGGCAGGAAGCGCTGTACGAACCAGAACGCTACCAGGCATCCCACCGTGCACAGCATCAGCGGAAAAGCGCCGTGGAAATGCGTCATCAACAGGGCGCTGCGGTTCATCATGGGGAAGCTTTGCGTGACGATAAAATTCGCCACATACATGGAAGAGAAGGCGAAACCCATCGCCACGGCGCGCATGCGATTAGGGAAAATCTCTGAAATTAGCAGCCACGCGCCAAGACTCCACGACAGCCCGAAAATCAGAACGAAGGCCACCAGCCCAATCACCGGCAGCATGCCGTCAATCTGCGCGATAAACGCCCATGAGGTGAACATCAGGCACAGCGCGCATCCTATTGCGCCCCAGCGCAGCAGCGGCTTCCGGCCAAAGCGGTCGATGGTGCTCAGACAGACTGCCACGCCCGCCAGCAGCGCCACGCCCAGAAAAATGCTTTGGAACAGCGAATCCTGGGTGCTGCCGGTAATGTTCTGCAGCAGGGACGGCGCGTAATAAAGCAGGATATTGATACCGGAAACCTGCTGCAAAATGGCGATCGCGCAGCCTGTCAGCAAAATGTAGCGTGCACGCGGGTCGCGCAGAATGCCGCGCTGGCTGGACTGGGCAGGTGCGTCCTGAGAAGAAGCCAGAATTTCCGTGAGTAAACGCTCGGCGTGTTGCGCGTTGGACAGGCGGGTCAGCACCTGGCGAGCGCGATCCGTTTTACCTTTCAGCGCCAGCCAGCGGGGAGATTCCGGCATCAACGGCACCAGCAGCAGGAACAGCGCGCAGGGCACCACGCCGGAAGCCAGCATCCAGCGCCAGCCCTCGCTGACGATCCAGGCATGCGGCATACCGCGCGCAATCAGATAGTTAACGATATACACCGTGACCTGGCCGCCAACCATCAGCATTTGCTGCAGGCCAAGCATACGGCCGCGCCAGTCCTTGGGGGAGATTTCCGCGATATAGAGAGGGGTAATCGCTGACGCCATTCCTACCGCCAGCCCGCCAATTAGTCGATAGAGCACAAAACCCGTCAGCGAATGGGCGAGAGCGGATCCCACGGCGGAAATAACAAAGAGTACGGCGGTAATAATCAACGTGGACTTGCGCCCGATACGGTCTGAAATGTATCCCACGCCCCATGCGCCCGCCACGCACCCCAGAATAACGTTTGAAACGGCCCAGCCGCTTTCCCACGCAGAAAGGTTGAGATGTTCTGTTAAAGGCTCAATTACGCCGGAGATCACCGAAGCGTCATAGCCAAGGATCACGCCGCTGAGTGAAGCAATCGAACAGATGAAAAGAATCAACCGGATATTATGTTTACGCATCACAACCCCTTTCCTTTTAACGCTTTCAACGTGTCTGTAAGAGGTATTGCAAAGGGGATGCCAACCGGTAGGGGCCTGTAATGTGAAGTACCACACAGTTAGAGATCACAAACTGGAAACAAAATTTACATGTCAACTTAACATGTAAATAAAATGGACATTCCAGACCTGAAAGGATGTGTAGATGAAAAACCTGAGCCGGCTACCCTTTAAAGACGAGAGCGATCCTATCTTCAGCCTGCCGGACAGCACGGAAGTCACGGAGTGGGACAGCCTGCTGTGGCAAGGCTGGCACAGCTTTACGGGCGGCAAACAGCCGGGCTGGATGCGGCAAAGCATTTTGCATTCCTGGCAGCGTTCTCGGGCGCTTAATATCGATCCGGAAACGTTCAGCTATATTTCCCCATCGCCAGACGAACTGGCCGCTATCCTGGAACAAAATGCAGAGATGATTCAGGTTGCGCGCAGCATTATGGAAAACCTGCTGGCCTATAATCCGGACGGCCATATCAACCTGACGGATGCTGACGGGGTAACCTTGTATTATTGCGGTGCCGATCTGACGCCCGTTGGCAGCATTTTGCGTGAGGAGGTGCTGGGCACCAACTGTACCGCGCGCTGCCTGATCGAACAGCGGCTGGTATACGTGTTAAGCGGTGAAAACTGGAAGCTGGATCTGCGTAGAAGGCATCGGCAGTGCGCCGCCGCGCCGGTGCGCGATAAGAACGGCAAGCTGGCTGGCGTACTGACGCTTACCGCCACGCCGGATAAGTTCAACACGCACACGCTGGGCACCGTTCAGGCAGCGGCGGAGACGATAGGCCAACAGCTGCAGCTGCGTCATTTGCTCGCCGAGCAGCAATCTATCCTGGAAACGCTGAATGAAGGGGTAATCGTCTGTGACCGCCACGGCAGCATCAAAACGCTTAATCGCTATGCCCGCCAGATTTTTTGTGGCCTCGATCCGGAAGCGGGATCCATTGATGCGCTGCTGCGTCCGCAGGACGTCTCGCTGCTCAGCCTGCCTTTCTGTAACGATCGCGAGCTGCTTTTTATGCCCGGCGGCAAAGAGCCGGTCTCCTGCCTGGTTTCACTGATGCCCGCGCCTGACGGCGGGCGCGTATTGTCTCTGCGCGAAAACCAGCGTATCCGCGCCATTACCCGGCGGGTGATGGGCGTGAGCGCCAGCTATACGTTCGATATGATCCGCGGCTATTCGCTGCCGCTGCAGCAGGCTATTCAGCAGGCAAGGGCCAGTAGCCGCACCGACAGCACCGTGCTGTTGACGGGTGAAAGCGGCACGGGTAAGGAGCTGTTTGCCCAGGCGATCCATAATGCCGGCCCGCGCCAGCAGGAGCCTTTCGTGGCGCTGAACTGTGGCGCGCTGCCGCGTGATCTGGTACAGAGCGAGCTGTTTGGCTACGCTGATGGCGCATTTACCGGCTCGCGGCGAGGCGGATCGGCCGGAAAATTTGAGCTTGCCGACGGCGGAACGCTGTTTCTCGACGAAATTGGCGAAATGCCGCTGGAAGCACAAACCAGCCTGCTTCGGGTGATCCAGGAAAGCGAAGTGGTGCGTATTGGCGCCGCGCATCCTCTTAAGGTCAACGTCCGTATTATTGTCGCCACCCACTGTAATTTGTCCGATGCCGTGGAGAAAGGCGCTTTCCGCCGCGATCTGTACTATCGCCTCAATGTTGTTTCCCTCAATATTCCCCCGCTACGCGAGCGACGTGAAGACATACCGGGCCTGGTAAATACTTTCATTCAGGCGCTTTGTAACCGGCTGAAGCGCATCGCCCCGGCTGTTTCACCGCAGGCGATGGCCTGTTTACAGGCCTGGCAATGGCCCGGCAACGTGCGCGAGCTGGAAAACCTGGTCGAACGGATGGTGAATTTATGCGAGGGGATGAAAATCAGCCAGCAGGATCTGCCCGAGGAGATGCGACAGGGAGATCCTGTTGCTCAGCCAGCGTCCGGGCAGGCTTCGCTGCATGAAAAAGAGCGCCAGCACGTGCTCGAGGTGTTGAGTGCAAATAAGGGAAATATGCGTCAGTCGGCCCGGCTTCTGGGAATTTCACGCACTGCGCTTTACAATAAATTAAATCAGTGGCAGGTGGATCTCATTGCCCTGCGCAAAAACATGCGCAGCCCGGTGTAGGCTGGTGAAGCATGACGGCACAGTTGCACAGCGCGTACAACGTCAGTGCCGGAAAAACACTAAGCGGGCCCGATGTGCGTTAAAATGGTGACCAGACTATATTGCGGTCACATTTCGTTAACGGGAGCTCACTGAGCGAAGCTAAAAAAAATGACTGAACAAAAACTTCCTGCCGCCACGCGCGGCCCGTCCGATCACACCCTTCGTGACCAGATTGTCAATGCCGCCATGGAGTACTTCAGCCATTACGGCTTTGAGAAAACCACCGTGTCCGATCTGGCTCGCTCGGTGGGCTTCTCCAAGGCGTATATCTATAAGTTCTTCAGTTCAAAACAGGAGATAGGTGAAGTCATCTGCGCCAGCTGCCTTACGCAGATAACCCAACGTCTGAACGCCGCGCTGGAAGAGGCGCCTTCGGCCACGGAGAAAATGCAGTGCCTTTTTCAGACGCTTACGGTGGCGGGGAGCGAGCTGTTTTTTCGGGAACGCCGCCTTTTTGATATCGCTGCTGCGGCTTCGCGCGATCGCTGGTCGTCGGCAGAGCGGTATGAAGCCTGGCTGCGCGAAACCACCGTTGCCATTCTGCGCGAGGGGCGCGAGGCGGGAGAGTTTGAGCGTAAAACGCCGCTGGACGAAACGGCTGCCGCTGTTTATCTGGTGCTCAGGCCCTACGCCGATCCGGTGCAGCTGCAGGCCGCCCTTGATACGGCCAAAGAAGATGCCAGCCGCCTGGCTGCGCTGGTGCTGAGAAGCCTTGCGCCTTGATTGCCTATTTTTTGAGGCATGGCTCAGAGAAGGGCGCACTTATGCTGCTATTAAATAAGATAACTTATGCGCTGGCCCGATCCCTTTTTGCCCGCCTGCCTGCTGACCGCGCATGGCGACAGCCAGCGCGGCCAGGCTGCGTCAAGAGGCGCTGACAGACCTTAAAAGCGCTCAGCAGAGAGATGCGGCGGGAGTCGGGGCAACGGTGAATTGCCCCTCGTTATTGGCTTTTAGAAAAAGTCAGGCCTGCGCAACCACGATATTTACGGCTTCCAGCGTCGCAGGGAAGTACTTTCTTCATAGGGAAGCCTGGAAGGCAGTGAGATTAATTCAATTACGCTGCCCCAGGGCGTCCGGCCGTAGCAGAAAAAGTTATTGTCTCCTGCCTCGGTCGGAAACATCAGCGGCTGCGGAGACGTAAACATTTTCCCGCCGGCACGCTCAAACAGGCCGATGGCTTCGTTAATGTCATCAACGTAAACGGCAAAATGCTGGATGCCGTAATCGCTGGGCCGTACGGGCTGATGCTGCTCCGGCCCCTGCATTTCAAACAGCTCAAGGCCGGGGCCGTGCTGTAGTTTCATCATCCTGACCGTGGTGATTCTGGTTCCCGGAAACAGGTTCAGGATACTTTCCGTCTCTTCGCCTTTCACGTCGTCGTCCGAGGGCGACACGGAGTCGTAGATAACTTCAGCCCCAAAAGCTTCTGAAAAGAAGCGGGTTGCTTCTTCAATATCAGAAACGGTGATGCCAACATGGTCCATACCGCGAACGGTGCCGGTAGACATAATTTCCTCCAAAGATTTTACAGACAGGGTAAAGGTGTTGCTCAGCTCTGCTTTACCGCCATTTCTGCCAGCGCGCTGAGCTGAGCCGCAATCAGGCTGCGGGTATCCGCATCCGTTATGGTGCAGCTTTGCGGATCGAGCCGGGATGAAGCCTGGCTAATCATCACTTCAGGCTTGTTCAGGACGCTGCCGTCCAGAAAGACCAGGATCTGACGCAGATGATATTGTGCCCGGGCGCCGCCTATGGCACCGGGCGAGGCCGTCAGTATGGCGACGGGTTTGCCGGCAACCGGCGTGTCGGACAGGCGTGAAAGCCAGTCCAAGGCATTTTTAAGGGCACCCGGCACGGAATAGTTATATTCAGGCGTGACGATAATCAGCGCGTCCGCTGCCGAGATCGCTTTGCCCATTGCCATCACGGTCTCGGGAAATCCCTGGGCTTGCAGATCGGCATCATAGGGCGGGATATCGCCCACAGAGCCGAGCGGGCTGATGTCCACGCCTGGCGGCGCCAGCGCAGCAAGATTTCGCGCCACAACCGCATTGAAAGACCCTGCCCGAAGGCTGCCCAGCAGGGACACGAACGTAAGGGGTTTTGTCTGTGACATAACGATTTCCCGGTTCAGACGAATTTTCCGGCCGTGGCCGGTCGTGTGTTTATATGCTGACTTCAGTCTGGTATAGAATTAAACATCGATAAACACGCTATAAGTCGCCAGTGAGTAAACTTTATGTCTACCGAATTAACGGCCGAATCCCTGCGGGGGATCACGAATTTTGTTATCACGGCAAAATCGAGCAGTTTTACCGAGGCCGCAGAGCAGCTGGGCATCACAAAATCCGCGGTCGGCAAGAGCGTGGCAAGGCTGGAGGAAAGGCTGGGTACACGGCTGTTCCACCGTTCAACCCGTAAACTGAGCCTGACCAGCGATGGAGAAGCCTATCTGACAAGCTGCCTGTCGGCGCTGGAAATCCTGGACTCTGCTGAAAACATGCTCAGCAGACGTCAGGACAACCCTGCGGGCACGGTTCGTATCGATATGCCGGCATCATTTGGTCGCAACCTGATGATGCCGATACTGCTGGAGCTGACAGCCCGCTATCCGGCTTTGCGGCTGGCGCTGACCTTTAATGACCGTCTTATCGATCCGGTTGAGGAGGGGGTGGATCTGGTGCTGCGCCTGGGCGAACTGCAGAGCACGGATGAGCTGATTGCCCGGCGCCTGAGCCGGCAGCGTCTTTTCCTGTGCGCGTCCCCCGGTTATCTTGAACAACACGGCGTGCCTGACGACATTGAAGCGCTGAAAAAGCACCGCTGCATAATGGGCTTCCGGCGCGGGGCGCCCCTTGCCTGGCGGCTACGTCCGGTGGCAGAGCGGGAAATAAAGTTTATATCCGGTACGGCGCATCAGATAAGCGACGGCGATGCCATGCTGCTGGCCTGTCTGGCAGGGGCGGGGATTGCGCAGTTTCCGGAGTCGATGGTGGGCAGCCATATCACCGCCGGCCATCTTGTTACCATCATGGCCGATCACATGCCGGTTCCGGTTGCGCTTAGCGTAGTCTGGCCCCGGACGCGCCATCTCATTCCGAAAGTCCGGATTATTGTGGACGAACTGCTGAAAAAAGCCGACGAGGGCTATTTCGGCGAGCTCAGGTAGCGTTTTTGTCAATACGCAGTTGATTTCACGCCTGTTTACTCACTTTCGGCAGGCTTATATTCTGGCCGTCCCGTAGACGGGTACACGCAGCTGCGCCGTCATCACTTTACGTCGGCAGCTCAGCAGTCAGCCTGCTTATAAGACCCGGCAAATAAAAGATGACGGCTATCCGCTTTTCTCACTGTCCATAAGTAAATGCGCAGGCTGGCCGGTTTCGACCATACGCAACATCAGGCTGAGCTCTGCCGGTGAAAGAATGCCTTGTGCGATATTATTTTCAATGCGGTCATGCCGGTCAATTTTCTCCCTGCCAGCAAGATTATTTTCCGACAGGCTTTTGACAAGGGCTTGCCGATCGCCGTCACCCGGCCCAAGAGAAAGTTTGGCCCTCAGGTTGTCAGCAACAATTTCCTTACCCAGATTCTTCAGCTCCACCTCCGTGTCATTATCAATATACCCCGCTGATGCCTCTGTAATCAGACGGTTATAGGGGATACGTCCCTGCCAGGGAGCATGGCGTTCAGGCGTGAACAGGGATTTAGGTTCAAGGTAAACGACGTTATGCCCTAACAGACTCAGCGGTTCAAGCGCGCCGCTGCGCACGCCGATGAAGGCTTTCCCGTTTGATTTCTGCATTATCCGATCAAGAAAATACCACTGATTGACACGCTCTTTCAGAAGCGCAGATTTTTGCCAGAATTTGCTGAGGTCGGGCGTACTGCGATTTTCCCAGGGATGGCGATCTTCAATGCGATTTTTGTACTCATTTCGGAAGCCGTCCCCGATATAGGCTACCGGCGTTCCCTGCTTTTCCAGCGCAGCGTGGATAAGCTCAAACATACGGGGATTGGCAAACGCCTCTTTCTGACGGGCAGAGGCGGCGTCACGAACCGGCGTCTCAAATGGCTTGTTTGTTTTCCATAATAAGACGGAGTTATCTTTCAGGCCCGTTTCCTTAATCGTGCTGTCAACAAGGCTGTCAAGCTCTGCCCGGGCCTCTTCATTAACCAGGCCATAAACCAGCTTTCTGATTTCAGCGCCGGAACGCACCGGATCATCATTGTCTTCCCAGTGTTTTGCCATCATTACCGTCGTTGCGGAGATATGGAAGAGATGGCTGTCGGGTGAGGCATTCTGTGGTTCACAAATGGCGGATTTTTCTCCCAGTACCGTGGTGAAATTTTTCCGGTTCTCCGGATCGTTAAAACTGCCGCTAATGTGGTTCAGCGGGGTTTCACCGTCATAGCGCACTACGGAAAGCCGTTTGTTGATATTTTCCTGACTCACGCCAGACTTTTTCAGGGCATCCGTAATGATTTCAAATGCTTCCATGGCGTATTTTTTTTCAGCAGGCAGTACCGGTTGCTTCTCGCTGTAGCCGATGGTGAGCTTCATTTCCGGATACGTCAGCATTGTCAGAATGGCAGAATACCGATCGCCCACGGCATAACCCGGCATGAATACAGCGGAAGGCTGATTTTTGATATCCGGTATGGTGTTCCATACCGCTTCATCATGGGGCCAGAGTGTGCCGCTGAGTATTCCCTTCCCTGTTTTTTTATCGATCCAGGCTTCCTGATTTTTCCCAACGGTCTTTGCACTGGCACCATAACGTCTTCCACGCTCAGAAGCCTGTCTGCGAAAATCATTCAGGACATCGCTGTCATGAATGACATCTGGTGACGAGGCTGCGCGCGGCAGCAAAACCGATGGGGGACGGAGATTATTGTCAAACCTGGCCAGATGTTTTTTATCGCCTTCCACCATGCTACGGGACAGTGCATCTTTGTATCCCACAAGCAACTTTCTGTCGCCGGAGATCCCCTTGTCTGCTTCCGGGTGATGATCGTGCTGTTTCGCCTCAGAGGAGGGCTCTGTAGGCGGTTCGCTGTCACGGGCGGAGGCCGCGCCCGCTGTCAGGCGACCTTCATCTGCAGACGTATTACTGGAAGGTGAGTCACCGACAGGAGGCTGATTATGAGTATGTTTATGTCCGGAAATATACATGGCTTTCTTTGTTCATATTGGTGAGGATTATTAGAGTGGTTGGAAAGTTTATTTTGTTCCTTTATCAACTATTACTATCGGAAAAAATAACCTCAAAGGGCCCATGGACGCCCTACCGGGCCTTCTGTACGGATACACCCCGTAATCAACCTGAAGCAATTCATCATCCTGCTAAAGCACCGTAATGTGTTTTTGCCGTAAAACCTCAAGCATTTGTTTATCAGACTCACCATCTGTGATCGGCGTGCTTGCCAGCGCTAGCGCCAGGTCGCCAATAGCAAACGCAGAACGCCCGAAGCGCGCATTGTTGCTGAAGCTGAGGAGGAAACAGGATATAGGGTAAAGCAGACAGAGAAAGTGATGGAAGCCTGTATGAACCCGGGCTCGGTGGCAGAGAAACTTTTTTTATCGCGGAATACGACGATGACGATCGGCGCAGCATGGGCGGCGAACTGGCCGAAGAAGGCAAGGACATTCAGGTGCTGGAATGGCCTCTGGCGCGCGCGCTGGCCGCAATACGAAGCGGGGAAATAGCGGACGCCAAAACCATTATGTTGCTACAGTACCCTGCACTGCATCTTGATCCTGAAGCCTCTTTATCATGATGATCCTTAGCGCTGGCCCGGTTCGCAGCGGGACAGAGGGAAACCAGTCACGCATTTCTGCAAAAGCGGGATCGGGTGGTATTACAGAGCTGTCAAAAAGGGCATACGGCAGGAGTGGCAGTTTGCGGCAGTCCTGCAGAATTGCTGATGCTCTATAAAAAATTGTTATCACGTTCGCCGCTTCTGCTGAATAACCTTTCGTCCTGTGTCTGATTTATAATTTTCAGGGATATGCCATCAGCGTGCCGTTGCGGTGTACACTAACGAGCTGGATTCAAATCACCATAATATGGAGTGTATGTGCCCCGGGCCTGGTTTTTTCTTTTAATGGCAATAGTGTCTGAAGTAAGCAGCGTTATATTGATGAAATTATATTCAAAGCAAGGCAATCTCGCGGGCATGTTGTTCATGTATTTCGCCATCGGTTTGTCTTTTACTTTTATGGCGCTTGCGCTGAAAAAAATCTCACTTGCGGTAGCTTACGCAACCTGGGAATCACTGGGTCTGCTCGCGATAGCCGTTATTGGCAGCTTCTTCTTCAGAGAGCATCTGAGCGTACTTCAGCTTACGGGAATTGGCCTGTTGCTGGGGGGCGTTGTAGTCTTTAATATCGCAGAAAATGCGCAGAATGAATAAATGTCGATATTTATCCCCTATTACTATCTTGCGATAGCCATCCTGCTTGAAGTAACGGCTAACGTCTTTCTTCAGCGTTCGGCCGGTATGGCCAAAAAGATTCCGGGCGCAGTGGGCATACTGCTTATTCTTGCATCCTTTACTGCGTTAGCGCAGGCCTTGAAAGGCCTGGAGATGGCCACTGCGTATGCCATATGGGGAGGCTGCGGCATTCTTTTAACCGCACTGTCCGGATGGATTATTTTCAGGCAACCTCCTGATCGCAAAGCGTGCGCTGGCTTGCTTATGATTACGGCAGGCCTGCTGCTGCTTGAGCTTGGGTGATAATATTTTAAGCCTGCCACGATACTCTCTTTTGCTTCAACTCACCCAGCTGGCAGGCGCTTCTTGCCCTGCCTCTGTGTCCGCTAAGGCGCCAGAGTGGCAGCCACCGCATCTTTCGGGCTACTGACGCCTGGGTAAAGTAACGCAAGAAAAAATTATGCCGTTTACCGCACGCGCGTGGCGGCAAGCCTGTTATACATCTAGAGCGCCCGCAGTAGCCTGACTGCCTGCGCCAACGCGCGGTTATTCACGGCATCAGTCAGTGTTTCAGGTGACGGCCGTAAGGAAATGGCTTCCTTACGGCCAGCAACGTCACCATTCAACGCAGATTTTACCCACGTGAGCGCCGCTTTGCTGATAAGAGAAAGCCTCGCCAAGCTCCTCATATTTAAAAACACGATCGATTACCGGCTTCTTGTTCATTATCTCAAGGGCTTTAACAAAATCACACTGATCCTGGCGGCTTGCCACAATCACGCCTTTAATTTGCACCTGCTTCGCCAGAAGGGAAAGGACAGACAAGGCAGCCTCATCGCCTGAAAGGATACCAATCTGCGCAATATGACCGCCTACCTTGATCGATTTCAGGGATTCATTCAGGGTTGCCGGTCCGCCTACTTCGACCACATGGTCTACGCCAAACCCTTGGGTCAGCTCAAGAACTTTATCTCCCCATGCAGGCGTTGTTCTGTAATTGATAATTTCATCAGCGCCCAGTTCGCGCACAAAGGCGAGCTTTTCATCGGAGGATGAGGTAGCAATGACTTTGGCCCCCATTGCTTTAGCTATCTGTAAAGCAGCGACGGAGACGCCGCCGGTTCCCTGAACCAGCACCGTTTCTCCTGCCTTAAGGTGCCCGTCTGTTACCAGCGCCCGCCAGGCCGTCAAAGCCGAGGTGGTGATGGTGGCTGACTCTGTATGGCGCCACCCCTTCGGCGCATGGGTAAAGGCGTTTTCCGAACGTACAACGTATTCACTGGCCATGCCATCCACACCGTCGCCGGGCGTGTGCGCAAAGCCGCCCACGGTGGGTACAGGCTTGCCGGCCAGCCAGTTGGGAAAAAATGTAGAAACCACGTGTTCGCCTGCTTTAAACGCTTCAACGCCTTCTCCAACCTCCTCTACTATTCCCGCACCATCTGACAGCAGGATCCGTCCATCTTCAGTAGGAAACTGCCCGGTTGCGACGATTAAATCATGAAAGTTTAGCGAGCTGGCTTTAACCGCAACCCGAATTTCACCTTTGCCGGGCCTGCCCGGATCGTCAATATCTGACACGATAATGTTATCCAGGCCGCCGGGGGCTTTAAGCTGTATTGCTTTCATCGGGGATCTCCTGTTTGGGCATGCGTTTTATGTAATAACCCAGTTTAAACATAATTACAGGGTCACGCTGTCGAAGAGGGCCTTTTGTTACACTGGTGGAATTATAAAAAGCGTTTAAGCTGTCCGTCCGGCCACCTCCAGCAATATATCTATAACGGATTTAGCGGCTAAACCCGGTACTGACGTGCTGCCAATGTGATGGATCTGCGCAATGACGTTATTCAGCGTTATCTGTAGCAGCAAGCTTTCCGCTTCACAGCGCGCAGGCCACTGCAACAATCGTTACTTTTTGCATGTTTGCTCTTCCCCATTGCCTGGATATCGCCTTAATGAAGGCTGGATGCCTGGCTCGCAGACCGGCCGACAGGAAGGTTTTTTGCTTATTACCATGCCCCATATTGTAGCTTGCACACGGAAACGCTCTGTTTCTCTCCAGGGCGGCAGCGAGAAGAAGGTGAACCAGAAAAAATGCGGTACATGCTTAGCGGGCCGCCACCCGGCTGCCAGCTGTACATCCTCTTTGACAGGGATCTTTGCGCAACGGTAGTCCTGTCTCAGGTTTGATCATGAAGAAGGTTCATGTTCATTGAAAACAAATCACTTTTCCTCAACCAGCGACTCAGGCATAAAGTATGGATTGTTAATAACTTTAGATAATATGAAATCTGGGATGCCCTGAAAGGCAACAAATAAATCAGATTTATAACAAACCAGGATACCAGACGGCCATGAACAACGCGTTTACCTTTACCATTAAAAGCCTTCGTTTCGACGAAAACTATAACCCCTCCGGGAGTACGCGCATCACCACCAACTTTGCCAATCTGGCGAGAGGTGAGAGACGTCAGGAGAATCTGCGTAACGCTTTAGTGATGATTGATAATCGCTTCAATGCGCTGGCGCACTGGGATAATCCCAAAGCGGATCGCTATTCCGTTGAGCTTGAAATTATTTCCGCTGAGTTAAACGTTGAAGTGAAAGGCAATGCCTTTCCGGTGATTGAAATATTAAAACCTACCATTATTGATAAAAGCACCAGTGAACGTATCGCTGGTATCGTAGGCAATAACTTTTCCTCTTACGTACGCGATTACGACTTTAGCGTCTGGCTGCCGGAGTACAATAAAAGCCAGCCCGAATTTACTATCCCCGAAGACTTTGGCAAGCTGCATGGTAATATATTTAAACGCTTCGTTAATTCTGCAGCCTACAAGGAAAATTTTAATAAAGCGCCTGTGATATGCCTGAGCGTTTCCACTAAAAACACCTATTGCCGCACGACGAATCAGCATCCTGTATTAGGCTTTGAATATCAGCAGGATGAGCCTTCTCTGACCGATATCTATTTTGCCAAAATGGGGCTGCAGGCGCGCTATTTCATGCCGCCCAACAGCGTTGCGCCTTTGGCCTTTTATTTTCATGGTGATTTGCTCAGTGATTACACCAATCTTGAGCTAATCAGCACCATCAGCACGATGGAAACCTTCCAAAAAATTTACCGGCCTGAGATTTACAATGCTAATTCCGCCGCAGGGGCATTGTATCAGCCCAACCTGACACACCAGGATTATTCGTTAACCCGAATTGTTTATGATCGAGAAGAGCGCAGCCAGCTGGCTGTTGAGCAGGGCAGGTTTACTGAAGAGCACTTCATTAAACCCTACCAGACTATTCTTGAGCAGTGGTCTGCCAATTCCGCTCTTTGATAAACCGAAAATATAAGGTCATCTTTTATGAAAAAGCTTTTACCGACATCCACTGCTGGCAGCTTACCTAAACCTTCCTGGCTTGCGCAGCCGGAGACGCTCTGGTCACCCTGGAAATTGCAGGATCGGGAACTGATTGAGGGCAAGCAGGATGCCCTTCGCCTGTGCCTTGACGATCAGCTGCAGGCAGGCATTGATATCGTCAGCGATGGCGAGCAAACGCGCCAGCATTTTGTCACGACGTTTATTGAGCACCTCAGCGGCGTGGATTTTGAAAAACGTCAGATCGTCAAAATCCGCGATCGCTATGATGCGAGCGTTCCTACGGTCGTGGGCGAGGTGACCCGGCAAAAGCCCGTATTTGTTGAAGATGCTAAATTTTTACGTCAGCAAACCCAACAGCCTATTAAATGGGCCTTGCCCGGCCCTATGACCATGATCGATACGCTTTACGACAGCCATTATAAAAGCCGCGAAAAGCTGGCCTGGGAATTTGCCAAAATTCTTAATCAGGAAGCCAGAGAGTTAGAGGCGGCCGGTGTCGATATTATCCAGTTTGATGAGCCTGCTTTTAATGTCTTTTTTGATGAGGTTAACGACTGGGGAATTGCCGCGCTGGAAAAAGCTATCGAAGGGCTTAAATGTGAAACCGCCGTGCATATTTGCTATGGCTACGGCATTAAAGCCAATACGGACTGGAAAAAAACGCTGGGTTCAGAGTGGCGACAGTATGAAGAGGTTTTCCCTAAGCTGAAAACGTCGGCTATCGATATCATTTCGCTGGAATGCCAGAACTCTCATGTGCCAATGGATCTTATCGAACTGATCCGCGGTAAAAAGGTAATGGTTGGGGCTATCGACGTGGCGACCAATGCCATTGAAACGCCTGAGGAAGTAGCCAGTACGCTACGTAAAGCGCTCCAGTTTGTCGATGCCGACAAGCTTTATCCTTCCACCAACTGCGGCATGGTGCCTTTATCCCGTCAGGTAGCAAGGGGCAAGCTGAATGCCCTCAGCGCCGGCGCCGAAATCGTTCGTAAAGAAATTTTGGCCAGGTAACTTTGCTGACCAGCTAATCTTCTGAAAACTCAGTCCGGATTGGGCCATGCCAGCCGGACTGAGTGATAAATACCGTATTCAGCAACGTTATTCCCTGTCAGGATGTCTTCCAGCTATCTCCTGTTCATCCCGGATTATTCAGCGCTCCCTGTCCGCAACCTTTACCTGCGCATTGTGAAATACACCACATAATTTAATCGGTACTCTCAAGAGTTTCTTCACGGTGACGATACAAACAGTAATCATCTGCCTTTCGGTATTCTCCCATGAAAGTTTCAACCCGTATTGTCGGAGGCTTCGGCCTCATGGTACTGCTGCTGGTCATTTGCGCCGGCGTGGCTATCAATGCTCTTAACCACGCCCGGGACGATATGGGTGACGTGGTAAACATCAAAATGAAAAAGTTCCAGCTTGCGCTGGATATGCGCGCCAGCGTACGTGATTTGTCTATCGCGGTAAGAAACCTGGCGCTGCTGACCGACCCGAAGGAAATGGCGCCCGAATGGGAGCGCGTGCAGACCCAGAAACGCCTGTTCCTCAAAAATCGTGAGGAGCTGGGTCGGCTGATGGAAACGGATTCGGTACCGGCGGGCCGGGAGGCATACCGGAAAATAATGGAAAGAGAAGGACCGGCGCTGGCAAGCTTTGAAAAGGCAGGTCAGCTTGGATTGCAGAATCTGCAGCAGGAGACCGTGACTTACCTGATGACCGTCTCTCGTCCGGCGCAGCGGTCGCTGCAGGAAGCCCTCAATACCCTGACAGAGGTGCAGATGCAAAATGCCCGCGGCGCCGTGGAAAGCAGCAGCGATCAAAGCCGTCGCGCCGGGCTCCTGTTGGTCGGCCTGGTGCTGGTATCTGTCCTGCTTGCTGCCTGCACCGGTTTCATGACTATACGGATCCTGATGCGCCAGCTGGGCGGTGAACCGACGCAGGCGCAGGTACTGGCGGCAGCGATAGCCGACGGTGACCTGACGTCTCAGGTCATGCTTCGTCCCGGCGATAATACCAGCATGCTGGCATCGCTCGCCCGAATGCAGAATCGCCTGGGCGAACTGGTATCGAGGATTAAGGACGCTTCGGCTTCCGTAGCCCTTGCCTCTGATGAAATCGCCAGAGGGAATACCGAACTCTCGGCCCGTACTGAACAGCAGGCAGCTGCGCTGCAGGAAACGGCCGCGAGCATGGAAGAGTTAACCGCGACGGTGAAAAGCAACACGGCGGGCGCCACTTATACGGCTGGATCGGCGCGGGAGGCGGCCGCGCTTGTCCGTGACGGTGAAAAGAACGTGCGCCAGATGACCGAAACGATGGCCGATATCTCTGCCAGCGCGGCGAAGGTTCGCGATATTACCGGCACCATTGAGAGCATTGCCTTCCAGACGAATATTCTGGCGCTGAATGCGGCGGTTGAAGCCGCACGCGCTGGCGAACAGGGTCGGGGGTTTGCCGTGGTAGCCAGCGAGGTCCGTACGCTGGCGCAGCGTAGCGCGACGGCAGCACGGGACATCAAAGGCCTGATTGAAAACGCGGTGACCATGGTGGAGGCTGGCGTGGTAGTGGCCGACGGCACTGCGGAAAATATCATGAACGTGACCGGGAAGGTCAGCGAGCTGGCTGAGGCAATGGATGAAATCGCGCTGGCTTCAAACGAGCAGATGCAGGGCATTTCTCAGGTGACCGTGGCCGTTGGCCAGATGGACGGTGTAACTCAGAGCAACGCCGCGCTGGTAGAAGAGTCCACGACCGCTTCCCAATCGCTGGCGGAGCAGGTTCATGCCCTGAGAGGAATGGTGGATACCTTCCGCGTCTGAAGAGGAGAGCCCCGGGAGCAGGCTAAAAAGCCGCTCCCGGCTGGCTCGCTATGCAACCGATAAACCATCCCCGACGCTTTTCTTCTGTCCTTTGACTGCGTGCACGGCGGGTCATGACGCCTCTCAAGAGGATATCCAATGCCGGGCCTGAAACCGGAGCCGATCGCGCAAGGCTGCCCTGTGTCGCGCTATCAATGCCGGTGTACAGGCTGGACGAACGCAGTAAAATTATTAATATAAAACAGGATGCTACGTGTTAATCTTAGCAATCTTTAAGGCCGGGCCGGGCCGGTGCCTGGTGATGCCATTCTTACATTTGTCGTCTGACCGCAGCGATGAAATCGGCCCGGACGATGCAGAAAGCAGCTAAAATTGACGTTAAATTAAATTTTTGGAGTAGCTTATGAACGATGAAATCCCGCTTAAATACTACGACATCGTGGATGAGTATTCGACAGAATGCGCAGCACCCGTGGTTGAGGCAGAGCGTAAATCTCTGGCGCACTATTTCCAGCTGCTGCTCGATCGCTTATCAAATAATGAAGAGATTGGTGAGGACGCGCAGAAAGAGATGGCTAAAAAAGCCGGTATCAACGAGAGCCGTATCGATGATATCGCTTCGTTTCTTAATCAGTGGGGCAACGAGTAGTTTTGTCACAGCAGCCGTTAAGGCTGCTTGTCTGTGTCGGCAGCAATTTTTTCAGATAACTTTACTGAGCGAAAATTAGTACTCCTGTGTGATAATATTTATCGGAAATAAATCGCTGTAAATTTAAGTAAAAACGAATGATTTATAACAATAACGAACCGATGATATTAAGCCAAATTTAACCGTTATTTACCCCGTTATTCAGGGCTAAAATTCAGGATCCGGACAGGAAAAGATGCCACCATTACTCCCCCTTCGCACAATAACGGTTTTGGCGCTGATGATTGTGGCGGGCTGTTCTTCCCATAAGCCCGATGAAGCAAACGATAATAGTCTCAATACCACCCATCGCGCTGGCGAACCCGATCTTATCCCTGTTATCGCGGCATTACATGACCAGATGTACGCATGGGAAGGTACGCCTTACCAGTGGGGCGGTACGGAACTCTCCGGCGTAGACTGTTCGGGCTTTGTCTGGCGAACCCTTAAAGACCGGTTCAATTTACCCATGAAGCGAGTCACCACCAGCCAGCTGATCCATATGGGAAAACGTATCCAGCCCGATCGTTTGCAGCCTGGCGACCTGGTCTTTTTCCGTATTAACCGGCAGATGCACGTAGGCTTTTATGATACGGACCGGCATTTCCTTCACGCTTCGGCCAGCCGTGGCGTAATGCGATCGTCACTGGATAACGTTTACTGGAAATCGGTATTTCTGGAAGCGCGCAGGTTGCCGAACGAACACGGTGCCCGGATATCATTTAATTATGATGAAGACGATAAGAACGTTCTGGCTAAAAATTAACGCCGGTTCTGGATTTGCAATATATAAGCCTTCGGGCCAGGAAAAATATTTACAGGATCATAGCGTGGGCTGCCAGGACCACGCTGTGACACAGATTTTTCCTGACAGACTTCTTTATGCTGAGCAGTACAAACCGTCGAAAATATTTGTTTAATCTTCTCCGCACCTGCCGATGTTACAGACAATGGCTCCCCCTCGCTCTCCCTCCCGGCTGAAGATCCTTTAAACCTCCGCGCCTTCCACTGGCTGTCATCTGACAACACCGCACTGGTAAGAGATAATAAATGGGCACCAGCCTGATAAGAAAATAATGGGTCAGTTTCCAGAACCAGACTTATCAACTGATGAATTTTCTTCGTAGCTTCCCCGATCCATGCTTATGACAGCGCGTTCATTTATGCCTCCGCTTATGGGCCTTTCGGCCGTGCACAACAGTGAAAAATGCTCTTAAAACACGGCCGATAACCCTTCTTTATTACTGACTACCCTTCATCCAAATGCCCTTGCGCTGTTTTTAAGCCCTTTAATGTGATCTTCATCAGACTTTCATTGTTAAACAGATGTTGAATACTGGTCCTTTATTGTGAATGAAGGTTATATTTGTTTCACTCGAAACAAAGATGGCGAAAGCAGCGGAGAGCACCATGGACACCAGCTTCACTTCAGTCGATCAACCAGAAGACGCTAAGCAAAATATACGCCTGATGAAAAAGGCGCTCAGGGAAGAAATTGGCGATGTGGAAGGATTATTCGAACAGGTAAGAGCGAAGATTGTCGGCGAGCTCAAGGCGGCACGTACCGAAGAACAGCAGCAGGGCTCCGCATGGCCGGAAGTCAGCCTGCAAGAGATTGCCGCAGGACGTGTTTCGGAAGAGACCAAGAATTATATTCGCCGCAGGGGGTGTGTGGTGGTCAGGCAAACTTTCAACCGTGAGCAGGCGCTGGGATGGGATAAATCGATGCTCGACTACCTGGACGCCAACGATTTCGATGGCGTGTACCAGGGGCCTGGTGACAACTTTTTCGGTAGCCTCGACGCTTCACGCCCTGAAATCTACCCTGTTTACTGGTCTCCGGCTCAGATGGAAGCGCGGCAGAGCGACGCCATGGCGCAAACTCAGGCTTTCCTGAACCGGCTCTGGAAATTCGAATCGGCGGGTATACGCTGGTTTGAGCCTGATGTGAACATCATCTATCCCGACCGCATACGACGTCGTCTGCCGGGCACAACCTCAAAAGGGCTGGGTGCGCATACAGATTCAGGCGCGCTGGAGCGGTGGTTGCTTCCTGCTTATCAAAAAGTGTTCCGCAAAATTTTCTCGAACCGTTTTAATGAATACGATCCGTGGGACGCAGCCTGGCGTACCGATGTTTATGAGTACCAGGCCGGCACCACAACAAAATGTTCGGCATTTCGTACCTTTCAGGGCTGGACGGCGCTTTCTGATATGCAGGTCGGGCAGGGGCTGCTGCATGTCGTGCCGGTGCCCGAAGCAATGGCTTATTTGCTGTTGCGCCCGCTACTGAAAGATGTCCCGGAGGAGGAACTGTGCGGCGTTGCGCCCGGGAAAGTGCTGCCGGTGTCGGAAAAATGGCATCCTGAACTGATTCAGGGATTGTGCTCAATACCTTCACTCCAGGCAGGGGATTCAGTCTGGTGGCATTGTGATGTTATTCATTCCGTTGCCCCGGTAGAAAATCAGCAGGGCTGGGGAAATGTAATGTATATCCCGGCCGCGCCTCTCTGTGACAAGAACGCCGTCTGCGCGGCCGCCGTTGCGCAGGCGCTGGCATCAGGCGAATCGCCCGCCGATTTTCCACAGGAAGATTATGAAGTCACCTGGAAAGGTCGCTTCACCTCTGAAAAGCTGAACGCGAACGGGCGCCGCAGTCTCGGACTGGAATGAGACCCTTGCCGACCCGCTTTCGGCGGATCGGCAGCATTTGTAGCGGCCTGTCTTTCTGGTAAGCTTGCTAAAAAAGCTTACCGGCAGGCACCATGAACGTACGTCATCAGAATATTATTCAGCTCGTCAGTGAACGCGGCAGCGTCAGCGTCAGCGAACTTTCTCAAATCACTGGTGTTTCCGAGGTAACGGTACGTCAGGATCTGAACGTGCTGGAAAAAGGCGGTTTTCTGCGTCGCGTGCACGGATCGGCCGTTGCGCCTGAAAGTGATGATGTGGGCGCAAGGATGCGCACCCGCTATGCCGTCAAGAAACGTCTCGCAGAGCATGCGGCTTCACTGGTGAATGCCGGAGAGGCGGTTTTCATTGAGGGAGGCAGTACCAACGCGCTGCTGGCCAGGGAGCTGAGTGAAAGACGGGACATTACCATTATTACGGTCAGCCACTATATTGCCGGATTACTCAGGGAGACGGGTGGGGAGGTTATTATTCTTGGCGGCCTGTATCAAAAAAGCAGCGAATCCGTGGTAGGGCCGCTGACCCGACTTTGTATCCAGCACCTCAACTTCCATAAGGTCTTTATCGGCATAGATGGCTGGGACGCGTTGACCGGTTTTACCGGTCGTAATATGCTGCGCTGCGATGTCGTTAACGCCCTGATGGCTAAAAACACCCATACTATTGCGCTGACCGACTCGTCGAAATTTGGTCAGATCCATCCGTATCCGCTCGCCCCTGAACACCCTTTTAGTCACGTCATCACCGATACTGATTTACCCGATACCTGCAAAGAAATTCTTCAGGCGCAGGGGCTGCGTCTGGATATTATTGGTCCCGTCTGAGCCTGGGTTTATCGACAGGCAGCGCCGTTTTCTCTCGCGATATATTGCAACGCTATAAGAGGTTTAGTAAGGGCGGATTGGGCTATACAAACCTACGTGCCCGTTTGGATTTGGTCATTGGGAAAATCGGGTGCTGAAGGCAGGTATAGCATGCGGGATGTGTGGAATAATTTAAATCGAAAAGTGATTTCAGGTGCGGTTTCTGCATACTTTTCAATGCAATACGTCGGAGCCAGGTATAATAACGCGGCCTGGCGTATTGCACAGCCAGCCAACAGGGTACATTTTTTCGGCACCCGCAGCGATCGTAACCCTGGCCTAAGCACCTGCCACCATTAATGCCTGATCCGCGCCAGTTCTTCTTCGCCAAGACCGGTCATTTTCATCACGGTGTTACGATCGAGGCCGTTTTGCAGCATAGTGCGGGCTACTTCAAGCTTTCCTTCTAGCTTGCCTTCGAGCTTTCCTTCAAGCCTGCCTTCATATCTGCCTTCCTGTCGGCCGAGCTGAATACCTTCGGCCCGCCCTTTTTCAATGCCTTTCTGTTCAAGCTGTTGCGCGATGGTCATCAGTGCATCCTCATGTTTCGGCACCCGTTGTGCCAGTTCACGTACAAAGGCCTCTGCGTCTGAAGTTTCGCCTGCCTGTATAAGGTAGTTTATCAGCGATGCCAGCTGCTGTCCTGTAACATGTTCCTTCAGCAGAAGCGTCGCCAGCCGATCCAGCAGCTCGGCCAGATCGCGTTGGTGGATATGTTTTTGCAGCAGCGTCAGGGCCGCCATACTGCGGTGCTCCATGATCTCGTCGTCAGGTATAACCGTAACGTCGACGAGGGGGAAATGACCGCTATAGAGCTTTTCAGCCTGCACCGGATCGGCAAATTCATCCAGCCAGCGTGTGGAGTAAGGATAGGGGCTGCGCCGGCCGGTATAAAATAAAACCGGGATCACCAGCGGCAGCTTTTTATGACCGGCGTCCAGATGGCGCTGCATAGCCGCTATTGCATAGCGGAAAAGCCGGAAGGCCATGTGCTTGTCCGGTGTGGACTGATGCTCAATCAAAACATGCACATAGGCGTCACCTGCAGCTGTTTTCAGACTGTAAAGCACATCGCTAAAATAGGGACGCAGGTTTTCCTCAATAAAACTCCCGGACTCCAGTTTTAGCGTGTTGAAATCGCAAACGGCCTGCAGTTCTGACGGCAGATGCAGCTGCATAAAATCCCGCGCGGTATCGGGATGGGTCAGGAACTGCTTGAATGCCAGGTCGTGTGGCGTTGGCGAGGTTTTCTTTCCGCCCTTTGCTTTTTTATCAGACATAGTTGTTTTTACTGCATGCGTGGTGAACGGACTGGCTGCACATTGACCGTAAAGCTTTCATCAGCCCTCTCCCTTATTTGATTGAAAAATCCCTGTTAATTAACCGGTTGAATAATACAGTCGCCTCCTGGCTGGTACAACAGCTGGCTTAAAAGGCGGTAGCTCAAACTCTTTGTCGGGCTGGGCCATCCGCAGGGATTACTGTAAAGAATCGACCGCTGGCATAAAACCATACTTTTCTGTGCACAGGCTATCCACTTTTTCTGTGGATAAAATGCCTGTCAGGATCGGACCGCTAACGGGCATTTTATGCGCCAGCGTCAGGGGAGCGGCGCAACTGCATAGCGGGCAAATCAGGGCTTCTTCTCCATTAAATCCACCATGGCTCCCTGATGAGCATCAACGTTACGGATATAGCGCATCAACGTTTCCGGTTTTTTCCAGGTTCCTTCCTGCATTATTTGCGCCACGGCATAGCCCTGTTTCGCCATATCCTGCGCCGCACCGACGCGGGCACTATGGCCGCTCCAGCCGCCATAGCGGTTTTTGTTCAGCTTCGCTGATTTTGAATGCCCTGCCGTTCGCCAGGCATGGGCGAAAATAGTTTCAAAAGAGGGGGTGCTGAGCGGCCGCTCGGCGATAATTACCGCTTTATTAGAACGATGAACCGGACAGAACAGGAAAGCATCCGGTTCTGCGGCCAACCCCGCAGCCGCAATCCATTCCATCAGCCGCCGGGTAGAAAGATTGCTGAGTGCCTTAATCAGTCCGCCCGTCTGTACGATAGTTTTTGTCCAGGCCACATCAAGAATAATGCGTCCGTCATCGGCAAAGGTGACGTCGCGGACCCGAAGGCGGGAGAGTTCGCTGACGCGCAACAGTGTATTATACGCAACATGGAGGAAAGCCAGATTGCGTTTCTCCCTCAGTAAAGAGGAATTAAACCACAGGCTATCAAGCTTCATCAGGTCAGCGAGTCGGAAAGGGATCGCCTGACCGGTACGCTCGCCGCCTACGACAGCCACGCGGTTAATCTTTTTGATAGTACGGAAAACGATCGGCGAAGTGTTTGGTGGCGTCAATCCGGCGTTACGGTGTAACATCGAAATCAGTGAAGCATGAGTAGCAATCGTCGAAGAAGCTCGCCCTGTCAGCTGTAGGAAATTGAGATAATCGCGAAGATCGGCGTCAGTCATAGGCAAAAAGGTGCGTGCATTCTCCCTGGCCCAGCGATAGCAGACACGCATCACGCTAAGTAGCTGCCGCCAGGTATTGGATGAAAAGGCATCTTTGTCCTGCACGAACTCCTTTAGCCGTGCTGCAATATCTTCATCGGCGGTAAGGGCCGATACCATACCGTTGGCTATGATTTCACCCATTTTCGTCTGATAATCTCCTCAATTTTTTCCGATCGCGCTACGTGAATTCTGCATGAGTAAGAGGGGCTAATCCCCTAATAATTTACGTAGCGATGCCAGTTTACAGGCTGCATTTCAATCACGTATGCCGAGAGATACACAGTCGCTTTTTGCTGTGAACCCGCCTGGAAGAAAAGCATACCTGCTTCCGGGCCTGATGTCCTGACTTTATATAAGTCCCATTATATAAAGTCATTAATTTACGGCTGAATGCGGCTGAAAGGTTAAAAATCACCCAAAGTGGTAACGGTTGGTTAAAACAGGCGCTACCGCTGATAGCCTGTTGCCGTTAATGCCGGAGCCGGTTTTTCCCACAATAGTCATTCGTTGGGCTAAAGCAGGATAGCCATTGGTACAGAGGACTCATGATAAGGATGATTAAAAAATCTGATTTTTTCAGAATAAGCTTAGCTTTGATAAGGTAATGTATCGCTTTCCCAGTGCATCTTATTATAAAGATGATGCCAGTTTGCATCGGTTGCTAAGTATAAAAAGGCTTCGCCATTATTTTTTGTGAACGATCTCAATTTTTGTGACATGATTATCATCCCATTCCTCTGTATACCTGGGCAGGTTTTTATAAACAGGAATAGTCAGGTCGGCAAGAAAATCGTCTTTTCTAAAAACTACCCTTTAATTTTATTTTTTTTAACTTTATAAAAAAATAACATCATGAATTATTTGATTTTTTATCTATGAAAATGAGATGTTGCTATCCTGATGTTTTTCTGCCACCATCAGAGTGAACGAGCTTTATTTAATTACCTTTTGTATACGCTGGTGCCCGCCAGAATGCAGATTAACAGATTGATTATCCTGGCCGACAAAGTAATTATAGGTTTCAATTTCATGATTTGGATTTGAATGGAGGTAATAGCACTTTACCCTCTGCTCTTGATTCCACCATGCTGGCAATGCCGTTAACTAACGGATTTATAATCCCGTTATCTGTCAGCGCATTCCTGTAAATATCAACAGTCGGCGTTGCTTTTTTTGAGCAGCCGATAACAGGTAAAATAAGAAATTTTAAATGCATGAAAATAATAAATCTCTATGGCGATTTACATAAAACCATTGTATTCAGGATGTCCGATTTTCTGAACAAACAGGAAAGGATAATCACGTCCATAGGTATTAACGCTTTCTTCGTTCAGATGTAATTTTCCAAATAAAAATAACTACAATATAATTTATAAACACATCCTTAATATATGTTTAGTGAAAATTGGAAGGGTGACTTATATTTTTAAGCGGAAAGAGATTCCTGTCAACCGATACAATACTTCCAAAATATTGCCATCACGCAATCTGCATCTACACTTAACCTTTAATCAGAGGGGGAAATAATGTGCAATAAGATAATAGTTTTTGATGTCAATGAAACGCTTCTGGATACAGGGGCGCTGAACCCCATTTTTAAAAGGGTATTTGGTGACGAACGAATTTTGCGCCAATGGTTCTCTGAATTAATCATTTATTCCCAGTCGCTTACTCTCAGCGGCAGTTACATGCCCTTTGGCGAGCTTGCTGTAGCCGTGTTGCAAATGGTGGCTGAGATAAGAGGTACCATACTTTCAGAGCAAGACATAAATGAATTTCGGCAGCGTCTGGCGACGCTTCCTGCTCACCCGGATGCGTTGCCCGCGCTGGAAATGCTGCGGGCAGCCGGATTTCGTCTGGTGACGCTCACCAATTCATCCACTCAGGCTGGCCAGAAGATACTGGAACAATCGGGCCTTGCTCACTTTTTTGAAAAGCAGTTCTCGGTTGAAGAGGTCAAACGTTTCAAACCGGCCACGGAGAATTACACCAGCGTGGCACAGAGGCTCGGCGTGAATGCCGATTTGTTGCGGCTTGTCGCTGCGCATACCTGGGATATCCTGGGCGCAACAGCCTGCGGCTGGAAAGGTGCACTGGTTGCTCGTCCGGGCAATGCGGTATTACGCGTTGGCAAACAGCCTGATATTGTTGAAAAAGATCTTATCGCCGTTGCTCATCGCATCATCATTATTGATAGGCCAGAGTAAATGGCATTGGCCGCTTAAGCGTGGGATCCGTAATCTGGCCTGAAAATGGATTGCGGATTTCAGGGCCTGAACAAGAATTAAATATGCCCTTAGGTGAAGTAAGATAAGTTTTTCTAAAATCACCGGGTAATAGGGTGGCCTTTGCTTTTTATTTTATCGACATTTTAAAGGTAAATCTAAGCAGTCTCTTGAGTTATAAATCATAATCATTATAACTCTGTGCGGATTACATCAGCATATTTCTCCGATCGCCTTCTCGGGGCCTGAAAAAGAAACCGAAAAAGTCGTCGGTAGCGGTTATTTTCTTCACGACAATAGCCTGACTTTTTCTATGGCCGTTTCGCCTGATAAGGCAAATTTACAGCGCCAATCTGCAATAGTGAATAAAATTTACCGACATGGCCTGTTAATTTGGCAAATTCTGCCGATATAGGATTGGGTTTCTTTTATCGCACCTGGCAAAGGATGGGCAGGGCGTCTGCAACTTGCCAGAGGTAAATACTTATTCCAATAGATTTATTTCATTATAAATAACATGATTTTCGGCATGCCATCAATATTATGCAGAATTAAATTGCGTTTTTTAGTGATAACTACTGAATATTCAACTAATTATATTGCCGGGGTCCTCGGATGCACCTGAAACTTTTATGGTTAGCAATGCTTAATATTGTAACCATATTTTTGCTTTCCACCTTATGGGAGTACGGACTTGAGGCGCAGATTTCCGTGCTGCTCGGTCTGGGCTATAGCGCCGATTTTGAAACCAGCGAAAGGCTCAGGTTTATCCTGACGTCCTCTGCCTTTGCTCTGCTGGCCATGATCATTCCTGGCCTGCTGATCGGCAGGCTCATACGCAAAATGCTTGCCGCTGAAAAAAATGCCCTTCGGCTGGCCGATACCGATGAGCTGACCGGCGTGGGTAACCGGAGAGCATTCAGCGCTCGTATTGCCCAGCTTGAAGCGGTCGGGCAGCCTTATTTTCTGACATTACTCGACATCAACGACTTTAAAAGCATCAACGACCTGAACGGGCATCATCAGGGGGATGCCACGCTGATTTCTCTGGCAGGCCTGCTGGCAGAAGCTGCCGGCCCGGAAACCCATGTATTCCGCATCGGCGGTGATGAATTTGCTATGACTTCAGGGGGCGGGCAGCCTGAAGAGGCGGTCAGAACTGCTGCAACCCTCCGTCAGCGCGCTGCGGAGATCCGGACCGGGCCTGATACCATGTTGGGCCTGTCGGTAGGCGTAGCCTGCTCAACCTGTAGCGGAAGCTCTGGCGTGGTGCGGGCGGCGGACCTGGCCATGTACGAAGCTAAACGGGACAAAACGCTGCATCTGGCCCATTTCTCACCGGATATGGAGCAACGATTTCTCCAGAGGGAAAAGCTCGAGCACGACGTTACCGAGGCTATCAAAAGCCATACCATCGTCCCTTTTTTGCAGCCTATTGTCTCCCTGCAAACGGGCCGCATTACCGGATTCGAGATCCTGGCGCGCTGGATACCCGGCCCCGGTAAGGTTATTGCACCTGCGGTGTTTATTCCTGTAGTGGAAAAGCTGGGCCTGATGGACACTCTGACTGTTGAACTGCTGCAGGCCGTCGTTCGCATCACCCCAGGCTGGCCGGCAGGTCTGCATCTGTCTTTGAATATCACGCCGGAGCAGCTGCTCAACCCGGTGCTGACGGATCGCCTGTCCGGCATTATGCGGCAAGCGGCACTGGTACAGCTGGAGCTGGAGGTGACGGAGCAGAACGTGATGACCATTTCAGAAGAGGCCAGACGAGCTATTCGTGCCCTGCGGGACGACGGTATTGGCGTGGTGCTGGATGATTTCGGCACTGGTTACTCCAATATGTCGGTTCTGCTGGGCCTTGGTATTACCCGGATCAAGATTGACCGCTCGTTTATCTCCACCGTTGTGAGCGTCTCGCAGCAGCAAAAGGTAGTGGAAACCCTGCTGGCGCTGTGTCAGGAGCTGAAGGTAACGGTGACGGCAGAAGGAATTGAAGACGCTATTACTCTCGAGTGGCTGCAAAAACGACGCTGTGATTACGGCCAGGGCTATCTTTTCAGCCGGCCCGTACCGGCAGATCGGGCCGCCGCTCTGCTTACCACAGCGAGTGTTCAGGCATGTTTTACCGATAAGCTGATATCTGCGCCATAAGACGCGCTTACCCCCAGAGCGGGCGGCCTTTTCCCTGACGCCCTGGTTCGAAAAGAAGGCGGTCTGGCTGCTGTGTCAAAGCAGCTCTGACAGACAGCCGTCAGCATTAGCTAACTACGCGTCGGTTCGGATGTCATTGGCATTACCCGTTGCCTGAAAGCGACGGATAATGCCACCGCTGTGGCGCGGTTGTTATGCGATCGCCGCCGAATGGCGAAAAACATCTGATCGGCCTGGCTGTTATTTCTGCTCCTGCTTGCTGTTTGCCTCTTTTTCTTTTTCTTTCTTTTTAGCCATATGATGGCCAACCGCACAGCCTGCTGCTGCACCAGCTACGCCATGATGGGCAACGTGGCCTGCCACGCCTCCGGCAGCGGCTCCTTTCAGGCACCCTTTTGCATCAGCCTGTGAACTCATAACCAAAAGCATTCCGGCAGTGATGGCGATTACAGATAATTTTTTCATAATATTTTTCCTGGAGTAAGTGGAGGAAGCCTGAACGCTTCTGAGCATAGTCAATCCGCGCACGCCGCGTCGTCAAAATGCATAAATCTAAAACTTGCTTACCTGCCGTTACGCTTTTGCGCAGCAAACAAAACCGGATTGACGTTGTTTTATGCGCATGGCTTAATTATTCGTCTATCTGCGTAGAAAACCCGGGTGCCCTCTAAATAAAGAGAAGCAAAAAAAAACGGCCGGTGTTTTACGGTGGATAGTAATAAAAATCAGGCCGTTTTTCCTGTAATACACTATTCCCCAGGTTTATTGCTGGAATGAAAACCCTTACCTTGCTACTAACTCCGCCGCCTCGGGGAAAAAGATATCAGAGCAGGCTCTTAAAATTAAGTCAGGGTAATGCTAAACCATCAACCTCGTATGGAAGGTTTTAAGCTATTTTTTCTCTTTTATGCTTTGCAAAATAACTTTTTTAAGCCAGTCGGTAGATGATTTTTTACCGCTTCGTTTGTGAGAATATATTTTTACCGTAAAAGGAGGCGCATAAAAAGGTAAGGGAAAGGTTTTAATACTGGCCAGCTCGGCAATCTTGCTGGCTACAAAGGCAGGAATGGCCATCAACAGATCGCTCTCAGCAATAATATGTGGCGAAGCAAGCATCGATGGCGTTCTCAGGGAGATCCTGCGTTCCAGCCCCAGACGCGCGAGGTGTGCATCCAGTAAACCTTTTTTCTCATTCCACGGGGTGACCACTACGTGCCCTGCTGACAGGTAGTCCTCCAGCGTCATGCTGAGTCGATTAATATTACTGATAACGACAAACTCATCGCTAAATAAATCAACCTCTTCTAAATCCTGATGTTTACCCTCATTCGCTTCGCTGAAACTCAACGCGAGGTCAATTTCGCCTGCCAGCAATTCCTTTAGCGCTGGGTTATATGGCAAATGGCACAACTCGAAAGTAATGCCCGGCGCCATTTTTTCTGTTTCCTTCATTAACCCGGGAAATATGCAAAAGGCGGTGTAATCCGTCACGGCAATTCTGAACGTTTCCGTGCTTGCAAGCGGATCGAAGGGCTGTAACGGGCTGAGGTGTTGATTGAGCGTGGATAACGATCCCGCTATATAAGGCGCCAGCTGGCAGGCAAATACGCTGGGGCACATCTTATGCCCCTCACGATAAAATAGCGGGTCCTTGAGAAATTCACGCAGGCGCGTCAAAGCATGGCTCAGCGCTGAAGTGCTCATGGCAAGTTCAGCGGCGGCAAGCCTGACCGAGCGGTGTCGGTAAACAGCATCGAAAACCGGCAACAGGTTGAGATCAAGACGCCGTAGTACATGATGCATGAAATTCACCTGCCATTGATTTTATTGCACTTATTTCATCGAACAATACCGATTATCCTTGCAGGCAGCAAACTATATTGGTGAGAGAAAGTTTATGAGCGTTATTATTCGGCAGGCCGGTCCGGAAGATATGGATGCTATCTGTAATATGATAAATGGCTTATCCGTTTACCGCGAAAGCCCGCCGGAGGCTATGCCAGATGTTGACGAAATCCGAACGTTCCTGTTTTCTGCCGATACCGCAGCGGAGGCCTATCTCTGCGAGATTGAGGGGGATATTGCCGGCTATGCGGTTATCTCGTTGGGCTATTCAACCTGGCCAGGTCGCTACAGCCTTAACGTGGAAGACCTCTATTCGACTCCTGATTACCGGGGACGAGGCGCAGGAAAAGCCATGTTGCAGTATATCGCTCAGCTGGCCGTTAGCCGCCGCTGTAACCGGATCGAATGGAACGTTCTGGAGTGGGATAAGTCAGCCAAAGATTTCTACCGCAGTATTGATGCGCTTCCTCTGAGCGAATGGGTTCGATACCGGCTTGACGGCCCGGCTCTGGAGAGATTCGCTTCGCAGGAAGATCTCTGAGCCAGCGCGAGGCTGGCTTTGAACGTTATTGCAGGTGATTTCCTTCCGGATGTGCCGGTTTCCGACTGCAGGTCTGCAGCTGCCCGTGCAAGAGAAGCACGAAGCAAAAAACCGGCTGAAAAGCCGGTCTGTGCTCCTGTATAAGCCTAAAACCAGGGCCTTACGCTGTCCTTAAAGGGATTTCAGGAATGCCAGAAGATTCGCGTTCAGCTGGTCGGAATGGGTGACCGCAAAGCCATGCGGCGCATTGTCATACACTTTCAGCTGCGCGCCTGTAATCATCTCCGCGGCAAGCTTGCCGGTTGATTCAAACGGCACCACCTGATCGTTACTGCCATGAATAACCAGCGCGGGCACGTCGATTTTCGCCATATCCGGACGGAAGTCGGTGGTGGAAAATGCCTTAACGCAGTCCAGCGTGCCCTTGAGCGAAGCCAGCAGCGCAATATTCAGCGTCTGGGTCAGTACGCCTTCTGAAACCGTCTGGCCGGCATTAGTGCCGTAAAACGGTACGGCAAAATCACTGATGAACTGCGCGCGATCCTGGCGCAATCCCGCCAGGATGCCGGCAAAAACGGACTGGTCGACGCCCTGCGGGAAATCATCGGACTTACCGAAGGCGGGCGTTACCGCGCCAAGCAGCACCAGGCCATCCACGCGCGCGGTGCCGTAGTTGTTGATATAACGCGCAACGTCGCCACCGCCCATCGAAAAGCCGACCAGCGTCACCTTCTGCAAATCAAGGCTGGTGATGAGCTCGTTGATATCCGAGGCGAAAGTATCGTAATCGTAGCCGGTCCACGGCTGATCCGAACGGCCAAAGCCGCGGCGATCGAAAGCGATGACGCGATAGCCGTTTTCAGCCAGAAAGTTCAACTGGTTGTCCCACATATCCGCGTCCAGCGGCCAGCCGTGACTGAACAGCACCGGCTTACCCTTGCCCCAGTCTTTAAAGTAAATTTGCGTACCGTCAGCAGTTTTAATCGTGCTCATTGTCTTTTCCTTGCGATGTTGAATGAAAAAGCAGCGGTTATTCAGGCGCAATCAGATACCGTACAACGGGCGTCTGTTCGGCCTGGTGAAATGCGTAAACACGGCTCTGAATTTTGCGATCGTTCATGGTGTAGCGCTCAAGCTGCCGCAGTTGCTCCATCCAGGATCCGACCACAAAGGTTTCAACGAAAATGCCGGGCTGGAAGATATCTTCATAAAGCGCCCAGTTTATGGCGCCGCCGCGACGGCGAACGCGCCTCATGTCCTGCATACAGACCGTAAACGCGTGCGCGTCTTCTGCGCGGATCTGATATTCGTAGCTCACCCTGACCGGCCCGCGATCGTGATGAATGTTCAGCGTCGGAACCGGCTCGCTGAGCTCGCTGACGTCCAGATTCAGATCCGGATCCTTATCCAGTCGCCAGCGCAGCACGGTAAGGCTGGCCAGCACCATCCCCAGCATTGCGGTGCACAGCGAAAGCGGAATGCCGTAGCGCGAAGCCAGCTGCCCCCAGACCGCGCTGCCCACGGTCATCGAGCCAAAGAACACGGTCAGATAAACAGCCAGCGCACGCGCTTTAACCCATCTTGCCGCACTGCGCTGCGCCCCCAGATTCAGGGTGGAGAGCACGGTGATCCAGGCAAAGCCGGTAAAGAACTCAAAGGCGTTGAGCAGCCAGAAATGGCGGATAAACGCCAGCGCCAGCAGGGTCATGGCAAACAGCAGGCTGGCCAGCACCATCAGCCGATCGGCGCTGAAATGCTTGCGCAGGCGAGGCAGCAGCACCGCCCCGCAGATGGCGCCTACGCCGATAAAGGCCAGCATAATGCCGTAGCCGCCGGGTCCCAGACCGAGTTCGCGACGGGCAACCAGCGGCAGCAAAGCCCAACCGGCGCTGCCAAACACAAAAAACGCCACGGTGCGGACCAGCACGTTACGCAGCACCGGCGCAGCATGCACGTAGCGCAGGCCCGCGCGCACCGCCGAAAAGAAATGCTCCGGCGGCAGGCGCTGCACGTTGGGGGATTCTTTCCAGCGGTAAAGCACCCAGGCGACGCCCAGCACGGAGAGGGCGTTGAGCAGGAACACCATCCACGGCCCCGCAAAAGACAGGATCAGCCCGCCGAGCGCCGGGCCGATGGCGCGGCTGATGTTAATACCCAGCGAGTTCAGCGCGATAGCCGGCCCCAGCTCCGCCTTTTTCACCAGATCCGGCACGATGGCCTGAAAAGGCGGCGAACTCATGGCGGCGCCCATGCTCATCAGGAAGGCGGCGATCAGCAGCACCAGTGGGGTGACGTGCCCTGTAAACGAAAGCACTGTCAGACCCGCAGCCGCGATGAATACCCAGAGCTGAGAAAACAGCAGGTATTTACGGCGATCGATAATGTCGGCCAGCACGCCGGAAGGCAGCGCGAACAGGAACATAGGCAGGCTGCTTGCCGCCTGAACCAGCGCCACGCTCAGCGGATCGGCGCTGAGCGTCAGCATAGTCCAGTTGACGCCCACATCGTTCATCCATGAGCCAATATTGGAGACAACCGTGGCGAGCCACAGCATGCGAAACACCGGCTGACGCAGCGGCTGCCAGGGGGACGCGATCGCCGGAGCGGGAGCGATCTCCTCGCTCCCGGTCACATCGTTAATATCGTTAACCTGCGCCATAACGTACCTCTCTTCGCGTACCGCCACCGAGCCGCCACCGTCCCGGGCCGGTTATGGCCAGCGTGGTGAAGATAATCAACAGCAGCCAGCCAAACTGACCTTCCGCCATGCTCCAGTCAGGATGAACAAACACCATGGCGACCAGCAGCACGCCGATAACGGCCAGGCAGGCAGGGAGTGTGAATACGCCGGCCAGGATAAATAGCGGGCAAATCACTTCGGCAAAAATAGCCGGCAGCAGGCTCATATAAGGACCGAGGCCAAGGGGATCCTCGATACGCGTCAGTTCTTCGCTGAAATGGAATACCTTTGGCAGGCCGTGTACATACAGCAACAGCAGGCAGCCGGTAAGGCGCAGGAAGAACAGCCCCGCATCGATGCGGGGCGGCTGAGAAAATAAAGGTTTCATCATTATCAGAACGCAAAGCAGCTGCAGCCGAGCGCCCCCCAGAAGGCGTTTTCCTCGGATACCGGCAGGTTAGCGCCACGGGCGATACCGTGCGAGTGGCTGTGCACGCCGCACGGGCCGCTGCACTGATGAGGCATCTGCTGCATTCCCACACGCGCTGTCGTGGCTGGCGGCGCGCTGCGATAGTGGCCCGGCACCTTTACCACCGGCGACCATTCGGGCAATACCGGTATCGACGGCGGCGCTTCGCTGCTGAAAGCGCCGGCAGCGTAAACGATTTTGCCATCGACTACGGTCAGTACCGACTCAATGCCCTTGATCTCTTCATCCGGCACGCTGAAGTAATCCTTGCTCAGTACCACCAGGTCGGCCAGCTGGCCGGCTTTGATCTGGCCTTTTTTATTCTGTTCGTTAGAAAACCAGGCGCTGCCCTGTGTCCACAACATTAACGCGGTGTCGCGATCCAGCCGGGCATTGACGTCATACATCTGCATCCCGCCCACGGTGCGGCCAGAGACCAGCCAGTAGAGCGCGGTCCAGGGGTTATAGCTGGCGACGCGCGTGGCGTCGGTGCCAAGACCGACCGGCACGCCGGTTTCCAGCATGCGCGCCACCGGCGGCGTATGCCGGGTAGCCTCGATGCCGTAACGTTCGGCAAAGTATTCTCCCTGGAACGCCATGCGATGCTGTACCGCGATACCGCCGCCCAGCTCCTTAATACGGTCAATATTGCGTTGGGTGACGGTTTCGGCATGGTCGAAGAACCAGTGCAGGCCATTAAACGGAATGTCGCGGTTGACCTTCTCGAAGACGTCCAGCATGCGGCCGATCGACTCGTCATAGGTGGCATGCAGGCGGAACGGCCAGCGGTGCTCCACCAGATGACGAACCACGCGCTCCAGCTCATCCTCCATGCCCGGCGCCAGATCCGGACGCGGCTCCAGGAAGTCTTCGAAGTCGGCCGCAGAGAAAACCAGCATTTCACCCGCGCCGTTGTGGCGGAAATAGTCGCTGCCCTGGCCCGGCGTAAGCATGTCCGTCCACTTTTCAAAATCCTCCAGCTCGTGTCCCGGACGCTGAGTGAAAAGGTTATAGGCGATGCGAATGGTCATCTGCTGCTTCTCATGCAGCTCGGCGATCACTGCATAATCTTCCGGATAGTTCTGGAAACCGCCGCCCGCATCGATAGCGCTGGTGAGGCCAAGCCGGTTCAGCTCACGCATAAACTGGCGGGTTGAGTTTACCTGCTGCTCTAAAGGCAGCTTTGGCCCTTTTGCCAGCGTGGCGTAAAGGATCATGGCGTTAGGGCGGGCGATCAGCATCCCTGTCGGGTTACCGTTGCTGTCGCGTTGGATCTCACCGCCCGGCGGGTTCGGTGTCTCTTTGGTATAGCCCACGACTTTTAGCGCGGCGCGGTTGAGCAGCGCGCGGTCATACAGGTGCAGAACGAATACCGGCGTATCGGGCGCCGCTTCGTTAATTTCATCCAGCGTTGGCATGCGGCGCTCGGCAAACTGGAACTCGGTCCAGCCGCCTATTACGCGTACCCACTGAGGCGACGGCGTGCGCAGCGCCTGCTCTTTAAGCATACGAAGCGCGTCAAAAACGGAAGGCACGCCTTCCCAACGCAGCTCAAGGTTGTAGTTCAGGCCGCCGCGGATCAGGTGCAGATGCGAGTCGTTCAGGCCCGGCACGGCAACGTGGCCCTTCAGGTCGATGACTTTGGTGCCTTCGCAGTGATGCTGCATGACTTCCGCCAGGCTGCCTGCTTCCAGAAACTTACCGTCGCGGATGGCCACGGCATCGGCAACAGGATTTTCGCGATCGACGGTGTGAAATCGGCCGTTAGTGAGAATGACGTCGGCTTTACCAAGGGTAACCATAAAAGCTCCTGAATGAGAGTGCCGAAGCGGCGGTAACCACTGCGGACAGAGAATTTTCCTGCCGTAAAGCAGGCTGGTGGGATGGCTGGATTATGTTCAGGAGGCCAGGAGAGCGTCTAGTTATACAAAGGGATAAGTATACGTTCGTATAGTTATACCTATAGATAATAGTTTGAAAATAAAAAGGTTCTTACACTGCGAGCAGACAGTTACCCGGCGTAACGACGGCATTTGATAACGTTTTCAGGGCCGTTGATTAACCGCCGTATTTCCTTCGGAACACTCACCTCAATGGGCCAAAACATGACTAACCGTAAACTTGAAGTACTGACGCCGCAGAACTGCCAGATTATCTTTATCGACCAGCAGCCCCAGATGGCCTTTGGCGTCCAGTCGATCGATCGTCAGGTGCTGAAAAACAACGTCGTTGCGCTGGCTAAAGCGGCCAAAGTTTTCAACATTCCGACCGTACTGACCACCGTTGAGACCGAAAGCTTCTCCGGCCATACCTTCCCGGAACTGCTGGACGCGCTGCCGGGCCAGGACATTCTTGAGCGCACCTCAATGAACTCATGGGATGACCAGAAAGTTCGTGATGCGCTGGCGGCCAACGGCAAGCAGAAGATTGTGGTTTCCGGCCTGTGGACCGAAGTCTGTAACAACACTTTTGCGCTGTGCGCCATGCTGGAAGGCGATTACGAAATTTATATGGTGGCTGATGCCTCCGGCGGCACCACTAAAGAAGCGCACGACTATGCGATGCAGCGCATGATCCAGGCTGGCGTGATCCCGGTGACCTGGCAGCAGGTGATGCTGGAGTGGCAGCGTGACTGGGCGCACAAAGACACTTACAACGCCGTTATGGACATTGCCAAAGAGCATTCAGGCGCTTACGGCATCGGCGTCGACTACGCCTACACCATGGTGCACAAAGCGCCTTCTCGTCAGAAGAGCGAGCACCGTACCCTGGCGCCAGTACACGCACCGGTACGTTAATCGATCCGGCTGGCCCCTTACCGGGCTGGCCGGCTATCCTGGAAAGGAGGATCTGTGAGTCCTTTAATCATTTCTCTGGGCGCGGGCGCGCTGATTGGGCTGGTTTATTCGCTGCTCAAAGTCCGCTCTCCTGCTCCGCCTGCCGTGGCGCTTGTCGGGTTGTTGGGCATGGTCATCGGCAGCACGCTGGGCGGAAAGCTGCTGAACAATGTACCAATAGCCCGGGCACCCTCTGGCTTACACATCCAGGCCGTCACCGAGAAAAGCCCGGTATCGCCATCCCTTATCGCAAAACAGGCAGGCTGATATGTTAAAGACCTATTCTGTTTCGCTGGCGGTCGGCGTTCTGGCAGGCGTTATTTACGCCGTTCTGGACGTGAGCTCTCCGGCGCCGCCGTTCGTTGCGCTGGCAGGCCTGGCAGGCATGCAGATCGGCGAACATATTATCCCGTTGATAAAACGTCTGCTTAGCCGTCAGCCCGTTAACCTGCGCTGGTTTCGCCATGAGTATCACCATAAAATTGGCGACAACCCACCGTCTTCGGGCGACTAAACCTTCCAGGGAAGCGCCTCACCAAGGCCTTAGCTTTATAAAGGAACATAGCATGCAGCTGCCGCAGCGCATCGTCGTCGTCGATGATGAACGTTCTGTCCGCAATGGCCTGACCAACCTGCTTCAGTCTGAAGGTTATCTTACCGATGCCTTCGAGTCGGCAGAATCTCTTCTTGGCGATGAAGCAGCGATGGCGACTGCCGCGCTTTTTATTATCGATGTGCAACTGCAGGGCATGGATGGTTTTGAGCTTTTTATCAATCTTACCCGGCGGCTGGAAAAGCCGCCGGGTATTATCATTTCCGGCAGCGGCGATGAAAACATGCTGCGGTATGCGGTTCATCTGGGCGCCATCGCGTTTTTGCCAAAGCCCATCGAAATTGATACGTTGTTTGAACACATCCGTCAGGAGTTCTCCTCAAAGGCTGCCCCTCAATGAGTATGGATCCGCAGGAGTTGAATGCCGCAGAAAGCGATGAAGTGATGCTGTCAGAGGATATTGCTTTTAGCCAGCTGGCGCAGGAGGGCAATATCGACTGGCTTTTGTGCCGACACGCCACCACCGGCGAAACCTTTGTGCTGGCCACGGCAGCCAGTGAAGAGGCGGTTTTCCACGTCACACAGCTGCTTAAAAACGAGTATGCCCTTCGCGCCAGCCTGGCGGAAAGCTGGGCTTTGAAGCCCCAGCGGCATACCCTTTTTAAGGGCCGCTATGCGTTGATCTACAGGACGTTTAATTATCGTACCCTGGCGGATATGCTGTGTATGCCGCCCGGCGGCATTCCCGACTTTCTTGGCAGCGCCGCAATGCTCTGCCATACGCTGGGCAGCATGCATCAGCAGGGGCTGGTGCACGGCGACATCAAGCCGGCAAACTTTTTTTATAACGATAACGGAACCGTTTATCTTGGCGGGTTTGGGCTGTCATTCATCGACAACGATCTACTTCAGCATCCTCGTCTGCCGGTGGCAGGTGGAACGCTGGCGTACATGTCCCCGGAACACACTTCCCGCTCTGCCCATCCCGTCAGTCGGGTAAGCGACCTGTACAGTCTGGGGATCGTGCTTTATGAGTTGCTGACCGGCAGGCTGCCCTACGGCAGCGCTGAAGGCAGGCACGCCGAATGGGTGCATCACCATATTGCCTCGGAAGCGTTACCGCCCCACCTTATTCGTCCTGACGTCCCGCTTATTCTGTCATCAATTATTCTCAGGCTGCTGGCCAAATCGCCGGAATACCGTTATCAGACGGCTGAGGGCGTCCTCGCCGATCTCGGCCGGTGTGCGGCCACGCTGATGCCGGGCGGCATGATTGCATCTTTTACGCTCGGGCTACAAGATTCACAGCCGGCGGACTATTCACCCGATAGCCTGTGTACAGATCATCCGCAGGCAACCGATATTCTGGCGGCTTTTGATGAGGTCAGCAGCAGCGGCAAGCACAGTCTGGTGGCGATAAGCGGGGTGCCCGGCGCAGGGAAATCGTCGCTAATCGGATCTGCGCTGAAATTACTACGCCATAAGAAAGCGCTGCTTACCGTCGTGAAGGCAGACCAGCATTCGCCTGTCCTGCCTTATGCCGTTTTTACTGCCGCATTCAGGACGCTGACTCTCCATGTGCTGGGCCTTCCCACCCAGGAAATGACGCGCTGGAAAACCCACATTACGCGCCTGCTGGGAGAATATGCCGGCCTGGCTGTTAACCTGGTTCCCGAGCTGGGCATCCTTCTCAACCAGAAAGCCGCCGTTCAGATGCACTCGCATCCCCTTGATGCAAAAGATCGCTTCAATCTTGTAGCCTGCAGCCTGGTCAAGGCGTTTACGGCTTCCGGGCGGCCGCTGGTCATGCTTATCGACGATGTGCACTGGGCCGATCGGGCTACGCTGCTCCTGTTACAGAATCTGCTGAGCTTAAGCGAAGATATTCCCCTGCTGCTGGTGATTACCTATCGTGACAGCGTCTCGCTGCCCTGTCCTACCATCGCCGGCAACCTGAATCGTATACGGGCCTGTGCGGTCCGCATTACCGATATCACGCCGGAACCGCTTTCCGAAAAAAACATCGCCGACTGGCTTGCGGGACTTTTTCATACCCGCAGCTCGGCAACAAGCGAACTGGCCCGGGTGATCCACGAAAAAACGGCCGGTAATCCGCTCGCTACCCGAGAATTTTTTCGTCAGGCCGTTCGGGACGGGCTGATTACCCATCATGCGCCATTAAAATGGAGCTGCGATCCGCAGGCCCTCAGAAACTGCCACTATACGGCGAACGTTGCAGCCAGCGTATTGCGGCATCTGACCTCGTTGCCGCTGCCGACCCGGCATCTTCTGGGCAGGCTGGCGTCGCTGGGCAGCGCTGGCGGGCTGGACGTGTTGAGCAGGATTATCACTGTTCCCGTTTCGGAAATAGAACGAACGCTTCTGCCGGCCGTCACGGCCCGGCTGATAACGCTGAATGAGGCGGGATATGCCTTTATGCATGACACCATGCACGAGGCGGCGCTTAATCTTCTGAACGATGAAGATAAAGACAGCTTCCATTGCGCTGCTGCGCTTTATTACATTCACGAATCCAGCCTTGATGTTACCAACGCTTTGCTTTTCCGGGCGGCGCATCATCTGCTTGCTGTCAAAACGCTTTCTCTTCTTACGCCAGATGCAGCGCGGTTCTGTCAGCTGCTGCTTAAAGCCGGCAGGCGCGCCAAAACCATGGGCGACTATATTTCAGCGCTGCGCTACCTGCAAACCGCTCGTTTGCTTAACCAGGGCGCGGGTAAGGCAGAAAGCGGCGAATTTTTGCTTGAAGAAGCGGAGTGTGAGTTCCTGAACGGTAATCTGCCAGCCGCGCTGAAATTAAGCGCGGCGATCCACGCTTCGCCTGGTGAAGTCGCGGACAAAGCGGAGGCCGCCTGCCTGATTGCCGAAATTCATATGCGCCAGTCGGACAGCAAGCTTGCGCTGGAAACGGCGCTCGCCTGGCTTGCGGTGTTTGGCATCCAGCTGAACCGCAACCCGGCTCAGGAAGAGTGTGATGAAGCAAGGATCGTCCTGAAGGAGGACGTAGGGAAAAATCCCTATACCCGTTTCCGTTCTCTGCCGCTGGTTACCTGCAAAAACACGGAAGCCGTGATGGATCTGCTGGCCAGCGCCAGCACCTTTGCCGCCTTCATTAATCCGCGGCTGCATTTTATAATCCTGTGCAGGCTGCTGCATTTGTCGATGGCGCACGGCCTGAGCGGAGCTTCGACGCTGGCCCTCTCCTGGTACGGAGTGGTGTGTGGCGATCGCTATGATGAATACAGTCGTGGCTTTGCCAGCACGCTTCTGGCGCGGGAGCTGGTCTATAAGCATGACTTCGTCAGTTTTAAAGCCCGTACGCTGCTGCCGCTGGATCAGGTCAGCGTCTGGACGATGCCGCTGACCTATGCCATTGAACGGGCAAAAGCCGCTTTCGACGTTGGGGTGGAAACGGGCGATCGCACATCTGCCTGCCTGGCGTTGCGCCATCTCATCATGAACTATCTTGCCCGCGGCGACCATCTTGACGGGGTGCATACGTCAATTACGCGCGGACTGCTGTTTGTCAGAAAGGCGCAGTATAAAGACGTTGAAGTGATCCTCGGGATGCAGCTGGACTACGTTCTTTTTCTGCGTAAGCCCAGGGACGGCCTCTTCACCGGTAATCATTTCGTCACGCCGGTGCTGGCGGTGGTTAAACCTGAAAATGCCGTTGAACCCATGTATCTGATGCAGTTCTGGTTGCGTCTTTATAAAGCGATGGCGCATTTTTTTGCGAACGAATACGCCGACGCACAACGGTGGTTTAAAGAGGCCGAGCCGTTTACCGCGCTGATCCCGGGGCATGTGCATATGCTCGATTTTCATCTTTACAGCGCGCTTTCGGTCACGATACCGCTCAGCTCCGGCTCTGTGACCGACGCGTTACGGCTACAGTTAGGGAAGCACCTCGACAGGATCGTGACATGGTCAAATGAAAACGCGAAAACGTTTTCAGACAAGGAGGCGCTGCTGCGCGCGGAGCTGCTTCGCCTTGAAGGTGAAACGGCGCGGGCATCGGAGCAGTTTGAACGAGCTATCACGCTGTCCCATGAGGGGCAATTTCATCATATCAACGGCCTTGCCTGCGAACTGGCCGCGCGTATGGCGTATGCCCGGGAGATGGCGTTTGCCGGTGATGCCTATATTAAAGGCGCCATGGCGGCCTGGGAGCATTGGGGAGCAGGCGCCAAAGTTCGCCAGCTGGAAGCGCAGTATCCGGCCCTCGCCAGCCACACGTCCCGGACTGCGCTGAGCACCGTATCTTTTGAGCAGAGTGCGGTCACAAGCGATTTGCAGAGCATGGTGACCGTAATGCGGGCCCTCACAGAAGAAATCAATCTGGATCGGCTTATCCATATCCTGATGATGATGCTGGTGGAGCGTGCCGGGGCGCAGCATTGCATGCTGATCCGCCTGATTGACGGCAATGTGCCCGAGATTCAGGCAAGAGCCTCCACGACCACGGAAGGGGTTAAGGTTAAAATCGTGCGGGAGCTGCCCGTAGCAACCGACCTTCCGCTTTCGGTGCTTTCTGCCGTGATCCGTACCGGCCAGGAAATCCGTACCGGTAAGCCAGAAGTGTTCAGCCCGTTCAGCCAGGATAACTATCTGGTGGCGTCCGGCGCGGCGGTCATGTGCGTACCGATGTTCAGACAGGCGCAGATGGTAGGCGTGCTTTATCTGGAAAATCGGTTAATGCCCGACGTGTTCACCGCCGATCACTCAAGGATCGTTGCCATGCTCGGGGCACAGGCTGCGGTATCGCTGGAAACGGCCCGTCTGTACGCTGAACTGGTCGATGAAAACATTCAGCGCCGCAAAATTGAAAAGCAGCTTCGCGCCAGCCAGACCTCGCTGATGCTCGGGGAAAAAATCAGCCATACCGGCACCTGGCACTGGCATCTGGAGCCCGATATCCAGTACATCTCTGATGAATATAAACGCATCATGGGGCTGCCTGCGGAGCAGGTCGCGACCTCCATGGCCGAGTTCCAGCGGCGCGTACATCCGGATGATATTGCCTGCCTCAGAGAGCTGATCGAAACCAGCGTGCGTGAAGGCGTTACCATGCAGGCAGAGTTTCGGATTGTCCGCGATGATGGGGAGTGCCGTTACATTAAAGGGATCGGCGAGCCGAATGAAAACTGGCCGGAAGTAGCGGAGTATTTCGGCACGCTTACGGATATTACCGCACAGCGCCAGTCAGAGGATGCGGTCAGGATCGCTCAGGCGGAACTGGCGCGCGTCGCACGCGCAACCACCGTTGGGCAACTAACCTCTTCTATCGCACATGAAATCAACCAGCCGCTGATGTCTATCGTGGCCAACGCCGGTGCCAGCCAGCGGTGGCTTAAACGCGACCCCGCTAATCTGGAAAACGCCAGCAAAAGCCTTGATGAAATCATCCGTGAAGGCCGCAGGGCCGGTGATATTATTCACGGTCTTCAGGCGCTCACACGTAATCAGGTTGCAAAGTTTGCGCCAGCAAAAATGCATCGCCTTACGCGAGACATTATTGTTCTCTCCCGGCTCGAGCTTGAACGCCGTTTCGTCTCCCTGGAGCTGGATCTGACTGCCAGAAATGACGAGGTTTTTTGCGAGAGCGTACAAATTCAGCAGGTATTGCTTAACCTGGTTATCAACGCTATTGAAGCGATGGCCAATAATGCCGGCGCGCGTACTTTACGGATCGCCTCTTCCCATCCCGCCAGCGATCTTATCCGTATTGAGGTTGCCGATAACGGAATCGGCCTGTCTGAAGAAGTAACAGGAAAGATTTTCGATTCTTTTTACACCACGAAAGCGGAAGGAATGGGAATGGGGCTGACTATCAGCAAAGAGATAATTAAACGCCACGGAGGAGAACTACGGGCGGAAAACCGCCTGGATGGCGGGTGTCTGTTCTGGTTTACCCTGCCGGTTGAGGGGGTTGTGTAAGCCTCAATATTCTCCCGCCCCGTGCGGGAGCGTCTTAAGAGGGCCGGGATGACTACATCTCCTGCAGCAGCCCCAGCTTTTCCGCCGTTCTGACAAGTTCTGAGACCGACCGGACTTTCATTTTCTCCATTACCCTGCGCTTATGCACTTTTGCCGTTATTTCACTGATGCCCATTTCCGCGGCAATCTGTTTATTCAGCAGCCCCAGAAGAACAAACTGCATCAGCTCTTTTTCACGGGGAGTAAGCGAAGCGTATCGACCGGTAATTTCCAGCTTTTCCTGGGAGATAACCGCGCTTTTTTCAGACAGCGCAAGCGCGTCAGCAACCACCCGCAGTAAATCGTCCGGCATAACGGGCTTGGTCAGGAATTCAAACGCGCCGGCCTTCATTGCCCTGACCGTGAGCGGAATAGTGCCGTAGCCGGTCAGGAAAATGGTGGGGATAACATGGCCGCGAGCGGTAAGGTGTACGGAAACATCAAAACCGTCAAATCCGGGCATATTCAAATCCACTATCAGACAACAAGGCGTAGGATAATCTCTCTGCTCAAGGAAATCTGACGGGCGGGTAAAGGCCGAGATCAGATAGCCTTCCGACCTGAGAAGATTTTGCAGCGAGCTAATGACGGATTCATCGTCGTCGACAAGATAAATTGTTTTATCCATAGAGATCCATTTTGATTCTTACGAATTCTGTTTTTGCAGGCAATGCAACATAACATGAAATGATGAACCGTAGAATCAGCCTTACTTATAGTTCGTTTCGATTCAGGTTTTTCCTTATTGCCTGTCGCTACGCGGTGCATAAATGTAGCCGTAAAGTACATTGCTGTAGGGTTTACAGGCATTACTGCTTAATTCACTGCCACAGGCGGAAACGCTATTCGCTATAAGATGCGGTACGGCTGGTCGTCGCAATGGTGATGGGCAATCCTGAAAAAAGCCTGCCAGAGTAGCGTAATGAGATAATCCCGGTATGGCCTTGTTGGGCCTGACTACTGGTGCAACTGTCTCCAGCAGCGTAACGGGAACCATCACGGAAAGCGAACATGATGCTCATTTGCTATCTTTCCGAAATAGCAGAAATATTTAATGGCACAATACCAGAAAAAAACAGGCCAGCCGTAAGATACGCTGGCGTAATTTAACCCCGGCCTGACTGAACAGCAGGAACGGAAAATAACCATGAATTCTACAAATCGCTGATGGTATTTCCGTCCTGCTGGTACGTTCGAGGCCTGTTTAAAATCCTGTATCGTCACAAGTAGTTTTATTTTTAATGCCTTTTTCGCACCTGGTTTTGATATTAAAGGCGTAAAGAATTACCTCTGCCACCTCTTTTTGTTCATTGCATAAATTTTAACCGGAAGATAAAGCCCCGGATCCCGGGTAATAATTAAAAGGGCTCATGCGTTTTGCTGTCTTCTGCAATGCTGAAATCATGCTTCCAGAACCCATGGCTGCCGGCCAGGGCCTGAACCGTTTCATCTCTTTTAGCCGATGGCTGAGAAGCCCCGACGAGAAAATCCGTGAAGGGTTTTATATCGTCATTAAACGTCTTAATTGTGATCCCGCCAGTCCTGCAAAGAAGTTTATTCTCTGCCTGGCTTTCGGGATAAGTAGCGGTTTTCTGATTAAGGGGATCAGAGGCGTTATGCCAGGGTATCAGAGCCTGCATCTGCGCAAGAATTGCCAGTCCCTCCGGTTTGAAATGCCAGAACAATAAAATTTTTTCGCCAGCTCACCCAGGCCGACAGGATCCTTATAGTCTGCATATTCCACGTAATCCTTAATCCGTTGAGTAGCAATCGGTGGGTAATATCTTCTGTCAGGCGCCCGCATTGCAAACACTGAGCACGTCTGCGGCCACTGAATGAGCACATCATGGCTAACGGGCGGCAGGCGGGAGATTTTTAACGAATAACGCTGCCGGACGAGGCTGCACATGCAATATATCCGGTTGTGCGGCCTTATATCTGTCCGGTTCAGCCCTAAAAGACGCCGGCTGCTGCTGCGCTCCCGCCATCACTGATACTGAGAAGCCTGCCCCCTGATTTTGTGACTATTGACATTAATGGTCACTAGCCTGAGAATGCCGTCACCGTCCTGTTAAATCAAAAAGGGAATCCATGCACAGGCTTAAACCTGCCACCTTTGCCGTATGCCTGTTGCCGCTTGCCCTTGTGGCCTGCGGCGAGCCTTCCGACGCCAGCGATCCACGTACTCAGCCCCCTTTGGTCAGAGCCGCAACCGTAGTGAGTGCTGTCGATACCTCCCGCGCATTTACCGGCGTTGTTGTCGCACGCGTTCAAAGCGACCTTGGTTTCAGAGTTCAGGGAAAGATCCTTGAACGCCTGGTTGATACCGGCCAGACCGTTAAGCGTGGCCAGCCCTTGATGCGTCTGGATCCTGTTGACCTGCGTCTGCAGGCACAGGCTCAGCTTCAGACCGTCGCGGCTGCACAGGCTCGTGCCAGACAGGCGGCTGATGATGAGGCGCGTTATCGTGGCCTGGTCGCTACAGGCGCCGTATCGGCATCGGCCTACGACCAGATAAAAGCCGCAGCGGATACGGCAAAAGCTGAGCTCAGTGCGGCTCAGGCACAGGCCAGAGTGGCACAAAACGCAACGGGTTATGCCGTGCTGCTGGCCGACGCCGATGGCGTGGTCATGGATACGCTGGCCGAGCCGGGCCAGGTCGTCAGTGCAGGGCAGCCTGTGGTCAGGCTGGCCAGAGCAGGCCAGCGCGAAGCGGTTGTGCAGCTACCCGAGACGTTACGCCCGGCTCCCGGAAGCGAGGCTAATGCAACGTTATACGGTGGTGGAAAACAGTCGTCTCCTGCGAAGCTGCGCCAGCTCTCCGATGCGGCCGATCCCGTGACGCGCACCTTTGAGGCGAGATATGTGCTGGAAGGGACGCTGGCAGGCGCACCACTGGGTTCTACCGTTACGCTCCATATTGCAGAAGATAAAGCAGCCCGGCAGGTGATGCAGGTACCTTTAGCGGCAATCTATGATCCAGGAAAAGGGCCGGGTGTCTGGAGTATTTCAGGTAAACCCGCCAAAGTGTCATGGCGGTCCGTTCAGGTGCTGGGTTTGGGTGACGATGCGGCAAGGATAACGGGTAGCCTCAGGCCAGGCGAGCAGGTGGTTGCTTTGGGTGCGCATTTGCTGCATGACGGTGAGGCCGTCCGCATGGAACAAAGCGACACCCGTGTCGCCGGGAGCCAGCTATGAGCGAGGGAAGATTCAATCTTTCAGCGCTTGCGGTTCGTGAGCGCTCAATCACCCTGTTCCTGATCATCCTGATTACGGTCGCGGGCGTTCTTTCATTTTTCGAACTGGGACGGGCTGAAGATCCCCCTTTTACCGTCAAGCAGATGACGATTATCTCTGCCTGGCCGGGCGCTACCGCACAGGAAATGCAGGATCAGGTGGCCGAACCGCTTGAAAAACGCATGCAGGAGCTCAGGTGGTATGACCGGAGTGAAACCTACACGCGTCCCGGACTGGCTTTTACCCTGCTGTCACTGCAGGACAGTACGCCGCCTTCACAAGTGCAGGAAGAATTCTATCAGGCGCGTAAAAAGCTGGGTGATGAAAACAAAAACCTGCCGGCTGGTGTTATCGGGCCGATGGTTAATGATGAATTTTCCGATGTGACCTTTGCGCTCTTTGCGCTGAAAGCAAAAGGGGAACCACAGCGACTGCTGGTCCGCGATGCGGAATCGTTGCGCCAGCGCCTTCTGCATGTCCCAGGGGTCAAGAAAGTCAATATTATCGGGGAGCAGGCGGAACGTATCTTTGTCTCGTTCTCCCACGACCGGCTGGCCACGCTGGGCATTTCTCCTCAGGATATTTTCTCCGCCCTCAACAGCCAGAACGTACTGACACCCGCCGGTTCAATTGATACCCAGGGACCGCAGGTCTTTATCCGCCTTGATGGCGCTTTCGATAAACTGGAAAAAATTCGGGAAACACCCATCGTTGCGCAGGGCAGAACCCTGAAACTTTCTGACGTCGCAACCGTTGAGCGTGGCTATGAAGATCCGGCGACTTTCCTGATCCGTAATCAGGGTGAACCGGCATTGCTGCTGGGCATCATCATGCGGGACGGCTGGAACGGCCTGGATTTGGGGAGCGCGCTGGATGCTGAAACGGCCAAAATCAATGAGGGTATGCCGCTCGGCATGACCTTGACCAAGGTCACCGATCAGTCAGTCAACATCAGCTCCGCTGTTGATGAGTTCATGATCAAATTTTTTGTCGCGCTGCTGGTGGTCATGGTGGTGTGCTTCGTCAGTATGGGATGGCGCGTGGGCATTGTGGTCGCGGCCGCCGTGCCGTTAACGCTGGCTATTGTCTTCATGGTGATGGAGGCTTCCGGCAAAAACTTTGACCGTATCACCCTGGGGTCGCTGATCCTTGCGCTCGGGTTGCTGGTTGATGATGCCATCATCGCCATTGAAATGATGGTGGTGAAAATGGAAGAGGGCTATGACCGGATCAAAGCCTCGGCCTATGCCTGGAGCCACACAGCCGCCCCGATGCTCGCCGGCACGCTGGTTACCGCCGTTGGTTTTATGCCTAACGGTTTTGCACAGTCCACAGCAGGTGAATACACCAGCAATATGTTCTGGATTGTAGGTATCGCCCTTATTGCTTCCTGGGTTGTGGCGGTGGTGTTTACGCCTTATCTGGGCGTGAAGATGCTGCCGCAAATCAAAACGGTAGAGGGAGGGCATACGGCCCTCTACAACACCCGTCATTACAACCGCTTTCGACGGGTGCTGACCCGCGTTATCGCGCAAAAATGGCTGGTGGCCGGCACCGTTATTGCCCTCTTTGCCGTTGCTGTTCTCGGGATGGGGCTGGTGAAAAAACAGTTTTTCCCCACTTCCGATCGCCCGGAGGTGCTGATTGAGGTTCAGATGCCTTATGGCACCTCTGTTGAGGAGACCAGCGCCACCACGGCGAAAATTGAAGCCTGGCTGAGAAAGCAGAAAGAGACAAAAATCGTCACCTCCTACATCGGGCAGGGGCCGCCGCGGTTTTATCTGGCCATGGCGCCCGAGCTTCCCGATCCGTCGTTTGCGAAAATTGTCGTGCTGACGGACAGCCAGGATGCACGTGAGGCGCTTAAGTTCCGCCTGCGCGAAGCGGCAGCCGGCGGTCTGGCGCCTGAGGCGCGCGTACGCGTGACGCAACTGGTGTTCGGTCCGTATTCACCTTATCCGGTGGCCTACCGGGTTATGGGGCCGGATCCCGCCACCCTGCGTGAAATTGCAGATAAGGTAGAGAAGGTGATGCAGGCCAGCCCGATGATGAGAACCGTCAACACCGACTGGGGGCCACGGGTACCGACGCTGCATTTCACGCTTAATCAGGACCGCCTTCAGGCGGTAGGGCTGACAACAAACGCGGTTGCGCAGCAGCTTCAGTTTCTGCTTTCAGGGGTTCCGATCACCTCTGTGCGGGAGGATATCCGTTCGGTGCAGGTGATGGGACGGGCTGCAGGTGATATCCGGCTCGATCCGGCAAAAATAGCGGGCTTTACCTTAGTGGGGGCTTCCGGCCAGCGCATTCCGCTCTCTCAGGCAGGCGAGGTTGAGGTACGAATGGAAGATCCTGTTCTGCGCCGTCGCGATCGTACTCCGACCATTACCGTAAGGGGAGATATCGCCGACAACCTGCAGCCGCCGGATGTTTCTACGGCAATGATGAAAGCGTTGCGGCCGGTCATCGATAAGCTTCCGGCCGGATACCGCATTGAGCAGGCGGGATCGATTGAAGAATCCGGTAAAGCGACGAAAGCGATGGCGCCGCTGTTCCCGATTATGATCGCCATGACGCTGCTAATCATCATTTTGCAGGTGCGGTCGATGTCAGCGATGGTGATGGTCTTTCTTACCGCGCCGCTGGGACTGGTCGGCGTAGTGCCCACGCTGCTGCTCTTTAACCAGCCGTTTGGCATTAATGCACTGGTTGGACTGATTGCCCTGTCGGGCATCCTGATGCGTAACACCCTGATCCTGACAGGACAGATCCACCATAATGAGCAGGAAGGGCTGGCACCTTTTGATGCGGTGGTGGAGGCAACGGTACAGCGCGCCCGCCCGGTGTTACTGACGGCAATGGCTGCCATTCTGGCATTTATTCCGCTGACGCATTCCGTGTTCTGGGGAACGCTGGCCTATACGCTGATTGGCGGTACGTTGGGCGGCACCATCATCACGCTGGTGTTCCTGCCCGCTATGTACGCAATCTGGTTCAACATTCGTCCTGATAAACCGACCTCTGCTGACGAAGAAGCCTTGAAGCGACCATAGCGCTTAATCAGGCGTGATCTCTGAAGAAGGGATCACGCCCTTTACTATATCGAATTTAGTGAGGAGGTTTAACCTGTGGCGCCTGAAATTCAAAAGCGCATTGTCGTGACCGGCAGCGGCGTTGTCAGTCCTCCCGGATGCGGTACTTATAAGGTCTGGTATAGGCTTCTGAGGAGCGCTCGGGTATAACAAGCCTTTCGATACCAATCCATTGATGTCGCCTGAAAGCGTCAGGAGATTTTAAATGCCGTTTTGTCGGTGAGTAGTACCGTAGCCCGGCAAAGGCGGCTACGGTTTGACATATTTCACCAACCCTCCTCGCTGCAAAGTCAGAGCTGCCAGTACCGGTGAAGAACCCCTTGTGCGCCATCGGGGTGATCATGGCAAGGCCTCTATCCATCTTAAAGCAGTACTGATTTTAGTTACAGCATCCTATTTAAAGCCAAGTCTGTCCCAAGCCTATGGCCCGGAGCGGTACGGCTTCTCAGTGGGGAGAAGCGGATCCGGGTATCGGGATGTACGTAGAGGTTACCAAAAGACTTTATGGATGCTGTAACTAATTCTGTTATAGACGATGCCATCCGTATACAGTTTACTACCTTAATTTTCATAGCTACTGCGAAAGTTTTTTAATAGAGCGAGATTTTATGCCGGTAACTAAGTGGAGAGAGCGACCTTTTTAGTGCTGTCTCTGACGCACGAAAGATACTCCCTTTTTGAAGGGCATGCTGTGTTAAGTATTAATATTCGAAATTAATAGCTAACCGGCCCTACTTTTTGACGCTAATCTCATGTATCGAAGTTAAGTGCTTTTCAGATGCCCCTTCGCCATTTTTCGGTTTCAACATGACCTACTCATGCGGTAAAAGGCATAAGAAAAGGGGTTAGTTTAGTGAAACCTGACAAAGCTGAATTTATGTTACGGTGCCAGCGCAAAACCGCGCCCGACTGCAGTAAGTTAATAAAGGGCAATGTTAAGGCTGGAGGACAGTATAGGGTTCCGGATCGGTATTCAGGCGCCTCGGCTGTTCGGTTTTCAGCACCGATTCCAGCGCGATGACCTGCTGAACCATTATTTTCGATGATCAGGCGACCCAGTATGGTAATGGCCGTTCTTTCTGCCCGCTTTGGCTACCGCAAGGGAACCAACCTGCCCTGCCGTTTCATTCAGCAGTTCATCCAGACGTTCCCCGTTCTGGCGGCTGCGTTTTTCCGGCTCGCCTGCCTGATGACTTTGTCCTGCTCCTACCTCGCCAGGTCTGTACTGATAGCCTAGTTGCGGAACTGGCCAGGTCAGGCACGGCTCTCTTCTCCAGAGATGCCGCATAACGCAAAAATTTTTCAGACAACCAAAGACGCAATGGCTTGTTCGGGCCGCTATCATTATCCTTCTCGTGCAGCACGATAACGTAGCGCAGCTGTTCATGTACTGATAAAGCTTCAGGCGGGCTGTTACAGGCTTTACGTCCGTTTTCATAAACCTGAAGCATACCCCTTGCCACATCGATATGCTTCAATGGCGCCATGATTTCAGACGGATAATCGCTGTCGGGATTGTAATCGCAGTTTGCAACCAGTGTGTGGGACAGGACATCCAGCACCTGGCGGTTTTCAGAACGCGCACGTATGCGCATCGGTTTTGGTTTGAAATCCGGATCGTTGTGACGCGTATAGAGTACATATCCCGTCTGACAGAGCTTAATTAGATCCCGGTTTCTGTGCCAGTCGTGGCTTTGGAAACTTACAACTATCCTGGCTGCCAGATAAATACGTATCCTCTTATGCCCATAGTGTGTAGCTCAGATGCTTGCTCGTTCCACATTGAAGGCACATATATCTGCACCCTTAAGTCACATAATGCCCGCTTCTCCAGCGCAGATATATTTGTGACAAGCGCCAATGCATGAAAAAGTGTGATGTGCATAAAGACATCCTGCCGGATTAAAGTTGTCTGTGTTCCGACCTATGCGATGCCGACAAATCTGCCCGCAGCAAGCAGAGGGCGCAGCGTCGAAACCGCACCTAGTGCACTACAGGCAAGGATTAATACGAAATCTACAAACCAAAACAGAAGATCATAGTGGGACTTTCAATATGAAAGAAATCAAAAAATAATTTATTTATCATAAAGTTAAGTACATAAATTCTGCGGGAAAATTTTATGAGTGGCTGCATAATGAGCGATGCATTCTGGCGCGGCATAAATGATACTATTTAAGACAGTTATGCTTTCCAAATACACGCCGCTCAACCTCTTCGCTGATGAAGTTATCTGTAGGCTCAGAAAAAAACCTCGGGACTTTCAGTATGAAAGGATCCGAGAAAAAAATTAAAATTCAGTCAGTTACATGCGAATTTTTGGCGGGACAATTTGACTGGCAGACGATGCCGGGATCGCCCGGCACTTGATAAACTTTCTATTCACCGCCAGGCATTTTTTGCATTATTTGCTTTATTGCCTCATCAATCTCCGCCTGTAAAGCAGGTGAAATTCGGGAGAACTCGTAGACTACCAGACGTTTTTTCAGGTCAGTTTTCTTTCTGGCATATTGACGACGATCGGCAAATTCGCGCAGTTTTATTGTTTCAACCTGCTTACCCACTGCCTGTTTTAAACTCTTACTTTCAGCACGAATTATCGCAATAATTTTCGCTTTATCCGTACTTGCCCCCTCAGTCTCTGCAATCTGCTGCCTGACCTTTTTCATCAGTTCAGCAACAGGCATTCCTTTATTTTTAGCATCTTCAGCCACCTTGAGAAGCAACTGGTAGTCAGCCAGGGAGATATCATTGATCACGGGAAATACGGCGACCATCTCATCAGGAACCGCAGCAGCCTGGAACGCGCGCGTAACTTTAGCTGGAGAGATATTTTCCGCTCGTGCTATTTCGTCCTTGGACATACCTTTGTCGTACATCATCTCAAAACGTTTGCCCAGCTCGCGTAAACTGTGTTCCCGTGCTGTCTGGATATCAATAGCCAGTTGGCGCGCGTCTGCAATGCTGAGCTCGTCTTTGGTGACCAGTACGTCAAATTTTGTCTGGCTAAAAATACATGCGGCACGCCGGCGTGTACCGTCCAATATTTCGATACGCCCACCGACTTCGCGACCGATAGCCGGAAAAAATTGTTGCAGCTTAATGGTACGCGAGATATCACTAACTGATTCAGGCGTAAGCATGGTTTGATCACGCCCGTTAACAGCTGAGTCAACAAATGTTTTAGCCTCGATATCTCCGCTAAACACAACGGTACTGACAAATTTTGCGGTTTTACCTGATTTAAGCGTAAAGGTCCTGAAATTACCTTCCCCTTCGAGCATTTTGGCAAACTCAGAACTGCTGTTTCCCAGTACACGCCCGCGTGCTAATACCTTTTTCATTCTGCGGCTCCCCTGATGAACTCAATTCGGTCAAAAACCGCCTTTGTGAAACGTTCGGCTTCTGTACGGGCCTTTTTTAGTGCTTCTGCGCTACCGGGATAAGACACCGGATTTGCACTTATTATCGTATCGAATGATTCACCGCAGCGCTCAAATCCATCCAGGCGCGGCAAGGATGAATCCAGAATGCTGCTTGCATAAACTTCCCGCGCCAGACTGTGTGACGTTTCATGATCGCGCTTATTGGTCATCTTGGACATAAACCCGATATTTGCGCTTAAACGCGGTTCGACGCCTTCTTCTTCCAGGCGCTCCAGCATTTCAGGTAAGCGGGTCAGATATTTAAGCGTCGAATGGAAATCGACCTGTGCCGGTGGAGTGGGCGTCAACAGTAAATCACTGGCCGCCAAGCCATTAAGCAAAAACGGATCGAGGTGAGGGCCGGTATCGATAAAAATAAAATCGTAGTCGTCAGCAACACGGTCAATGATTTTTTTCCTGAGGACTTCAGAAGGCTTTGAGCCGGGCAGATGTTCTGCAACCAGTGACTCCCACTGGCTGGCCACAAAACCATCATCAATGGATGCCGGTATCACATCCACGCCAGGGATGATCGTCGGGCGGATGACGGTTTCGCGTAATGTTTCCGCATCAAGATCGTTCAACATAGCCTGCGCAGCAGTCTCAAGAACCGACCCGATACTGTGGGTATGATCCAGGAACATGGTGCTTGATGCCTGAGGGTCGAGATCTATTACCAGAATCCGCAAATCATGACGCAACAAATCCTGATGTACACGTAGTGCATGTGCCAACGTTACGGTGCTGACGGTCTTCGATACCCCACCTTTCAGGTTTACCACAAAAATCACATAAGGTTCCTGATGTATATCCCGGTATTTAGGAATTTTGCGATGCGCATAGATATCTATAACGTTTTGAATTGTTAATGCATATTGTTCAACGTTACCGACCTGCTTTTTGTTGAAATCATAACCCTGTTCTTCCATTTCTTTCATGGATTGTTCGACGATACGGCGGCTCAGTTTAGGTAGCTTTGCCACTGCATTGCGAGTATAAGTCTGATGGTACTCTGTCAGGTTAAACTCTTTCCGCTGCTCCTCAATATCCCGGCTCATCGCCTGCAGTAAAGAACTTGCTCTCAAAGCTATCGTACCAACACCACCGTAATCGCGTTTCATCATTATTCCTCGGTTATAATCCCTTGCCTGAACGGGCATCTCAGCAAAAACAATTGTACATACACCCGGCCAACGTACAACAAAAAATAGCCAGGCAAAAAAAAATTGTACGTAATCATTTTAATTGACGCTCAACCTGAAATCAGGTGGCCTGGAAGCGCTATAGAAAGATTTGCTATCCGGCGTAAACCGGCATCATTGAATCCAGGGTAGGGCAAACAATGGTGCGAATGTGTGATGAGGATGAAAAAGGCATTTCGCCTTTCCATGCGTTACGTTGTTAGCGATAGTGGGCACGCTTTCCGGTGCAAGCTCAATGTTGTCCATCACAACAGTGAGTGGTTGAGCATGCGCCTCGTTATGATGTCTTTTCCATCAGGGTTAACCTGTCCTGCAAACTGCTGAACGACGACCTCTGGGAGCTCGATATCATTAAGAGAGATCCGATGAACGTGCGTAGAAAGTTCTGTTAGTTACCGCAATTCAGGAAACCGCTGGGGTTTGGACTGGTGAAATAGCTTCCGGATGCGCCGGAGAGTAAGTCTTGCCGTCTGCATCCGGAGGATCGGCAGAATGAACTCAAATCATTTGTGGGATACCTTTCCTGCAGAAGCACAAACGGACCAGGGTAGAAAGAATGGCAAACATTAAGCCAAGAAATACTTGATACCCTGCATTAAATGCAAATGCTTGCAGCCTTAGCGTAAGTTTTTTCTGTTCGCCTCTTATAGCCTGAACAAAGTTATGGCTTTTTTGCCGGGATCCTGATACGAATTCATGTCAAATCGTGAAGCGATTTACTCAAAGGAGACCCGAGCCTGAACTCGTCAAATGTTATTTCAAGTCCTTCTCTCTCCGGGGTGCAGCCCATCACGCCGATAAAACGATTTTTTATATCTGGCCAGTGACATAGCCTCAGCAGCGGCCATTTTTTACCATCTGTCGAATACTGGATCCTTAAGGCCTCGTTTTCCAGCGTAGTGCGCATCCAGAAAGTTTGCGGATCGCCGGGAAAAAGACCGGTTGACCAGTCAGAGGTTTTACGCGTAACCACGCACCCTATAGATGACAGATCGTCATTAAATTCAATCCCAGCTTTAACCCAATGATGTTCGTCATCCTGCAAAAAAATACCTGCCTGGTCATACAGATGGCAGAAATTCGCCATGATTTTTACCTGAAGGGTAAAGTCGTTCTCCACGTAAAATCCATACGCATGTCCGGTATGCCGCTGAAAACCGTAATAGGTTTGACGCCAGAAATCCGTGTTGAGCGCGGTAGTTAACTGTAGTTTTCCATTTTCCAGTGAATAGTTATCGGGCTCGTTGATCCAGTTGCCTTCGCCTGCTTCCAGTGAATCCACAACAATCATAAGCCTTCCCCATGTTGAGCGTATATCAGACCCTGTTTTTTGAATTCCCGTTTATTCAGCAAACCGCAATATAAGCTTTTAGTCACAAGCGGTTAGCCAGAGGCGGTCAGTCAGGGCATAACGCATTAAAAACGAGAGTCTGGTTTCCCGGGCGCAAGGTTAAAATCCTGGCATGGGAAGTATTGTCAGCGTAGCTGATTATTGTGGCATGGGTTCTCTCAATGCATATATTGCTTTTTTAGCGGTGCCTTAATGTGCAACTAAAGCCAATGTTTATTAGTACATTTTATCCGCTGTGATCCCCTTGCATATGCGAAAAGTCGCTGCCAGTTGAAAGCACTTATCTATTTTTTCAAATCAGTCAGACCATGCTGCGGTCTTAGTTTTGATATCGAACATCAAAAGGTGGTAAGAGGCGTAGTGTACCAATAGTGATAGCCAGTTTTTCCTTATTATTCACAGGCCAGATCCAATCAATCGATCCTGAATAGATCCTTCTAAGATCCCTAAGAGATCCCCGGAGTCGCTCAGCCCTTATCTGGCCTGTCCTGGAAGGGGGTTACTATCCACTGTGGTGAGCAAAATAACCACTGTAATAAGCTAAATAACCGCTATAACGAGTAAAACATCCACGCTGGACAGTAGTTAAAAACCACTGTAGTGAGTATCATGCCAATTTGCCTGTAGATAACTGATGATTAAGCAGTTGCCGCTGTAGCATTGCCTGTAGCGGGTTTGCTGAACCTTTGTATTATCCGGATACAGCTTTAACTCATAGCTATCCACAGGTTCCTGAAAATAGGATTTTTTTATCCACTGGTTCGATCCAATAACAGATCACAAAAAGAACCAGAAAGACCCATAAAGATCCCCGCGCTTCGCAAGGCCTGCCGTAACTGGCCTGAGAAGGGATCGTTAACCACTGTGGTAAGTAAAACAACTACTGTAGAGAGTAACAAATCCACTATAGCAAGTAGCCTGACCACTACGGTGAGTGTTAGTATCCACTGTAACCAGTAACGGCGAATATCGCTTGTTCATATCACGGGTTTGTAAAATGCCGAAAAAAGAACAAGAAATCAGTCAGATAGATGCAGCTTTTTGTGAAACGGACAAGAAGACGGGAGAGGTTATCAACCTGACTCCTAACAGTAACAATACCGTTCAGCCGGTGGCGCTGATGCGGCTTGGGCTGTTTGTACCCACGCTTAAATCGACGGCGCGGGGCAGAAAAAACCAGATGTCGACCATGGATGTCACTGACGAGCTGAAACAGCTGTCGATCGTTAAATCTGAAGGGTATGAAAATATCAGGATAACCGGCGCCCGGCTTGATATGGATAACGATTTCAAAACCTGGGTCGGCATTATCCATGCCTTTGCCAAATATAAGGTGCTGGGAGACAGCGTAACGCTGCCGTTCGTTGATTTCGCTAAACTGTGCGGTATCCCTTCTGTACGCTCCTCAGCGAAGCTGAGAAGCCGTCTGGATGCTTCCCTGACCCGCATTGCGACCAATACTATTCAGTTCAGCAACAAAGAAGGGGAGTATTACGTCACGCATCTGGTGCAGTCAGCCAAATACAGCACTAAAACCGACAGTGTTACTCTCCAGGCCGATCCCAAGATTTTTGAGCTCTATCAGTTCGATAAAAAGGTGCTTCTTCAGCTCAGAGCCATCAACGAGCTGTCCCGTAAAGAGTCTGCACAGGCCCTTTATACTTTTATCGAAAGCCTGCCGCCTTCACCAGCGCCCATATCCATGGCCCGCCTGCGCGCTCGCCTGAACCTTACTTCGCGTACCATCACGCAAAACGCGACCGTCCGTAAAGCGATGGAGCAGCTGAGGGAGATCGGCTACCTGGACTACACGGAGATTAAGCGAGGCAAAATCGTCTATTTCGTCATCCACTACCGGCGGCCAAAGCTCAGACCGGCAGAAATCCCGCTCGGCCTGCCCGATTTGCCTGAGGACGAGATTGAGGAAACCGTGCCGCAGGGCGAAATGGTTATGCTTTCGCGAGAAGAGCTGGAACTGTTAGAAAAGATCCGCAGCGGTAAAAAGCCCTAACCACTGTAGCGAGCAAAAGCGTCAGTAACCGCTGTGGTGAGTGTCAGCTTGCTCCTGTAAGTTACCGCTATGTCAGATGAGCAACCACTATAATGAGAGACGGATCTCACTATAGTGGTTGTTGAACCAGATTTGACCAAAAAGCTGGCTCAAATACCTTCCTGCCTGGCTTTACCAAAATATGACTCTGGCCAGACCCGCTGTACGCCTCGCTATTAAAGGTCGCGCTCACCAGAGTGGGTACATTTTTACCGCCGTTTTACTCACTATAGTGGTTATTACTCCCCATAGTGGTTTATTACTTTCCGCAGTGGTCAAACGTTTACGCCTTTTTACTCGCTCCAGTGGTTAAGCGGAAACTGCCCGGCAGAAACCAGGAAGGGCGTTTTCTTCATTCTGAGAGCGGCGGTTGGTCACCTACGAAATGATATTAATGCTTTATATCGCTCGAGATGGACTGCTCTCGGGAGCTCGCTGACTACAGTCATCTTCGTGCGCACAATGCGGCAGGACAGCAGGCGTTCCTTCCATTTATTGATCCCTGTTCTGCAATCAACCAGCTATTTTTCAGCAGCCTGCCATACTCTGTTAACGAAAATTCGTGCGTTTATCATTTTTTATTTATCAGACGGCTGTGACGCAGCGGTTTATGAGGGCCAGATATGTTGCAGGAAAAAGTAGCGGTAATTACAGGTGGGACTTCTGGCGTAGGACGCGCCAGCGCACAGGCCTTTGCTGAAGCAGGCTATGCGGTAGCGGTGATTGGCCGTAGTGAACAAAGCGTAAAAGAGACTATTGAAGAGTTAAAACTGTTTGGTGTACAGGCATCGGGCGCGGCAGTAGATGTGGCAGACGGCGGCGCGCTGTTGGCGGCCGGTCGTAAAATCGAAGCCGAACTTGGTCCGATCAACGTCTGGGTTAACGCAGCCATGCTGACCGTGCTGGCGCCCGTTACGCAAATTACTGACGAAGAATTCCAGCGCGTCACCGATGTGACCTATCTGGGCTGCGTTCACGGCACCCGTACTGCGCTAACGCTGATGGGGGAACGTGACGAGGGGATTATCGTACAGGTAGGCTCAGCGCTCGCTTATCGTTCGGTTCCGCTACAGTCCGCTTACTGCGCGGCCAAAGCGGCAATCAGGGGCTTTACGGATTCGCTGCGCAGCGAGCTGCTGCATAACAACAGTTCGATTCGGCTGACTATGGTGCATCTGCCGGGCGTTAATACCCCTCAGTTTGACTGGTCGCGTAACAAAATGGGCAACACCGTTCAGCCTATGCCGCCCATTTTCCAGCCGGAGGTCGCCGCCAGAGCCATTCTTAAAGCCGCGCGCCATGCGCCGCGGGAAGTGTGGGTCGGGCGTTCCACATTCCAGTCCATCGTGGGCAATATGCTGTTCCCGGGCCTGCTGGATCGTATGATGGCAAAACAGGGCTGGAGCGGCCAGATTACCGAGGAGCCGGAGGTCGCTGGCCGGCCGGATAACCTGCATCAGTCCGTCGAAGGACTGCACCGCAGTCACGGCCGTTTTGATGAAAAAGCGGAGCAGCGTGCGCTTAATCTGAACGTCAACAACCCCGGATTGACCATTCTGGGCGTTGCTGCCGTGGCCTGGCTGGGATTACGCAGCTTGCGGCGCCGTTAAAGCCTCTGCACGGGCAGGAGGTGAGCATATCGCAATTTTTGAGTAAAAGGCGCTCACAGAGCGCCAGTTACCGCGAAAACTACTGCGTAAAGACCTCGCGGAAGGCCTCCAGCGCCGCTGCCGAATCATCCGATGCCCAGCCTTCCAGCGCGACCGTGCCGTGATAGTCAATCTCCCGAAGCGCTCGCGCCACCGCCTTGTAATTGATCTCACCGGTGCCGGGCTCTTTACGGCCCGGTACGTCAGCTACCTGAATCTCACCGATATGTTTCTGGCTTTTACGGATCAGCTCAATCAGGTTGCCTTCGCCGATCTGTGCGTGATACAGGTCGAGATTCATTTTCAGCGCGGGGCTGTTAACGGCGCTGACCAGCGCCAGCGTATCGGCCGCCAACGCAAACGGCGTTCCCGGATGGTCAACGGGCAGATTGAGGTTTTCCAGCGTAAATATTCGTCCGGCGCGTTCGCCCATTCGCGCCAGCTGACGTAAGGTTTCCACAGCCTTAAGCCACATCGCACCAGTCACCACCTCGACCGGTTTTACCGGTAATCCTTTGTCATCCAGACCGGTTCCGTGAAGATTTAAAGCCGGACACCGTAGCCGCTCTGCGATCGCCAGCGAGGCTTCAGCGCTTTGCAGCAGCTGCCGGATATCGTCGTCATCGGTCAGATTACCGCTGAGATAGCCTGTCATGGAGGTGAAGCGCGCGCCGGTGGCGGCCAGCGCATCAATGTCTTTACCGGCCCATCCCCAGATTTCGACACCAAACCCCAGCGCATGAA
>NZ_JBLFFM010000013.1:0-89013 GCF_051400835.1 Erwinia artemisiae | reverse complement strand
AATTTATTCCGCTATTACGATCCGGTGGGTGGGCGGTTTACCCAGGTTGACCCGATAGGACTGGCGGGTGGGATTAACCAGTACGCTTACGCACCTAACTCATTAAACTGGATCGATCCTCTTGGTTTAACGAAATGTCACGAGAGTTTTGAGCAAGCCAGGAATAAAGCACTAAAATGGCTTGAAGAACGAGGTTTTAAGGCTGAGAAAGTAAATACTGGTAAATTTGGTATGACTAAAGGAAGACCCGTGGGGATGACAACTTCTGATGGTAAAACAGGTTTCAGGATTGAATATGATGAACGCAGCGGAGCTCATATAAACGTGTTTAGTGGTAAGGAAAAAGGTGAGCACTTCCTTTTTGATGCGACTGAATCATCAGTGACCCGATTGCAGAATTTATTTAATTTACCATCTAAAATTTGGAGGGGGCAATGACATTGCAATATGAGGTATTAAAAGGTGTGAGTAACTTACGCTATCCACCAGAAGTCATTGAAGATTGGGAACCAATAGCAGATATACTCTCAGATAGATTCCCCTGGAAAGGGTCAAAGATTGATTGGAATCATTTAAAATGTCATGTTGAAGATAAATTTAATTTTTCAAGTGACGATCACTCAAAAGAGATTGAAAGGTTTCTGATAAAAAGTGGTGCGATTAATAAAATTAGCAAAAGTAATGTAATTTATTACATAAATGATTCTTCATTAGACTTTGCATTCTTGCTGAAACCAAATTCATTTATAGATTTTGCTAGCTATGCAACAAATAATATACCACAGCATCATTATTTTTTTGATAATGAGGGTTCCTGGTGTTTAGCTATAACATCAGAAGGATATATAGACTTTGGACTTGCTGAGTAAATAAAATGTAAGCCGGAGGTAGGAAAATGGCCTCAAATCCTTCCGGTTTTAAAATTTAAGCGTGCACCCCCTTACATATTATGCATTCTGAAAGCGATGCTGGCGCCGCACAGCATTCGTTTTGAATACCACCCAGTGAACCGCCAGACGGTAAAAACTGCAGTGCAGAGGCGCATCAAATACCACTACGTTGACAACGGCGTGACGGTGAAAAGATGCCGCTGGCTGCCTGGCTGAGCATGCAGGCCGAAGGGCGGAAAGTTACCGACGTCGAGGTGGTGAGCTTCGCCAGCCATGCTTTGTGTACCTGCTTACGAAGTAAAACGACGACGGCCTCATCGCGCATCAGTATGACGTGCGGAGCAACATGGACTCGATCATAATGCCGTACGGACGGGTGCGAGCTGAGCTGCATGCGTTATGGCACCGGGCATATGCTACAGATGAACCTGAAGCACAACGGCAAACTTCAGGAAATCGCTGGTGTGAATCCTGAGACCGGCCGAAGCCAGAGCGTGCTGCATCAGGAAACGCGCTACGACCTGACGGGACGCATTGTGATGTGGCTTAATGGCTTCAGCGGGCGCAACATCGTAGTTGTGTGAGCGCCATTACTGCTCAGATCGTCCCAATAAGGTGATGCGTCAGCTAGTGACGGACAGCAGCAGTGAGCAGCGAAAGTGACAGGACCAGCAGCCAGGTGACGCACGGGGTGCGGTCTTTTAAGGAAGGGCACTTCATGTGGGATGCGGCGGGTAACCAGACCGATGAACCGGGCGATATCATCTGGCACAATCTGTTGAAAAGCTGAAGGGCGCGTACTGGCGCTATGACGGCCTTGGCCTGATAAAGTGCGCAAGGCTGTTGAAGACATCTCCTAACATATGACTGATACACTGTGAAGTAGTGTGGCGCGGACGTTTCTCCACCTGGGGCGAAACGGAGCGCGAAAGCGTGACCGGCTTCCAGGCGGTACAGCGGAACCTCAGATTCCAGGGACAGTACCTGGATCGTGAAAGCGGGCTGTACTACAATCTTTTCCGATATTATGACCCGGTCAGCGGACGATTTACCCAGTCCGACCCAATAGGTTTGGCTGGCGGGGATTAATACTTATGCCTATGTGACGGATCCTATAACATTTGTAGATCCGTTGGGGGAAAGGCTGTAGTGTTCGTGAAGGTGACGGTATAACTCATGACATTCAGCTTGTACTAATGCATAAGCATTATAAACAGACATTTGTTCATATTAAAGATGTCATTATAAGTGTGCAGAAAAATATATTTACGATACAACGCACAATGGCGGCTGCCAACAATTATGGGTTTGCGAATTAGCTCATCTGAGCCAACAGCGCCTGCCGCCTGACCCGAGCAACCTCCCGCTTCTACTGTTCAGGCGCAGCCACTATCTATCGGCGCCTGCTTATTTAATTTGCGAGCCGTCTCGCAAGAAAGAGCATCAACTATTTTTATTTAATTCAGCGGCAGTAATATAGCCCTCAGGAATAGCAAGCGTTGAGGGAACAATATGAAAGTAATCACAGCCGTTCATCCGGGGATTATCCTGCGGGAATATCTGGGCGATATAACGGTTCCTGAAGCCGCCGCCGCGCTGGATATCACCTGCGAGACGCTTTCCAGCCTGCTAAGCGGGCGGTCAGGTATTAACGCCGATATGGCGCTGCGGCTGGAGGTCGCGTTGGGAACCAGCCCCGTTATGTGGTTAGCGATGCAGGCTGGATATGATTTGCTGATAGCGTCTCAGCAGCGCCGGCCCTATATTAAGCCCCTGATAAAACCCGTGCAGTGTCATTAGGATTGCCGAATTTTAATAATTGAATAAAGCTGGGGGATTTAAAGGGTAATTGAAGGGTAATTAAAGGGTGATTAAGGGGTATTTAAGGGGTAATTGAAAGGGTGATTGAAGGGGTAATTAAAGGGCTGATTGCTAAGTGACTGCTCCGTTATAGATGGTTTATCCTTATTATTTCTTGTATTTTTTTATTATTTGTAGCAGGTTAATATTTAAGTGTATTTGCGCCGTATACCTTATAGCGTAGCGTTCCTGATAAGATAAATTAGTAAAAATATTTTTCAGGTTGCCAACTGCTAAATTATAGCCACGAAAAGATGCTTGCATATTAAAATAACGCGCTGACTGGTCATTGGCTGCAAAGCGACCCGTAGCGCTGTAATAATCTGCGCGCTACGGGCCTGGCCTGTTACTTCGCCAGCTTGTCTTCGGTACGCAGCTCAAAGTCGGAAGCATCGTGGCGCTCGTGCAGCTGTTCGGCTGGCTCGCCCCAGGTGCGGTTGACGATGCGGCCACGCTGAACGGCAGGGCGCTGTGCAATTTCATCGGCCCAGCGTTGCAGGTTCTTATACGATCCTACATCCAGGAACTCGGCTGCGTTGTACAGATCGCCCCGAACCAGCGCGCCATACCATGGCCAGATGGCGATATCAGCGATGGTGTAATTTTCACCCGCAATATAGCGGTTCTCCGCCAGCTGGCGATCCAGCAGATCGAGCTGACGTTTGGCTTCCATGGTAAAGCGGTCAATGGCGTATTCGATTTTTACCGGCGCGTAGTTATAAAAATGACCAAAGCCACCGCCCAGATAAGGTGCAGAGCCCTGTAGCCAGAACAGCCAGTTCAGCGTTTCGGTACGGCCTGCCGGATCTTTTGGTAAAAAGTGGCCATATTTCTCTGCCAGATAAAGCAGGATGGCGCCGGATTCAAACACGCGGGTCGGTGGCGTGGTAGAGACATCCAGCAGCGCCGGGATTTTAGAGTTCGGGTTCACTTCTACAAAGCCGGAAGAGAACTGATCGCTGTCGCCAATGCGGATCAGATGCGCATCGTATTCGGCATCGTTAACGTTCAGCGCCAGCAGCTCTTCCAGCAGGATAGTAACCTTCTGGCCGTTAGGCGTACCCATAGAATAGAGCTGCAAAGGGTGTTTGCCGATTGGCAGAATAGCTTCGTGGCGCGAACCGGCGGTCGGGCGGTTAATGCTGCCCCAGGTGCCGCCTGCATTTTTGTTCTCCGACCAGACTTTAGCCGGCTGATAATCGTTGCTGCTCATAAAATTTTCCCTTTTCACGGTTGGATGGCGTAGCGGGACTGACTTCTCGCTGTTAATGGTCTAAAAATAGCGTCGATTGCCGCACTGCACCAAAAGCGGTTGTTACAGCTGATGTCAGATATAGCACCGCTACCGCGCAGACGTTTATCTGGAAAGAGCGATCGCTACGGTAATTCAGATACTTCCGTAAGGAGAAAGAATGAAGCACGACAAAGCCGCATTAAAACAGGCGGGGCTGACGCTGTCCGAGGATGGTCGCGTGTGCTGTTACTGGCAACCGTCAATGCCGGACTATCACGATAATGAATGGGGCAGGCCGGTTGTGGACGATCGTCGTCTTTTTGAAAAAGTCTGCCTTGAAGGTTTTCACTCGGGGATGTCGTGGCAGCTCATCTATAACAAACGGGAAAATTTTCGTCGGGCCTTTGCCGACTTCGATTTTCATCAGGTGGCGACGTTCACGGAAGACGACGTCGCCAGGCTGATGGCGGATAAAAGCATTGTGCGCAATCGGGCGAAAATTCTTTCCACTATTAACAACGCGCAGCGGGCTATTGAGCTGCTTAACGAGGCGGGATCGTTGGCGGAGTGGTTCTGGCAGTTTGCGCCCGGGCCTGATGCCCGACCGGAAATTATCGATCTGGCGTACTGGCAGCAAACCAAAACGTCGCCGGAAGCGATAAAGATGTCAAAAGCGTTGAAAAAACGCGGCTGGACATGGGTTGGGCCGGTAACCGCCTATTCGCTGATGCAGGCGCTGGGCCTGGTGAACGATCATCTGACAGGTTGTGAATGCCGTAGGGCGGTAGAGGCGGCAAGGGAAAAGGCCTGCTTGCCTTGTGCTAACCAGCACGAGTTAACATCGTACTCTGAAAAAGAATAAAAGGTACGGACCGATCAGGAGAGTGAGAAAATTGTCTGGTAAGCCGCCATCGCCGCTAGACGTAAAAAGAGACTTCGTCCTTTAGCGCCGCTGGCTTCCGCTGACGGGCGCACTTTTACGCCGCGCTTTGCGGCCTTTCTTCCATTTACGCCAGGCATTCGCCGTTGTGGATTGTGTATAGCGTCCGAATCGGCGAAAATGCCGGCCATTGATGATTAATCGCCTGTGTCTTCCTGCGCAAACCGCGCAGCGGCGGCACAGCACCAAACAGAGTTTTTTCATGTCAAATGCACCTTTTATGCAAGAGGTGGCTCGTCGCCGCACTTTTGCCATTATCTCGCACCCGGATGCCGGTAAAACCACCATCACCGAAAAGGTGCTGCTGTTCGGACAGGCGATCCAGACCGCCGGTACGGTAAAGGGACGCGGCTCCAGCCAGCACGCGAAATCCGACTGGATGGAGATGGAAAAGCAGCGTGGTATTTCGATCACTACCTCCGTGATGCAGTTTCCCTATCGCGACAGCCTGGTCAACCTGCTGGATACGCCGGGACACGAAGACTTCTCGGAAGATACCTACCGCACGCTGACGGCGGTCGACTGCTGCCTGATGGTTATCGATGCCGCTAAAGGCGTTGAGGATCGTACCCGCAAGCTGATGGAAGTCACCCGCCTGCGCGATACGCCGATCCTGACCTTTATGAACAAGCTGGACCGTGATATCCGCGATCCGATGGAAGTGCTGGACGAGGTGGAAAGCGAGCTGAAGATTGCCTGCGCGCCGATCACCTGGCCAATCGGCTGCGGCAAGCTGTTCAAGGGCGTTTATCACCTCTATAAAAACGAAACCTATCTTTATCAGTCCGGTAAAGGCCACACCATTCAGGAAGTCCGCGTGGTGAAAGGGCTGGATAACCCGGAGCTGGACGCCGCCATTGGCGAAGAGCTGGCGGCACAGCTGCGCGAAGAGCTGGAGCTGGTCCAGGGCGCGTCGCACGAGTTTGAGAAAGAAGCGTTCCTGAACGGCCAGCTGACGCCGGTGTTCTTTGGTACCGCGCTGGGCAACTTCGGCGTGGATCATATGCTGGATGGCCTGGTGGAGTGGGCGCCGTCGCCTATGCCGCGCGCCACCGATACCCGTACCGTTACCGCCGCAGACGAGAAATTCACCGGCTTCGTGTTTAAGATCCAGGCGAATATGGATCCGAAACACCGTGACCGCGTGGCCTTCCTGCGCGTGGTTTCCGGCAAGTATGAAAAGGGCATGAAGCTGCGTCAGGTTCGTCTGGGCAAAGACGTGGTGATTGCCGACGCGCTCACCTTTATGGCGGGCGATCGCTCGCATGTTGAAGAGGCGTATCCGGGCGATATCATCGGCCTGCATAACCACGGCACCATTCAGATCGGCGATACCTTTACCCAGGGCGAGAACATGAAGTTCACCGGTATTCCGAACTTCGCGCCGGAACTGTTCCGTCGTATTCGCCTGCGCGACCCGCTCAAGCAAAAACAGCTGCTGAAAGGGCTGGTGCAGCTGTCGGAAGAGGGCGCGGTACAGGTGTTCCGTCCCGTGCACAATAACGATCTGATTGTAGGCGCGGTCGGCGTGCTGCAGTTTGACGTGGTGGTGGCGCGACTGAAAAGCGAATACAACGTCGAAGCGATCTATGAGTCGGTCAACGTCTCTACCGCCCGCTGGGTGGAATGCAGCGATGCGAAGAAGTTCGACGAGTTCCAGCGTAAAAACGAGGTAAACCTGGCGCTGGACGGCGGCGATAACCTGACTTATATCGCGCCGACCATGGTCAACCTGAATATTACCCAGGAACGCTATCCTGACGTGGTGTTCCGCAAAACGCGCGAACACTAACAGGCAGCCTACATACGGTTACCCTGACAGGCGGCGCTTCGGCGCCGCTTTTTTTTGCCCGCTGTTGTTCAGATCCCACCTTACAGACTCATCTTAAAAAAATCCGCTTTTGCCCATTTATCCGCCATATCAACCACAAAGGGCAGCAGAATTCAGATCAGCGTCTATATTTATTTCAACAGGACGCAAAATATGTGGCGCGGTTGCTACAAAGCCTGACTACTGCAGTCACGCCGTTTGTGACTGAAAGCTCACAGTTGTGGGTGCATCAACCTAAGAAGGAAGAGATCGATGAACAAGACTAAGATTGCTAAAACTCTGATGGCTGCTCTGGTAGGTTCTGCACTGGTTAGTGGCGCTGCGATGGCAGAAGACACCACTACGCCAAAAGTACAGTCCACGACCGACAGCGCGGGTTCTAAAATCGATAGCTCTATGAAAAAAGTCGGTGGATACATGGATGACAGCGGCGTGACCGCCAAGGTGAAAGCTGCCCTGGTTGATAACGACGCTATTAAAAGTACGGATATCTCAGTCAAAACTCATGAAGGCGTCGTGACGCTGAGTGGTTTTGTCGCTTCTCAGGATCAGGCTGAACTGGCCGTTTCCGAAGCGAAAAAAATTGAGGGCGTAAAATCCGTCAGCGATAAACTACACGTTAAAGACAGCGCAAAAAGCAGCGTCAGCGGCTATGCCGGTGATGCAGCAACAACCAGCGAAATTAAAGCTAAACTGTTAGCGGATGACATCGTACCGTCCCGCAACGTGAAAGTTGAAACCACCAACGGTGTGGTTCAGCTTTCCGGTTCGGTAAAAACCCAGGCACAGTCAGATCGTGCTGAAGGCATTGCCAAAGCGATTGAAGGCGTCAAGAGCGTGAAAAACGATCTGGCGGTGAAATCGTAATACCGGCGCGGGCTGGCTATTACGGCCAGCCCGTGACGGCGCCGTCGTCAGGCAGAAATCAATAACAGATGATGTTCGATTTTAATATAGGGTAAGGAGAAGCTTATGTTTCGTTGGGGTATTATCTTTCTGGTTATCGCACTGATCGCCGCTGCATTAGGTTTCGGTGGTCTGGCAGGTACGGCAGCATGGGCAGCGAAAATTGTCTTCGTTGTCGGTATCATTATCTTCCTGATCAGCCTGTTTACCGGCCGCAAGAAGTTATAGCTTTAACGCTCTCCACGGCAGCGTCAGCGCTGCCGTGGGAAGAAACGTCTCGCCCGTCTGCACTTCCTCTCTTTTCCCCGTTTACTTCTCGCTGCATTTTTTTCCCACGTTCATGTCACGCTGCATTTTTTTCCACGTTCATGTCACGCTGCATTTCGTCACTTTTTACCTGCGTTCATTTCACGCTGCATTTCATTACCTTTTTGCCCCGCGTTCATTTCTCGCTACACTTCGTCACGCTTTTCACTCCCCGCATTAACACTCATAGCAATAAGCGCCAAACCGCCGCCACTACGTGAGCGTATCCTCACCGCATTAGCTATCAGAGGGAGGGAGAAAGGTGGGCAGACGCATTCCGATTACGCTCGGCAATATTACGCCGCTGGCGCTGGCACCTTTTCATCCGGGCAAGCTCGCTCTGGTCTGTGAAGGCGGCGGACAGCGCGGGATTTTTACCGCAGGCGTACTGGACGAGTTTCAGCGGGTTGGTTTTAATCCTTTTGACCTGATGATTGGTACTTCCGCAGGCGCGCAGAACCTCTCTGCATTTATCTGCGGTCAGCCTGGCTATGCCCGGCGGGTGATCACGCGCTATACCACCAGCAAACTTTTCTTCGATCCGCTGCGCTTTGTGCGCGGCGGCCATCTGATCGATCTGGACTGGCTGGTGGATATTACCGCCAAAGAGTTTCCGCTGGCGATGACGGCGGGCGAAGAGGCGTTTTCCCGGGGGCGCGAGTTTTACATGTGCGCCTGCCGCAGCGACGACTATTCGCCTGGCTACTTTGCCCCCACCGCCGCGAACTGGCTGAACATTATCAAAGCCTCCAGCGCCATTCCCGGCATGTACCGGCCCGGCGTCGATCTGGAAGGCATCAGCTACCTGGACGGCGGCATCAGCGATGCGGTGCCGGTGCGCGAAGCGGCGCGGCGCGGTGCCGACACCATAGTCGTTATCCGAACCGTGCCGTCGCAGATGACCTATACGCCGCAGTGGCTGAAGCGCGTCGAGCGCTGGCTGGACAAAGGCGCGCTACAGCCGCTGGTTAATATCATGCACCTGCATGAAGAGAGCTACCGCCAGACCCAGCAGTTCATTAACGAGCCGCCTGGCGATCTGAATATCATTGAAATCTTCCCGCCGCGCGCGCTGGCAAGCATGGCGCTGGGCAGCCGCATCGCCTCGCTCAATCAGGACTATCACCTGGGCCGTCGCTGCGGCCGTTATTTTTTGGCTACAATAGGGCAGTGGTTGCAGGGTGAAGCACAGGCTACTGCGCCAGTGGTGTCGGACGTGCCGCCCGCCAATGAACCGGCGATCGTACCACCGGCGAGCAATGATGATGATTTTCCTGAAGGATCGCTGGCATGACTTTTGTCGATACGCACTGTCACTTTGATTTTCCGCCCTTCTGCGGCAACGAGGCGGAAAGCCTGCGGCTGGCGGCGGAAGCCGGGGTGGAAAAGATCATTGCGGTGGGCGTTTCGGCGGATCGTTTTGCCGGGGTGCTGGCGTTGGCAGAAAAGTATGCGCCTTTATACGCGGCGCTGGGTACGCATCCGATGGCGATTGCCGGCCATCAGGAAGCGCATCTGCAACAGCTGGAAGACCATCTACGGCAGGGTTCGTCGAAGCTGATAGCGATCGGCGAGATCGGGCTGGATCTTTATATTGAAAACCCGCAGTTCGACAAGCAGCAGGCGGTGCTGGAGGCGCAGCTGCGGCTGGCAAGACGCTATGATTTGCCGGTGATCCTGCATTCAAGGCGCACGCACGACAAGCTGGCGATGCAGCTGCGCAAGCTCGATTTGCCCGCGCGCGGCGTGGTGCACGGCTTTGCCGGTAGCGAGCAGCAGGCGTTAGCCTTTATCCGCGAAGGCTTTGCCATTGGCGTCGGCGGCACTATCACCTACGAGCGGGCCAGCAAAACCCGCAACGCTATTGCACGTTTGCCGCTGACCTCGCTGCTGTTAGAAACCGATTCGCCCGATATGCCGGTGCAGGGTTTTCAGGGCCAGCCAAACCGTCCCGAAAGAATCAAGCACGTCTGGCAGAGCCTGTGCGAGATCCGCGATGAATCGCCGCAGGAGATTGCCGACACGCTTCGCGAAAATACCCGCCGACTGTTTCGGATCTGAAGCTGCCTGCTTCTACAGAGAATAAAGCCGCTGCGCCTGCGGGCTGGCATACCTGAACGATACTATAAAGAAATAGCCGGTACTGCATCCCTCACCGTTTTCGGCTGCTGTAATGTTACTATCATAACATTTTATGATATCTCGTGGAGCGGCTCACGTGCCGGGCTTCAGGATGATGGTGTTATCCCGTGCTGGGGTGCGCTATAATTATCCTTACAGCAGCGGCCTCAATGTGAAAGCTATCACAGACGAAGCCCGGAACGAATGTTACTATCCTAACATTGTCCCTGTGCTGCGCCCACGCCAACCGCCTTTTCGGAGAAAACCATGACTGATTTAACCACCGCCGCCGTTCGCGCGCTGAAGCTGATGGATTTGACCACCCTGAACGACGACGATACGGACGCCAAAGTGGTTGCGCTGTGTCATCAGGCCAAAACGCCTGTTGGCGAGACGGCGGCCATCTGCATCTATCCCCGTTTTATTCCGATTGCGCGTAAAACGCTGCGCGAGCAGGGCACGCCGGATATTCGTATCGCTACCGTGACTAACTTCCCGCACGGCAACGACGACATCGAAATCGCACTGGCGGAAACGCATGCCGCTATCGCCTACGGCGCTGATGAAGTGGACGTAGTTTTCCCTTACCGCGCGCTGATTGCCGGTAACGAAGAGGTCGGCTACGACATGGTTTACGCCTGCAAAGAAGCCTGCGCCGACGCGGGCGTGCTGCTGAAGGTCATTATCGAAACCGGCGAGCTGAAAACAGAAGAGCTGATCCGTAAAGCGTCTGAAATCGCTATCGATGCCGGTGCAGACTTTATTAAAACCTCTACCGGTAAAGTCGCGGTTAACGCCACGCCGGAAGTGGCGGAAATCATGCTGCGGGTTATCGCCGAAAAAGGCGTAAAGCACCAGGTTGGCTTTAAGCCGGCGGGCGGCGTGAAAACTGCTGAAGACGCGGCTATCTACCTGAAGCTGGCGGACGATATCCTGGGCGAAGAGTGGGCCGACGCGCGGCATTTCCGCTTCGGCGCCTCCAGCCTGCTGGCCAGCCTGCTGAACGCGGCCGGTCATGCTGGCGCAAAAAGCGATTCCGCTTACTAATCCACCTTCATAAACGGGTCAGCCCGCCTGCCGAAATAAGCGGGCGCCCGTCAACCCAGCCCGGACGCGACGGCCGGGCCATCAAACCTCACCAGGGGGTAACGTGTTTCTGCCACAGGAAATTATTCGTAAAAAAAGAGATGGTCAGGCGCTGAGCGAGGAAGAAATTCGCTTCTTTATTAACGGTGTACGCGATAATGCGGTATCGGAAGGACAAATTGCCGCGCTGGCGATGACCATCTGGTTCCATGATATGACGCTGCCGGAGCGCGTGGCGCTGACGATGGCAATGCGCGATTCCGGCTCGGTGCTGAACTGGCAGAGTCTGGGGCTGAACGGGCCGGTAGTGGATAAGCACTCTACCGGCGGCGTGGGCGATGTCACCTCGCTGATGCTTGGCCCGATGGTGGCGGCCTGCGGCGGCTATGTGCCGATGATCTCCGGGCGCGGCCTTGGTCACACCGGCGGCACGCTGGATAAGCTGGAAGCGATCCCCGGCTTCGATATCTTCCCGGAAGATCACACTTTCCGCAATATTATCAAAGAGGTTGGCGTGGCGATTATCGGCCAGACCAACTCGCTGGCGCCGGCCGACAAGCGCTTCTACGCCACGCGCGATATCACGGCGACCGTCGATTCCATTCCGCTGATCACCGCTTCGATCCTGGCGAAAAAGCTCGCCGAAGGGCTGGATGCGCTGGTGATGGACGTTAAAGTCGGTTCAGGCGCTTTTATGCCGACTTTTGAGCAGTCTGAAAGCCTGGCGCAGGCGATTGTCGGCGTGGCCAACGGCGCAGGCTGCAAAACTACCGCGCTGCTGACCGATATGAATCAGGTACTGGCCTCCAGCGCGGGCAACGCGCTGGAAGTGCGCGAGGCGGTACGCTTCCTGACCGGCGAATACCGCAATCCGCGCCTGCTGGAAGTGACGATGGCGCTCAGCGCCGAAATGCTGCTGTCAGGCGGGCTGGCGGCCGATCGCGACGAAGCCATGCGCAAGCTTCAGGCGGTGCTGGATAACGGCCGCGCGGCGGAAGTGTTTGCGCGCATGGTGGCCGCGCAAAAAGGCCCAACCGACTTTATCGACAGGCTGGACAGCTACCTGCCCGCGCCGATGCTCAGCAAAGCGGTGTATGCCGACCGGCCCGGCATCGTCAGCGCAATGGATACCCGCGCGCTGGGGCTGGCCGTAGTGGCGATGGGCGGCGGTCGTCGTCGCGCCAGCGACAGTATCGACTACAGCGTAGGGCTGAGCGAGATGGCGCAGCTGGGCGACAGCGTGGACGGCCAGCGGCCGCTGGCGGTGATCCACGCCGCCAGCGAAGCGAGCTGGCAGGAGGCTGCCGCCGCAGTGAAACAGGCGACAACCCTGGCAGAAAAATCACCGCAGCCGACGCCAGTTATTTATCGCAGAGTGACGCAATAAACGGCATACTGTTCCGATCGATAAAATTTAGCTCATCGCGTTAACAACGCAGGAGACCACGATGAAACGTGCATTTATTATGGTGCTCGACTCTTTCGGCATTGGGTCAAGCAAAGACGCTCATAAGTTTGGCGATGAAGGTTCCGATACGCTGGGGCATATTGCCGAAGCCTGCTTTAAAGGCGAAGCGGATATCGGCCGCAAAGGGCCGCTGCATCTGCCCAATCTTACCGCGCTGGGCTTAGGCAAAGCGGCGGAGGCCTCTACCGGTAAGTTCCCATTGGGGCTGGATAAAGACGCTGAAATTATCGGCGCCTACGCCTATGCCAGCGAGCTGTCGTCGGGCAAAGATACGCCTTCCGGCCACTGGGAAATCGCCGGCGTGCCGGTGCTGTTTGACTGGGGCTACTTCACGGAAAAAGAGAACAGCTTCCCGCAGGCGCTGCTGGACGAGCTGGTAGAAAAAGCGGGCCTGCCTGGCTATCTGGGCAACTGCCACTCTTCCGGCACGGTGATCCTTGACCAGCTGGGCGAAGAGCATATGAAAACCGGCAAGCCGATTTTCTATACCTCTGCCGACTCGGTGTTCCAGATCGCCTGTCATGAAGAAACCTTTGGCTTACAGCGCCTGTACGATCTCTGTGAAATCGCCCGCGAAGCGCTGACCGAAGGCGGCTATAACATTGGCCGCGTGATCGCACGTCCGTTTGTGGGCGACAAAGCGGGGCATTTCGAACGTACCGGTAACCGTCACGATCTGGCCGTTGAACCGCCTTCGTCCACCATCCTGAAAAAGCTGGTGGAGGAAAAAGGCGGCGAAGTGGTCTCCGTGGGCAAAATCGCCGATATCTATGCGCACGTCGGCATCACCAAAAAAGTGAAGGCGACCGGGCTGGACGCGCTGTTTGACGCGACCGTGCAGGAGATGAAAACGGCGCCGGACAACAGCATCGTCTTTACCAACTTTGTGGATTTCGACTCCACCTGGGGCCACCGTCGCGACGTGGCTGGCTACGCGGGCGGCCTGGAGCTGTTTGACCGTCGTCTGCCAGAGCTGATGGCGCTGGTACAAGAGGGCGATATTCTGATCCTCACCGCCGACCACGGCTGCGATCCAACCTGGCAGGGCACGGAACATACCCGCGAGCACATCCCAATTTTGATTTACGGCCCGAACGTTAAGCCCGGCTCGCTGGGATACCGTGACACTTTTGCGGATATCGGTCAGACTGTCGCAACGTATTTTGGCCTGTCCGCGATGGAATATGGCAAAAGCATGCTGTAATCAGCGCAACGTAACACGCCGGTGCAAGCCGGCAAAAAGTAAATAAGGATAAAAGATGGCTACCCCTCATATTAACGCAGAAATGGGTGATTTCGCTGACGTGGTGCTGATGCCGGGCGATCCGCTGCGCGCAAAGCACATTGCGGAAACCTTTTTGCAGGATGCCGTGGAAGTCAATAACGTGCGTGGGATGCTGGGCTATACCGGCACTTACAAGGGCCGCAAAATCTCCGTGATGGGCCACGGCATGGGCATTCCTTCCTGCTCAATCTACGCCAAAGAGCTGATCACCGAATTCGGCGTGAAGAAGATTATTCGCGTAGGCTCCTGCGGCGCGGTTCGTGAAGACGTGAAGCTGCGCGATATCGTGATCGGTATGGGTGCCAGCACCGATTCCAAAGTGAACCGCATGCGCTTTAAGGATCACGATTTCGCGGCCATCGCCGATTTCGATATGGTGCGCGACGCGGTAGACGCGGCGAAAAACCTGGGCGTGGAAGCACGCGTCGGCAACATCTTCTCCGCCGATCTGTTCTATACGCCGGATCCGCAGATGTTCGACGTGATGGAAAAGTACGGCATCCTGGGCGTGGAAATGGAAGCAGCGGGCATCTATGGCGTGGCGGCGGAGTTCGGCGCGAAAGCGCTGGCTATCTGTACCGTTTCCGACCATATCCGCACCCATGAGCAGACCTCGGCGGCCGAGCGTCAGACCACGTTTAACGACATGGTTGAGATCGCGCTGGAATCCGTTCTGCTGGGCGATAAAGCCTGATTTAAGCGGCCGCTGCCCTCAGCGGCCATTGGCTAAAACCGGTCGGAGAACCGACCGGTTTTCCCGTAAAAGTATCTATTCATCTTTCCCGCTCGTTTTTTGTCATTGTCCTTTATCCTCAAGCAATTAAGTGATAAGTATCTATTCATAAATCTATTCACGGTCAGTCATTATGTCTGCAATAACGTCACTTTTGCTGCACGGCCCGCTTGATGCCGCCACGCTGATCCAGCGCTCAGGCGTCAGCCAGGCCACGCTGTCACGCACGCTTTCCGCTCAGCCGCAGGTGCTGAAGTTTGGCCGTGCGCGCGCCACGCGCTATGCGTTGCTGCGACCGGTGCGGGAAGAGTGCGTTTTTCCGCTCTGGCAGATTGATGAGCAGGGCCGTGCGCAGGAAGCCGGGCGGCTTTACAGTATCTGGCCCGCAGGAAGCTGCCTGATAGAAGATATGCAGGGAGACTGGCAGCAGTTCGACGGCCTGCCCTGGTATCTGAGCGATATGCGGCCACAGGGTTTTCTGGGACGCGCGTGGGGCAAAGAGTGTGCGTTACAGCTCGGATTGCCGGAAGACAGCCGACAGTGGAATGAAGACCATTGCCTGCTTGCGTTAACGAGACGCGGCAGCGATATTTCCGGCAACTGGCTGATCGGCACCCAAAGCTATCAGCAATGGTTACAGCAGCCCGTGCCGCAGCCCATCAGCCCGCAGGAAAAACGCTATCGCTATCCGCAGCTGGCGGAGAAAGTGCTGACCGGCGAAGATATCGGATCCTCTGCGGGCGGCGAACAGCCGAAATTCGCCTGCTGCGTTGAACGGGCCGACGGTAGCGGCGTGCATCTGCTGGTAAAATTCACGCCGCCTCAGCGTAACCAGAACAGCCAGCGCTGGTGCGATCTGCTCAGAGCAGAGGCGCTGGCATTGCAGCTGCTGGCTGAAAATGGCCTGGCGGCGGCGCAGGGCAGCATTTTTAGTGCGCCGGACGGCCAGACCTTTCTGGAAGTCGTGCGCTTTGATCGTATTGCCGATCGAGGCAGAAAAAGTCTTGTTTCGCTGGAGGCGGTACAGGCTGAATATCTCGGCAGCCAAACCCGCTGGCCGCAGGCGTTAGCCATGCTGGCAGAGCAACGGTTGATATCCCTGGAGGATGCAACGCGCGGTACGCTACAGTGGGCGTTTGGCCGCCTGATCGCTAACGGTGACATGCACAGCGGCAACCTGTCGTTTTTCCGGCAGGCCGCCGGGCTGAGCCTGACGCCCGCTTACGACATGCTTCCCATGAGTTTTGCGCCGAACAGCAGCGGGCACATGCGTGATAAGCCGCCGCAGATTGCCCTCGATCCCGCCGTGCCGCGCGAGGTGTGGTTTCGGGCATTAGCTATGGCGCAGCGCTACTGGCAGATGATTGCCGCAGGCGCTGAATGGAGTGACGAGTTTTGCCGGATTGCGGCGGCTATGCAGCAGACGCTGAACGCACTGCCGCCGCAGATTGAGCGAATGGCGTAAGAGGTGAAGGCCGCCCGGAAAAAAGCGGCCGCTAACTTTTTTCCGCAGGCGCGTCGTCGCCGTTATCTTCTTTTACCGGACGGTTAGCGGTAAGCAGAAAGGGCGACTGCTGCCAGCGCGTGCGGCGATCCCGCAGCAGCGTACGGGTAAGGATAATGCCGATAGCCAGCGCCAGCAGCATCATCAGGCGCAGGATATTGGTGGTGTTATCGACCTGCCGCGAATCCGTCACCAGCACGTGGGTATCCAGCGTGACGCGCAGAAAACCGCGCGGCCCGTCAGCGCTGGCCAGCGGCTCCACCAGCTGATGGTTGAAGTAGCTGCCGGCCCGTTGCCCGTCCAGCGCCAGCCGGTCGCGCACGTTAATGGTTTCGCCGCTGCGCGCCAGCAGCGTGCCGCTGTCGTCATAGACCGACGCGTCCAGAATGCGGCTCTCTTTGGTCAGCTGTGCGAGAACATCGATAATCTTCTGATGGTTGTCATCGCTGTTTTCCATCAGCGGCGACAGGCTAAAGGCGACCTGGCGAGTCAGCGTGCGCGCCAGCTCCTCCACCTGCTCCGAGCGGGCCATCTGATGGCCCATGCTGAACCATGATGCGCCCTGCATCAGCACGACCAGCAGCGCCAGGCAGATCAGGACGATTACCGTGCGGTGCAGCCGAAATGTTAGTTTGGCTTTTGCCATTTTTGCCCTTCACCTATTGTCCGGAAACGGAACCGCATTTATGTTGCCAGAAGCGGGCGAGACAGGGTAGCCTCTTGCGTGATTAAACTGTCCCCTACAGGAGCTGTAATGCCAAATAGTCTGACCTGGTGCGACCTGCCTTCGGATGTCTCTCTCTGGCCGGGTTTACCTCTTTCCCTCAGCGGCGATGAAGTGATGCCGCTGGATTATCGCGCTGGCCGCACCGGCTGGCTTCTGTATGGGCGCGGCCTGAATAAAGATCGCCTGACGGCGCTACAGCACAGGCTGGGGGCGGCGATGGTTATCGTCAGCGCCTGGGCGGTGGAGGACTATCAGGTTATCCGGCTGGCGGGCTCGCTGACGCCGCGCGCGGCCAAACTGGCGCACGAAGCCGGGCTGGACGTGGCGCCGCTGGGCCGAATTCCCCACCTGAAAACGCCGGGTCTGCTGGTAATGGATATGGATTCCACCGCTATCCAGATTGAATGTATCGACGAGATCGCCAAACTGGCGGGCAGCGGCGAGCTGGTGGCGGAAGTGACCGAACGCGCGATGCGCGGCGAACTCGATTTTACCGCCAGCCTGCGCCAGCGCGTGGCTACACTTAAAGGCGCCGACGCCAATATTCTGGCACAGGTCAGGGCGGAAATGCCGCTGATGCCGGGTCTCAGTTCGCTGGTGCACAAGCTCCAGGCGCTGGGCTGGCAGGTGGCGATCGCTTCCGGCGGCTTTACCTATTTTGCGGAATACCTGCGCGATAAGCTGCGCCTTTCCGCGATTGTGGCGAACCAGCTGGAAATCCGCGACGGCAAACTGACCGGCGAAGTGCTGGGCGATATTGTCGATGCGAAATACAAAGCCGAGACGCTGCGAAAGCTGGCAAAGCGCTTTGAGATCGCGCCGGAACAAACCGTGGCAATTGGCGACGGCGCCAACGATCTGCTGATGATCCAGGCGTCCGCGCTGGGCATCGCCTATCACGCCAAGCCGAAAGTTAACGAAAAAACAGAAGTTACCATCCGTCATGCTGACCTGCTGGGCGTGCTCTGCATCCTGACCGGCAGCCTGATCCATGAAGAACGCTAAGGGGTAGATTTGGCCAAAGCGGTAAAGCGCGCCTTTGTTTGTAATGAATGCGGCGCAGATTATCCACGCTGGCAGGGGCAATGCAGCGCCTGCCAGGCCTGGAACACCATCACCGAGGTGCGCCTGGCGGCGTCGCCAACGGTGGCGCGTAACGAACGTCTGACCGGCTATGCGGGCAGCGCCGGCCCAAGCCGCGTGCAAAAACTGTCGGAAATCAGCCTGGAGGCGCTGCCGCGCTTCAGCACCGGCTTTAAGGAGTTCGATCGCGTGCTGGGCGGCGGCGTGGTGCCGGGCAGCGCCATCCTGATCGGCGGCAGCCCCGGCGCGGGGAAAAGTACGCTGCTGCTGCAAACGCTCTGCAAGCTTTCCGAGAACATGAAAACGCTCTACGTCACCGGCGAGGAGTCGCTGCAGCAGGTGGCGATGCGCGCGCACCGGCTGGGTTTGCCGACCGCCAATCTGAATATGCTTTCGGAAACCAGCATTGAGCAGATCTGCCAGATCGCCGAGCAGGAAGAGCCGAAGCTGATGGTGATCGACTCCATTCAGGTGATGCATATGGCGGATATCCAGTCTTCACCCGGCAGCGTGGCGCAGGTCAGGGAAACCGCCGCCTACCTGACCCGCTTTGCGAAAACACGCGGCGTGGCGATCGTGATGGTCGGCCACGTTACGAAAGACGGCTCGCTGGCGGGGCCAAAGGTTCTGGAACACTGCATCGACTGCTCGGTGCTGCTGGATGGCGATGCGGATTCGCGTTTTCGCACCCTGCGCAGCCATAAAAACCGCTTCGGCGCGGTGAACGAGCTGGGCGTGTTCGCCATGACCGAGCAGGGGCTGCGGGAAGTCAGCAATCCTTCCGCCATCTTCCTCAGCCGTGGCGACGAAGTCACCTCCGGCAGTTCGGTAATGGTGCTGTGGGAAGGCACGCGGCCGCTGCTGGTTGAGATCCAGGCGCTGGTGGATCACTCGATGCTGGGGAATCCACGACGCGTGGCGGTCGGCCTGGAGCAGAACCGTCTGGCGATCCTGCTGGCGGTGCTGCATCGTCACGGCGGTCTGCAAATGGCCGATCAGGACGTTTTCGTCAACGTGGTCGGCGGCGTGAAGGTCACGGAAACCAGCGCCGACTTAGCGTTAATGCTGTCGATGGTCTCCAGCCTGCGCGATCGCCCTTTACCGCAGGATCTGGTGGTGTTTGGCGAGGTCGGGCTGGCCGGAGAAATCCGTCCGGTGCCGAGCGGCCAGGAGCGTATTTCCGAAGCGGCCAAGCACGGCTTCCGTCGCGCCATTGTGCCCATTGCCAACGTGCCGAAGAAAACGCCGGAGAACATGAAGGTGTACGGCGTGAAAAAGCTGGCCGACGCGCTGGCGATCCTCGACGAGCTTTAACTTAAAAGCGGAGCGTGTTGCGCGCTCCGCACTTCAAAGCGGCGGAACGTACGCCCGTTATGCAGGAGGCACCCGGTGTCGTCATTTGATTATCTGAAAACGGCTATTCGCCAGCAGGGCTGTACGTTGCAGCAGGTGGCGGAAGCCAGCGGCATGACCAAGGGCTACCTCAGCCAGCTGCTCAACGCCAAGATCAAAAGCCCCAGCGCGCAAAAGCTGGAGGCGCTGCACCGCTATCTTGGCCTGGAGTTTCCGCGCCGTGAAAAAACCATCGGCGTGGTGTTCGGCAAATTCTATCCGCTGCATACCGGCCACATCTATCTGATCCAGCGCGCCTGTAGTCAGGTTGACGAGCTGCATATCATTATGGGCTACGACGAGTCGCGCGACCGCGAGCTGTTCGAGGCCAGCGCCATGTCGCAGCAGCCGACCGTCAGCGATCGCCTGCGCTGGCTGCTGCAAACTTTTAAGTACCAGAAAAATATCCGTATCCATTCGTTTAACGAAGAGGGCATGGAGCCTTATCCGCACGGCTGGGACGTCTGGAGCCGGGGCATCAATGACTTTATGGAAAACCACGGTATTGTCCCCAATCGGGTTTATACCAGCGAAGAGCCGGATGCGCCGCAGTATCAGCAGCATTTGGGCATTGAGGCGGTGCTGATCGATCCTAAACGATCCTTTATGAACATCAGCGGCGCGCAGATCCGCCAGGATCCTTTCCGCTACTGGGAATATATTCCGACGGAAGTAAAACCGTTCTTTGTGCGCACGGTAGCTATCCTGGGCGGCGAGTCGAGCGGTAAATCGACGCTGGTTAACAAGCTGGCAAATATTTTTAACACCACCAGCGCCTGGGAATTTGGCCGCGACTACGTGTTCTCGCACCTGGGCGGCGACGAGATGGCGCTGCAATATTCTGACTACGATAAGATCGCGCTGGGCCAGGCACAGTACATCGATTTTGCGGTGAAATATGCGAACAAGGTCGCCTTTATTGATACCGACTTTGTGACGACCCAGGCCTTCTGTAAGAAGTATGAGGGGCGCGAGCATCCTTTTGTGCAGGCGCTGATTGATGAGTACCGCTTTGATTTGGTGATCCTGGTCGAGAACAACGTCCCCTGGGTAGCGGACGGGCTGCGTAGCCTCGGCAGCTCGGTGGATCGCAAAGAGTTCCAGGCGCTGCTGGTTTCCATGCTGGAGGCGAACAATATCGATTTTGTGCACGTCGAGCAGGATAGCTACGACGAGCGCTTTCTGCGCTGCGTGGAGCTGGTGCAGGAGATGCTGGGCGCGCGTTCAACCGGCGGCTGAGCGAATAAAATAAAGGGAGCGAAGCACGCTCCCTTTTTGTTCGTTAAGCCAGCGCCCGCAGCGCGTTGACGCTGCGCTCACGCACAAAGATACCCAGCAGCGCCATTCCGGTCAGCGCCAGTACGCTGGCCAGTAAAAAGGCCGACGAATAGCCGCCGCCATACTGGATCAGAAACCCGGTGATGCCCGGCGACAGGATGCCCGCCAGGTTCGCCAGCAGATGCACAAATCCGCCGGCGGTGCCGATGCGCTCGGCGGGCACGATATCCTGCAGCAGCGACCAGCACGCCTGCGGCGTCATATAGGCGAACACGCTGGCCAGCGTAATCAGCGAGACCGCCAGCGTGACGCTGCTGGCCCAGGCCGTCAGCATCACGCAGACGGCGGCCACCGCCAGCCCAGAGAAGATCACCAGCTTGCGCGACAGCAAAAAATTGCCGGTACGGCGGAACAGCGCATCGGAAATCATGCCGCCGCCGATAAAGCCGATGGTCGCGCCCAGCCACGGCAGAATGCCGATCAGGCTCATGCTTTTAATATCCAGATGCTGAAAGTCGGTCAGGTAGCTGGGCAGCCATGACAGAAAGAAAAACTGGATGTAGTTAAAGCAAAAGAAGGCCGCCGCGACGCCCAGTACCGGCAGCGACAGCACGTAGTGCCAGAGCGGCGTCTTAGCCTGGCCCGTCGGGGTAACGCGAGTGGCGGGGCGCTGAGCGGCGATCATCTGTCTTTCCGGCTCGCTGACGCGCGGATGGTGTTCCGGCCTGTCGCGAAACAGCCACAGCCAGAAAGCCAGCCAGACAAAGCCCAGCGCGGCAATCACGATAAAAGAAACGCGCCAGCCGAAGTGCAGCCCGACCAATCCTACCACGGGCGCGGCGATAGCGGCGCCCAGCGGCTGGCCGGCATTGGTGAAGCCGACGGCGCGGCCGACTTCCTTGCGCGGGAACCAGTTGGAGATCGATTTATTGGTGGTGGTGCCCATCGGCCCTTCGCCGATGCCAAACAGCACGCGGACGATCAGCAGGTGCGTAAAGCTGCCCGCCAGCGCCGTCGCGCCGCAGAACAGCGACCAGACGGCCGCCGCCCAGCCAAATACCTTGCGCGGGCCGTAGCGATCGGCGCCCCAGCCGCCCAAAAAGCAGAACAGGCAGTAGCCGATAAAAAAGCAGCTGAACAGGATGCCCATCTGCGCGTCGTCAATCTGCAAATCCTTTTTCACCAGCGGCGCCATCACCGACAGCGCGGCGCGATCCAGATAGTTGAGCACGCCCGCGAAAAACAGCAGCAGCGCCACAACGCTGCGATAGTTTTTAAACATGACTGGCCTCCGCGCTTAAGGTGATATGGCTGATGGTATGAGCTTTCAGCACGGCCAGATCGGGCGAGAAACTCAGGCCTGGCGTAGTGGAGAGGGTAAGCGTCGGGGAAAAATCGAGCTGCGGATAGAGCTGCGGCGTGAAGCGGATCCAGGGCACTTCCAGCAGGATATCCTGCGGCAAGGCGGCCACCAGGTGCGCCGTCGCCAGCAAACCTGCGCCGTAGTAGAAACAGTGCGGCACCACTTTAATGCCGTGCCCGGCCGCCTGGGCCATCACGCGCAGCATGGCCGTGATGCCGCCTACTTTTGCCACGCTGGGCTGCAGCACGTCCACCGCCGCCGCAGAGTAAAACGGCTCGAATCCCCAGTCACCGCAAACATTTTCCCCGGCGGCTATCGGCGTGCCCGCGCGGCGTACCGCCGCCAGGCCTGCAATATCATCCGGCGGCCAGATCGGCTCTTCCAGCCAGCCCAGCTTTAATTCCGCCAGCTGGCGAGCGCGGGCGGTGGCTTCCGCTACCGTCCACGGGCAGTTTACGTCCACCATCAGGGTCGCTTCCTGCGGCAGCGCGGCTCTGGCGGCGGCAATGGCGGCGTAATCGGTTTCATGCAGCTTCATCGTGCGAAAGCCCGCCTGCCAGGCGCGCCGTACCTGACGAGCGACCTCTTCCGGCTGGTTGTTGTAGCTGACCAGGCTGGCGTAGAGGCCGATCTCGCTGCGCGTCGCGCCCAGCAGCTGCCATAAAGGCTGGCCAAGATGCTGACCCAGCAGATCCCATAACGCGATATCGATAGCCGACAGCGCATAGCGTACCGGCCCGCTGCGGCCAAAAGCGTGCAGCGCCTGCTCCGCCTCGCTAACCAGCGCCGTCAGCGCCTCGCGGCTTTCGGGCGCCGTTTTTCCCAGAAAAAGCGGGATGACCAGCGATTCCAGCGCCTGAAGCGTCACCGGATTGCATAAATGGCCGAAGCCTTCACCCCAGCCCTGGCGGCCATCGTCCGTGGTAATGCGCACCAGCAGCGTTTCCATTTTCTTTAACGCAGGCGAAGCGGCGTTCCAGGCCGTTGTCTGCTCCTCTGGCGTACTGCGATCGCTTTCAAAAGGAATAGCGAGGCGGATCGCCTCAATGTGACTGATTTTCATGCCATAAACCTCATCGGGTAGGGAGGGAGACAGCGGCTTGTAATCAGATTTATGAGCGCCGGCTGCCTGTTGCCGTTTCAGTATAAAAAAGCGTCCAGGCGGCGGCATCGTACAGCCGCACAAGGATGGCGGGGCAAGGCGAGGGAAATTTTGGCATCTGGCTAAGCGGCTGCGGGACAGCTCACAGAAGCGGCGGATAAAAAGATCGGAAAGGGCCGTCAGCGTTACCCGACGGCCCTGTAAAAGGCGCTTGCGGCACGCCAGCTTTCATCATCTCCAAAAAGGCAGGGTTTCCCCCGCCTTCAGGTAGCTACTTGCCGGATTCGTAAGCCATGAGCGCCGCCACCTCCCTGTTACCGTCCCTGTAGCGGATCTCGCAGAGCGATTTCCTAACCAGACCGGTGAATAGTAACAGCGTGAGACACACTATTAATATGCACAGAATAAGCGTGTTATGCGGTATTTTCATGGCTGCCTTCTCCTTGCCTTGCGGCGGGCAAGGGGCTATTCTGATGCTGTTGGTCATGCAGAACGCCTCGTTGGTTAATTGAAAAATGACCTTCGGGGCTTTCTTCTTTCTGCCACACTCTCCATCAGCATCGCTGCCAACGACATGAGGCAAAAAGCCTCAAGCGCCGACGCCATTATATCGTTTCTACCCTCGAAGGATTGCGAGCCGTCTCGGGAGTTCGATTAATAAACCATCACCACTTTACCGCGCATATGGCCTTCCAGCACCAGACGGTGCGCTTCCGTCAGCGTTTCCACGCTCAGTCCCTGCAGCGTTTTGCTCAGCGACGTGGTGACTTTTCCGTCGTCCAGCAGTTTCGCCGTGGCGTCCAGAATTTCACCCTGGCGAGCGATATCCGGCGTGTTATACATGCTGCGGGTATACATAAACTCCCAGTGCAGCGCGGCGCTTTTCAGCTTGAGCTGATCCATATTGAGCGGCTTTTCGTTTTCCACGATGGTGCAGATTTGCCCCTGCGGCGCGATCAGCTGTGCCAGCGTCTCCCAGTGGCCGTCGGTATCGTTCAGGCAGAAAATATAGTCGACCTGCTTCAGGCCATGTTTTTCCAGTTCCGCAGGCATATCTTTATAATCGATAACCAGATCCGCGCCGCGATCTTTACACCACTGCGCCGAGTCAGGACGAGAAGCGGTGGCGATGATGGTGACCTTGCTGTGCAGCTTAGCGAAAGGAATAGCCAGCGAGCCTACGCCGCCTGCGCCGCCAACAATCAGCAGCGTTTTGCCTTCTTCAGCCTTATCAATCAGCAGGCGGTCAAAGAGACCTTCCCAGGCGGTCAGGGCGGTCAGCGGGATCGCGGCGGCTTCGGCCCAGTTTAGCGAGGTGGGCTTGTGGCCGACGATGCGGGAATCGATCAGCTGCTGCGTGGCGTTGCTGCCCGGACGGGTGAGATCGCCCGCATAGTAGACTTCGTCGCCGACTTTAAAATTGCTGACCTTGCTGCCGACTTCCAGCACCACGCCGCTGGCGTCCCAGCCCAGAATGCGCGGCTCCTTAAGGCCGTTTTTCTGCGCGCCCTTATGGACTTTGGTATCCACCGGATTCACCGAGGCGGCTTTCACCTCGACCAGCAGGTCGTAACCCTCAGGGCCACGCTTATCTGTTTGTATTTCAATAAATTGATCCGGTTTTTCTGGATTAACGGCAATAGCTCTGATTGTCATAACACCTCTCCTTTGATTTATGCTATTGAGTGTAGAAGCTAAGCAGACTAATGATAAGTCGCACAATCACTAACTCAGCGTTCGTTTCAGGTGAACAATAATGTTTAAACAGCTGCAGGATATGGCTCTCTTTGCAATGGTAGCCGAGTGCGGCAGTTTTACCGGGGCAGCAAAGCGCGCAGGGTTGCCGAAATCCAGCGTCAGCCAACGTATCAGTCAACTTGAACAGGCGCTGGGATTGCGCCTGATTAACCGTACGACCCGCCAGCTTAATCTGACTTTTGCCGGCGAGCGTTATCTGGTGCACTGCCGCGAGATGCTACAGGCCAGCGAAAGGGCCAGCATGACCATCGATCGCCTGCGGGACAATCCAAGCGGACGCTTACGTATCACGTCGCCGGCCGGGATCGGAGCCACGCTGCTGGCGCGGTTTAACGCCGCTTTTCAGCAGGCCTGGCCGGATGTCATGCTGGAGGTGTCGGTATCGGATCGGATGCACGATATCGTGCAGGAAGGCTATGACATTGCGCTACGTACCGGCCAGCCGCAGGATTCTTCGCTTATCGGCAGGCGGGTTGGCTACACCAGGCGCTTACTGGTCGCTTCACCTGCCTATCTGGCGCGCTACGAAGCGCTTACCCATCCTCAGCAGCTGGCGGATCACCGCTGCATTGCCCATCAGGTATGGAACGAGTGGCCGTTAAGAAAAGAGGATGAGTATTATCGCTGGCAGCTGCCGCCGGTGCATACCGCCAATAATCTGCTGTACGCGCGGGAATGCGCCCTGGCCGATGCGGGTATTACGCTGCTGCCGGAAATGCTGGCTAAGGACATGCTGGCCGAAGGAAAGCTGGTAGAGGTGCTCCAGGACTGGAAAGCGTTGGGCAGCGAGCTGTGGCTGGTTTATCCCAGCCGTAAGCTGAACTCGCCCGCGCTGGTGCGCTTTGTCGATTTTGCGCTGGAGTCGGAGATTTTCCGGGAGTTTTATCGTTAGGGCACGGTGTGCTCAGGCGAACTACGGGCATTTTATCGTCAGGGCGTGGTGCGTTCAGGCGAACTATGGGGATTTCAACGGCAGGAAAAGGTGACACGCCGTGCCGGCAGACAGCCGGGCACGGCGTAGCGAGATTACTTCGCCATACGCTTGTACTTGATGCGTTTCGGCTCCAGTGCTTCCGCACCCAGCGTACGCTTCTTGTACTCTTCGTATTCGGTAAAGTTACCCTCAAAGAACTCGATCTTGCCTTCATCCTGATAGTCCAGGATGTGCGTGGCAATACGGTCCAGGAACCAGCGGTCATGCGAGATAACCATTGCGCAGCCAGGGAACTCCAGCAGGGCGTTTTCCAGCGCGCGCAGGGTTTCGATGTCCAGGTCGTTGGTTGGCTCATCGAGCAGCAGCATATTGCCGCCGACCTGCAACAGCTTGGCCAGGTGAAGACGACCGCGCTCGCCGCCGGACAGTTCGCCTACGCGTTTGCCCTGATCGACGCCCTTAAAGTTAAAGCGGCCGACATAGGCGCGGCTTGGCATTTCGGTATTGCCGATGCGCATGATGTCCTGGCCGCCGGATACTTCTTCCCAGACGGTTTTCGAGTTATCCATGCTGTCGCGGAACTGATCGACCGAGGCCAGCTTGACGGTATCGCCCAGCACGATGCTGCCGGAATCCGGCTGTTCCTGACCGGACATCATGCGGAACAGCGTTGATTTACCCGCGCCGTTCGGGCCGATGATGCCGACAATGGCGCCTTTCGGCACGGAGAACGACAGGTCGTCAATCAGCAGGCGGTCGCCATAGGATTTGCGCAGGTTGCTGACTTCCAGCACTTTATCGCCCAGGCGCGCGCCAGGTGGAATAAAGAGTTCGTTGGTTTCGTTACGCTTCTGGTAGTCGGTGCTGTTCAGCTCTTCAAAGCGGGCCAGACGCGCTTTGCCTTTAGACTGACGGCCTTTGGTACCGGCACGCACCCACTCCAGCTCTTTCTCGATCGATTTACGGCGGGCCGCTTCGCTGGAGGCTTCCTGCGCCAGGCGGGCATCTTTCTGCTCCAGCCAGGAGGAGTAGTTGCCTTCCCACGGAATACCTTCGCCACGGTCCAGCTCCAGGATCCAGCCCGCGACGTTGTCCAGGAAGTAACGGTCGTGGGTAATCGCCACTACGGTGCCTTCGAAGTCATGCAGGAAGCGCTCCAGCCAGGCCACGGATTCGGCATCCAGGTGGTTGGTCGGTTCGTCCAGCAGCAGCATGTCCGGCTTTTCCAGCAGTAGACGGCACAGCGCGACGCGGCGACGCTCACCACCGGAAAGATTAGCGACTTTCGCATCCCAGTCCGGCAGGCGCAGCGCGTCGGCGGCGCGTTCCAGCTGGGTATTCAGATTGTGGCCGTCGTGCGCCTGGATAATCTCTTCCAGACGACCCTGCTCGGCGGCCAGCTTATCGAAGTCCGCGTCTTCTTCCGCGTACAGCGCGTAAACTTCGTCCAGACGCTTCAGCGCGCCCACGACGTCGGCCAGCGCCTCTTCTACCGATTCACGAACGGTATGCTCCAGGTTGAGCTGCGGCTCCTGCGGCAGATAGCCGATCTTGATGCCGGGCTGCGGGCGAGCTTCCCCTTCGATATCTTTATCAATGCCGGCCATAATGCGCAGCAGCGTAGATTTACCCGCGCCGTTTAAGCCCAGCACGCCGATTTTTGCGCCGGGGAAAAAGCTCAGGGAAATATTTTTCAGGATATGACGCTTCGGCGGAACCACTTTGCCGACGCGATGCATGCTATAGACGAATTGAGCCACGTAGGATGAGCCTCTTGGTGTCTGTGTAATAATCGGGGCAGTCGCTGCCCACTCAGATAGCGAAGTTTAGCTGGTTTCACCCGGCAATCACAGACGCAGGCGGCAGATTATCCTGAGTACTGCGTCACGCCCGCCTGTTCCAGCCGCCGGGCCAGCGCTTCCGGCGCCGCTTTATCGCTGATTAGGGTATCGAACAGCGAGAGCTCGCCGATGCGCGCGGGCAGCACCTTGCCGAATTTGCTGCTGTCCGCCACCAGGATATTCTGGCTGGCGCGCTGTAGGGCCTGATGCTTCATCGGCAGTTCGTTGAGGTTGAAGCAGGTCACGCCCTGATGCGCATCAATGCCCGCCGCAGAGATAAAGGCTTTGCCGGGACAAAGATTATCGATAACCGAGCCCTGGCCCAGCGGCGTGAAAATGGCGTTGTCGGCGTGAAACTCGCCGCCGTTGAGGATCACCTTACAGCGGGGTTTTTCTTTCAGCGCCAGGAAGGTGTTCACCGCGCAGCAGATGGCGATAAACTCCAGCTCGTTATCAATGGCGTCGATAATCCACGGCATGGTGGTGCCGCAGTCAAAAAACACCGTTTCGCCGGGCTGAATTAGCGTGGCCGCCAGCTGGCCCAGCCGCCGCTTCTTTTCCACGTTGTGCGCCTGCTGATCGGAAACGAAGTAGTGGCGCTGGGTAGCTTTAGGATCGCTGACGATATAGCCGCCAAGCAGCACCACGGAAGAGGGCTGCTCGCCAAGATCGCGTCGAATGGTCATTTCGGAAACGCCCAGCAGCAGCGCCGCTTCTTTCAGATGGATCTTGTCGGTACGCTTCAGCGCGTGGGCCAGTTTTTTTACTCGCTCGCTGCTACGGCTTTCCATAAACGGTTGTTCCTGTTCCGGGACGGGCGCTGCTTTTCCGTATAAATCGCTCTGATTTTAATAAGTTGCAGGGAAAGATGCAGGCAGAGGGATTATCTTACCCGCATCGGTAAAGCGCCGCAAACGCCAGCGCGGGCGCGAAAACCTGTCGGAGGCATCCGCGCACGGCATGGGGCCGCCAACAGGCGTCGCCATTAAATAGCCACCAGCCCGCGTACGCCGTCCGCTTCCATGGTTTCACCCCGACCGCGCCGCACGATTTCGCCGCGCGACATCACCAGATAGCTGTCGGCAAGCTCGGCGGCAAAATCGTAAAACTGCTCCACCAGCAGGATAGCCATATCGCCGCGCTGCGCCAGCTGGCGGATCACCGTGCCAATCTCCTTAATAACCGAAGGCTGGATGCCTTCCGTCGGCTCGTCCAGGATCAGCAGCTGCGGACTGGCGGCCAGCGCGCGGCCAATGGCCAGCTGCTGCTGCTGCCCACCGGAAAGATCGCCGCCGCGCCGCAGCCGCATTTCCCGCAGCACCGGGAAAAGCTGATAAATCTCTTCCGGCACCTGTTTTGCCCGCGAGCCGGAAAAGCGCGACAGCCCCATCAGCAGGTTCTCTTCCACCGTCAGGCGCGGGAAAATTTCCCGTCCCTGCGGCACATAGGCCATCCCGGCCTGCACGCGCTGATGCGGCCTGCGGCCGTTGATGCGCTGTTCTTGCCAGCTGATGACGCCTGACTTAGCTGGCAGCAGGCCCATCAGGCACTTCAGCAGCGTGGTTTTCCCCACGCCGTTGCGCCCCAGCAGGCAGGTGATTTCGCCCGGACGGACCTCAAAAGAGAGGCCGCGTAAAATATGGCTGCCGCCATAATATTGATTCAGATCGGTGACTTTCAGCATCTCAGCGCCCCAGATAAACGTCGATAACCTGCTCATTCGCCTGCACCTCGCGCAGCGAGCCTTCCGCCAGCACCTGACCCTGATGCAGCACCGTTACGCGGTCGGCTATTGCTTCCACAAAGCCCATATCGTGCTCCACCACCATCAGCGAATGGCGGCCAGCCAGATCCTTAAACAGCCCGGCGGTGTACTCCGTTTCCGCATCGGTCATGCCCGCCGCGGGCTCGTCCAGCAGCAGCAGATGCGGATCCTGCACCAGCAGCATGCCAATCTCCAGAAACTGCTTTTGCCCATGCGAGAGCAGGCCCGCCGGACGCCCGCGCTCCGCGCCCAGCCGCAGCAGCTTCAGGACATCGTCAATACGATCCTGCTGCTCGCCGTTGAGTTTGCCGCGCAGGCAGGCCCACACCGATTTGTCGCCTTTAAGCGCGATTTCCAGATTTTCAAATACGGAAAGCGCCGCAAACACCGTGGGCTTCTGGAATTTACGGCCAATGCCCTGCCGCGCAATCTCTACCGGCGACAGCGTCGTCAGGTCGGTGGTCTGATCGTAAAATACTCGCCCGCTGGTAGGGCGCGTTTTGCCGGTGATCACGTCCATCAGCGTGGTTTTTCCGGCGCCGTTCGGGCCAATAATGCAGCGCAGCTCGCCCACGCCAATCTGTAGCGACAGGTCGGTCAGCGCCTTAAAGCCGTCGAAAGCCACCGTAATATTTTCCAGCTGTAAGACCGGGTCGGTTTGTCCGCGATAGCGATCCGCAGGGTGCGGCTGGGTAAAAAGCGGTTCAGTCATGCTTCCTCCGGCGAAGCAGGCCAATCACGCCGTGCGGCAGAAACAGCGTGACCAGGATAAACATCAGCCCCAGAAAAAAGAGCCAGTATTCGGGAAAGGCGACGGTAAACCAGCTCTTAGCGCCGTTGACGATGCCCGCGCCGAGCAGCGGGCCGATCAGCGTGCCCCGGCCGCCGAGCGCCACCCAGATAGCCGCCTCGATAGAGTTGGTCGGCGACATTTCACCCGGATTGATAATGCCGACCTGCGGCACGTAGAGCGCGCCTGCCAGCCCGCACAGCACGGCGGAAAGCGTCCAGACAAACAGCTTAAAGCCCTGCGGATGGTAGCCGCAAAATATCAGGCGGTTTTCCGCATCGCGCACCGCCGTCAGCACGCGGCCAAATTTGCTGCGCGCCAGCGCAAAGCCGATAGCGAGCGTGGCCAGCAGCAGCAGCACCGTAACGATAAACAGGGCGATGCGGGTACCGGTCGCCGTGACCGGAAAGCCGAGCAGGGTAGTGAAGCCGGTAAAGCCGTTGTTGCCGCCAAAGCCGGTTTCGTTGCGGAAAAACAGCAGCATCCCGGCCCAGGTCAGCGCCTGGGTCATAATCGAAAAGTAGACGCCTTTGATTTTCGAGCGAAAGGTAAACCAGCCGAAGATCAGCGCCAGCAGGCCCGGCACCAGCACGATCAGGCAGAGCGCCCAGGCAAAGTGCTGCGTGCCCGCCCAGAACCACGGCATTTTCTGCCAGGAGAGAAAGGTCATAAAGGCGGGCAGGCTGTCGCCCGAGGCCTGGCGCATCAGGTACATGCCCATCGCATAGCCGCCGAGCGCAAAGAACAGCCCGTGACCGAGCGACAGCAGTCCGGCATAGCCCCAGACCAGATCCAGCGCCACGGCGACGATCGCATAGCAAAGAATTTTGCCGATCAGCGTCAGCGTCCAGGTAGAGATTGCCAGCGGATTGTCCGCCGGCAGCAGCGCGAGAAAAGGCAGGATCAGCAGCGCCGCCGTCACCAGCAGACCGGCGACGACGCTCAGGCGCGGCGCTTTTCGCGTCAGAGTCAGCGTAATAGGTTGCGTCATCAGTCAGTCACCCTTCCTTTGATGGCGAACAGGCCCTGCGGCCGCTTCTGGATAAACAGCACGATCAGCGCCAGCAGCAGGATTTTCCCCAGCATCGCGCCAATTTGCGGCTCCAGGATTTTGTTGAGGATGCCTAAACCGAACGCGGCCAGCACCGTGCCCGCCAGCTGGCCGACGCCACCGGTCACCACCACCAGGAAAGAGTCGATAATGTAGCTCTGGCCCAGCTCCGGCCCGACGTTGCCCAGCTGCGACAGCGCCACGCCGCCCAGCCCCGCAATGCCGGAACCCAGCCCGAACGCCAGCATATCCACGCGTCCGGTCGGTACGCCGCAGCAGTCGGCCATGGCGCGGTTCTGCGTCACCGCCCGCACGTTCAGCCCAAGACGGGTTTTGTTCAGCAACAGCCAGGTCAGGATCAGCACAAAGATCACAAACAAAATCACCGCGATACGGTTGTAAGGCAGCACCAGCCCCGGCAAAGCCTGCCAGCCGCCGGACAGCCACGGCGGGTTAGCGACCTCCAGGTTTTGCGTGCCGAACAGCACGCGCACCAGCTGGATCAGCATCAGGCTGATGCCCCAGGTCGCCAGCAGCGTCTCCAGCGGACGGCCATAAAGATGGCGCACGATGGTGCGCTCCAGCGCCATGCCGATGGCGGCGGTGACGAAAAAGGCCACTGGCAGCGCCAGCAGCGGATAGAAAGCGAGCCACTCCGGGGCGTAGCGCTGAAACAGCGTCTGCACCAGCCAGGTGGCGTAGGCGCCCAGCATCAGCATTTCGCCGTGGGCCATATTGATAACGCCCAGCAGGCCATAGGTGATCGCCAGGCCCAGCGCCGCCAGCAGCAGCACCGATCCCAGCGACAGGCCGGAGAACGCCTGGCCGAGCAGCTCGCCCAGCCGCAGACGTTGTTGGATCTGCTTCAGGCTGTCGGCAGCGGCGGCGCGCACCTGCGCATCCGGCTCGTTTTGCGCCAGGCGCGTCAGCGCGGCCTGGGTTTGCGGGTCGCTGGTTTCGCCCAGCAGCTTTACGGCCTTCAGGCGTATCTGAGGATCGGCGTCGGCAAGCTGTAATCCGGCCACGGCCTGAGCCAGCACGGCGCGTACGTCGTCGTCCTGTTCTGCGGCCAGGCGCCCGGTCAGCAGCGGCAGCTGATCGGCCTGCGCTTCGTTTTGCAGCTCGCGCGCGGCGGCCAGGCGCGTGGCGGCGCTGTCGCTGACCAGCTGATGGGCGGCCAGCGTGGTGGCGACCAGCACGCGCAGCCGGTTGTTCATAAAGAGTTTTTTGGTGCTGCCTTCGGGCGGCGCATCGCCATCAAGCGGCGTCAGCCTGCCGTCAACGCGGCTGAACGGCCGTTTGCTGGCGTCCAGCACCACGTTTTCCTGATGCAGCGCGGTCAGCAGCGCAAGACGCGAGGCGTCCGGCTGGGCTGCCCACTGCTGAAGCAGCGCGACCTGGCCCGGACGGCTGGCGGCGGCGAAATCCGCGGCCGGCCCGGCAAAGGCGGCGGGCAGCAGGCACAGCGTAATAAAGAGCGTTAGCAGTTGACGTAGAATCATCGCGATGCCCATTCAGTGAAAAAAAGATGACCGGGCGGCGGCTGCCATCCCGGCCACGAGGTTACTGCGCTGTTTTTACCGGCCGATCGGACTTTTTATCGTTGCCGGGAAGATAAGGGCTCCACGGCTGCGCGCGCACCGGCTTGTCGGTCTGCCACACCACGTTGAACTGGCCGTTCTCTTCAATCTCGCCAATCATCACCGGCTTGTGCAGATGGTGGTTGGTGGCATCCATGGTCAGCGTAAAGCCGTCCGGCGCGTTAAAGGTTTGATTCGCCATCGCTTCCCGCACCTTGTCCACATCGGTGGTTCCCGCTTTCTCGACCGCCTGCGCCCACATATGAATACCTACGTAGGTGGCCTCCATCGGATCGTTGGTGACGGCGGTCGCGGCGTTCGGCAGATTGTGCGCTTTGGCGTAAGCGCGATAGTCCGCGACAAACTTTTTATTGACCGGATTGTCCACCGACTGGAAGTAGTTCCAGGCGGCCAGGTTGCCGACCAGCGGTTTGGTATCAATGCCGCGCAGCTCCTCTTCGCCAACCGAGAACGCCACTACCGGCACGTCGGTGGCTTTAATGCCCTGATTCGCCAGCTCTTTATAGAAAGGCACGTTAGAGTCGCCGTTGATGGTGGAGATCACCGCCGTTTTTCCGCCCGCAGAGAACTTTTTAATGTTGGCGACGATGGTCTGGTAATCGCTGTAGCCAAACGGCGTATAGACCTCCTCTATATCGCTGTCCTTCACGCCCTTGACGTGCAGGAAAGCGCGCAGGATTTTATTGGTGGTGCGGGGATAGACATAGTCGGTGCCGAGCAGGAAAAAGCGTTTCGCGCCGCCGCCGTCTTCGCTCATCAGATACTCCACCGCCGGGATCGCCTGCTGGTTCGGCGCCGCGCCGGTGTAGAAGACGTTCGGCGACATCTCTTCGCCCTCGTACTGCACCGGATAAAACAGCAGGCCGTTCAGCTCTTCAAATACCGGCAGCACCGACTTGCGGGAAACGGAGGTCCAGCAGCCGAAGACCACGGCGGCTTTGTCCTGCGACAGCAGCTGGCGTGCTTTTTCGGCAAACAGCGGCCAGTTGGACGCCGGATCGACCACCACCGGCTGGAGCTTTTTACCCAGCACGCCGCCTTTGGCATTGATTTCGTCGATGGTCATCAGCGCCACGTCCTTCAGCGGCGTTTCGGAAATCGCCATTGTGCCGGACAGCGACGAGAGGATGCCGACTTTGATCGTCTCCGCCGCCTGCGCGCTCCATGCCGCGCCCATCGCGATGACCGAAGCCGAAAGCACAAAAGCTTTTAATAACGAACGTCTTTTCATCCGGTGAACCTCAAGAGTTAAGTGGATCGGGTAAAGTTCTGGCCTGCTGCAACCGATGCAGCGTTATTTTTCTGACCTCGGCCTTGCTGACGGCAATATGCGCCGTCAGGATGCGCCGGGCCGCTTCGCTTTGCTGCTGAAGTACCGCCAGCAAAATCTGTGCGTGTTCCTGATAAGTCGCGGCAATCCTGTCCTCACGGGTAAAATCGAGGCGGCGGATAATGCGGATTTTCTCGGTCAGCTCGGCATGGATAGCGGCCATTTCGCCGTTGCCCGCCGCCGCCACTATCGCCATATGAAACGCTTCGTCATGCAGCGACACCGCTTTACCGTCGGCCAGCTGCGGCGCCTCCAGCCAGAAGCGCCGCAGCGCGGCCAGCCGCTCGCCGGTCTGCGCCAGCGGCATCGCGCACAGGCGCTTAACGGCTTCGCACTCCAGCACGATGCGCAGATCGTACAGCTCCTCAAAACGGGTAAAGTCGAACTCGCATACCTGCCAGCCGCTGCGGAATTCGACCTCGACATAGCCTTCGCGCGCCAGCCGAAACAGCGCCTGGCGCACCGGCGTGCGGCTCACCGCCATCCGTCCGGCGATCTCGTTTTCGCTGAAGCGATCGCCGGGCATCAGGCGGAAATCGAAAATATCGTTTTTCAGCGTCTGATAGATTTTGTCCGCCAGCGGCAGGGGACGAGGCTTTGGTGTCTGCATCGCGCCGCGCCTTATTCCAGCCACAGCAGCGCGTCACCCGGCCTGACCGGCCGACCCGGCTGGCAGCCGATACGCCTGACGCGGCCCGCCTGCGGCGCGTTGACGGTCAGCTCCATCTTCATCGCCTCCACCACGATCAGCGGCTGGCCGACCACCACTTCGTCGCCCGGCTGCACCAGCACTTTCCAGATATTGCCGTTGAGATCGGCACTGACCAGCAGGCCATCCTCCTCTTCCTGCGGCAGCAGCGTCTCCTCGCTGGTCAGCGGCGCGCCTTCCTCTTCCTGCGCCCACAGCGCGACCTCGGTTTCGAAGGCGCTGGCCTGGCGCTGGCGGAAATCGGCGATATCGGCGGCGTTTTCCTGTAAAAAGCGCGTATGTTCGGCAAAATCAAAGAAGGTTTCTTCGATGGCGATGCGGCCCCGGCCTTCGCGGAAGTCTTCCCGCAGCCTGTCCAGCTCCGTCTCGCTGACCGGATAGAAACGCACCTGGTCGAAGAAGCGCAGCAGCCAGGGTTCATTCGCCGCAAACTGGTCGTTTTTCAGGAATTTGTTCCAGATCGGCAGCGTACGGCCCACCAGCTGATAGCCGCCGGGGGAATCCATGCCGTAGATGCACATATACATGCCGCCGATGCCGACGGTGCCTTCGGCGGTAAAAGTGCGGGCCGGGTTATATTTGGAGCTGAGCAGGCGATGACGCGGATCCACCGGCACGGCGCAGGGCGCGCCCAGATAGACATCGCCCAGCCCCAGGATCAGGTAGCTGGCGTCGAACAGCGTCTGGCGCACCGCCTCGCGCGTCGGTAGCCCGTTGATGCGTTGAATAAAATCAACGTTGTTCGGCAGCCACGGCGCGCTGGCGCGCACCGTTTCTTTGTAGCGTTCGACGGCGCCCAGCGTGGCGCTGTCCTCAAAGGCCATCGGCAGATGCACGATGCGGGAAGGCACCCGCAGCTGGCTGACGTCGCCCAGCTCTTTCTCCACGCGCAGCAGCAGCGCCAGCAGCTGTTTCTGGCTGAGGATGCGGCTGTCGTAGCGGATTTGCAGCGAGCGCACGCCCGGCGACAGCTCCTCCATGCCCGGCTGGCCGGTTTCGCGCAGGGCAATCATCAGCAGATGAACTCGCAGCCGCAGCGCCAGATCCAGCACGTTGTCGCCATACTCCAGCAGAATATAGTTATCGCCCGCCTGCCGATAAACGGCGGCTGGCGTGCTGGTTGTGGCTTCAAGCGCGGCCAGGATAGTGCCCGAACCGTGCGCGGTTTCCGCCAGCGACGGCACGGCAAAGGCGGGCGTGGTTATGTTATGTAGCGTGTTAATCCGCGCCTCCTGCGCTTTCTCCAGCGCCAGCGCCTCGTCAAAACTAATCGGATGGAAACGGATGCGGTCGCCCGGCTTGACCTGACCGACTTTCCACAGCTCCGCTTTGGCGATGGTCACAGGACAGACGAAGCCGCCGAGGCTTGGCCCATCGCGCGTCAGGATCACCGGAAAGTCGCCGGTAAAATTCACCGCGCCGATAGCGTATTCACAGTCGTGCACGTTAGAAGGATGCAGGCCCGCTTCGCCGCCGTTGGGGCGCGCCCAGTCCGGTTTTGGCCCAGCCAGCCGCACGCCAAGCCGGTTGGAGTTGTAGTGAACCTGCCACGACTGCGCGAAGAACTCATCAATGGATCGCTGGGTAAAAAAGTCCGGCGCGCCGTGCGGGCCATAGAGCACGCCGATGCGCCATTCGTCGCCGTAGGTGGGGATCAGCGCGGCGTCAACGGCCTGCGGCTCGCCGACCGGCGCTGGCGTGGTACAGGCGGCAAGCTGCGGCTGCGAAACGGGCAGCATATCAGCCACGCGCAGCGTGCGTCCGGCATGGCCGCCAAACTGGCCAAGGGCAAAGGTCGAACGGCTGCCGAGATAGTCCGGCACGTCAAAACCGTTGCGTACCGCCAGGTAGGTGCGGCAGCCCGTCTGCGCGCGGCCCAGCGTCAGCGTCTGTCCGGCTTTGACCGTCACCGGCTGCCAGTAGCCAACCGGCGCGTCGTCCAGCGTCGCCGGGCAATCCGCGCCGGTTAAGGCGATCACGGCGTCGGTGTGGAAGCGCAGCGTCGGGCCTTGCAGGGTAAACTCCAGGCCCGCCGCTTCTTCTGCGTTGCCAACGATGCGGTTCGCCAGCCGAAAAGCGAAGTCGTCCATCGGGCCGGACGGCGGCACGCCGATGTCCCAGTAGCCGGGACGGCCAGGGTAATCCTGAATGCTGCTCCAGGTGCCGGGTTGGATCACTTCAATGACGTGGGCCACAGGCGTAAAGCTGTCCAGCTGGCGCGTCCACACCTGGCCGCTGCGGAACTCGTCGGTGGCGATAACCTGACGCAGATAGTCGAGATTGGTGGCGATGCCGTGCAGCCGCGTTTCATTCAGCGCCTCGCGCATTTTTGCCAGCGCCGCCTCGCGGTTTTCCGCGTGAACGATCAGCTTGGCAATCATCGGATCGTAAAAGGCGGAAACTTCTGAACCCGTCGTCACGCCGCTGTCCACGCGCACCCCTTCCGGAAAGCAGACGTCCGTCAGCACGCCCGGACTGGGCTGAAAGTTTTTCACCGGATCTTCGGCATAGAGCCGCACTTCAATCGCCGCGCCCTGCGGCGCCTGCGCCATACGCGCCCAGTCCGGCTCCACGCCCGCCGCCACCTGCAACATGCACTCGACCAGATCCAGCCCGGTTACGCATTCAGTGACCGGATGTTCGACCTGTAAACGGGTATTCACTTCCAGAAAGAAGAATTCGTCGCGCTGCGCGTCGTAGATATATTCCACCGTGCCCGCGCTGCGATAGTTGACGCGCTCACCCAGCCGGACAGCTGATTCCAACAGGGCGCGACGCGTTGCTTCCGGCAGATTGGGCGCGGGCGTCTCTTCCACCACTTTCTGATTACGGCGCTGTAGCGAGCAGTCGCGTTCGCCCAGGGCGACGACTTTGCCTTTGCCGTCGCCAAAAATCTGTACTTCCACGTGGCGCGCACGATCGATGCAGCGTTCCAGAAAGACGCCCGCATCGCTGAAGAACTGCTCGCCCAGGCGGCGGACGCTTTCCCAGGCGTCGCGTAGCGCCTGTGCGTCGCCGCAGCGGGTTAAGCCGATGCCGCCGCCGCCCGCAGTACTTTTCAGCATCACCGGATAGCCGATGGCGTCCGCGGCGGTTAAGGCTTCCGCCAGCGAGTTCAGCAGCGGCGTGCCCGGCGTCATCGGCACGCCAGCCTCGGCGGCCAGCTCGCGGGCGCGGTGCTTGAGGCCGAATTCGCCGATTTGCTGCGCCGTGGGGCCGACGAAAACGATGTTCGCAGCTTCACAGGCCGCCGCAAACGGCAGGCTTTCGGAAAGAAAACCGTAGCCGGGCCAGATCGCCTGGGCGCCGCTCTGCTGCGCCGCTGCCAGGATCCTGTCGATACGCAGATAGCTGTCGGCGGCTTTTTCGCCGCCCAGCGCGATGGCGATATCCGCCTCTTTGACATGCTGCGCGTTTTTATCCGCGTCGGAATAGACCGCCACGCCGGTAATGCCCAGCTTTTTCAGCGTGCGCAGGGCGCGGCAGGCGATTTCGCCCCGGTTGGCGACAAGAACGGTATTAAACATGGGAAGCCTCCTTGCGCGCCAGCCAGTTGCGCCAGCCGCCAAACTCGGTGATGTCCCGGGCGTCGGCCAGCGCCGCCGGTTCGCAAATAAAGCCTTTTACCTGACGACCATCCTCCAGCGTCAGCGTGCCGATGCCGAGCGGCGCAGGGATTTCCGCTACGAATTCGCCAAAGCGCGCCAACGGAATGTCCCACAGCTCGACGGTAATGGCTTTGCCGCCGGTCGCTTTCGCCAGCCCCGGCTTGGGCGGCTGGGTGTTGGCCAACGCATAAAGGCGATAGGCGTCGGCGGTGCGGGTTTCTTCCACCAGCACCGCATTGCGGCGGGTTAACTGATGATTCAACGGCATTCCAGTCAGGTGCGCGCCAACGACCGCGACACGAACGTGGTGTGGCGAAGCGGGCAAAGCGGACGGCGCGGCGCAGGCTTTTCCGGTCGCGCCCAGGTCGAGCGCCAGGCTCTGCTGCCAGCGCTGTCCAAAGGTCGCCAGCGCGCGATCGTGCCACGCGGGCGCAATCAGCGTGATCCCGGCGGGCAGCCCGTCCTCACGGAATGGCCCTGGCAGGGCGAGCGCCGAGAGATCGGCCAGGTTAGTAAAGTTGGTATAGGTGCCAAACTGCGAGTTATAGCGCACCGGCTCCTGCCGCATCTCTTCCAGCGTGTGGATGGTCGGCGACGTTGGCACCACCAGCGCGTCAAACTGGGCAAGCGTCTGCTGGATCTGACGGCTCAGCTCCGCGCGCAGGTATTCCGCCTGATAAGCGTCAACCGCGCTGTAGTGCTGGCCGCTGGCGATAATGCCGTACACGGTCGCATCCATCTGTTCCGGATGGTGCAGTATCTCGCCGACGGCCGCGGTACGTTCGGCTACCCAGGGCCCCGAGTAAAGCTGTTCGGCCAGCTGGTGAAACGGCGCAAAATCGACAGGATGCAGCGTGGCGCCGCACGCCTGCAGCGCGGCCAGCGCTTTTTCCCAGGCGGCTTCGGCCTGTGCATCGTCAAAAAAGGTGGGATGAGAAGGAACAGCCAGGCGCGGCGCGGCAGGCAGGGCGGCGGGCGCCAGCGCCGGATTGTCGCGTGAATAGGCGTCGCTGGCGTCATAGCCGCCCGCACAGGTCGCGACCTGGAAAGCATCTTCCACCGTCAGCGCAAACACGGAAAGCGTATCGTTCAGGCGGCAGGCTGGCAGCACGCCGGTGGCCGACAGCCAGCCTTTGGTCGGCTTCAGGCCGACGATATTGTTAAAGCCGGCCGGGACGCGCCCTGAGCCAGCGGTATCGGTGCCCAGCGCAAAGCAGACCAGGCCACGAGCCGTCACGGAAGCCGAACCGGAGCTGGAGCCGCCGCTGACGTAATCCGCATTAAAGCTGTTTTTCACCGCGCCATAGGGCGACCGTGTGCCGACCAGGCCGGTAGCGAACTGATCGAGATTGGTTTTGCCGATGACCACGGCGCCCGCCGCCTTCAGCCTGGCGACCGCAACGGCATCGGTTGCGGCTTCGTGAGCGAAAGCAGGGCAGGCGGCGGTGGTCGGCCAGCCCGCCACGTCGATATTGTCTTTCACCGCAAAGGGCACGCCGAACAGCGGCAGCGACTGCGGATCCTTCTGCCAGGCCGCCAGCAGCGGTTCCGTCTGCGCCCGCAGCTGAGAAGGGGTGGCAAGATAAAGCCAGGCGTTATCTTCCAGGCTCAGCTCCGCCAGCAAAGAGGAAAGGGTAGCGAACAGCTCCTGCGGCTGCTGCTGATGGTAACGCCGCCAGTCATTCAGGGTAAAACCGGTGAAAGCCATAGGTTGAATTCCATCTGGTATACAAGATGGAATAAACAGAGCAAAAGCCGTGCCATACGGGTAACTTGCTGATTATTAACTATTTAAATAAATAATCAGGCGAGGGTGCACGTTATTTGGGCAGCGAATGAACAAAAAAGGGGCGATAAGGAAGCCGGCCGTGCGGGAACGTACAGCACCAGGGGCCGCAGCGAGCGGCGCCCAGGCCGTGCGCTATTATTCTGCCGGATGCCACTGTTTGATGGCGGACTGCTGTCGGCGCCGCGTCAGCATTTTTTCCAGCTCGAATACGGCAAACAGCAGCGCGCCGACGGCCAGCGTAAGCAGCCGGATTTCCTGCGGCAGCGGCACGGTGGCAAACAGGCTTTGCATCACCGGCAGGCCGAACAGAGCCAGCTGCAACAGCGCGAGCAGAGCGCTCGCCAGCCAGAAACCATAATCTTTCAGCAGGCCGGTATTGAGCGAAGATCGCGCCGGTTCGCGGCAGTTCAGCAGCCAGACCCACTGCGCCACGATCAGCGTTTGCAGCAGCACGGCGTGAATAAATTTTGGTTCGTAGCCGCGTGATTGCAGCCACAGCTCGGTTACGAAAGCGCTCAGCATAATGGTTACGCCTGTAAAGCCGAGGTGCCAGAACCGGCAGCCTTGTGCCGACCGGCTCGCTTCGCGCGGCCGGAAACAGACAGGCGTGGACGCTGTTTTTCCGCTGATAAGGCTAACGGCAAGCGTGACCGACGCCGCGACATTTATCCATAAAACCTGAAGAGGCGCGATCGGAATAAATTTTCCTGCCAGCAGGGCAGCGATAAACAGCAGCGTCTGCGCCAGGCAGATTGGCAGCATAAAGCGTCCCGCTTTTTTCAGGCCGTCACGAAGGCGCTGGCCTTCCTGTACGGCGCTGATAAGCGCGGCGAAATGATTATCGGGCAGCACGAGATCGGCGATCGCTTTTGTCGCGCTGCCGTTTGCAGCCTGTGTCGCTATTCCGACATCGGCCTGTTTGAGCGCGGGGATATCCTGAGCGCCGTTGCCGGTGATGCCGACCACTTCGCCCTGGCTTTGCAGCGCGGCGACCAGCCGTTGCCTGTGCGCGGGCGTCATGCCCACAAAGATGTCATAGCGATCCACCACCCGGGCCAGCTCGATATCGCTCATTCGCTCCAGCTGGCGGCCGGTCAACTCGCTATGGCTGCCGCCAATGCCTGTCATTCGACCAATGGCCAGCGCCGTTGCCACAGGGTCGTCGGCCAGCATTTTTACCCGGATCCCGGCACGCTGGCAGTCGGCAATCGCTCTGGCTGCTTCAGGACGCGGTGGATCTATCATGGCCGCTATGCCGCAGAAAACCAGGCCGTTTTGCAAATCGTCGTGGCAAAGCGCGGCCTGGGTTTTATCGGCCGGACGACAGGCGCTGGCAATAAGGTGCAGGCCTTCTGCAGCGTGGTGCGCTATTTGCTGCTGCCACCAGGCAACATCCAGCGCTTCCAGACCCTGTCCGGTCTGCTGGAAGTCGCATATCCGCAGCAGCGCTTCCGGCTCGCCGAGCGCCAGAATATAGCTTTCGCCGTCAACCAGATGGCGCGTTGCCTGATACTTTCTGAGCTCATCAAACGGCAGCTTATCCAGCAGCAGCGCCGCCCGTTCAGGCAGGTGCGCTTTGGCAGCCGCCATCTTAAGCGCGGCCTGCGTCGGCTCGCCGGTGATGCGCCAGTTTTTTCCCTCATCTTTTAGCAGCGTGCTGTCGCTGCACAGATCCATATTTCTTAGCAGGTCGCGGAGCCGGGCGTGTACGGCTGGCGCTATGACGCTACAGTCTTTGTCCTGTAAAAAGCGGCCTGTCGGCTGGTAGCCGTTGCCCTCTACGCGGATCGTTTCTTCGTGCAGGATCAGCGCCCTGACCGTCATTTCGTTCATCGTCAGCGAGTGGGTTTTATCGCAGCAGACGACGCTCAGCGCGCCCAGCGTTTCCGCCGTGGAGAGATGGCGGACGGCAATATTCATTTTCCTCAGGCGCCATATGCTCAACGCCAGCGCCAGCACGATAATCATCGGCAGCCCTGCCGGCACGGCGGCAACCGCCAGACCGGCCAGCGTCTGCATCAGTCCCTGCATCGGCAGGCTGTGCCGCAGCAGCGCATAGAAGAACAGAAAAGCGATCAGCGTGACCATCAGCAGCCAGAAGCCGTTGCCGAGCCTGTCGAACGATCTTAGCTGCGGCGTCCGGCGCGGTCTGACAGAGCACAGGGCCGCCTCGATGCGACCCAGCTGCGTTTTTGCTCCGGTGGCTACCGCAATACCGGTGGCGCAGCCTGAAACCAGCGTGGAGCCGCAAAAAAGCATATTGCTGCGGGCTTCCGCAGGCCGTTCGCCTTCGGTCGCGGCCGTTTGTTTGGCAACGGCGGTTGCTTCTCCCGTTAACATGCTTTCATCCACCCGCAGATTCTGCGCCTCGATCAGGCGAAGATCGGCAGGGACTTTATCGCCCGCGCCCAGCATAATGATGTCGCCCGGCACCAGGCTGCGGGTATCCACCTGCAGAATATTACCCTCGCGCCTGACGCTTGCGCGATCGGGAAAGCCGTCTGCAAGATTTGGCGAGCTTTGCGTGGCGTTTTGCTGTAGCCAGTTAGCCAGCAGGTTAAGCAGAATAACGACAAGGATGACGCCGGTATCCAGCCAATGTTCGGTAACGGCGGTTAACACCGAAGCCAACAGCAGAACGCAGATTGGCGCGGTCAGCAGGCGCATCAGCGGGCACCGACGCCTGCGCGGCGGCAGCGTATTGGGGCCGAGGCCGACCAGACGTTTCTGCGCCTCTTCTGCGGAAAGCCCCGATTCATGACTCTGCATTCTTTTTATTACGCCAGCCGCATCATAACGATACCAGGCAGGCGGCGATTTTAATTTTTGCATCACAGGTAATCCTTGCGGGGAGTGGATAACAGAACCCGCTACCAACGTCATAACATCAGTGAGTCAGATGGCTGTTCTCCGCCAGTCAGGCTAAAGGCGGGTAGCGTTGAGGCGAGCAAGGAAGGCTATGCTGAAGGAAAGCAGGGCAAGGATTGTTGATCGCAATTAACCTTTAGCCAGCCAAAATAGCCTGACGAAGCCCTGTTGACCCGGCGTTTAAAGAAGTCAGGTTAAGTAAATTTGCCGATGCGGCATAGCGGGAGTCGCCAGGCCTGGTTAGCATGTTAAGAGCTTTAATGGTAAGCACAGGACAAAGAGAGGCGTTAACGTGGGAAAAGTCATGGCGGACAAGTGGCGGTTTTGGGCGGCAGGCGTTTGCCTGGCGATAGTAACAGGCACGGCGCACGCGGATTCGCTGGATGCGCAGCGCACGCGCTACCTGCAAATCAAGCAGGCCTGGGACAATAAACAGATGGATCAGGTTGCGCAGCTGATGCCCACGCTGCGCGATTACCCGCTTTATCCCTATCTTGAATATCGCGAGCTGGCGCAAAGCCTCGATCAGCAGAGCAGCTTCGTTATCAACGATTTTATTAAAAAAAACCCGACGCTGCCGCCGGTTCGCGCGCTTTCCTCAAGCTTTATCAACGAGCTGGCGCGACGCGAAGACTGGCGCGGCCTGCTGGTGTTCAGCCCGACCGAACCTAAACCTGTTGCCGCACGCTGCAACTGGTACTACGCCAAATGGGCCACTGGCGAGGAGCAGGTGGCCTGGAAAGGCGCTAAAACGATCTGGCTACGCGGCACCTCGCTGCCGCCGGGCTGCGACAGGCTGTTCAGCGCCTGGCAGGCGGCAGGTGAACAGACGCCGATTACCACGCTGGAGCGTATTCGTCTGGCTATGGTGGCCGGCAACAGTAACCTGGTGAATTTCCTGGCGGATCAGCTTCCTGAGGATTATCAGACCATCGCCAGCGCGGTGAAAGATTTGCAAAACAATCCGCAAAACGTGGAGGCCTTCGCCCGTATCGCCGGCCCGACCGATTTTACCCGCCAGGCCACCGCCATCGCTTTCGCGCGCATGGCGCGTGAAGATGCCGAAAACGCCCGCGCGATGATCCCGACGCTGGTGCGGCTGCAAAAGATGAGCGAGCAGGAAGAGCAGAGCCTGAAAGAGGCGGTCGCGTGGCGATTAATGGGCAGCGACGTGACGACGGAACAGGCGCGCTGGCGCGATGACGTGGTGATGCGCAGCGATTCCGATGCGCTAATCGAGCGCCGCGTCAGGATGTCGCTGGGCAACAACGATCGTCGCGGGCTGAACACCTGGATCGCCCGACTGCCGGTAGAAACCAAGCAGAAAGATGAATGGCAGTACTGGCAGGCCGATCTGCTGCTGGAGCAGGGCCGCAAAGAGGAAGCCGATAAAATTCTGCGCGGCCTGATGCAGGAGCGCGGCTTCTATCCGATGGTCGCCGCCCAGCGTCTTGGCGTTGCCTATCCCCTACAGATTGACGAGGCGCCGTCGGTAGAGCGCAGCCTGACTCAGGGGCCGGAAATCGCCCGCGTGCGTGAACTGATGTACTGGAATATGGATAACCTGGCGCGAACCGAATGGAGCTACCTGGTCGGCAGCAAAAGCCGCAGCCAGCAGCAGCAGCTGGCGCGCTACGCCTACGAGCAGAACTGGTGGGTGCTCAGCGTGCAGGCGACCATTTCCGGCAAGCTGTGGAACAGCCTGAAGGAGCGCTTCCCGCTGGCCTATCAGGAACAGTTTAAGCGCTATACGGAAGGCAAAGCGATCCCTGTCAGCTACGCGATGGCGATTGCCCGCCAGGAGAGTGCCTGGAATCCGAAAGCCCGCTCGCCGGTTGGCGCATCCGGGCTGATGCAGGTCATGCCCGCGACCGCGCAGCATACGGTGAAGGTCTATAGTCTGCCGGGCTACAGCAACAGCAGCCAGCTGCTGGATGCGGAAACCAATATCCAGATCGGCACCCAGTATCTGGAATCGGTCTATCAACAGTTCGGCCAGAACCGCATTTTTTCTTCGGCGGCCTATAACGCCGGGCCGTCGCGGGTCAGAACGTGGCTGGGGAACAGCGCTGGCCGACTGGATGCGGTCGCTTTTATCGAAACCATTCCTTTTTCGGAAACGCGTAACTATGTAAAAAACGTGCTGGCTTACGATGCCTACTATCGTCACTTTATGCGGCAGTCGGACAATATTCTCTCTGACGGCGAGTGGCAGCGACGCTATTGATCCCGCCCGGCCTGTGCTAGACTGCTGTACTAGTTAAAGAGTATGGGCCACCTATGACTGAACCTTCCATTCCCGTAACGATGGAACCGCACAACGAAGAGTGGCAGCGCTTTGTTGTGCTGCTCCAGCACGCTTTTGACAACGGACTGCACCTGCCGCTACTTCAGCTGATGATGACGCCGGACGAACGCGAGGCGCTGGGCACGCGCCTGCGTATTATCGAAGAGCTGATGCGCGGCGAGATGAGCCAGCGCGAGCTGAAAAACGATCTGGGCGTCGGCATCGCTACTATCACCCGTGGCTCGAACAGCCTGAAAAGCGCGCCGCCTGCCCTGAAAACCTGGCTGGAGGCGCAGCTGCTGAACGGTTCAGATAAGATCTGATCCGTCGGCGCTTTGCTGGTATACCGCGTTATGGAAAGGGCAGAGCGCCAGGATCAGCGCCTGATGATAGACGCTGGTGCGGCTGAGCTGCCCGGCGGTAAAGGCGCCGATCGCGCCGCCCTTATGCTTGATGTTTTCAATGCCGGTCAGGCTCGCCATCACTTCGCCCAGTTCGCGTCCGGCCGCAATGCTTTTCAGCACCACCGGCGGCAGCGTAAAGCTGGCGGAGCGTGACTCGCCGCGCTGCTGACGGTTTTCAATCACCATCCAGGCAAACGCGCTTTCGCCTTCAATACCGGCTTCAATCGCCACCCAAAAATCCGCCTGCGGACGCAGCTGACGGGCATTTTGCACGCGCTGGCGTGCGCCAGTTCTCGTTTCTGCATCGGTAAGGGGCTGCAGGGCCACGCCGCTGTCGACCTCGACGCCCTCCATATGGCAGGATCCCTCACCGAAAATATCGCTGAAAGCCTGAGAAATTGCCTTAATTTTTGCCGGATTAATGGTTGCAGCGACAACATGGTACATAATTGTTTGAACCCCTTACGCAAATTTGCCGCAGTATAACGGAAAACAGCAATGTTACAGGTCTATCTTGTTCGCCACGGAGAAACGCTTTGGAATGCAGCGAGACGCATTCAGGGACAGTCGGACAGCGCGCTGACGGCTAAAGGAGAGCAGCAGGCGCAGCAGGTGGGTGAACGGATGAAACATCTGGGCATTACTCACGTCATCGCCAGCGACCTGGGCCGCACCAAACGCACGGCTGAAATCATCGCGGACGCCTGCGGCTGTGAAGTGACGCTGGAGCCGCGTCTGCGCGAGCTGAATATGGGCGTGCTGGAAAAGCGCCCGCTGGATTCGCTGACGCCGGAAGAAGAGAGCTGGCGCGCCACGCTGATCAACGGCACCGAAAACGGTCGTATCCCGAACGGCGAGTCGATGACGGAGCTGGCCGCGCGAATGCACGAGGCGCTGAACGCCTGTCTGAACCTGCCCGCCGGCAGCCGTCCGCTGCTGGTCAGCCACGGTATGGCGCTGGGCGTGCTGGTGAGTACGCTGCTGGGGCTGCCTGCGTGGGCCGAGCGTCGGCTACGGCTGCGCAACTGCTCCATTTCCCGCGTCGATTACCAAAAGAGCGCCTGGCTGGCGTCCGGTTGGGTAGTGGAAACGGCGGGAGACGTGTCGCATCTGGATGCGCCCGCGCTGGACGAGTTGCAACGCTAACGAAGACGCGAAGCCGGGCTGAACCGGCTTACTCCTCAGCCTGGCGGCGGATCGGGATCAGATATTCGCAGCGGATATCTTGTGGCGGTTCCGGCTGCCTTTTGCCGCCGTGCGTGTGGAAACGCTCAATATCCTGCCCGTGGCGGCGCGTCAGCTGTAGCGTCGGCATACAGGTACCGTAAAGCAGCAGGATAAACTCCTGCAGGCTGGTTCTCGGCCCTTCGTAGGTAAACTGCACGTACTCGCCGCCTTCCAGCAGCACCGTTTGCGTTGCCGGGACGGGATGGAAAAGCTTATCGGACGGCACGGCGGTGGTGTAGAGAATTTCCTGCTCGTCATCTTTTTCCACGCTGGGCCGCGACTGGTGCAGGCCGTACAGCACGGGCGGGATGGTGTCCGTTTCCGTCAGGAACTGCCGCCAGAAATGCAGGCGCATCTCATCGCGATAGCTGGAAATCTGCTCCAGCGTGCAGGTATAGCTTTGCGTTTGTCCCACCAGCACCGTTTCCGGCAGGGTGACGTAAGTGGCTTCGGGCAGCTGAAAGTCATCCAGCCGGATCGGCGGACGCAGGCCGAAGGAGTGCCAGTCGGAGGCGCGACGATACCAGGCCGGCGTCTGGTTAAACTGTTTTTTAAACGCGCGCGTAAAGGTCTGCTGCGAGTCGAAGCGATACTGCAGGGCAATATCCAGAATAGGGCGGCTGGTCAGGCGCAGCGCGACCGCGGCTTTTGACAGCCGACGTGCACGAATATAGGCGCCGATAGCATGACCGGTAACTTCTTTAAACATCCTTTGCAAATGCCATTTTGAATAGCCTGCTCTGGCTGCGACGTGATCCAGAGACAGCGGCTGGTCAAGGTGGCCTTCAAGCCAGACTAGCAAGTCGCGAATGATACCGGCTTGATCCATAAAACGTCCTCATCCTGGTTAATATTGGTGCAGCAGCAGTTCTGGGATTGCTGAGAGTGAACTTTCGTTTTGTTAGTCCGGTATGCTATACCGGGGCACGCCAGGTCCGCCAGCGTAAAAGCGCTAAGCGAGGTAACTTACAATGTCATCTATTTTCTATGCAATGGTAACGTTATGACAATGAAAAAAATGTTAATGGTCACGGCAATAATGCTCACCCCTCTTGCGGTGCGCGCCGAAGTGGTCGGCTCGGTCGATACCACCTTTAAAGTGTTTGGGCCCGATCATAAGATTATGGTCGAAGCCTTTGACGATCCCGATGTACAAAACGTGACCTGCTACCTCAGCCGGGCAAAAACCGGCGGGATCAAAGGCGGGTTAGGTCTGGCGGAAGATACGTCGGATGCCGCTATTTCCTGCCAGCAGGTTGGGCCGATAACGCTCAGCGACAAGATTGCCCAAGGGAAAGCAGAAGGTGAAGTGGTGTTTCGTAAGCGCACCTCGCTGGTGTTCAAAAAGCTGCAGGTAGTCCGCTTTTACGACCGCAAACGTAACGCGCTTATTTACCTTAGCTATTCCGACAAGGTGGTGGAAGGCTCGCCTAAAAATGCGCTAAGCGCCGTTCCCATCATGCCCTGGAGCCGCTAAGGCAAGCGAGAGGGGGCCGCGAAAAACGACCCCTCAACGCAGCACCGGCTTACTCCTGCAGGTCGCCGCAGAAACGGTAACCTTCACCATGAATAGTGGCGATAATTTCCGGCGTGTCCGGCGTGGACTCAAAATGTTTACGAATGCGGCGGATGGTGACGTCCACGGTGCGATCGTGCGGCTTCAGCTCGCGGCCGGTCATTTTTTTCAGCAGATCGGCGCGGGTCTGGATTTTGCCCGGATTCTCGCAGAAGTGCAGCATCGCGCGGAATTCGCTACGCGGCAGCTTGTACTGTTCGCCCTGCGGGCCAATCAGCGAGCGGCTGTTGATATCCAGCTCCCAGCCGTTAAAGCGGTAGCTTTCAACCAGCTTGCGCTCCTCGCTGTGCGGCGCCAGATTCATGGTGCGCGACAGCAGATTACGGGCGCGGATAGTTAGCTCACGCGGGTTGAAAGGCTTGGTGATATAGTCATCCGCCCCGATCTCAAGGCCGAGGATCTTATCGACTTCGTTGTCCCTGCCGGTCAGGAACATCAGCGCCACGTTGGCCTGTTCACGCAGTTCGCGCGCCAGCAGCAGGCCGTTTTTGCCGGGAAGGTTTATATCCATGATGACCAGGTTGACGTCGTTCTCTGTCAAAACCTGATGCATTTCTGCACCGTCCGTAGCTTCATAAACCATGTAGCCTTCGGCCTCAAAAATACTTTTGAGAGTATTGCGAGTAACTAATTCGTCTTCAACGATAAGTATGTGCGGGGTCTGCATGTGTTCGCTACCTAAAATTGCCAAAAAACGATATGGGCATACAGCAGTTACCGTATGGGTAATACGCGGGCGCCGATTGACGCGTAACGCGGGCTGTACGGAATATGTTCACAAGCCATTCATGGACCGGAAAATACCAGATAAAAAAGTATATTCCCTGTCTCGGCAAGGTCAAAAATGGCGTATATCCTAACCTCATTAACAGCAACATAACAGCACAAGCCACGACCAACAGCCAATAAATAAAGCTTAATTGACTTATATCAATCCAATTGTAGCACGTTGAGGTGCTGTTGAAAAACGCCCCGCCAAAGGGCGATTTAGCTGGATAAGCGCCGCGCAAAGATGAAAAAATAAACGGCTTTCTTTGCAAAGAGTATAGATAAAATTTAACAATTCTTAATTGCCTGAACTACATGAGATTATCGTCAGATAAATGTTTTTATCGCTAAAATCAGCGGAAAAAAGCCGTAGTTTATAATTATAGCTGGTCAGACAGGTCGTTAGTATGTTGTTGATTTGTTAAAATGATAGCAGAGGTTTCCCGTCCATCTTATGCCACGGGACCCTCAGGATATGTCCACACTGAACTTAAGAAGGCCCTTATGCGTTTTCCCCTGATACTTGTTTCACCTGCCCGACCTGAAAATGTGGGGGCGGCGGCCCGCGCCATGAAAACCATGGGATTTGATGAATTACGGATCGTAAACAGTCAGGCGCATCTGGAAGCGGGCGCACGACGGGTCGCGCATGGCGCAGGCGAGATCCTGGAACAGGCTACGCACTGGCCTTCGCTGGCTGCCGCGCTGGCGGATATCGACTTCAGCATCGCTACCACCGCGCGAAGCCGGGCAAAATTCCGCTATTACGCCACGCCGCAGCAGGTAGAAAGCCAGCTGGCGGAAAAGCAGCAGTGGATCGGCAGCGCGGCGCTGGTGTTTGGGCGTGAGGATACCGGCCTGACGAATGAGGAGTTAGACCAGGTGGATTTGCTGACCGGCATTCCGATGGCGGCGGACTATCCTTCGCTGAATCTTGGGCAGGCGGTGATGGTGTACTGCTATCAGCTGTCGGCGCTGCGTCAGGTCGCCGCCGTGCCGGCCGTCACGGCTGACGGTCAGCAGCTGAAGGCGCTGCGCCAGCGGCTCAGCCAGCTGGTTGAGCGGCTTGAGGTCAGCGACGATCGCAAACTGGTCGACTGGCTGGATCAGCGTCTGGGCACGCTGCAACAGCGCGACACCGCTATGCTGCACCGGCTGCTGCACGACATAGAAAAAAATCTTATAGATAAAAAAACTGGTTAACGCTTTATACATAGCAAGACATGCTAAGGGTAAGCGGCTTTCGCCTTGGTTAAGATCTGTTTTCAGGCCAAATCCCTGGCGGGCGTTTTGTCAGCCGATTTGCGCCTGCGGATAAAAAAATTGACTTAGCCAGGGCTTTGCTTTACTTCTGAAAGCGGACAAATTCAAGACAGACAGTAAAATCTAAAATGCGTACTTACAGCCTGATGACAACAATCATTATTACCACCACCACCATTACCACAGGTAACGGTGCGGGCTGACGCATACAGGAAAAAATAAAAAAAGCCCGCACCTTAAACAGTGCGGGCTTTTTTTTCGGCAAAAATTCAGGAGATGATTATGCGAGTGCTGAAATTCGGTGGAACCTCAGTCGCCAACGCGGAAAGATTTTTGCGCGTGGCGGATATTCTGGAGAGCAATGCTAAGCAGGGACAGGTCGCTACCGTATTGTCCGCGCCGGCCAAAATCACCAACCATCTGGTGGCGATGATTGAAAAAACCATCAGCGGGCAGGATGCGCAGGTAAACCTGCTCGATGCCGAAAAGATTTTTGACGTTTTGCTGCAAGGGCTGGCGGAAGCGGAGCCGAAATTTCCCTACGCCCGTCTGAAAGCCGTGGTGGATGCGGAGTTCGCTCAGCTGAAGCAGGTGCTGCACGGTATCGGCCTGCTCGGCCAGTGCCCGGACAGCGTCAATGCCGCCATTATCTGTCGCGGCGAGAAGCTGTCGATCGCCATTATGGAAGGGCTGCTCCAGGCGCGCGGCTACGGCGTCAGCGTAATCGATCCTGTTGAAAAGCTGCTGGCGGTTGGCCACTATCTTGAGTCCACCGTGGATATTCCTGAATCCACTCGCCGTATCGCCGCCGCGCAGATCCCTGCCGAAAATATGATCCTGATGGCGGGCTTTACTGCCGGAAACGAAAAGGGCGAGCTGGTGGTGCTGGGCCGTAACGGCTCCGACTACTCCGCCGCCGTGCTGGCTGCCTGTCTGCGCGCCGACTGCTGTGAAATCTGGACCGATGTCGATGGCGTTTACACCTGCGATCCGCGTCAGGTGCCGGACGCCCGCCTGCTGAAAACCATGTCCTATCAGGAGGCGATGGAGCTTTCCTACTTCGGCGCTAAAGTGCTGCATCCGCGCACCATCACGCCGATCGCCCAGTTTCAAATTCCCTGCCTGATTAAAAATACCGCCAACCCGCAGGCGCCCGGCACGCTGATCGGCGGCGACAGCGCCAGCGACGATAACCCGGTAAAAGGCATCACCAACCTGAATAACATGGCGATGTTTAACGTCTCCGGGCCCGGCATGAAAGGGATGATCGGCATGGCCGCGCGCGTGTTCGCCGCCATGTCCCGCAGCGGCATCTCCGTGGTGCTGATCACCCAGTCTTCTTCCGAATACAGCATCAGCTTCTGCGTGCCGCAAAGCGATCAGCTGCGCGCCCGTCGCGTGCTGGAAGACGAGTTCTTCCTGGAGCTGAAAGACGGGCTACTGGAGCCGCTGGACGTAATGGAAAATCTGGCCGTGATTTCGGTGGTGGGCGACGGAATGCGTACGCTGCGCGGTATCTCCGCGAAGTTCTTCTCGGCGCTGGCGCGGGCCAATATCAATATCGTGGCCATTGCGCAGGGCTCTTCAGAGCGCTCTATTTCCGTGGTGGTGCATAACGACGACGCCACGACCGGCGTGCGCGTGGTGCATCAGATGCTGTTCGCCACCGACCAGGTGATCGAAGTGTTTGTGATCGGCATCGGCGGCGTGGGCGCCGCGCTGATCGAACAGCTTTCCCGCCAGCAGGCGTGGCTGAAGAACAAGCATATCGATCTGCGCGTCTGCGGCATCGCCAACTCCAAAGCGCTGCTGACCAACGTGCACGGCATTCCGCTGGACAACTGGCAGGCCGCGCTCCAGGAAGCCAAAGAGCCTTTTAACCTGGCGCGCCTGAACCGTCTGGTGAAAGAGTATCATTTGCTTAACCCGGTGATTGTCGACTGTACCTCCAGCCAGGCCGTAGCCGATCAGTATGCGGATTTTCTGGCCGATGGTTTTCACGTGGTCACGCCTAACAAAAAGGCCAATACCTCATCCTGGCAGTACTATCAGCAGATGCGCGCGGCGGCGGCTAAATCGCGCCGCAAGTTCCTGTACGATACCAATGTGGGTGCGGGCCTGCCGGTGATTGAAAATCTGCAAAACCTGCTTAACGCCGGTGATGAGCTGCTGCGTTTCTCCGGCATTCTGTCCGGATCGCTCTCTTATATCTTCGGCAAGCTGGACGAGGGCGTGTCGCTGTCGGAAGCGACCCGTACAGCGCGCGAAATGGGCTTTACCGAGCCGGATCCGCGCGACGATCTCTCCGGGATGGACGTGGCGCGCAAGTTACTGATTCTGGCGCGTGAAGCGGGCTATCAGCTGGAGCTGAGCGATATCGAAATCGAAGCCGTGCTGCCGGAGGCGTTTAACGCGCTGGACGTGGAAACCTTTATGCAGCGGCTGCCGGAGCTGGACGACGCTTTTACCGCCCGCGTACGCCGCGCGGCCGATGAGGACAAAGTGTTGCGCTTTGTCGGCGTGATTGAAGAGGGCGGCCGCTGCCACGTGAAGATCGACGCCGTTGACGGCAACGATCCGCTGTATAAAGTCAAAAACGGCGAAAATGCTTTAGCTTTTTACAGCCGCTATTATCAGCCTATACCGCTGGTGCTGCGCGGTTACGGTGCCGGTAACGACGTGACCGCCGCGGGCGTGTTTGCCGATCTGTTACGCACCTTGTCATGGAAGTTGGGAGTTTAAACATGGTTAAGATCTATGCGCCAGCCTCAATTGGCAACGTCAGCGTCGGCTTCGACGTGCTGGGCGCGGCGGTTTCGCCCTTCGACGGAACGCTGCTGGGCGACTGCGTAACGGTGGAGGCGGCCAGCGAGTTCAGCCTGCGCAACGAGGGACGCTTCGTCAGCAAGCTGCCTGCCGATCCGCAGGAAAATATCGTCTGGCAGTGCTGGGATCGCTTTTGCGAGGCGACAGGCAAACGCGTACCGGTAGCGATGACGCTGGAAAAAAATATGCCGATCGGCTCCGGTCTGGGATCTAGCGCCTGTTCGGTGGTGGCCGGACTGATGGCGATGAACGAACATTGCGGCAGGCCGCTTGACGACAACCAGCTGCTGACGCTGATGGGCGAGCTGGAAGGCCGGGTTTCCGGCAGCGTCCACTTTGATAACGTGGCACCCTGTTTCCTGGGCGGCCTGCAGCTGATGCTGGAAGAGAACGGCGCGATCAGCCAGCCGGTGCCATGCTTTGATGACTGGCTGTGGGTGATGGCCTATCCCGGCATCAAGGTTTCCACCGCCGAGGCGCGGGCGATCCTGCCTGCGCAATATCGCAAAGAAGATATCATCAAACACGGCCGCTATCTGGGCGGCTTTATTCACGCCTGCCACACTCAGCAGCCGGAACTGGCGGCGAAGCTGATGCGCGACGTGATCGCCGAACCCTACCGCACTAAACTGTTACCGGGCTTCGCCAATGCCCGCCAGGCCGCCCAGGATATCGGCGCGCTGGCCTGCGGCATTTCCGGCTCCGGGCCGACGCTGTTCGCCGTCTGTAATCAGGCCGACACGGCGCAGCGCATGGCAGACTGGCTTCGCCAGCACTACCTGCAAAACGAGGAAGGCTTCGTCCATATTTGCCGCTTAGACACGGCTGGCGCACGTAAACTGGGATAACGCATGAAACTTTATAATCTGAAAGATCACAACGAGCAGGTCAGCTTTTCACAGGCGGTTAAACAGGGTCTGGGCAGCCAGCAGGGGCTGTTTTTCCCGCTGGAGCTGCCGGAGTTTGAGCTGACCGATATCGACGCCATGCTGGAGATGGATTTCGTCAGCCGCAGCAGCAAAATTCTCTCTGCTTTTATCGGCGACGAAATCGACGCGCATCATCTGCACGAGCGCGTGAAAAACGCGTTTGCGTTCCCCGCGCCGGTAGCGAGAGTCACCGACGATATTTCTGCGCTGGAGCTGTTTCACGGCCCGACGCTGGCTTTTAAAGACTTCGGCGGCCGCTTTATGGCGCAGATGCTCTCTTACGTCAGCGGCGCGGACGAGAAGATCACCATCCTGACCGCCACTTCTGGCGATACCGGTGCGGCCGTAGCCCATGCGTTTTACGGCATGGACAACGTGCGCGTGGTGATCCTCTATCCGCAGGGCAAAATTAGCCCGTTGCAGGAGAAGCTGTTCTGTACGCTGGGAGGCAATATCCAGACGATCGCTATCGACGGCGATTTCGATACCTGTCAGTCGCTGGTCAAGCAGGCCTTCGACGACGAGCTGCTGAAGAAGGCCATCGGCCTGAACTCGGCGAACTCGATCAATATCAGCCGCCTGCTGGCGCAGATTTGCTACTACTTTGAAGCGGTGGCGCAGCTGCCGCAGGAAAAACGCAATCAGCTGGTGGTGTCGGTGCCGAGCGGTAACTTCGGCGATCTGACGGCGGGCCTGCTGGCGAAATCACTGGGCCTGCCGGTGAAGCGTTTTATTGCCGCCACCAATGCCAACGACACCGTGCCGCGCTTCCTGAAAGGCGGTGAATGGCTGCCTGCCGCTACCGTTTCCACGTTGTCGAACGCCATGGACGTCAGCCAGCCGAACAACTGGCCGCGCGTTGAGGAGCTGTTCCGCCGTAAAACCTGGCGTCTGACCGACCTGGGCTTTGGCGCGGTAGATGATGAAACCACCCGCGCTACCATGCGCGAGCTGGCGGATCTGGGCTATATCTCCGAGCCGCACGCCGCTATCGCTTACCGACTGCTGCGCGATCAGCTACAGGAAGGCGAGTTCGGGCTGTTCCTGGGGACGGCGCATCCGGCCAAGTTCAAGGAGAGCGTGGAAGAAATCCTGGGCCAGACGCTGCCGCTGCCGCAGGAGCTGGCGGATCGCGCCGATCTGCCGCTGCTGTCGCACAAGATGGCCGCCGATTTCGCCGAGCTGCGCGACTTCCTGCTTTACAAATAACGCCTGCGGCCCTTATTCATAAGGGCCTGAGATTGTTGACACACTCATCCTCTGTCATCAAGTCGCATTGGGGCCGGTGGAAAGCAGCGGAGGCAGATCGGAACACGGACACGCCGTGAATACGTCCATGTAGGCTCGTTTCGCGCGTCCATGCGCGAAAACGGTCCGCTTATCCGCTCAGCCTCTGCCGCTGTGAAGCGGTTGTGTCGCTATCAAAAACGACAGTGTAGAGTCGCAGGCTTTTAAGTCTGTCATCAAACATTGGCCCTTACCCGTAAGGGTCTTTTCCTGCCTGTTATGCCGTCCCGCTGGTGGAGGGCTCTCCTGAGTTTCCGGTTGATTGTGGTGACCCTGAAGGCTGAATAGCGGCCGTTTGCTGCCCGGAAGGCGGCGCGGCTATCGTCTGCTGGCTACGGCTATCCGCTGCCGGATTCGGCTGTCCGGCAGCGGTGATATTCACCGGCCCGCTGGTGGCAGCTGCTACGGCGGCGCGCACTTTACTGTGCGCCTGATAGATCTGGTTCACCATCTTGTAGGTCAGGCCAAACGCGGCTGCGGTGCCGCCGTTGTTCAGCAGGCTGGAGAGCTGCGGCGACAGCGAGCCTTTGGTCGCCGCATTCAGCACCTGCTGCGCGGCCAGGGTGCTGGCATTGGCGAAGTTATTCCAGCTCAGGCGGGCAATGGAGTGATCCAGCAGGCGGCCATAATCTTTCATCGGCAGGGAAGGGGAGAACTTCTGCGAGTCGCCCGCGCGTTTGGCGTCATAATGCTTGCCCAGAAAGGCGTCGCCCGTCTCAATCACGGTGTTGCAGGCTGCCCGGATGCCGGAAACCAGCGCCGCCATCGCGTGCAGCTCTTTCCCGCTGAGCCGCTGCCCGGCCGCATCGCGAATTTCAGGGCCGGAAACGGTATAGCCCTGCGGCAGCGCTTTCTGGATCAGACCGTCCTGCAACATGCCCATCGCCAGCGTATTCAGCGTGTACCAGGCACCGTTGGTGCGCATATCGCCATCGCTGACGCCGTGGCTTGGTTTGCCGTCGCGCGAGGCCACCATGCTGCCGGTCGCCTGCAAAGATTCGCGCGAGGCCGCGTAAAGCACGTTGCGCAGCTGGGTGCTGAGCACGCGGGTGGTTAAGCCAGGGTTGCCGGTCAGCACGCCAGCCGCCGACATGCCTATATTCATCAGTTCGGCGGCGACCTGCTGCCCGGTTACGCGCTGTGAGTCCTGCTGGTGTTTGTCCGTCATATTTTGCCATTCCTGCGGCTTATCGCGCTGGATCACGTCTGCCTGGCCCGGACTCAGGCCAAACTGACCGCGCACGGCAACGGCATTGTTTTGCGGATCGCGTGCCAGACGCGGCTCCCTTATATGGTGATGCGCGGCGATGTTTGCCAGCGACACCGCGACCTGAAGCCCCACGGCGGCGGCCGGATGCTTCTCGGCCAGATGCGGCAGCATCATGTTATAGGCCTCGATAAATGCCTCTTCGCGCATCAGCGTCGGCAGCCCGCAGGTCACCATCTGCTGTAGCGCATGGCCGCCCAGCGCGCCCCAGGCTTTGTTTTGCAGCGGCGCAGAGGCGAATTTCCCCAGGGTGACGGCGGAGTGTTTGGTTTCGTTCCAGCCCGCTTTTCCGGCAATTTTTGCGCCTTTCCAGCTTTGATTACCAACATACTTCGTGCCCTGCCAGCCCGCTTTGCCCGCTACCGTCATTTTGTCGGCGGCGTAGCTGCCGCCGGTTTTTAAGCCGCCCCATGCCGCGTTGCCAACGGTTTGCAGGCCGCCCGAGGTCGTCTGTAACCCTTTTCTGGCGCCCTCCGCCAGGCCGGAAAAAAACTGGCCTGCCGCGTGGCTCGCCCTGGCCGCGCGCGCTGGCCCCGTGGGCAGCGGGCCGCTTTCAATATCGCCCCGGCTGTTCTGCACGGTCATCTGCTGTAGGGCGGGCGCGCGCTGGATTGAATCAGTCATAAGTCGCCTCTCTGTGTATCGCTACTGAAAGCCATGGTCAGGGTCATCAGATTTGCCAGCCATTCGGCTAAATCAAGGCCGTCCAGCCCCAGGGAATCCCAGCGGCAGAGCAGGCTGACCTCTTCCTGATAAAGCCCCAGCGAGCAGTGCGTCAGCGGCTGTAAATCCCCGTTGGCGACCAGCAGCCGACGGGCGTCATCCTTCTTCAGCTCAAGCGGCGTGGAAAGGAAAAGGTGGCGGCCGTCACCGTCGGCGGTAATGGCTATCTCACGCTCGGGAAAGCGTAGCGAACAGAGGCAGCCGTTGAGCTGGTATTGCGTTGCGGGCAGTTCTAACGCGGCGACAGCCTGCTGCACCAGCGGGTAGTGCCACCGGGCGGCCAGCGCCTGTGCCGCCAGCGCATCGATTTTTAAAGCCGTCTGCTGCTGCCAGCCCATGACCCAGCCGGGCAGTGCTGGCGTTTTGTCTGCTTGCTGCGTTGCCTCTGGCTGGCCGAGAGACAGCAGTAAATCGATCAGGCTGGCGGCAAGGGCGTCGATATCGTTAAGGATGGCCGCCAGCGCCAGCGCATCATCAACGGCGTCAAAAGCCAGGCGTCTGGTCAGCAGCGTCGTACCCTGTTCATCCAGCGAGAGGCTGATGCCGTTCATCGCCATCGCCACGCCGTTAGCGCGCAGCAACAGCTGCTGCCAGGTTTCAGAATGGATTGCCTGGGGCGTGCGCAAATAGCCAACGGCGAGCCACAGCGGGACGGGATCTTCGCTTTGGCAAATCATAACTACATGCAGCACGTCCAGGCGGAGCAGGCCGGTTGTGGCAAATTGCTGCTGCGCCTTTTCGTCTACGCCAAACTGCGCCGCTGCCGCTTGCAGCCAGGCATGCGAGCCAACGGGCAGCGGATTTTGCAGCGTGGGCGCGGCGGCGTTTACGGTGGGAGGATGCGTGGCGTGCCAGGCCCTGTCAGTGACGGTTTTAAGAAGCGCTTGCCGATCCATAATTACCTCAAGGCTGATGCAGATAAACCTTGAGTAGAGCGATCGGCGGCGCGGTTCGGCACCATAACAAAACGCTATGGCTGGATCTGAAAAGGCGGCTCGCCCGCGAAAGCGGTATCAGGCGATTTCGTGACGTTTAAACACCAGCTCGCGCTCGCTGCTTTCGTCAGCCACGAAAAAGTAGCCGTCAACGTCGAACGCTTTCAGCTGTTCCGGCTGCGTCAGGCGGCGCTCGATAATATAACGGCTCATCAGGCCACGGGCCTTTTTGGCGTAGAAGCTGATAACCTTAAACTTGCCGTTCTTCTCGTCCAGGAACACCGGCTTGACGATGCGGCCTTGCAGCTTCGCTGGCTTCACCGTTTTAAAATACTCATCGGAAGCCAGGTTGATCAGCACGTCGTCGCCCTGTTCCGCCAGCGCCGCGTTCAGCGCTTCGGTCAGCCTGTCGCCCCAAAAGGCATAAAGATCTTTGCCGGCAGGGTTGGTCAGCTTAGTGCCCATCTCCAGACGGTAAGGCTGCATCAGATCCAGCGGCCGCAGCAGGCCGTAAAGCCCGGAAAGCATGCGCAGATGCTGCTGGGCAAAGGTGAAGTCGTCTTCGCTGAAGGTCTCCGCCTGAAGTCCGGCGTAAACGTCGCCCTTAAAAGCCAGAATGGCCTGGCGCGCGTTATCCGGCGTAAAAGGCGTTTGCCATGCCTGAAAACGACCGGCGTTTAAATCGGCCAGCTTGTCGCTGATGCTCATCAGTGAGCCGATCTGCGCGGGCGTCAAGTCGCGCGCCACGTCAATCAGCTTTTTGGCATCATTCAGCAGCGCGGGCTGCGTAAAGCGGGCGGTCGCCAGCGGGCTTGCGAAATCCAGCGTCTTGGCCGGGGAGATCACCATCAACATGACAGAATCCTTATGTAATACGCCATCGGAGGGCAAAAAAAAGCGCAGGCAGTGTAGCAAAAAAGCGCCGTGGCACGACAAATCACTGCTATCGGCCCGGACAAATTAGCTAAATAAAGGGCGCGATTTAGCACTCAGTGGCCTGGCCGCAAGCTTACCTTGCATGGTCGGTCTCGCGTGATATTATCCGTGGCAGACAGTTTCAAGAACCCGATAACTCTTCTGAGAGAATGACAACCATGACGGACAAACTGACTTCCCTGCGCCAGCTCACCACCGTTGTTGCCGATACCGGCGACATCGCAGCGATGAAGCTGTATCAACCGCAAGACGCTACCACTAACCCTTCACTGATCCTGAATGCCTCACAGATCCCGGAATACCGTAAGCTGATCGATGAAGCCGTAACGTGGGCGCGCGAGCAGACCAGCAACAAAGAAGAGCAGATCCAGTACGCGGCAGATATGCTGAACGTCAAAATTGGTCTGGAGATCCTGAAGCTGGTGCCGGGTCGTATCTCTACGGAAGTCGATGCGCGTCTCTCTTACGACACCGAAGGCAGCATCAATAAAGCGCGCGCGCTGATCAAGCTCTATAACGATGCCGGTATCAGCAACGACCGCATCCTGATCAAGCTGGCCTCCACCTGGCAGGGCATTCGTGCCGCCGAGCAGCTGGAAAAAGAAGGCATCAACTGTAACCTGACGCTGCTGTTCTCCTTCGCTCAGGCCCGCGCCTGCGCCGAAGCGGGCGTCTACCTGATCTCTCCTTTCGTTGGCCGTATTCTGGACTGGTACAAAGCCAATACCGACAAGAAAGAGTACGCGCCGCATGAAGATCCGGGCGTGGTTTCCGTGTCTGAAATCTACCAGTACTACAAGCAGCACGGTTACGAAACCGTGGTTATGGGCGCAAGCTTCCGCAACGTAGGCGAGATCGTTGAGCTGGCCGGCTGCGACCGTCTGACCATCTCCCCGGCGCTGCTGAAAGAGCTGGCGGAAAGCGAAGGCACGCTGGAGCGTAAGCTCTCCTACACCGGCGAAGTCAAAGCGCGTCCCGCTAAAATGACCGAAGCGGAATTCCTGTGGGAGCACAACCAGGATCCAATGGCGGTTGATAAGCTGGCGCAGGGCATTCGCAACTTCGCGCTTGACCAGGCCAAGCTGGATAAGATGCTCGCCGAACTGCTGTAATTCCCTCACGCGGTCGGTTCGCCGGCCGCGTCCTGTACATCAAGCGTGGCAATGTTTATCCTTCCCCTGTTCCCCTTATAAAACCGCGCCCTCCCGCGGCCGGCCTCACAGTGACGACACAATGAATACTTTACGCATAGGATTGATCTCCGTTTCCGATCGCGCGGCTAACGGCATCTATCAGGACGAAGGCTTACCGGCGCTGGAAGCCTGGCTTTCTACGGCGCTGGCGACGCCTTTTACCGTTGAGAAACGGCTGGTGCCCGACGAGCAGCCGATGATTGAGCACGCCATTTGCGAGCTGGTGGACGAGCTGTTTTGCCATCTGGTGTTGACTACCGGCGGAACCGGGCCGGCCAGACGCGACGTGACGCCGGACGCCACGCTGGCTATCGCGGATCGCGAAATGCCGGGCTTTGGCGAACAGATGCGTCAGATCAGCCTGAATTTTGTGCCGACCGCTATCCTTTCGCGCCAGGTTGGCGTGATCCGCAAGCAGTCACTGGTGATTAATCTGCCGGGGCAGCCAAAATCGATCAAAGAGACGCTGGAAGGCTTAAAGGACGCGGACGGCAAAGCGAAAGTGCACGGTATTTTCGCCAGCGTGCCCTACTGCATCCAGCTGCTGGATGGCCCTTATGTGGAAACGCATGAGGCGGTAGTAGCAGCATTTCGTCCTAAAAGCGCCAGACGCGAAACAAACAGCTAAAAATTTCCGGATTCAGGCATAAAGTTCAGCGCTGCTGGTGTAGCGGAAAATGAACGGTATAGTCATGCTGGCTTTACACGCTCTTATTCCCTCACTTCTGGCTGCGCGACGATTATGCACAATAACAGCACTCGCCGATTGAACCGGCAGGATTACAAAACCCTCTCTCTGGCCGCCCTGGGCGGCGCGCTGGAGTTCTATGATTTTATCATCTTTGTTTTTTTCGCGGCGGTCATAGGCGAACGCTTCTTTCCGGCTGATATCCCCGACTGGCTAAGACAGATGCAGACCTTCGGCATCTTTGCCGCAGGCTATCTGGCGCGGCCGCTTGGCGGCATTATCATGGCCCATTTTGGCGACAGCAGGGGAAGGAAGAAAATGTTCAGCCTGAGCATCCTGCTGATGGCCCTGCCGACGCTGGCGATGGGGCTGCTGCCTGACTATGCGTCGCTGGGCGTGGCGGCACCCGTACTGCTGCTGCTGCTGCGCCTGTTACAGGGCGCGGCCATCGGCGGCGAAGTGCCCGGTGCCTGGGTTTTTGTGGCGGAGCACGTGCCGGAAAAACGGATCGGTTTCGCCTGCGGCACGCTGACCGCCGGACTGACGGCGGGTATTTTATTGGGATCGCTGGTTGCCACGCTGATCGCCACCACGCTGTCGGCCCAAAGCATCGCGACATTCGGCTGGCGCATTCCTTTTTTTCTGGGCGGGATTTTTGGCCTGATCGCGCTTTATCTGCGCCGCTGGCTGCATGAAACGCCGGTCTTTACGGAAATGCAGGCACGCAAGGCGCTGGCGCAGGAGCTGCCGCTGAAAACCATCGTCAGGGCGCATCGTCGGAGTGTGATCGTTTCCATGCTGCTTACCTGGCTGCTTTCCGCCTGCATTGTGGTGGTCATTTTGATGGCACCCGCGCTGCTGCAAAAAACCTATGGGCTACCGGCGGCGCAAACTTTACAGGCCAATAGCCTGGCGACCGTTATGCTACTTATCGGCTGCGTGGTGGCGGGCGCGGCGGCAGATCGTTTCGGCGCGGGTAAGACGTTGATGGTCGGCAGCCTGCTGCTGGCGGGCGGCAGCGCCTGCTTTTTTTACGTGGCCGCGGCTGCGCCACAGTATCTTTATGCCGCCTATGCGCTGGCTGGCCTGTGCGTAGGGGTAGTGGGCATCACGCCTTTTATCATGGTTAAAGCGTTTCCGGCGGACGTACGCTTCACCGGCATTTCGTTCTCCTATAACGTCGCCTACGCCATTTTTGGTGGGCTGACGCCCATTTGCGTCACTTTTATCATGAAGCTGACACCCATGGCGCCGCTCTGGTACGTGCTGAGCCTGGCGGCGATGGGCTTTGTGCTGGGCGGCTGGCTGCTGCGTAGCGACAGGCGACTGTTATTAAATCAGGTCAGCATTCGCTAAAAGACAGGCCCCGTGATTATCCACACGGGGCTTTTTTTATGCCCGCGTTACCTCGCCAATTGGCAGCGCCTTGCGCGCCAGCTGTTCGTTAATCACTTCCGCCACCGCCAGATAGATCGCGCTCGCGCCGCAAATAATGCCTTCGAAACCGGCCAGCGTCAGAATGCGCTCGCTGCCGGTAATATTGCCGACGGCCAGCAGCGCAAACAGCAGCGTCAGGCTGGCAAAAACAAACTGCAAGGCGCGGTTGGCCTGCAACGTGCCGAAGAACATAAACAGGGTGAAAATGCCCCACAGCGCCAGCCAGACGCCAAGGAAAACCGCATCCGTCGGCGCAGCCAGCCCCAGCGACGGCAGCAGCAGCATGCCGACCAGACTTAGCCAGAAGCAGCCATAGGCGGTAAACGCCGTCAGGCCGAAAGTGTTGCCTTTTTTATATTCCAGCAGGCCAGCCAGGATCTGTGCGAAGCCGCCAAAAAAAATGCCCATGCTGAGCACCACGGACGTTAACGGGAAAAATCCTGCGTTGTGCAGGTTCAGCAATATGGTGGTCATCCCAAACCCCATCAGGCCCAGCGGCCCAGGATTGGCCAGTTTGTTGTTATGCATAAGTCCTCAGCTATAACAGAAATTAAGAAGAGGCGCGGGCAGGGCGGCTGACCGCCGCTTTCCTGCAAAGCGCGCGGCATCATAAAGAGCCGCCGGGCGGGCGACATTGATCTGCCATAAGGATAAAAACGAAATTTTTTTTAACTCGCCCCTTGATGCCGGGCGCGCAGGCCCCATCTTATTTGGCATCCAGGGTTATGTAGCGAAAAAAAGCGTGAAGCCGGGAGTTGAAACGGCCAAAACCGCCCGCATTAAGTGTGCATAACCTGATTTGAAATGAATTTAAGTGGGAGACGTTTAGATGGGCAAGATTATTGGTATTGACTTAGGTACAACAAACTCTTGTGTCGCGATCATGGATGGCGGCAAAGCGCGTGTACTGGAGAATGCGGAAGGCGATCGCACTACGCCATCCATCATCGCTTACACCCAGGATGGTGAAACGCTGGTTGGTCAGCCTGCTAAACGCCAGGCCGTGACTAACCCACAGAACACCCTGTTTGCGATCAAGCGCCTGATTGGCCGTCGCTTCCAGGACGAAGAAGTGCAGCGTGATATTAAAATCATGCCTTACCAGATCGTTGGCGCCGACAACGGCGACGCATGGCTGGACGTAAAAGGCCAGAAAATGGCACCGCCGCAGGTTTCTGCTGAAGTGCTGAAAAAAATGAAGAAAACGGCGGAAGATTACCTGGGCGAGCCGGTAACCGAAGCGGTTATCACCGTACCAGCCTACTTTAACGATGCGCAGCGTCAGGCGACCAAAGATGCCGGCCGTATCGCAGGTCTGGACGTAAAACGTATCATCAACGAACCAACCGCAGCCGCGCTGGCTTACGGTATGGACAAAGGCCAGGGCAACCGTACTATCGCGGTATATGACCTGGGCGGCGGTACGTTCGATATCTCTATTATCGAAATCGATGAAGTTGACGGCGAAAAAACTTTCGAAGTGCTGGCGACCAACGGTGACACCCACCTGGGCGGCGAAGACTTCGACAGCCGTATGATCAACTATCTGGTAGCAGAATTTAAGAAAGATCAGGGCATCGATCTGCACAACGATCCGCTGGCGATGCAGCGTCTGAAAGAAGCGGCAGAAAAAGCGAAAATCGAGCTTTCTTCCGCACAGCAGACCGACGTTAACCTGCCGTACATCACTGCTGATGCAACAGGTCCTAAACACCTGAACATCAAAGTGACCCGTGCGAAGCTGGAATCGCTGGTAGAAGATCTGGTGAGCCGTTCTATCGAGCCGCTGAAAGTGGCTCTGCAGGATGCTGGCCTGTCTGTTTCCGACATCAACGACGTTATCCTGGTCGGCGGTCAGACTCGTATGCCAATGGTGCAGGCGAAAGTGGCCGAGTTCTTCGGCAAAGAGCCGCGTAAAGACGTGAACCCGGACGAAGCGGTAGCGGTAGGCGCAGCGGTGCAGGGCGGCGTACTGGCAGGCGACGTGAAAGACGTGCTGCTGCTGGATGTTACTCCTCTGTCCCTGGGTATCGAAACCATGGGCGGCGTGATGACCGCGCTGATTGCCAAGAACACCACTATCCCGACCAAGCACAGCCAGGTGTTCTCAACGGCGGAAGACAACCAGTCTGCGGTAACCATTCACGTGGTGCAGGGTGAGCGTAAGCGCGCGGCGGACAACAAATCGCTGGGCCAGTTTAACCTGGACGGCATTCAGGCAGCGCCACGCGGTATGCCGCAGATCGAAGTGACCTTCGATATCGACGCCGACGGTATTCTGCATGTCTCTGCGAAAGACAAAAACAGCGGTAAAGAGCAGAAGATCACCATCAAGGCTTCTTCTGGTCTGAACGACGATGAAATCGAAAAAATGGTGCGCGACGCCGAGGCTAACGCCGAAGCAGACCGTAAGTTTGAAGAGCTGGTACAGGTTCGCAACCAGGCCGATCATCTGTCGCACAGCACCCGTAAGCAGCTGGACGAAGCGGGCGACAAACTGCCTGCGGACGACAAAGCGCCAATCGAAGCCGCGCTGACCGATCTGAACACCGCGCTGAAAGGCGAAGACAAAGCGGAAATCGAAGCGAAAATGCAGGCGCTGATGGAAGTCTCCAGCAAGCTGATGGAGTTCGCTCAGCAGCAGCAGGCCGCTGGCGGCGCAGCTGATGCAGCCGACGCTTCCGCGAAGAAAGACGACGACGTGGTCGACGCCGAGTTCGAAGAAGTTAAAGACAAAAAATAATCGCCCTTGAGCGGGCACGGCGGGCCGCAAGGCCCCCAGTGAAACCTACGGGCGTCGGAGTGTTCTCCACGCCCGTTCACGCATATTTAGGGCAGGATCACCATAATGGCGAAGCAAGACTACTACGAGATTTTGGGCGTTTCGCGATCGGCGGACGAGCGCGAAATCAAAAAGGCCTATAAACGCCTGGCGATGAAGCATCACCCCGATCGCAATCCGGGCGACAAAGAATCAGAAGCAAAATTTAAAGAAGTCAAAGAAGCCTACGAAATTCTGACCGATGCGCAGAAGCGTGCGGCTTATGACCAGTACGGTCACGCAGCCTTTGAACAGGGCGGCATGGGTGGCGGCGGCGGCGGTTTTGGCGGCGGTGGCGCAGACTTCAGCGATATCTTTGGCGACGTGTTCGGCGATATCTTCGGCGGAGGACGCCGTCAGCAGCGTGCTGCGCGCGGCGCCGATTTGCGCTACAACATGGAGCTGACGCTTGAAGAAGCCGTCCGCGGCGTGTCCAAAGAGATCCGCATCCCTACGCTGGAAGAGTGCGACGTCTGCCACGGCAGCGGCGCCAAAGCGGGCACGCAGCCGCAAACCTGTCCGACCTGTCACGGTCAGGGTCAGGTCCAGATGCGTCAGGGCTTTTTCACCGTGCAGCAGGCGTGTCCGACCTGTCACGGTCGCGGTTCCGTTATCAAAGATCCCTGCAACGCCTGTCATGGACATGGCCGCGTAGAGCGTTCTAAAACGCTGTCGGTAAAAATCCCGGCAGGCGTGGATACCGGTGACCGCATCCGTCTTTCAGGCGAAGGCGAAGCGGGCGAGCACGGCGCACCAGCGGGCGATCTTTACGTTCAGGTGCAGGTGCGCAAGCATCCTATCTTTGAACGTGAAGAGAATAACCTGTACTGCGAAGTGCCGATCAACTTTGCAATGGCGGCGCTGGGCGGCGAAATCGAAGTGCCGACGCTGGACGGGCGCGTTAAGCTGAAAGTGCCTGCGGAAACGCAGACCGGTAAACTGTTCCGTATGCGCGGCAAAGGCGTTAAATCCGTACGCGGCGGCGCGCAGGGCGACCTGCTGTGTCGTGTGGTCGTGGAAACGCCGGTCAGCCTGAGCGAGAAGCAGAAAAGCCTGCTGCGCGAGCTGGAAGAGAGCTTTGGCGGCGTGGGCGGCGAGAAGAACAGTCCGCGTTCGAAAAGCTTTTTCGACGGCGTGAAGAAATTCTTTGACGATCTGACCCGCTAGCCTTTATAGCGTGCAGAACCAGACGGGCGGCTTAAACCGCCCGTTTTTTATGGCAAGCGCAAAGGGGTCAGCGCCGGGGCTACGCCGTTGGGTTAGCCGGGCTGAGGCTGGTGAGTTCCTGCTCCGACAGGCCGGTTGTTTTCGATACCGTGTCGGGGGCAATGCCATTCTGTAGCAAGGCGCGGGCAATTTTTAGCGTGGCCTCGCGCTCGCCTTCGGTTCGCCCTTTTTGAAGCCCTTTAGTTAATCCTTTTTGTTCAAGGTATTCTGCAATAGTCATCAACACGTCCTCCTGTGACGATAAATGGCTGGTCAGCTCCTGCAGCAGCTTTTCCGGATTACCCGCCGTGCCGGTTTGCATCATCCAGTTCATTGAGGTTACTAACTGCTCGTTCGTAGTATAACCTGCAAGCAACAGGGTCACCAACTGTTCCGTCAGCTCCGCCAGGTCGCGCGTTCTGGCGTGCTTCAGCAGCAGCTCCAGCATCGCCATCCGGCGGTGTTTCATGATATCCGCATCATCCATCGCGCCGACGTCAATCAGCGGAAAGCTTCGCGTATAGAACCGTCGGGCCAGCTCCGGCTCAGCGAACAGCGCCGTCCAGTCTGTGGTATAGGGCCAGGGCGTGGCGCGACCATGACAAAACAGCAGCGGGACGACCAAAGGCAGCGCCGCCGTGTGTCCCGCCTCTATATGTCGCTGCATAGCCGCTATCGCGTAGCGCATCAGGCGGAAGGCCATATGCTTATCCGAACTGCTCTGGTGCTCTATTAGCGTATAGATATAGCCCGTGCCGTTACTGGTCCGCAATGAATAGAGCATGTCGGCGAAATAAGTCCGCAAATTCTCTTCAATAAAGCTGCCCGACTCCAGCTGCAAGGTGGTGATATCGCAGATTTCAAGCAGCTCCGGCGGCAGATAGAACGACAGAAAATCCCGCGCAGTGTCGGTATTAGTCAGAAAAGTTTTAAATAGTCCATCATGCGGTACAGGCGAAAGGGTTTTCATCATCGATCCTGAATCAGAAAAATAATGCCGACATCATGTCATGCCCGTTTTATCCGGTTAAGGGCGTTAACAGCGCGATGCGGCGCGCCTCATAAATAATTTCTCCGGCAGCCTTTTTGCCCGATAAACCACCGCAAACCGTTTTTCCTGCCGTCAGAAACGCGTATGCTGTCAGGCCGCACGATTTGTTTATCAGGAAAGATTGCAATGAAATCCGCGATTAAGCGATTACTCAATAATGAAGCAACCGGCGGCGTGGTATTGATTATCGCTGCCGCTATCGCCATGTATCTGGCCAATTCGGCCGGCACCCAACAAGCCTACCAGTCTCTTCTTGCCATGCCGGTGGAATTCCGTTTTGGCTCGCTGGATATCAGCAAAAATCTGCTGCTGTGGATCAACGATGCGTTGATGGCGCTGTTCTTTTTGATGATTGGGCTGGAAGTCAAACACGAGCTGGTTTCCGGCTCGCTGGCCACGCGTGAACGGGCCATGTTCCCGCTGATTGCGGCTATTGGCGGCATGATCGCGCCCGGCGCGATTTTTGCCCTGCTCAATCATAACGATCCGCTGGCCGTTCACGGCTGGGCTATTCCTACCGCCACGGATATCGCTTTTGCTTTGGGTATTCTGGCGCTGCTGGGCAGCCGCGTGCCGCCAGCGTTGAAAATGTTTCTTATGGCGCTGGCGGTGATTGATGACCTGGGCGCTATCCTGATCATCGCCTTCTTTTATACGCAGGATCTGTCGCTGGCTTCGCTTGGCGTGGCCGCCGGGGCTATCGTGGTGCTGGCGTTACTGAACCGGCTGGGCGTGCGTAATATCGCTATTTATATGCTGGTTGGCATGGTGCTGTGGGTAGCGGTGCTGAAGTCGGGCGTGCACGCCACGCTGGCCGGCGTGATTGTCGGCTTCTTTGTGCCGCTGGAGAAACAGAACGGCCATTCTCCGGCTATCCACCTGGCTCACGGGCTTGCGCCCTGGGTCAGCTGGCTGATCCTGCCGCTGTTTGCCTTCGCCAATGCCGGCGTTTCGCTGAGCGGCGTCTCGCTGGACGGTTTGTTCTCCGCTGTGCCGCTGGGCATTATTTTAGGGTTGTTTATCGGCAAACCGTTAGGTATCACGCTAATCTGCTGGCTGGCCGTCAGGCTGCGCATCGCGGCGCTGCCGGAAAACACGCGTATGCAGGATATTTGCGCCATCGGCGTGCTGTGCGGGATTGGCTTTACCATGTCGATATTTATCGCCTCGCTGGCTTTCGATGCGCAGCATGAGGAGATGGTGACGCTGGCGAAGCTGGGTATTCTTACCGGCTCGATTGTTTCTGCGCTGGTAGGCTATACGCTGCTGCGTATCAAGCTGCGCTGATTGAGGACGACGGCAGGCTCACCGCTTGCCGTTGTCTCTTGCGGCTAAGGCCGGCGTTCAGGAGGCGGCAAACTCAGGCCGGGGCCGAATGGCGGACATAAAAAAGCCCGGAGCCAAACGCCGGGCATAAAAAAACCTGCCTGAGCAGGTTTCTTTATCAAAGCTGATTAACAGACGGGCGATTAAGCCAGTTTGTTGATCTGAGCAGTCAGGTTTGCTTTATGACGTGCCGCTTTGTTTTTGTGGATCAGGCCTTTAGCTGCCTGACGGTCCACAATAGGCTGCATTTCATTAAATGCAGTCTGCGCAGCTGCTTTATCGCCAGTAGCGATAGCCGCGTATACCTTCTTGATAAAAGTACGCAACATTGAACGACGGCTAGCGTTGTGCTTACGACGCTTCTCAGACGTTACGGCGCGTTTCTTAGCTGATTTGATATTAGCCAAGGTCCAACTCCCAAATAGTTCTATGAGGACAATTCAAAGGCCGAGGAATATGCCTCTTTAGCCCGTGGTTGTCAATGGATTTGTGCAAATAAGCGCCGCTGAAACAACGACACCTGGTTACGTTTCGATGGCGCAAGATTCTACCAGCTTCATGGCGATGAATACAGCTTATTCACAAGAAAAATGGTATCGCCCGTCAGCCGCGACAGAAAAAGCCCGCATTAACGCGGTAAAGGCGCATTCGCGGGTTAACCTTCCTGGTGGTAGTTGGTATAATCCGCCGATTTCCACGAACCTGAGCCAGCCATGAAGTTTATCCGCGGCATACATAACCTCCGGGAGCAGCATTGCGGCTGCGTTCTCACCATTGGCAATTTCGATGGCGTACATCGCGGCCATCAGGCGCTACTGTCCCGGCTGCGCGAGGAAGGGCGTAAACGTAATTTACCGGTGGTGGTGATGCTGTTCGAGCCGCAGCCGCTGGAACTGTTTGCGGCCGATAAAGCGCCTGCGCGGCTGACGCGACTGCGCGAAAAACTTCGCTACCTGGACGAGGCGGGCGTGGACGCGGTGCTTTGCCTGCGTTTCGACCGACGCTTTGCCGCGCTGTCGGCACACAGTTTTGTCGCCGATCTGCTGGTCGATAAGCTGGGCGTACGGTTGCTGGCGGTCGGCGACGATTTCCGCTTTGGCGCTGGTCGCGAAGGGGATTTCCTGTTATTACAGAAAGCGGGCGCCGACTACGGTTTTGACGTTATCAGCACCCAGACTTTTTGCGACGACGGCAAGCGCATCAGCAGCACGGCGGTGCGCCAGGCGCTGGCGGAAGACAATCTGCCGCTGGCGGCCACGCTTCTGGGGCACCCTTTCAGCATCTCCGGCCGCGTAGTGCACGGCGACGCGCTGGGCCGCACCATCGGCTTTCCCACCGCTAACCTGCCGTTAAGACGCTATGTTTCGCCGGTAAAAGGCGTGTATGCCGTCGAGGTCCGCGGCCTGGGCGACAAGCCGCTGCCCGGCGTCGCCAATATCGGCACGCGCCCCACGGTAGCGGGCATACGTCAGCAGCTGGAAGTGCATCTGCTGGACGTTGCAATTGACCTGTACGGGCGCCATATAGAAGTGGTGCTGTGCGAAAAAATACGAAACGAGCAGCGTTTTTCCTCGCTTGACGCGCTCAAAGAGCAAATTGCTAAAGACGTGGTGGCGGCCCGAACTTTTTTTGGGCTGAGCGCACCGGTTTAAACAGAAGCGGAATACGGAATCGAGAATCTGATGAGTGACTATAAATCTACCCTGAATTTGCCGGAAACGGGGTTCCCGATGCGTGGCGATCTGGCCAAACGCGAACCGGGAATGCTGCAACGTTGGTATGCTGACAATCTGTACGGCATCATCCGCGAAGCCAAAAAAGGGAAAAAAACCTTTATCCTGCATGACGGCCCTCCCTACGCGAACGGCAGCATTCATATTGGTCACTCCGTCAACAAGATTCTGAAAGACATTATCGTTAAGTCCAAAGGCCTGGCGGGCTTCGATTCGCCTTATGTGCCGGGCTGGGACTGCCACGGTCTGCCTATCGAACACAAGGTCGAGCAGATGATCGGCAAGCCGGGCGAGAAGGTCACGGCGGCTGAATTCCGCGAGGCGTGCCGTAACTATGCGGCAGAGCAGGTTGAAGGCCAGAAAAAAGACTTTATCCGTCTTGGCGTGCTGGGCGACTGGGATCGTCCTTACCTGACGATGAATTTCCAGACCGAAGCCAATATCATTCGCGCGCTGGGCAAAATCATCGGCAACGGCCACCTGCATAAAGGCGCCAAGCCGGTGCACTGGTGCCTGGACTGCCGCTCCGCGCTGGCGGAAGCAGAAGTGGAGTACTACGACAAAACCTCGCCTTCTATCGACGTGATGTTCAACGCGGTAGATGCCGACGCCGTGCGTGCTAAATTCGGCGCTGACAGCGTAGAAGGCCCGATCTCGCTGGTTATCTGGACCACCACGCCGTGGACCATGCCGGCTAACCGCGCTATCTCTCTGCACCCTGAATTTGACTACCAGCTGGTGCAGATCGAAGGGCGCGCGCTGATCCTGGCGAAAGATCTGGTGGCAAGCGTGATGAAACGTGCCGGCGTCAGCGACTGGCAGGTGCTGGGCGAAGCCAAAGGCGCGGCGCTGGAGCTGCAGCCTTTCCGTCATCCTTTCCTCGACATCACTTCTCCGGTGGTGCTGGGCGAGCACGTAACGCTGGAAGCGGGTACCGGTGCGGTGCATACGGCACCAGGCCACGGCCCGGACGACTACGTTATCGGACAGAAATACGGTATCGAAGCGGCCAACCCGGTCGGCCCGGATGGACGCTACCTGCCGGGCACTTACCCGACGCTGGATGGCGTAAACGTCTTTAAAGCCAACGATATGATCGTTGAGCTGCTGCGTGAAAAAGGCGCGCTGCTGCACGTGGAAAAACTGCTGCACAGCTATCCGCACTGCTGGCGTCACAAAACGCCCATCATTTTCCGCGCCACGCCGCAGTGGTTTATCAGCATGGATCAGAAAGGCCTGCGCGAGCAGTCGCTGAAAGAGATCAAAGGCGTGCAGTGGATCCCGGACTGGGGCCAGGCGCGGATCGAATCTATGGTTGCCAACCGTCCCGACTGGTGTATTTCACGCCAGCGCACCTGGGGCGTGCCGATGGCGCTGTTCGTGCATAAAGAGACCGAGCAGCTGCATCCGGATACGCTGGCGCTGATGGAAAAAGTGGCGCAGCGCGTCGAGCAGGACGGCATCCAGGCCTGGTGGGATCTGGACGCGAAGGAGCTGATGGGCGACGACGCGGAAAACTACGTCAAGGTGCCGGATACGCTGGACGTATGGTTCGATTCCGGCTCCACCAGCTATTCGGTGGTGGATGCGCGTCCGGAATTTGAAGGCCACACGCCGGATATGTATCTGGAAGGCTCGGATCAGCATCGCGGCTGGTTTATGTCCTCGCTGATGATTTCCACGGCGATGAAAGGCAAGGCGCCTTATCGCCAGGTGCTGACGCACGGTTTTACCGTGGACGGTCAGGGCCGCAAGATGTCCAAGTCGATCGGCAACACCGTGTCGCCGCAGGACGTAATGAACAAGCTGGGCGGCGATATTCTGCGCCTGTGGGTGGCTTCTACCGACTACTCCGGCGAAATGGCAGTATCGGACGAAATCCTGAAGCGCTCTGCGGATGCCTATCGTCGTATCCGTAACACCGCGCGCTTCCTGCTGGCTAACCTGAACGGCTTCAACCCGGAAACGGATATGGTCAGCCCGGAAGAGATGGTGGTGCTGGATCGCTGGGCCGTAGGCCGCGCGAAAGCCGCGCAGGATGCGATTGTCGCCTCTTACGACAGCTACGACTTCCACGAAGTGGTGCAGCGTCTGATGCAGTTCTGCTCGGTTGAGATGGGCTCCTTCTACCTGGATATCATCAAAGACCGTCAGTACACCGCCAAAGCCGACGGCCTGGCGCGTCGCAGCTGCCAGACCGCGCTCTACTACATCGCGGAAGCGCTGGTGCGCTGGATGGCGCCGATCATGTCGTTTACCGCGGATGAAATCTGGAACGAGCTGCCGGGCAAACGTGAGAAGTATGTCTTTACCGAAGAGTGGTTCGACGGGCTGTTTGGTCTGGCGGAAAGCGAGTCGATGAACGATGGTTTCTGGGCGGAGCTGCTGAAAGTGCGCGGCGAAGTCAACAAGGTCATTGAGCAGGCGCGCGCCGACAAGCGCGTGGGCGGCTCGCTGGAAGCGACCGTCACGCTGTATGCCGACGCCGACCTGGCGCAGAAGCTGACCAGCCTGGGCGACGAGCTGCGTTTCGTGCTGCTGACTTCCGGCACCCAGGTCGCGGATTATGCGCTGGCCACGTCCGAAGCTCAGCAAAGCGAGCTGGTAAAAGGCCTGAAGATCGCGCTGCATAAAGCGGAAGGCGAGAAGTGCCCGCGCTGCTGGCACTACGCGACCGATATCGATCGGGAAGCGCAAATCTGTGGCCGCTGCGTCACCAACGTCAGCGGCGCTGGCGAACAGCGTAAGTTCGCCTGATGAACAGGCCGATTTTTTCGACCGGACTGCGCTGGCTGTGGCTGGTGCTGGTGGTGATCGCCGTCGACTTCGGCAGCAAGCAGTGGATTATGAATACGCTGATGCTGCACGAGTCGATGTCGGTGATGCCGTTCTTTAACTTTTTCTACGCGCACAACTACGGTGCGGCGTTCAGCTTCCTGGCGGATAAAGGCGGCTGGCAGCGTTGGTTCTTCGCCGCGATTGCGGTGGCGATTGCCGTCGCGCTGCTGGTGATGATGTACCGCACCGAAGCCAGCAAGAAGCTGAACAATATCGCTTACGCGCTGATTATTGGCGGCGCGTTGGGCAATCTGTTCGATCGCGCTTACCACGGCTTTGTGGTCGATTTTATCGACTTCTACGTGGGCGACTGGCATTTTGCCACGTTTAATATTGCAGACTGCGGCATCTGTATCGGTGCCGCGCTGATCGTGCTGGAGGGCTTTTTAACGCCCGCCGGCAAAGCGAAAAGGGCAGGGCATGACTGATTCTGTACAGCGTAACAGCGCGGTGCTGGTGCATTTCACCTTAAAACTCGCCGACGGCTCCACGGCGGAATCAACGCGGGATAACGGCAAGCCCGCGCTGTTCAGCCTGGGCGACGGCAGCCTGTCCGGCGAGCTGGAAGAGCAGCTGCTGGGCCTGAAGCCCGGCGACAAAAAAGCGTTTTCGCTCGGCCCGGATGCCGCTTTCGGCCAGGCCAGCCCGGATCTGATCCAGTATTTTTCGCGCCGTGACTTTACGGAAGCGGGCGAACCGGAAGTCGGCGCCATCATGCTGTTCAGCGGCATGGACGGCAACGAAATGCCGGGCGTAATCCGCGAAATCTCCGGGGATTCGATTACCGTGGACTTTAACCATCCGCTGGCCGGACAAACGATTCACTTTGATGTAGAAGTGCTGGAAATCGATCCGGTACTGGAGGCGAACCATGCAAATCCTGCTGGCTAATCCACGCGGCTTTTGTGCCGGCGTCGATCGCGCCATCAGCATCGTAGAGCGCGCGCTGGAGATGTACGGCGCGCCTATCTACGTGCGGCATGAAGTGGTGCACAACCGTTACGTGGTTAACAGCCTGCGCGAGCGCGGCGCTATCTTCATTGAAGAAATCAGCGAAGTGCCGGACGACTCGATCCTGATCTTCTCCGCGCACGGCGTTTCTCAAGCGGTGCGGGCGGAAGCCAAAGCGCGCAACCTGACCATGCTGTTTGACGCCACCTGTCCGCTGGTGACCAAGGTGCATATGGAAGTGGCGCGCGCCAGCCGTAAGGGCACGGAAGCGATCCTGATTGGTCATGCCGGGCACCCGGAAGTGGAAGGCACCATGGGTCAGTACAGCAATCCGGCTGGCGGCATGTATCTGGTGGAGTCGCCTGCGGACGTATACAAGCTCCAGGTCAAAAACGAAGATAACCTTTGCTTTATGACCCAGACCACGCTTTCCGTGGATGACACTTCCGAAGTGATCGATGCGCTGCGCGATCGCTTCCCGAAGATCGTCGGGCCGCGTAAAGATGATATCTGCTACGCCACCACTAACCGTCAGGAAGCGGTACGCACGCTGGCGAAGGATGCGGACGTGGTGCTGGTGGTCGGTTCACGCAACTCTTCCAACTCCAACCGTCTGGCCGAGCTGGCCCAGCGCGCGGGCAAACTGGCGCGGCTGATCGATTCGGCGGACGATATTCAGGAAGCCTGGATCAAGGACGTCGGCTGCGTGGGCGTCACGGCGGGCGCTTCCGCACCGGATATTCTGGTGCAGCAGGTTATCCAGCGTCTGCGCGAGCTGGGCGGCGAAGCGGCCATCGAGCTGATCGGCCGTGAAGAGAATATTGTGTTTGAAGTGCCGAAAGAACTGCGCGTGGACGTTAAGCAGGTCGACTAACGCCTGACCGTTCGCTACAGCCCGAAGGGAAACATTAATACCGTTTTCGCTTCGGGCTTTTTTTATTCTGCCTCATCACGCCTCTTATTCAGTCTCTCCGACTTTCTCTGCGTAATAAAAAGTTAAACAGATCAACTTTTCTAATGTTTTGGCTTGATTCCGTGAGCGAAGCTGTTTGTTATAGCGTCAGGAACAGTAAAAACAGGAGGGAAATATGGGTCACTACGAAGTAAGAAAATCAGACAAGCAGACGGATCAGCCCTGGTATTTTGTGCTGGTCGCCAACAATCATGAAATTATCGCCACCAGCGAGATGTACGCCAGCAAGCAGGGCGCGCTGAACGGCATTAAGTCCGTACGGGCCAATGCGCCTTCCGAAGAGGTGCGCGACAGGAGCTAACCCCGGCGGAGGCGATTTTTCTGCCTCCGCTGTTCAACTTCGCTATGCTTACCCCTTGCCGTTATTGTAAGGAGTCCGCATTGAATATTATCGCGATTATGGGACCGCACCACGCGTTCTATAAGGATGAACCCATCCGCGAACTGGATGGCGCGCTGGCCGCCCAGGGTTTTCAAACTATTTATCCTAAAGACGCTGGCGATCTGCTCAAGCTGATTGAACACAATCCGCGTATCTGCGGCGTAATTTTCGACTGGGACGAGCACGGCTTCGATCTGTGCAGCGAAATAAATCAGCTGAATGAATATCTGCCGCTGTACGCGTTTATTAATACGCACTCGACGATGGACGTCAGCGTTAATCAGATGCGCATGGCCATCTGGTTTTTTGAATATGGTCTGGGCGCGGCGGAAGATATCGGGCAGCGTATCCGCCAGTACACCAATGAATATATCGATACCATTACACCACCGCTGACGAAGGCCCTGTTCACCTATGTGAAAGAAGGGAAATATACCTTCTGCACGCCGGGCCATATGGCGGGCACCGCGTTTCAGAAAAGCCCGGTCGGCAGTTTGTTTTACGATTTCTTCGGCGGCAACGCGTTAAAAGCGGACGTGTCGATTTCGGTCACGGAGCTGGGCTCGCTGCTTGACCACACCGGCCCGCATCTGGAGGCGGAAGAGTATGTCGCCCGCACCTTCGGCGCCGAGCAAAGCTATATGGTGACCAACGGCACCTCGACCTCCAACAAAATCGTCGGCATGTACGCCGCACCGTCGGGCAGCACGGTGTTGATCGATCGCAACTGCCATAAATCCTTAACGCACCTGCTGATGATGAGCGATATCGTACCCATCTGGCTGAAGCCAACGCGCAACGCGCTGGGCATTCTTGGCGGCATCCCTAAGCGGGAGTTTACCCGCGAGAGCATAGCGCAAAAGGTGGAGCAGACCGAACGCGCCAGCTGGCCGGTGCACGCGGTTATCACTAATTCCACCTATGACGGGCTGCTCTACAGCACCCGCTACATCAAAGAGACGCTGGACGTGCCGTCGATCCACTTTGATTCCGCCTGGGTGCCGTACACCAATTTCCATCCTATCTATAACGGGCTGAGCGGCATGAGCGGCGACCGCACGCCGGGTAAGATCATCTACGAAACCCAGTCCACCCATAAGCTGCTGGCCGCTTTTTCGCAGGCCTCGCTGATCCATATTAAAGGGGAGTACGACGAACAAACCTTTAATGAAGCCTATATGATGCACACCACCACCTCGCCGAACTATCCCATCGTGGCGTCGATAGAAACGGCGGCGGCGATGCTGCGCGGCAATCCGGGCAAGCGGCTGATTAATCGCTCCGTAGAGCGCGCGCTGCATTTCCGGCGCGAAGTTCAGCGGCTGCGAGAAGAATCCGAAGGCTGGTTCTTCGATATCTGGCAGCCGGAAGGCGTCGACGAGCCGCAGTGCTGGCCGATCCAGCCGGGCGAGGAAGACTGGCACGGCTTTAACGATGCCGATGCCGATCATATGTACCTCGATCCTATTAAGGTAACGATCCTGACGCCGGGCATGAGCGAGCAGGGCGTGATGGCGGATGAAGGGATCCCGGCGGCGCTGGTGGCGAAATACCTCGACGAGCGCGGCGTGGTGGTGGAAAAAACCGGGCCTTACAATCTGCTGTTCCTGTTCAGCATCGGCATTGATAAAACCAAGGCGATGAGCGTGCTGCGCGGCCTGACCGAGTTCAAGCGCGCTTACGACCTTAATCTGCGGGTCAGAAACATGCTGCCGGATCTTTATGCGCAGGCGCCGGAGTTTTATCGCAATATGCGCATTCAGACGCTGGCCCAGGGCATTCATAATCTGATCCGCGATCACGATTTGCCAAGGCTGATGCTTCAGGCCTTCGATAAGCTGCCGGAAATGAAGCTGACGCCGCACCAGATGTTCCAGCAGCAGGTGAAAGGCAATGTGGAAACGGTAGACCTCAGCAAATTAGTCGGGCGAGTATCGGCCAATATGATCCTGCCTTATCCGCCGGGCGTGCCGGTGGTGATGCCGGGCGAGATGATCACCGAAGAGAGCCGCGCGGTGCTCGACTTCCTGCTGATGCTCTGCACCATCGGTCGTCACTATCCCGGTTTCGAAACCGATATTCATGGCGCCACCCTGACCGACGAAGGGCAGTATCTGGTTCGCGTGCTGAAAGCGTAGTTCCGGAATTGTGCCATTGTCCTGTGCTTCCGGTCTGCGTAAGGTAGCCGGAAGCTTTTATTCAGGAGAAAGACATGTTTATCAGGAAAGTGCACCATATCGCTATTATCGCCAGCCATTATGAAACCAGTAAGGCTTTCTATTGCGACGTGCTGGGTTTTACGCTGATGGGTGAAGTGTATCGGGAAGCGCGGGATTCCTGGAAAGGCGATCTGGCGCTGAACGGCGAGTACGCTATTGAACTGTTTTCGTTTCCTTTTCCGCCTGCGCGGCCGGACGGCCCGGAAGCCTGCGGCCTGCGCCATCTGGCGTTCAGCGTGGAGGATATCGAGGCGGCAAAGCAGCATCTTGAAGAGAAGGGCGTCAGCTGCGAGGCGATCCGCGTCGATCCGCTGACCGACAAGCGCTATACCTTCTTTAAAGATCCGGACGGTTTGCCGCTGGAGCTGTATCAGGCGTAAAATAGCGCCTGGCCGCTGTCGGCCGGGCCTTTTTGCTTCAGGGATTTGCATGTCACTGTCCGATCTTCAACACCATCTTGCCGGACAACGGCAGCTGCTGGTGGCCTTCAGCGGCGGCCTGGATTCCAGCGTGCTGCTGCACCAGCTGGTCTGCCTGCGTCAGCAGCACGCCCTCACTTTACGCGCCATTCATATTCATCACGGCCTTAATCCGCTGGCGGAAAGCTGGGCGACGCACTGTCGGCAGCAGTGCGCGCGCTGGCAGGTGGCGCTGGAAGTGGTGTATGTGCAGGTCGACGGGCGGGAAAAAGGCATAGAGGCGGCTGCCCGCGAGGCGCGCTATCAGGCGTTTCGTCAGCACCTTCAGCCCGGCGAATGTCTGTTGACCGCGCAGCATCTGGACGATCAGTGCGAAACGCTGCTGCTGGCGCTGAAAAGAGGCAGCGGGCCGGCCGGGCTGGCCGCTATGCCCGTCAGCGTCAGACTTGATTCGCATCTGCACCTGCGGCCGCTGTTGACGCAGACGCGAGCGCAGCTGGAGCAGTGGGCGGCAGAACATCAGCTGAGCTGGGTTGAGGACGACAGCAATCAGGATACGCGCTACGACCGTAATTTCCTGCGTCAGGTTATTCTGCCCGAACTGAGCGCGCGCTGGCCTCATTTTGCCCGCGCGGCGGCGCGCAGCGCGGCCCTGTGCGGCGAGCAGGAACAGCTGCTGGATGAGCTGCTGGCTGAATCGCTCCGTTCGCTAATGGATGAAAAGGGCGCGCTGGCGATAGCGCCGCTGGCCGCGATGAGCGACAGCCGACGCGCCGCGCTGCTGCGACGCTGGATAGCGCAGCATCAGGGGCTGATGCCTTCGCGGGATGCGCTGGCGCGTATCTGGCAGGAAGTGGCCTGTAGCCGTGAAGATGCGGAGCCGCGCCTGCTGTTGGGCAATGTTGAAATCCGGCGCTTTCGCGGCCGCCTGTACTGGCTGCCGGTCGCCGTATCTGTCCGTGATGAGGTGCTTGCCTGGCCTTTGACGTCTTTATCGCTGGCGCTGCCGGCTAAAATGGGCAGGCTGGTACGCGGTGACACAGGCACAAAAGTGCGGGTGCCGCAGGCTGACGAGGCGGTCAGCGTGCGCTTCCAGGCGCAGGGGAAAATACATATTGTCGGACGCGCGGGCAGCCGGCCGATAAAAAAAATCTGGCAGGAGCTTGGTGTGGCCCCGTGGCTGCGCGAGCGTACGCCGCTGCTGTTTTATGGCAATCAGCTGATTGCCGCCGTGGGCGTCTTTGTTACCCGTGAAGGCGATCCGAAAGAGCAACCCGGCTGGCAAATCAGCTGGCAACAGGATGAGCAATGAAAAAAGTAATCGCGTCGGCGCTGCTGCTGGCGATCAGTTTCTCCGCGCTGGCGGGCAACGCGCAGAGCGGCCAGCAAAAAGCCGCCAGCTGTCAGGGCTGTCACGGCGCCGCAGGCAAAGCCGCCGTGTCGCTGTATCCCAATCTGGCGGGCCAGAATGCAGACTATCTCGATCACTCGCTCCACGCCTATCAAAAAGGCGAGCGCAGCGGCGGCCAGGCAGAGGTGATGAAAGCTTTCGTAGCGGGACTGAGCGATGAGGATATGGCGGATCTGGCGGCTTACTATGCGGGCCTGAAGCCCTGACAACGGAGGGCGGAATAGCTTCCGCCCGATTGGGGGTTAGTCAGACTCGCTGACCACGACGGTACCCAGTTCAGGGTGGCTGAAACTGGCGATATGATCCAGACGCAGCTCGCGGATCTCGCCTGAGAGATCGACGACCAGGTATTCCACCTTCTTGCGCAACAGCATATCTATGGCCTTTGCCTTCAACTGCTCGCCGTCCTTCAGCGCCAGCGCCAGCGTCAGCTGTTTCTGGCAGGCAAGTTCCAGATTGTCGTAATCATCGCAGTTGATCGGTTGGTATTCATTCGTCAACATAATCGCTCACCAATAAGTTAGCAGCAGCAAAAGCTGCCTGTTCCCTGATTGAAGAGTGTAGCTCAGGATTTGCGGCTACCTCATTCAGTGCTTTTAAAACGCAAGCTATCGCGTCCGGCACGTATCCCAGATCGCCGCTGCCGATTTCAGCATATTTACGACGAACTAATTCACAATACTTTTGCACATGCACCTCAAGAATTTTCTTTGGCGACCTGACGACTATAACACAGGATTTCACGGGAAATCAGCCAGGCGGAGCGTGATTTGCTGCCCGCACGGGTTACAATGCCCGACAACGACTATAAGGAATACCATGGCACTTAAAGCGACAATTTATAAAGCCACCGTCAACGTGGCCGATATGGACAAAAACGTGTTTCTGGACAGCGTGCTGACGCTGGCCCGACATCCTTCCGAAACGGAAGAAAGGCTGATGCTGCGTCTGCTGGCATGGCTGGTTAACGCGCATGAAAGGCTGACCTTTACGCGCGGCCTGAGCGCGGAAGACGAGCCGGAAATCTGGCTGATGAACGATCACAACGGCATTGAGGTCTGGATAGAGCTGGGGCTGCCGGACGAGCGGCGGTTAAAAAAAGCGTGCAATCGCGCAGCCCGCGTATACTTGTATACTTATAACGCCCGCGCCGCGCAGATTTGGTGGCTGCAAAACCAGAATAAGCTTCAGCAGGCGAACCTGACCGTGCGTTTCCTGGATGATGAGCAGCTGAAGGCGCTGACGCAGCTTGCCTCACGCTCCATGACGCTCCAGGCGACCATTCAGGACGGCACCATCTGGCTTTCCGACGAGCAGCAGCATCTGGAACTGCGCTTTACCGACTGGCTGCTCGACGGTAAACCGGCATGATCGTCCTGTCACGCCACGCGACCATTCCCGATAGCGAGCTGGAATTAACCGCTATCCGAGCGCAGGGGAACGGCGGTCAGAACGTGAATAAAAGCTCTACGGCGATCCATTTACGGTTTGATATTCGCGCCTCCAGCCTGCCGGAGTTTTATAAAGAGCGGCTGCTGTCGGCCAGTCACCATCTGATTACGCCGGAAGGGATAGTGATTATCAAGGCGCAGGAGTATCGCAGCCAGGAGATGAATCGTGAAGCGGCGCTGAAAAGGCTGGAAAACCTGATCCAGGAGCTGACGGTAGTCGAAAAAACAAGGCGGGCCACGCGGCCCACGCTGGCGTCTAAAAAGCGGCGGCTGGAGGGCAAGGCGCGCAAAGCCACCACCAAATCGCTGCGCGGCAAGATGCGACGCGTGCCTGACTGATCGTATGACAGAGGAGGGAAAGTGAAAAAGGTTCTGATTGTTCTGGTGATATCGCTGTTCTTTGGCCCGCTGATGGGCTGTCAGAACTACGATGCGGCGGCAACGGTGCAGCCGCGCGAGGCACAGGTGCAGAACTATCGCGGCGTTATTCCCTGCGCCGACTGTGGAGGCATCCAGGTCACGCTCTCTTTAGAGCAGGGCGGGCGCTACCGTTTGCAGGAGCGCTATCTGACCGACGAACACGTTGAAAATCAGCAGCAGGGCCACTGGTCGCGCACGGCGGAAAAACTGGTGCTGGTATCGGATCAGGGAGAGAAGCGCTATTTTCGGCCGCGCGACAGCGGGCTGGAGATGACGGACGCGAGCGGCGAAGCGCTATCGACCACGCTGAACTATCGGCTGGCGCCGGTAGAAACGGGCAGCTGAAGCGGCGGACAGAACGCCCGCCGCCTGATGACTACTTGTTGATTTCGGCCAGCAGGAAATCCAGGATTTCGCCTGTTTTAATCATCTGCTTCTCGCCCGCGCGGCGGGATTTGTACTCCACTTCCTCGCTGTCGAGATTACGGTCGCCGATCACCACGGTATGCGGCACGCCAATCAGCTCCATATCGGCAAACATCACGCCAGGACGCTCTTTGCGATCGTCAAGGATCACGTCGATGCCTTTAGCGCGCAGCTGAGCGTACAGCTCTTCCGCCAGCTCCTTCACGCGGAAGGATTTGTGCATATTCATCGGCAGAATAGCCACCTGGAACGGCGCCAGCGCCGCAGGCCAGATAATGCCGCGCTCGTCATGGTTTTGCTCGATAGCGGCAGCCACGATACGCGTGATGCCGATGCCGTAACAGCCCATGGTCAGCACCTGATTGCGGCCGTCTTCGCCCTGCACGGAGGCTTTCATCGCTTCGGAATACTTGGTGCCGAGCTGGAAGATATGACCAACTTCGATGCCGCGCTTGATCAGCAGCGTGCCTTTTCCATCCGGGCTGGCGTCGCCTTCCACCACGTTGCGCAGATCGGCCACGCGCGGCAGCGGCAGATCGCGCTGCCAGTTGATGCCGGTCAGGTGCTTGCCGTCCTGGTTCGCACCGGCGCAGAAATCGCTCATCATCGCGACGGTGCGGTCAACCACGATTGGCAGCGTCAGGCCGACCGGGCCAAGGGAGCCAGGGCCTGCGCCCGTTGCCGCGCGAATCTCCTCTTCGCTTGCAAAGGTCAGCGGCGCGGCGACGATATCAATTTTTTCGGCTTTGATTTCGTTAAGCTCATGGTCGCCGCGCACAATCAGCGCAACCAGCGAATGGCCGCTCTCTTTGGTTGCCTGTACCAGCAGCGTCTTCACGGTCTTCTCAATCGGCAGCTTATGCTGTTCAACCAGCGCCGCGATGGTTTTCGCGTTCGGCGTGTCGATTTCCACCATTGGCTGGGTGGCGTCTGCACGGCTGCCGGCTGGCGCAACGGCCTCGGCCAGTTCGATATTCGCCGCGTAGTCGGAGCCGGTAGAGAACACGATATCGTCTTCGCCGCTCTCGGCCAGCACCTGGAACTCATGCGAGGCGCTGCCGCCGATGGAGCCGGTATCGGCCTGCACGGCGCGGAAATCCAGGCCCATGCGCGCAAAGCTCTGGCTGTAAGCGCGATACATATCATCGTAGGTCGCCTGCAGCGATTCCTGCGAAGTATGGAACGAATAGGCATCTTTCATGATGAACTCGCGCGAGCGCATTACGCCAAAGCGAGGGCGTACCTCATCGCGGAACTTGGTCTGGATCTGGAAAAGATTCAGCGGTAGCTGCTTATAAGAGCTCAGCTCGTTGCGGATCAGATCGGTGATCACTTCCTCGTGCGTCGGGCCAAGTACAAAAGGGCGGTCGCCGCGATCGACCAGGCGCAGCAGCTCCGGTCCGTACTGCTCCCAGCGTCCGCTTTCCTGCCACAGATCGGCGGGCTGCACGACCGGCATAGAGATTTCGATAGCACCGGCGTTGTTCATCTCTTCACGCACGATGTTTTCGACTTTTTTCAGAACGCGCAGGCCGGTTGGCAGCCAGGTATACAGCCCGGAAGCCAGTTTGCGGATCATTCCGGCGCGCAGCATCAGCTGGTGGCTGATCACTTCAGCGTCGGCAGGCGTCTCCTTCTGGGTGGAGAGCAGATATTGAGTAGTACGCATGAGTTACGATTCCAGTTAAGCAGAAAGCTACATTAAGCCAGGCTAAATAATTGCTGGCGGCTAGTGTACCAGCGTGGTCAGAGACTCAAAAGAGACAGAAGATAAATTAACGACGCTCTACGGCGGTCACCAGCGTGCCGGAGGCGTCGACGCGCCAGCGCACGTTGAAATCCAGCAGCCAGGCGGCGTATTCCCGTTCCGGCTCTTCGCCTTTGCGGTAGGCCGGACGCGGATCCTGGGCCAGCACTTCGGCGATAAAACGTTGCAGATGCGGATAGCGCGCGCCGTGCTGCGCAATCTGCTGGACGGCCTGCGGCGAAAACGCTACCGGCATAGAGGCTTCCGGCGCCTCCTGCGCGAAACCCGCGCGCGCGGCAGGGATCGACTCGGCGAAAGGCAGGTAGGGCTTGATATCCACTATCGGCGTGCCGTCAACCAGATCCAGACTGCCCAGTTCCAGCACCACTTCGCCTTTTCCCGTCCGGATGCCCTTCAGCTCTACCAGCGACATGCCGATCGGGTTGGGACGAAAGGTGGATCGGGTGGCGAAGACGCCCATGCGCGCATTGCCGCCCAGCCGGGGAGGGCGAACGGTGGGTCGCCAGCCGCCTGCCATCGTCTGGTGAAACACAAACAGCAGCCACAGATGGCTGAACGCTTCCAGCCCGCGCACCGCTTCCGGCTGATTATAGGGCGACAGCAGCCGCAGCTCGCCGCCGCCGTCCTGGATCAGGCCTGGCTGACGCGGAACCGCGAACTTCTCTTTCCACGGCGAATGGATAGTGCCAATTGGCTGGAAGGTAAAACTCATTGGCCGCTGACTTTCAGGGCCGAACCCTGGCACACCGCCTGGCGGTAGCAGCCCTGGGAATTGGTGACGATTTCACACTTGTGCAGCAGCACCGCATTGGCTTTCATCGCGGAGGCGCGGATCTGCATTCTTTTACGGGCGGTGGCGATAGCCGGCGGCGAGCTTTGTCTGCTGCTCTGGCAATCTTCGCCATAGACTTCGCCCAGATCGCGGAAAGGCTTGCTGACCAGATCGCTGGCGTCGCTGTAAAGTTTTACCGGTGCGGGACGCGGCGCGGGTTTGCTCCTGACTGGCTCAGTTTGTGCAGGCTGCTTAAAAGGCTCTACGGGCTTATAAGGCTTATGCAGCAATGAACACCCTGTCAGCGAAAGGGCTAACAAACAGAGCGGTACAACACGCATGGGAACATCCTCATTGTCGGTAAAAGAGGCGTTATTGAAGCAAGCCCGGCGGCAAATAACAAGCGCGCATAAATGAACAAAGCGGGCTATTGCCCGCTTTGCTGAGGTGACGGCCAGGTGACCGCCAGAATAGTGTGGTACTGAAAGGAAATTACCAGCCTTTCACCGCGCCGCCGTTGAAAATCTTATTAGCCGCTTCGCTGACTTCGTCGGACTGATAGGCTTCAACGAATTTCTTCACGTTTTCAGCATCTTTGTTATCTTCACGCGCCACGATCAGGTTCACGTAAGGAGAATCTTTATCCTCAACGAAGATGCCGTCTTTGGCCGGCGTCAGGTTGATCTGGCTGGCATAGGTAGTGTTGATCACCGCCAGCGCAATTTGCTGATCGTCCAGTGAACGTGGCAGCTGCGGCGCTTCCAGCTCAACCAGCTTAATGTTTTTCGGGTTTTCTACCACGTCCAGCACGGTCGGCAGCAGGCCGATGCCGTCTTTCAGCTTAATCAGACCTACTTTCTGCAGCAGCAGCAGTGAGCGGCCAAGATTAGTGGGATCGTTCGGAATGGCAACCTGCGCGCCATTCTGCAGCTCGTCCAGCGACTTGATCTTTTTCGAGTAGCCCGCAATTGGATAAACGAAGGTGCTGCCAACAGGCACCAGCTTATAGTTGCGATCTTTGATCTGCTGATCCAGATAAGGCTTGTGCTGGAAAGCATTAACGTCGATATCGCCCTTGCTCAACGCTTCGTTCGGCAGGACATAATCATTAAAGGTGACCAGCTCTACATCCAGACCATATTTATCTTTGGCGACCTTTTTGGCGACTTCGGCAACCTGCTGCTCGGAACCTACAATCACGCCGACCTTAATATGGTTAGGATCCTTCTCTTTCTGATCGCACCCGACCAGCGCCAGCGAACCAATCAGCGCACCCACAGCGGCAATCGTTTTAAAATTAAACATATCCTTTCCTTAATCTGTAAGAAGCGTTATTTACTTGTGGGTGACAGCACGAACAATGCGGTCGCCACAGAACTGAATCAAATAAACCAGAACCACTAACAGCACCAATACGGTATTCATCACGGTGGCGTTGTAGCCGATATAACCATACTGAATACCGATTTGTCCCAGACCGCCCGCGCCGACGGCGCCGCCCATGGCCGAATAGCCGACCAGGGTAATAAGCGTAATGGTCGCCGCATTAATCAGGCCGGGAAGGGCTTCCGGCAGCAGCACTTTTTTCACGATCTGCAACGGCGTCGCGCCCATCGCCCGCGAGGCCTCAATCAGGCCATGCGGCAGCTCCAGCAGCGTGTTCTCTACCATGCGCGCGATAAAAGGCGCGGCGCCGATGGTTAACGGTACGATAGCCGCCTGTAAGCCAATCGAGGTGCCGACGATCATGCGGGTAAACGGGATCATCCAGACCAGCAGGATAATAAAAGGAATGGCGCGGAAAATATTCACCAGCGCGGATAAAAAGCGATACAGCCCGCGGTTTTCGATAATCTGGCCCGGACGCGTTACGTACAGCAGCACGCCAAGCGGCAGGCCGAGCACGAAGCCAAAGAAACCGGAAACAAAAGTCATGACCAGCGTTTCCCATACGCCACGGCAGAGCAGCAGAATCATTGCCTCAGACATAACCTAATACCTCTACCTTTACATGGTGTTCCTGCAGAAAAGCGATTGCTGTCTGCGTATCAGCCGCTGCGCCGTGCATTTCCGTCAGCATAATGCCGAACTTAACGCCGCCCGCGTAATCCATCTGCGCGCTGATAATATTGTTGTTAACGTTAAAACGGCGGGCTGCTTCCGACAGCAGCGGAGCATCTACGGACTTGCCGGTAAATTCCAGACGTAATAAAGGGACGCTTTCCGGTTTCGCCGTTGCCGACAGCCGCGCGGCATAATCCTCCGGAATATCCAGATGCAGCGTGGACTGAATAAACTGCTGTGCCAGCGGCGTCTTGGGATGAGAAAAGACTTCGCTGACCGTGTCCTGTTCAATCAGCTTGCCGTTGCTGATCACGGCGACGCGATCGCAGATGCGTTTCACCACGTCCATTTCATGGGTGATTAGCAGGATAGTGATCCCCAGGCGACGGTTGATATCTTTCAGCAGCTCCAGAATCGCTCTGGTCGTCGCCGGATCGAGGGCGCTGGTGGCTTCGTCGCACAGCAGCACTTTAGGATTGGTGGCCAGCGCGCGGGCGATAGCGACGCGCTGCTTTTGTCCGCCGGAAAGATTGGCAGGCCAGGCGTCCTTTTTATCCGCCAGACCAACCAGTTCCAGCAGCTCGTTAACCCGCGAGTCGATCTCGCTGCGGGAAAGCTTGCCCAGCTCCAGCGGCAGCGCGACATTGCCCGCAACGGTACGGGAGTTCAGCAGGTTAAAGTGCTGGAAGATCATACCGATTTGGCGGCGCGCCTGGGTCAGCTGGCTTTCTGAAAAGGCGGTTAAATCCTGGCTATCCACTAACACGGTGCCTGAGGTAGGACGCTCAAGCAGATTCACGCAGCGGATAAGCGTGCTTTTCCCGGCGCCGGACGAGCCGATTACGCCATAAATTTGTCCGGCGGGCACTTCCAGGCTGACATCCGTCAGCGCGGTAATAGTGCGGGTGCCCTGTCGGAACACTTTGCTGATATTTTGAAGTTTTATCATTTTATTATCGTAATAGAGTGGGCCGTGGCAAATATTCGTCTGCACTTTCCTGCAGAGAGCTGCGAGTGGATGGTAAGGCATCCAGACGTCTGAATCAATCAATGCGCGCTTAAGGGGCATTCTCTCTGCGGATACAAACGTGCGATACTCTGTCTTAACATTAGTAGCAGGAGTTTCCACGTGACGAACAAAGTCCCCGCAATATTTCTCGACCGTGACGGTACCATGAATATCGATCGCGGCTATGTCCATGAGATCGACAACTTTCAGTTTATCGACGGTGTTATCGAAGCGATGCAGGAACTGAAAAAAATGGGTTTCGCGCTGGTGGTGGTCACCAACCAATCTGGTATCGCTCGCGGCCTCTTTACGGAAGATACCTTTATGCAGTTAACGGAGTGGATGGACTGGTCGCTGGCCGATCGCGAAGTCGACCTGGACGGCATCTATTATTGTCCTCACCATCCGGAAGGCGTAGTGGAAGAGTATCGTCAGGAATGCGACTGCCGTAAGCCGCAGCCGGGCATGCTGCTCTCTGCCCAAAAAGAGCTGAATATCGATATGGCGGCTTCTTATATAGTAGGCGACAAAATTGATGACCTGCTGGCAGGTAAAGCGGCAGGTGTAGGCACAAAGGTATTAGTGCGCAGCGGCAAGCCGGTAACGGAAGAGGGCGAAAATGCAGCAGATTGGGTGATAGATAGCCTTGCTGACCTGCCTTCGCGCATCAAAAAGCGCTAAAAAGCAGCGTTGCGAGCAAAAATAGAGCGAACGATAAAAAAGTTCATTTTTACGCTTGCCTTTCCGCGGCGCCTCCCTATAATGCGCAACCACTGAGACGGCACAACGGCTTACAGGCCAGCGGCTCAGGAGGTTCAGGAAGCTGAATCGCCGGAGAAAAACTTCTGAAAAAGAGGTTGACTCTGAAGGAGGA
>NZ_JBLFFM010000012.1:89561-90025 GCF_051400835.1 Erwinia artemisiae | reverse complement strand
AGAAGTGAAACGCCGTAGCGCCGATGGTAGTGTGGGGCCTCCCCATGCGAGAGTAGGGAACTGCCAGGCATCAAATTAGACCATTTATGGTCATGACTTTTCCCGTGACGCGGAAAAGGCGAAATACCTGATATCAGAGGCAACATTCTGAGTTCAGTACAGAATCGGTGGAGCGGTAGTTCAGTTGGTTAGAATACCTGCCTGTCACGCAGGGGGTCGCGGGTTCGAGCCCCGTCCGTTCCGCCACCCTTTTAGGGGCGTAGTTCAATTGGTAGAGCACCGGTCTCCAAAACCGGGTGTTGGGAGTTCGAGTCTCTCCGCCCCTGCCATTTAAAAATAATCCTTTGCTCCGGCAAAGGATTTTTTTTGTCTGAAAAACGGCTATTCTGTTCTGCTTGTTCTGCTTGTTCTGCTTGTTCTGCTTGTTCTGCTTGTTCTGCTTGTTCTGCTTGTTCTGCTTGTTC
>NZ_JBLFFM010000012.1:56465-89551 GCF_051400835.1 Erwinia artemisiae | reverse complement strand
TGTTCTGCTTGTTCTGCTTGTTCTGCTTGTTCTGCTTGTTCTGCTTGTTCTGCTTGTTCTGCTTGTTCTGCTTGTTCTGCTTGTTCTGCCTGTCCTGCCTGTCCTGCTTGTCTGTACTGTTTCTCACCGGATTCTAACCTTTATCCCTGCATATCAAACGACCTTACCTCTTGATATTAAAGTCAGGAAATGGCCAGCAGCTGACCATTCTGTCCTGAAGGCCCTGAAATAAGGGCATATGACCGGAAACTTAAATCAGGGCGTATGACCGGAAACTTAAACTAAGGCGTATTAACCGGAAACTTGAGCAACTGTCTGATGTGTGACTGCTGATCGCTGTTTTGCAGCCAGACGGCGTAAAGCGGGCGTACGGCGACGGGCGTATCCGGGATAACGGATAAATCGGGATACTCGCTGTGCCAGATATCCGGTAAGAAAGCACAGGCACCGGTGGTATGCAGTAGCTGACGCGTCAGATGGGCTGAAGTTGTTGTCAGCACGGGGACATCGTCCGCGCCCGCCAGATAGCTTTCATGCTGATGAAAATCAGCGCCCCATTCCAGCTTGATGTAATCATACTTTTCACGCTTCTCCGATTGCCGCGATCGATAAAGCGTTAGCGAAATATGACCGATCTGCTGGCTGGTCAGTTCGTCCATTTTAGGCGCTTCCGTAGTGATTAGCAGATCCAACTGGCGCTCATGCAGCTGTTTAACCAGCAAATGACGCTGAGCCACTCTTGCCTCCAGGTGCAAATCTTCCCGATTTTCATACAGCGTTTGTAGCCAGGGCGTCAGATAAGCTTCCCAAAGAGAAGCGCTGGCACCGATAGAAAGTTCATGATGCTGCTGGGTATGCGCGACCTCTTTTTTGGCCATCATCCAGGTGCTCATCAGGCTTTCGGCATAAGGAAGCAGCCTTTCGCCCGCTGACGTCAGACGGATATTGTTACGGTGACGCGTAAAAAGGTTAACGCCCAGCTGATTTTCCAGCTGCCTGATGCGAAAACTTACGGCAGATTGCGTGAGATAGAGCGCTTCAGCGGCACGTCCAAAGTGGCGGGTTCTGCTCACTTCAAGAAAGGTCTTTAATAATTCCGTATCCACATCCGTCTCCTGAAAATCATTTGTCGTCATGATTTAAATGTTTTGTTTTACACTCTGTCAAGCGTATCTAATACTCCGCGCCATAAATAGCACGGCCATAAAAGAGTTAGGAGCGTGTAAAATGGCGGAAAGCTTCGCAACAACGAATCGTTTTTTCGATAACAAACATTACCCACGCGGTTTCTCGCGCCACGGTGATTTCACTATCAAAGAAGCTCAACTTCTTGAGCGTTATGGTTACGCTTTTAACGAGCTGGATTTGGCAAAGCGTGAACCCGCAACGGAAGAAGAGCGTCTGTTTATTGAGGTATGCCGTGGTGTACGCGAACCTCAGTCCGAAGCAGAACGGGTATGGTCAAAGTATATGACGCGTATCAAACGTCCAAAGCGTTTTCATACGCTTTCCGGCGGCAAGCCGCAGATGGAAGGCGTGGAAGACTATTCGGACAGCGATGATTAATGATAAAGGGGCTTCGGCCCCTTTATTGTCAGCGATAAACGCTTTTTTGCAAGATAAAAACCTATTCCAGACTGTTAAGCAGATGAACCAGCAATCTGTCCATTGCCCGATAGCTTAATGCTTCAAGTAAATGCTCCCGTTTAATACTCTCTTTTTCCGCTAAATCAGCAATGGTTCGGGCTACTTTCAAAATGCGCTGCCAGGCGCGAACGGAAAGTCCCAGCTGATTAAGCACCTCTTCCAGCCAGCTCGCATCCTCTTTGCTTATTTCACAAAATCGCCGTATATCGCCTGGCGTTAACTTCCCGTTAATCGCTCTGGCCCGCGTTAGCTGAACGTTTCTGGCGGCCAGAACCCGCTGACGCACCGTTGCGCTGGATTCGCTGACGGAAGCCTGGCTTAATGTGCCGGGCGGCAGGAGGGGGACTTCCAGCGAGAGGTCGAAACGATCGAGGAACGGACCGGAAAGACGGCTGAGATAGCGCAGCGTCTGTTGAGGGGTGCTGCGGTTGTGCTTTACGCCATGCTGACCGGTAGGGCTGGGATTCATGGCAGCCACCAGCTGAAATCGTGCCGGATAGATGACCTTTGCTTTAGCGCGCGACAGGGAAATACTTCCCGACTCGACAGGCTCTCGCAGGGCATCCAGCGTCCTGCGTTCAAACTCCGGCAGTTCATCAAGAAACAGTACGCCGTTATGCGCCAGGGAGATCTCACCGGGTTTAGGCAAGGTGCCGCCGCCAACCAGCGCATAGCGCGAAGAGGTATGATGCGGCGCCCGGAAAGGTCGCTGACGCCATGGGTGGTCAGCCAGCGACGAACCCGCCACGCTGGCGATAGCGGCGCTCTCCAGCGCTTCCCGATCGCTCAGCGGCGGCAGCAAACCTGCAAGACGGGTCGCCAGCATCGTCTTGCCCGTGCCGGGCGGGCCAATCAGCAGCAGGTTATGACCACCGGCAGCGGCGATCTCCAGCGCTCTTTTAGCCTGCTGCTGGCCGATGACCTCGCTTAAATCCTCGGCGGGCATAATGATGTCGGTGGGAGCATAGCTGGCCTGCTGGAGATCCGCCTGTCCATTTAAATAAGCGCATACGTCAAGCAGGCTATTCGCAAGACGGCTATGCGCATGTTTTACAAGGCTGGCCTCATGACCGTTGTCCGTGGAGAGGATCAGCGTCCGCTTCGCCTCTGCCGCCGCCATGGCAGCAGGAATAGCAGCCTGTACGCCTCGCAGAGCACCCGTCAATGCTAATTCTCCCAGTAACTCATACTGCCCCAGTTTTTCTCCGCAAATTTGCTCTGAGGCCGCCAAAATCGCTATGGCGATAGGGAGATCGTATCGGCCGCCTTCTTTGGGCAGATCGGCTGGCGCAAGATTCACGGTAATGCGTCGCGCGGGAAAGGTGAAGCCGCAGTTTATCAGCGCGCTCCGGACACGTTCACGCGCTTCCTTAACCGTGGTTTCCGGCAGGCCGACCAGCGTCAGAGCAGGCAGGCCATTACTTAAATGCACTTCAACGGTTACCAGAGGCGCTTCCACGCCGATAGCCGCACGCGTATAGGTAACAGATAGCGACATAAAAACTCCTTATGGTCGTATTCTGTCCTGCTTCCTGACGGGTGACGAGAGCCGATATTCCGCTTATCGAAGCGGCTCGCAAAAAATATCGCTTCCCGGAGCCTTTATAAAAATTCGACGCGACCCATAAAAACAGGGCAAAGCCATTGCGTCTGGTACGTAATGAATAATTTTCAGGATTTAGCTTATTCCTTGATTAACGGTTGGTTTTTTATTAATCGCGGCGGCCATCATAAAATAAAGTGATGAAAAAAGTTGAATGCATCGCGCTAACTGTGATAACTCTGTAGGCATTACTTCGAACAAGTGAATTTATCGAATCTAAATGAAAGCCCTTCTACGAGTCCTAAGCCTTGTCATTATCAACGTCGTCGTGATTATTATCACGCCGTGCGGGGCTACGCTCGGAGGAAGAAAGGCTTAAAAATCAAGCCTGAATTCAGAAGAACCCCCGCACCGAAAGGTCCGGGGGTTTTTTTTTGGCAGGGCTGACAGGCTATCAACGACAGAGGAACAGAAGATGAACAGTAGAATAAAATGCTGTTGTTCCCAGCGAGAGGCGGGGAAATAACTATGAATGGTGCTCAGTGGGTGGTTCAGGCGTTGCGTGGGCAGGGAGTCGAGACTGTTTTCGGCTATCCGGGTGGTGCGATTATGCCCGTCTATGATGCGCTCTATGATGGCGGCGTCGAACATCTACTGTGCCGACATGAGCAGGGTGCTGCCATGGCCGCCATCGGTTATGCCCGTTCTACCGGAAAAGTCGGCGTTTGCATCGCCACGTCCGGCCCCGGCGCGACCAACCTTATCACCGGGCTGGCTGATGCAATGATGGATTCCGTGCCGGTGGTGGCGATTACCGGCCAGGTTGCCGGCGGCCTGATCGGCACCGACGCTTTTCAGGAAATTGACGTGCTCGGCCTGTCGTTGGCCTGTACCAAACACAGCTTCCTGGTCGGCTCGCTGGAAGAGCTGCCGGAAATCATGGCCGAAGCTTTCGCCATCGCCCGCTCCGGTCGCCCCGGCCCTGTGCTGATCGATATCCCTAAAGATATCCAGTTAGCCAGCGGCGAGCTGACAGCCCATCTGGCGGCGGTTGAAGACGAAGCGGCGCATCCTCATCAGGCGTTGGCGCAGGCGCGCGCCATGCTGGCTCAGGCTAAGAAACCGGTTTTGTACGTGGGCGGCGGTGTTGGCATGGCCGGTGCCGTAGAGGCCCTGCGTGCGTTCGCTCACGAAACGGGCATTCCTACCGTCGCCACGCTGAAAGGCCTGGGCGCGCCGGATCCTCAGGATGCCTGTTATCTGGGAATGTTGGGTATGCACGGCACCAAGGCCGCCAACTTTGCCGTCCAGCAATGTGACCTGCTGATTGCCGTCGGCGCCCGTTTTGACGATCGCGTAACCGGCAAGCTGGATACGTTTGCTCCTCATGCCAGCGTTATCCATATGGATATCGATCCCGCCGAGCTGAACAAATTGCGCCAGGCGCATGTGGGATTGCGAGGCGACCTCAATAAGCTGCTGCCGGACTTATATCATCCGACGGAAATCAGCGCATGGCGCGAGCACGTGCAGGCGCTGAAGGCCGATCACGGCTGGCGTTACGATCATCCGGGCCAGGCTATCTATGCGCCGCTGTTTCTGAAACAGCTCTCCGATCGTAAACCGGCAAGCGCGGTTGTTACCACCGATGTCGGCCAGCACCAGATGTGGACAGCGCAGCATATGAGCTTTAACCAGCCGGAAGATTTTATTACTTCCAGCGGTCTCGGCACGATGGGCTTCGGACTGCCGGCCGCCGTGGGCGCGCAGGTCGCCCGACCGGAAGATACCGTGATCTGCGTGTCGGGCGACGGCTCTTTTATGATGAATGTACAGGAGCTGGGCACCATCAAGCGCAAGCAGCTGCCGGTAAAAATCGTTTTGCTGGATAACCAGCGTCTGGGCATGGTGCGCCAGTGGCAGCAGCTGTTTTTCTCGGAGCGCTACAGCGAAACCAATCTCTCCGACAACCCCGATTTCCTGATGCTGGCCCGCGCTTTCGACATTCCCGGCCAGCGCATTACCCGTAAAGACCAGGTGGCTGCCGCGGTAGACGCTTTGCTGAACAGCGAAGGGCCTTACATGCTGCATGTCGCCATTGATGAACTTGAAAACGTCTGGCCGCTGGTGCCGCCGGGTGCCAGCAACGAAAATATGATGGAGAAAACCTCATGATGCAGCATCAGTTATCCATAGAGGCGCGCCTGCGCCCTGAAATCCTGGAACGCATCCTGCGCGTTGTTCGCCATCGCGGCTTTCAGGTTTGCGCAATGAATATGTCTTCCGGCGAAAATAGCGACAGCATAAATATTGCCATGACCGTTGCCAGCCAGCGCCCGGTCGATTTACTGTCAACACAGTTAAGCAAGTTGATGGATGTTGCCACCGTTCACATCCAACACCAGACAACACAACAAATCCGCGCCTGAGCGCGAAAAGGAAAGAAGAATGACGAAGAAAGCTGACTTTATCTGGTTCAATGGCGAGATGGTGAAGTGGGAAGAGGCGAAAGTTAGCGTCATGTCCCACGCGCTGCACTACGGCACCTCCGTATTTGAAGGCGTCCGCTGCTATGACTCGCACAAAGGCCCGGTAGTCTTCCGCCATCGTGAACATATGCAGCGTCTGCACGACTCTGCAAAGATCTATCGCTTTCCGGTCAGCCAGAGCGTTGATGAGCTCATGGAAGCCTGCCGCGAAGTGCTGCGCGTCAACAAGCTGACCAGCGCTTATATTCGCCCGCTGGTTTTCGTCGGCGACGTGGGCCTGGGCGTGAACCCGCCGGACGGCTACAGCACCGATGTGATCATTGCCGCCTTCCCGTGGGGCGCTTACCTGGGCCCGGAAGCGCTGGAGCAGGGTATTGATGCGATGGTTTCCTCCTGGAACCGCGTGGCGCCAAACACGCTGCCAACCGCAGCGAAAGCGGGCGGCAACTACCTTTCCTCTCTGCTGGTGGGCAGTGAAGCGCGCCGTCACGGCTATCAGGAAGGCATCGCGCTGGATACCCAGGGCTATATCTCTGAAGGCGCCGGCGAGAACCTGTTTGAAGTGAAAGACGGCATCCTGTTTACGCCGCCGTTTACCTCCTCCGCGCTGCCGGGCATTACGCGCGACGCCATCATCAAACTGGCGAAAGAGATGGGCATTGAGGTACGCGAGCAGGTGCTTTCCCGCGAATCGCTCTATCTGGCCGACGAAATCTTTATGTCCGGTACGGCGGCGGAAATCACTCCGGTACGCAGCGTGGACGGCATTCAGGTTGGCGAAGGCAAACGCGGCCCGATCACCACCCGCATCCAGTCCGCTTTCTTTGGGCTGTTTACCGGCGAAACCGAAGACAAGTGGGGCTGGCTGGATCCGGTCAACCCACAACAATGACATTTTACGGGCGTCGTTTGACGCCCGTGTATCATCTGATTCTGGAGTATGAGCATGCCTAAGTACCGTTCCGCCACCACCACTCATGGCCGTAATATGGCCGGTGCCCGCGCGCTGTGGCGCGCCACGGGTATGACCGACGACGATTTTGGCAAGCCTATCATTGCCGTGGTCAACTCCTTTACGCAGTTCGTACCGGGGCACGTACATTTACGCGACCTGGGCAAACTGGTTGCCGAACAGATTGAAGCTTCCGGCGGCGTCGCCAAAGAGTTCAACACTATCGCTGTCGATGATGGCATCGCGATGGGGCACGGCGGTATGCTTTACTCTCTGCCTTCGCGCGAGCTGATCGCCGACTCGGTCGAATACATGGTCAACGCCCACTGCGCGGACGCCATGGTCTGTATCTCTAACTGCGACAAAATCACGCCGGGAATGCTGATGGCTTCCCTGCGCCTGAATATTCCGGTGATCTTTGTTTCCGGCGGCCCGATGGAAGCCGGGAAAACCAAACTTTCCGATAAGATCATCAAGCTGGATCTGGTTGATGCGATGATCCAGGGCGCTAACCCGAACGTCAGCGACGAAGACAGCGATAAAATCGAACGGTCAGCCTGTCCGACCTGCGGTTCCTGCTCCGGCATGTTTACCGCTAACTCAATGAACTGTCTGACGGAGGCGCTGGGCCTGTCGCAGCCGGGCAACGGCTCGCTGCTGGCAACCCATGCCGATCGTAAGGCGCTGTTCCTGAAGGCAGGCGAACGCATCGTTGGCCTGGCGAAACGCTACTACGAGCAGGATGACGAAAGCGTGCTGCCGCGTAATATCGCCAGCAAGGCCGCCTTTGAAAACGCGATGACGCTGGATATCGCGATGGGCGGCTCGACCAATACCGTTCTGCACCTGCTGGCCGCCGCGCAGGAAGGCGAAATCGATTTTAATATCTCCGATATCGATCGGCTTTCCCGCAAGGTGCCGCATCTCTGTAAGGTTGCACCAAGCACCCCGAAATACCATATGGAAGACGTACACCGCGCTGGTGGCGTCATCGGCATTCTGGGCGAGCTGGATCGGGCGGGCCTGATGGATAACAGCGTGCGCAACGTGCTGGGCCTGAGCCTGCAGGAAACGCTGCAACAGTACGACATCATGCTGACCAAAGACGAGGCGGTGAAAAAAATGTTCCGCGCCGGCCCGGCCGGGATCCGCACCACCCAGGCGTTCTCACAGGATACGCGCTGGGAAACGCTGGACGATGACCGTCAGGAAGGCTGCATCCGCTCCCGTGAACATGCCTTCAGCCAGGACGGCGGCCTTGCCGTGCTGTATGGCAATCTGGCAGAAGATGGCTGTATCGTGAAAACCGCTGGCGTAGAAAAAGAGAGCCACACCTTCCGCGGCCCGGCCAAAGTCTACGAAAGTCAGGACGATGCGGTAGCGGCCATCCTCGGCGGCAAAGTCGTGGCGGGCGACGTGGTGGTGATCCGCTACGAAGGGCCGAAAGGCGGGCCGGGAATGCAGGAAATGCTTTATCCGACCACCTACCTGAAATCGATGGGGCTGGGCAAAAGCTGCGCGCTGATCACCGATGGCCGTTTCTCTGGCGGCACCTCAGGGCTTTCTATCGGTCACGCTTCGCCGGAAGCAGCCAGCGGCGGCACCATCGCGCTGGTGAAAGACGGCGACATGATTGATATCGATATTCCGAATCGCGGCATCAAACTGGATGTGCCGGACAACGAACTGCACGCGCGTCGTGAAGAGGAAGAGGCGCGCGGCGACGCGGCCTATACGCCTCATAACCGCGAACGTCAGGTTTCCTTTGCTCTGCGCGCCTACGCTTTACTGGCGACCAGTGCGGACAAAGGCGCAGTACGCGACAAAAGCAAGCTGGGAGGCTAAAACATGGCTGAGTCTCAACCGTTATCCGCCGAGCCTTGCGGCGCGGAGTATCTGCGAGCGGTACTCCGTGCGCCGGTTTACGAAGTTGCGCAGGTCACGCCCCTACAAAAGATGGAGAAAATCTCCTCTCGTCTTGGTAATACGGTACTGGTTAAACGCGAAGATCGTCAGCCGGTGCACAGCTTCAAAGTGCGCGGCGCCTACGCGATGATCGCTTCGCTTAACGAGGAGCAAAAGGCCAGCGGCGTGGTGACCGCTTCGGCGGGCAATCATGCCCAGGGCGTAGCGCTATCGGCGACCCGGTTGGGGATTAAATCTCTGATCGTCATGCCGGTAGCGACGGCTGATATCAAAGTAGAGGCCGTGCGGGCGTTTGGCGGTGAGGCTTACCTGTTTGGCGCGAATTTTGACGAAGCGAAAGCGAAGGCGCTGGAGCTGGCGGCACAAAAGGGCTACACCTTTGTGCCGCCGTTCGACCATCCGATGGTGATTGCCGGACAGGGCACGCTGGCGATGGAGCTGCTGCAACAGGATGCGCATCTCGACCGTATTTTTGTGCCCGTTGGCGGCGGCGGCCTGGCGGCTGGGGTGGCGGTGCTGATCAAACAGCTGATGCCGCAGATCAAGGTCATTGCGGTGGAAGCGGAAGACTCCGCCTGTCTGAAAGCGGCGCTGGAAGCGGGCGAGCCGGTCGATCTGCCGCGCGTCGGGCTGTTTGCCGAAGGCGTGGCGGTGAAGCGGATCGGCAGCGAAACCTTCCGGCTGTGCCAGGAATATCTTGACGACATTATCACCGTGGACAGCGATGCTATCTGCGCGGCGATGAAGGATCTGTTTGAAGACGTGCGTGCCGTCGCGGAGCCTTCCGGCGCGCTGGCGCTGGCGGGCATGAAAAAATATATCCAGCAGCATCAGATCAAAGGCGAGCGGCTGGCGCATGTTCTTTCCGGCGCCAACGTCAATTTTCACGGCCTGCGCTACGTTTCCGAACGCTGCGAGCTGGGGGAACAGCGTGAGGCGCTGCTGGCGGTTACGATCCCCGAGCAAAAGGGCAGTTTTTTGAAGTTCTGCCAGCTGCTGGGCGGACGCGCCGTTACCGAGTTTAACTACCGCTTCGCGGACCCGGACAACGCCTGCATTTTTGTCGGCGTGCGGCTGACGCGCGGTCTGGAAGAGCGACATGAAATCCTGCAGCTGCTGAACGAAGGCGGTTATAAGGTGGTGGATCTCTCCGACGATGAAATGGCGAAGCTGCACGTGCGCTATATGGTCGGCGGTCGCCCGTCAAAGCCGCTTAAAGAACGGCTTTACAGCTTTGAGTTCCCGGAAGCGCCCGGCGCGCTGCTGCGCTTTTTGCAGACCCTGGGCACCCACTGGAATATTTCGCTGTTTCACTATCGCAGCCACGGTACGGACTATGGACGCGTGCTGGCGGGATTCGAGCTGGGCGAGAACGAACCGCAGTTTGAAGAACATCTGGCGGCTCTGGGCTATGATTGTCATGACGAAACCCATAACCCGGCCTTCAGCTTCTTCCTGGCGGGCTAAAGCAGGCTCCAGAACGCATCAATCAGCGGCTCGTTGAGCCGCTTTTTCTGTACGCAGACGCCCAGCTCCAGCGGCGCGACAATATCAATATTTTCCAGTTCCAGAATACGGTTACGGATCGGCTCCGGGCTGTTCTCCAGCACCACGTCCGGGATCAGCGCCACGCCGCAGCCCAGCGCCACCATCGAGACGATAGCCTCATGCCCCGCCACGGTGGCGTAAATCAACGGACTGGCGATGCGGCGGCGACGGAACCAGAGATCGATACGCTGTCGGGTTGGCCCCTGGTCGGGCAGGATAAACGGGATCTGCGGCCAGTCCGGTTCCGGCTGGCTGGCCTGGCTACGAACCGGACAAGGCAGCGCGGGCGCGATCAGCACCAGCGGGATCGGGCCTAAGGTCGTAAAGCCAATGCTGGCGGGCAGCGTTTCCGGCCGTCCGGCGATGGCGATATCGGCTTCGGCGCTCTGCACCTTATCCACTGCGTCGGCAGGATCGCCGGTGGTCAGTTTGATCTCCACCAGCGGGTGTTCAGCGCGAAAGCGATCGAGGATCGGCGGCAGATGGCTATAGGCCGCCGTTACCGAGCAAAACAGACGCAGCTCGCCGCTCAGCGACGGGCCGTGCTGGCCAATGGCGTGACGCAGCTGCTGATATTGCAACAGCGTTTGCTGGGCAAACTGGCGCAGCTGTTCTCCGGCGTCGGTCAGCGTAACGGTGCGGTTGTCGCGCAGAAACAGCGTCTGGCCCAGGTCTTCCTCCAGCCGCTGGATCTGGCGGGAAAGCGTAGAAGGGCTGACGTGCATCGCCCGCGCGCTGCGGCCAAAATGACGGCTTTCGGCCAGATGCAGGAAGAGTTTCAGATCGCGTAAATCCATGCGCTTGCGGCCTCATTTTAGCGTTGCAGTATTTGCAATATGACGTTGTTAATATATCAATTTAAGCAATACATTTCCTGTCATATGATGGGGATTAAGAGGGTGATACGGCATCACCGATAAAATAAAAGACGAACACAACCTCAGGAGTTCCCATGGCTAACTATTTCAACACGTTGAACCTGCGCAATCAGCTGGCGCAATTAGGTAAATGCCGCTTTATGGCGCGCGATGAATTTGCGGACGAAGCAAGCTACCTGAAAGGCAAAAAGGTCGTGATTGTTGGCTGTGGTGCTCAGGGTCTGAACCAGGGCCTGAATATGCGTGATTCCGGGCTGGATATCGCCTATGCGCTGCGCGCGGAAGCCATCGCGGAGAAACGCGCTTCCTGGCGTAAAGCGACGGAAAACGGTTTTAAAGTCGGCACCTATGAAGAGCTGATCCCACAGGCGGATCTGGTGGTAAACCTGACGCCGGACAAACAGCATACCTCGGTAGTGCGTGCCGTACAGCCGCTGATGAAAGACGGCGCGGCGCTGGGCTACTCGCACGGTTTTAATATCGTAGAAGTTGGCGAGCAGATCCGTAAAGACATTACCGTCGTGATGGTTGCGCCAAAATGTCCGGGTACGGAAGTGCGTGAAGAGTATAAGCGTGGCTTCGGCGTGCCTACGCTCATCGCCGTTCACCCGGAAAACGATCCAAAAGGCGAAGGCATGGCGATTGCCAAAGCCTGGGCAGCCGCAACCGGCGGCCATCGCGCGGGCGTGCTGGAATCGTCCTTCGTGGCGGAAGTGAAGTCCGACCTGATGGGCGAGCAGACCATCCTGTGCGGCATGTTACAGGCTGGTTCGCTGCTGTGCTTCGACAAGCTGGTGGCGGAAGGCACCGATCCGGCCTACGCGGAAAAATTAATCCAGTTCGGCTGGGAAACCGTGACCGAAGCGCTGAAGCAGGGCGGCATCACGCTGATGATGGATCGCCTCTCTAACCCGGCTAAACTGCGCGCTTTCGAGCTGTCTGAACAGCTGAAAACCATTATGGCGCCGCTGTTCCAGAAGCACATGGACGACATCATCTCCGGCGAATTCTCTTCCGGCATGATGGCCGACTGGGCCAACGACGACAAAAAACTGCTGGGCTGGCGTGAAGAGACCGGTAAAACCGCTTTTGAAACCGCGCCGCAGTTTGAAGGTAAAATCGCCGAGCAGGATTATTTTGACGAAGGCGTGGTGATGATTGCGATGGTGAAAGCGGGCGTTGAGCTGGCGTTTGAAACCATGGTCGCTTCCGGCATTATCGAAGAGTCTGCCTACTACGAATCGCTGCACGAGCTGCCGCTGATCGCCAACACTATCGCTCGTAAGCGTCTGTACGAGATGAACGTGGTGATCTCCGACACTGCCGAATACGGTAACTATCTGTTCTCTTACGCGGCTGTTCCGTTGCTGAAAGAGTTTATGAGCACGTTACAAACGGGCGATCTGGGCAAGGCGACGGCAACCACGACTACGGTGGATAACGCGCAGCTGCGTGACGTTAACGAAGCTATCCGCAACCATCCTATCGAATCCGTTGGCCGCAAGCTGCGTGGCTATATGACCGATATGAAACGTATCGCGGTAGCGGGCTAACCGCGCTGCTGATAACCAAAGGCGTGGTAATTTGCCGCGCCTTTGGCGTTTTTACCGCCTTATCTTATCCTCCCGCCGGTGGCTGCTGCCGTTATTGCAGATAGCGCTGCGTCAGCAAACACCAGAATGCGGCGGCAGTCACGATAATGTCGTCATTAAAATCGTAGCCGGGGTTATGCACCATCGGGCCATCGCCAGCGCCCACCATCAGGTAAGCGCCGTGGGGATGGGCCTCCAGCAGAAAAGCAAAATCTTCGCTGCCCATTAGCGGCGGCATATCGGTACAAATCAGCGACTCGTCGACCAGCTCACGCGCCACGCCGATAGCAAAATCGGTTTCCTGTTCGCTGTTGATCAATACCGGGCTGCCGCTGACGTGCACCACCTCCGCGCTGGCGTTAAAACTTTCCGCCTGCAAACGGGCAATATCCTGAATACGTTGCAGCAATAGCTGGCGCACCTGAGGATCGAGCGCTCTGACGCTCAGCTTCAGTACCGCCTTTTCATTGATGATATTGAACGCTTCGCCGGACTGGATACTGCCGATAGTGACCACCGCCTGGGCGAAAGGCGACACGTTCCGGGAAACTATTGTCTGGAGGGCTATAGCGATATGGCAGGCGACCAGAGTGGCATCCACGCCTTTTTCCGGCATAGCGGCATGGGCGCCTGCGCCAGAAACGATAATATTCAGCCTGTCGGAAGAAGCCATCACGGCATGTTTTTTAAAGTAGAAGGATCCGCAGGGCAGACCAGGCATATTATGCAGGCCAAACAGCGCATCGCAGGGGGATTTTTCCAGCAGGCCGTCGCGAAGCATCGCTTTTCCCCCGCCGGACAACTCCTCCGCAGGCTGAAAAATCAGCCGGAGTGTACCGTTAAAGTTTCGGTGACGGGCCAGATATTCCGCCGCGCAGAGCAGAATAGCGGTATGGCCGTCATGACCGCAGCCGTGAAACTTTCCGGCGGTTTTGCTGCACCAGCTTTTGCCGCTGATTTCCTGCATCGGCAGGGCATCCATATCGGCGCGCAGCCCCAGCGTTTTTGTGCCGCTGCCTGCTTTTAACGTGGCGACCACGCCGGTTTTTGCCATTCCCTGATGCACGCTGTAGCCAAACTCCCGCAGCTTTGCCGCCACTCGCTCGCTGGTACGCTGCTCTTCAAATCCCGTTTCCGGATGCTGGTGCAAATCGCGGCGAAACTGCGTCCAGACAGCTTCCCTTGTCTTTAAAGCCTGCAATAACGAATGCATATCTCTCTCCATGAGTTAATTATCCGGCTTATCCTGCCATGACTGGCGCAACGGAGTCTGTGAGTCCGGCCTGGTTTATCGTGAGCTGGCCGCTATTAGTGCCACGAGGGTAAGCAAGCGCGAGAAAGAAGGGGAACGCGGAAGGAAGAGGAAGCAAAAACAGCTTCCGCAAGCACGACGGCCAGCGGAAGCTGTTGCACAGGCAGGGCCGCTTAGTTGCGGTACAGCACCTTGATGATGTGATAGCCGAACTGCGTGTGCAGCGGGCCGTAAGGCGTGATAAGCGGGCAGGAGAACACCACTTTATCGAAAGCCGGCACCATCGCGCCCTGTTTGAACTCGCCTAAGTGGCCGCCTTTTTTGCCTGACGGACAGATAGAGTGCTTTTTCGCCAGTTTTTCAAAATCTGCGCCCTGTTCCAGCTGTGCCAGAAGGTCCTGAGCCAGTTTCTCTTCCTTTACAAGGATATGGAGTGCTGCTGCGGTTTTTGCCATGATCGTACCTTGAGTCGTATGGATGCTGCTGGCTATACTACCACGCTGTGATTTCTTTCCCTCTGTCATTTCATCGAGTAAACCCCTATGCGTCTTAATCCTGGTCAGCAACACGCCGTCGAATTCGTCACCGGGCCCTGTCTGGTGCTGGCCGGCGCCGGCTCGGGCAAAACGCGCGTGATCACCAACAAAATTGCCCATCTGATCCGCGAATGCGGCTATCAGGCTCGCCATATTGCGGCGGTGACCTTTACCAATAAAGCCTCGCGCGAGATGAAAGAACGCGTGGCGCAAACGCTGGGCCGCAAAGAGGCGCGTGGCCTGATGATTTCCACTTTCCATACGCTGGGTCTGGAAATTATCAAACGCGAATACGCCGCATTGGGCATGAAGTCCAACTTTTCACTGTTTGACGATCAGGATCAGCTGGCGCTGCTGAAAGAGCTGACCGAAGAGTGGCTGGAAAACGATAAAAATCTGCTGCAACAGCTGATCTCTACGATCTCGAACTGGAAAAACGATCTGCTGGATCCTGCGCGCGCGGCGGCGGCGGCGCAATCCGAGCGCGACAAAATTTTTGCTCACTGTTACAGCCTTTACGATCGGCATCTGAAAGCCTGCAACGTGCTGGATTTTGATGACCTGATCCTGCTGCCGACGCTGTTGTTTCAGCGCAATCTGGAAGTGCGCGAGCGCTGGCAGCAGCGTATCCGCTACCTGCTGGTGGATGAGTATCAGGATACCAACACCAGCCAGTACGAGCTGGTGAAGCTGTTGGTCGGTGCGCGCGCGCGTTTCACGGTGGTGGGCGACGACGATCAGTCAATCTACTCCTGGCGAGGCGCAAGACCGCAGAACCTGGTGCTGCTGAAAGAGGATTTTCCGGCGTTACAGGTTATCAAGCTGGAGCAGAACTACCGTTCCTCCGAACGTATCCTGAAAGCGGCCAATATTTTGATCGCCAATAACCCGCACGTGTTTGAAAAACGCCTGTTCTCAGAGCTGGGCTATGGCGCGGAGCTGAAAGTGGTGACGGCCAATCACGAGGACCACGAGGCCGAGCGCGTGACGGGCGAGCTGATAGCGCACCATTTTATCAACAGGACGCAGTACAAAGATTACGCCATTCTCTATCGCGGCAATCATCAGTCGCGCGTCTTTGAAAAAATGCTGATGCAGAACCGCATTCCTTATCGCATCTCCGGCGGCACCTCGTTCTTTTCGCGGCCGGAAATCAAAGATCTGCTCGCCTATCTGCGCGTGTTGACCAATCCTGACGACGACAGCGCCTTTATGCGCATCGTTAATACGCCACGGCGTGAAATTGGCCCCACCACGCTGCGCAAGCTGGGCGAATGGGCGATGCAGCGTAATAAAAGCCTGTTCACCGCCAGTTTTGATATGGGGCTGGGCCAGACGCTGGCCGGGCGCGGGCTGGAATCGCTACAGCGCTTCACTTTCTGGCTGCAGGAAGTCGCGCAGCTGGCGGAGCGGGAGCCGGTGGCCGCCGTGCGGGATTTGATCCGCGGCATTGATTATGAAAGCTGGCTGTTTGAAACCTCCGCCAGTCCAAAAGCCGCCGAAATGCGCATGAAAAACGTCAATACGCTGTTCCAGTGGATGACCGAAATGCTGGAAGGCAGCGATATCGACGAGCCGATGACGCTGACGCAGGTGGTGACCCGCTTTACGTTACGCGACATGATGGAGCGCGGCGAAAGCGAAGAAGAGGCGGACCAGGTACAGCTGATGACGCTGCACGCTTCGAAAGGGCTGGAGTTTCCCTATGTTTATCTGGTCGGCATGGAGGAAGGGCTGTTGCCCCATCAGAGCAGCATTGATGAAAACAATGTGGAAGAGGAGCGTCGGCTGGCCTACGTCGGCATCACGCGTGCGCAAAAAGAGCTGACCTTTACGCTGTGTCGCGAACGCCGTCAGTATGGCGAAGTGATCCGTCCGGAGCCAAGCCGCTTTCTGCTGGAGCTGCCGCAGGACGATCTCAACTGGGAAACGGAACGCAAGGTGGTCAGCCCGGAACAGCGGATGCAGACCGGGCAAAGCCGCGTAGCGGGACTGCGGGCGATGCTGGATAAGGCAAAAAACACCGGATAGGCTTTTGGCGGGTGAAGCAAGGGGACGCAAGCTGTCCCCTTATTCTTTAGCTGACGGTCAGCGGCCAGTGCACATAGCTCTGCCAGCGGCTTTCCTGCTCCAGCAGTTCTGCCCGCAGCGGATGCGCTTCCAGCCAGCCGTTCGGCAACGTCAGCTGTAGCGCGTCGTCATCGGCATGGAGCCGCACGGCAGGCAGCGTATCGTCACGGCGACGGCTGGCGAAAATAATCGCCAGCCGCAGCAGCCGGCACATTCTTTCCGCCATGCGCGGCGGTACGGCGTTTTGCTGGCTGAGCAGCGCCAGGTCGATTCCGTTGACCTGGTTTTGCAGCAGCGTGGCCAGCAGCTTTTTCTGCGCCGGAGTAAAGCCCGGCAGATCGAGATGGCGAACCAGATAGGCAGCGTGCTGCGGCGCCTGTTTAAAATCGACGCTGAGGCCGATTTCATGGATCAGGCAGGCGCTGTTGAGCAGCTCCCGACAGCGTTCATCCAGCTTCCAGCTGTGGCTGACCTGACGGCCAAAGCTCTCCGCCAGGGCGCGCACGCGTTCCGCCTGTTCGGCATCAATCACGAAACGACGCTGAATGTTATGCAGGGTACGGCTACGGATATCCCGATCGACCGGCAGCCCGAGCATTCCGTATACCAGCCCTTCGCGCAGCGCGCCACCGGCCAGCGTCATGCTGCTGATGTTCAGCTCGGTGAAGATGGCGATCAGAATAGAGAGGCCGCTGGGGAAAACCAGCGCGCGCTCCAGCGTCAGTCCTTCGATTTCCAGCTCTTCCAGCTTGCCGCACTGAATGGCGCGCTGTTTCAGCTGCTGGAGCTTGGCAAGCGTAATGCGTTCGTCCATGCCCTGCGCCATCATGATTTCCTGTAGCGCCTGCACGGTGCCGGAGGCGCCGACGCAAATTTCCCAGCCCTGCTCGCGCAGTTTTGAGGCAACCGGTCGGATCATGTCGCTTGCTGCCTGTTCCGCCGCGGCAAAATTATCTTTACCGAGGTGGCGGTCGCCGAAATAACGCTCCAGCCAGGTGACGCAGCCCATCGACAGGCTGAACAGAGCGCCGGGCTGTGCACCGCTGCCGGTAACCAGCTCGGTGCTGCCGCCGCCAATATCGACCACCAGCCGCTTATCGGAGCCGCCGGTGGTGTGCGCCACGCCCTGATAGATCAGACAGGCTTCTTCCTCGCCGCTGATCACATTGATGGCGCAGCCCAGAATGTTCTGCGCCCTGGAAAGAAAAGCCTCTGCGTTGGCGGCCAGCCGCAGCGTCGCCGTAGCGACCACGCGGATTTGGTCCGTGGGAATATCCTGTAGCTGTTCCGAAAACAGCGCCAGGCACTGCCAGCCGCGCGCCATTGCCTCGTCAGAGAGGCGGCTGTCGCTGTCCAGACCGGCCGCCAGGCGGACTTTGCGTTTGATACGCGCAACGGTCTGGATACTGCCCGCCACCTCGCGCACCACCAGCATATGAAAGCTGTTAGATCCTAAATCTATTGCAGCATAAAGCGATGAGGCGCTGGGCATGGCGTTAACCTGAACGTTTGCGGTTATTATTGCGCGGCGGGCCGCTGCGGCGCGGGCCGCTACTGCGACGCGGGCCGGTACCGGAACGGCTGCGTGTCAGGCGCTTCGGCGGCGGCAGATCGGTCATCAGCGCATCGCTGTTGTAGCGGCTTACGGTGATGCTGTGGCCGATATATTCTTCAATCGCCGGCAGGTTCAGCGCATATTCTTCACAGGCCAGGCTGATTGAGTGCCCGTTGGCACCCGCGCGGCCGGTACGGCCGATGCGATGCACGTAGTCTTCGCGATCGTCAGGCAAATCGTAGTTAAAGACGTGCGTCACCGCAGGAATATGCAGGCCGCGCGCCGCCACGTCAGTGGCCACCAGGATATCCACGTCGCCTTTGGTAAAGTCGTCCAGGATACGCAGGCGTTTTTTCTGCGCCACGTCGCCGGTCAGCAGGCCAACGCGATGGCCGTCCGCGGCCAGGTGACCCCAGATATCTTCACAACGGTGTTTGGTGTTGGCAAAGATAATGGCGCGATCCGGCCACTCTTCTTCCAGCAGGGTTTGCAGAAGACGCATTTTTTCTTCATTAGAAGGATAAAAAAGTTCTTCCTTAATGCGATGCCCGGTTTTCTGCTCCGGCTCGACTTCCACATATTCGGCATTGTTCATGTTTTCGAACGCCAGCTCGCGCACGCGGAAGGAAAGGGTAGCGGAGAAGAGCATATTCAGACGCTGGTTCGCCGCAGGCATCCGACGGAACAGCCAGCGGATATCTTTGATAAAGCCCAGATCGAACATCCGGTCGGCTTCATCCAGCACCACGACCTGGATCGCGCCCAGATTCACGTGGTTCTGTTTAGCGTAATCGATCAGCCTGCCGGTGGTGCCGATCAGAATATCGACGCCGCTCTCCAGCACTTTCAGCTGCTTATCGTAGCCGTCGCCGCCGTAGGCCAGCCCCAGCTTCAGGCCGGTCACCTGCGCCAGCGGTTCCGCATCGGCGTGGATTTGCACGGCCAGTTCGCGGGTTGGCGCCAGGATCAGCGCGCGCGGCTGATTGACCTGACGGCCTTCCGGCGCGGGGTGAGAAAGAAGATGATGGAACGTTGACGTTAAAAACGCCATCGTTTTCCCGGTACCGGTTTGCGCCTGTCCCGCTACATCACGCCCGTTAAGGGTGAAAGGCAATGCCAGCGCCTGAATAGGCGTGCAGTTATGAAAGCCTTTATTTTCAAGGGCTTCAATGACCTGAGGGTGCAGGGCGAAGTCGGAAAACTTCTGTTCGGTTAAGTGTGTTTTGCTCATAGTGTGGTAGAATATCAGCTTACTATTGCTTTACGAAAGCGTATCCGGTGAAATAAAGTCAACCTAAGTTGGCAGATTTTACGCCAGGCAGCCAGGCATAATCTTTTGGAGTAAGACATGAGCAGCGATAAAATTGTCCACCTGACCGATGACAGCTTTGAAACCGACGTCCTGAAAGCAGAAGGCTTGACGCTGGTCGACTTCTGGGCAGAATGGTGCGGTCCGTGCAAAATGATCGCCCCGATCCTTGACGAAGTCGCCGAAGAATACGACGGCAAACTGACTATCGCCAAACTGAATATCGACGAAAACCCAGGCACCGCGCCAAAATACGGGATCCGCGGTATTCCTACTTTGCTGCTGTTTAAAGACGGCGAAGTCGCGGCAACGAAAGTGGGCGCACTTTCTAAAGGACAGCTGAAAGAGTTCCTGAACGCGAACCTGGGCTAACCAGCTCTGCTGCTGCGGTGGGCCATATGCGCTCACCGCAGGCGCGAGTCTGCTTCCCGCTTCGGTTTTCTTTTTGCCTCGTTCATATTTTTAGCTCATCGCTAGACGTTTGCCATAGAGCGTGCTAACTTACTTTTACTGCATTACGCACTTACCTGTAGTTTGAATCTAATATTTACTCCTTGTTGAACACTGTTTTCCTCTGAATGTAACAAATGTTCAGCAATCTGACGGTTAGTATCCAGAATTTCCGGCACCTTGTCCTTACCGTCTCCCCGTATCGGATCCGCGTATTCCTGCACGCGATGATCGGGAGTCTGACAAGACAGCCATTAACAGGCATGGATTTTTCGCCATACCATTGACGACAAACATTTCGAGATTTACCCCGAGTTTAAGAACCCACCATTATGAATCTTACCGAATTAAAAAATACGCCGGTTTCTGACCTGATAACACTCGGCGAAAATATGGGGCTGGAAAACCTGGCGCGCATGCGCAAACAGGACATTATCTTCGCCATCCTTAAACAACACGCGAAAAGCGGCGAAGATATCTTCGGCGACGGCGTACTGGAGATATTGCAGGATGGATTTGGTTTCCTCCGCTCTGGAGACAGCTCCTACCTCGCCGGCCCTGACGACATCTACGTATCCCCCAGCCAAATTCGCCGCTTTAACCTCCGCACTGGTGACACCATCTCCGGCAAGATCCGTCCGCCGAAAGAAGGCGAGCGCTATTTTGCCCTGCTGAAGGTTAATGAAGTTAACTTTGACAAGCCGGAAAATGCCCGTAACAAAATCCTGTTTGAAAACTTAACGCCGCTGCACGCTAATTCGCGTCTGCGCATGGAGCGCGGCAACGGGTCTACCGAAGACTTAACCGCACGCGTACTGGATTTGGCTTCGCCAATTGGTCGTGGCCAGCGTGGTCTGATCGTGGCGCCGCCAAAAGCGGGTAAAACCATGCTGCTGCAGAACATCGCGCAGAGCATCGCCTATAACCATCCTGACTGCGTGCTGATGGTGCTGCTGATTGACGAACGTCCGGAAGAAGTAACCGAGATGCAGCGTCTGGTGAAGGGCGAAGTGATCGCCTCTACCTTCGATGAGCCAGCTTCCCGCCACGTGCAGGTCGCTGAAATGGTTATCGAGAAGGCCAAGCGTCTGGTCGAGCATAAAAAGGACGTTATCATCCTGCTCGACTCCATCACGCGTCTGGCTCGCGCCTACAACACCGTGGTGCCGGCTTCCGGTAAAGTGCTGACCGGTGGTGTGGATGCCAACGCCCTGCACCGTCCAAAACGCTTCTTCGGCGCCGCGCGTAACGTGGAAGAGGGCGGCAGCCTGACCATCATCGCTACCGCGCTGGTTGATACCGGTTCGAAGATGGATGAAGTCATCTACGAAGAATTTAAGGGTACGGGCAACATGGAACTGCATCTGGCGCGTAAAATCGCCGAGAAGCGCGTGTTCCCTGCTATCGATTACAACCGTTCCGGTACGCGTAAAGAAGAGCTGCTTACCAGCTCTGAAGAGCTGCAGAAGATGTGGATCCTGCGCAAAATCATCCATCCAATGGGTGAGATCGATGCGATGGAATTCCTCATCAACAAGCTGGCGATGACCAAAACCAACGACGAATTCTTTGACATGATGAAGCGTTCGTAAGTCGGCTGGTCTGCTGGAAAAAAAGAGGGTTGAGCGATCAACCCTCTCTTTTTTTGGCCTGTTTTTGTGCGAATTCACCGCAGAAGCCGGAAAAAGAAGAAAACTCGGGGAACGCCGCGCTCAGACGTGGCGTTTTTCGTTTATGGGCTATACGATGTTGCCACTGGAGAATTAAATTAAAGGTGCGGCGGGCAGGAAATCGGGCGGTGAGGCTGGATTTTTCCCGTGGCACAATGGACATCAGAATCAGACAGCGGTTTGTGGCACAGAAATTGCTATAACACTGGGATTCTTAGCAGAGAGCTGGTTAATGTGAATTTACTCAATATGAGTACTGAGCTTGCTTTAATATTTTTGTTTTCGCTGGTGTTTCTCTTTTTCGCCCGTAAAGCAGCCAAGAAAGTGGGTCTTGTGGACAAGCCCAACTATCGCAAACGTCACCAGGGCGTTATTCCTCTGGTTGGCGGCATCTCTGTTTTCGCCGGCATCTGTTTTAGCTTCGCGGTGACCGATTACTACATTCCCCATAGTCTGCTTTACCTGAGCTGCGCTGGCGTGCTGGTGCTGGTCGGAGCGCTTGATGACCGCTTTGATATCAGCGTAAAGATACGCGCCTGCGTTCAGGCAGGCATCGCCGTGGTGATGATGACCATGGCCAAACTCTATCTGCTCAGCCTGGGCTTTATTTTTGGCCCCTGGGAGCTGATCGTCGGGCCTTTCGGCTACGTGCTGACGCTGTTTGCGGTCTGGGCGGCCATCAACGCTTTTAATATGGTGGACGGTATCGACGGTCTGCTGGGCGGCCTGTCCTGCGTCACCTTCCTGGCGATGGGCATTATTCTGTTCGTGGACGGACAGCAAAGCCTGGCGATGTGGTGTTTTGCGATGATCGCCGCCATTATCCCCTATATCCTGCTTAATCTTGGCGTTTTCGGCCGTCGCTACAAGGTTTTTATGGGCGATGCGGGCAGCACGCTGATTGGCTTTACCATTATCTGGATCCTGCTGGAGGCGACCCAGGGACAAAGCCATCCCGTCACGCCCGTCACGGCGCTGTGGCTGATCGCCATTCCGCTGATGGATATGATCGCCATTATGTATCGCCGCCTCAGCAAGGGCATGAGCCCGTTTTCCGCCGATCGCCAGCACATTCACCATTTGATTATGCGCGCCGGGTTTACCTCGCGGCAGGCCTGCTTTCTGATCACGCTGGCGGCCGCGCTGCTGGCCGGCGTCGGCGTGCTGGGCGAATCGCTGAGCTTTGTGCCGGAGTGGCTGATGCTGGTGCTGTTTTTACTGGCTTTTATGCTCTACGGCTACTGTATTAAACGCGCCTGGCGCGTGGCGCGAATGCTGAAAAGAGTCAAAAGAAGGCTGCGCAAAGCCCGCTAGACCGTTTCGGACCTCTTTACCCTGGACAAGGAATATCATGTATGACGCATCCTGACGTTGCAGAGAACGAGCTGGATATTCGCGGGCTGTGCTGCGCGCTATGGCGAGGAAAGCGGTGGATTATCGGCAGCGCGCTGCTTTTTGCCCTGCTGGCCTGGCTCTGCTCGCTGCTGATCACGCCAAAATGGAGCACCACGGCGGTCACCGATCGTCCCACCGTCAATATGTTGGGCAATTACTACTCGCAGCAGCTGTTTCTGAACAATCTGGACAGCCGCAGCAGCAGCACGCCCATCGTTGCGCCCGCCATTGCGGACGAAGCCTATCAGGAGTTCGTGATGCAGCTGGCGTCTTATGACACCCGCCGCGAGTTCTGGCTGCAAAGCGACTACTACAAACAGCGGCAGAGCGGGCAGGCTCGCGACGATGCCGCGCTGCTCGACGAGCTGATCGCCAATATTCAGTATCAGCCCGGCGATGCGGCAAAAAGCCTGAATGACAGCGTCAAGCTGATCGCGGAAACCGCGCCGGCGGCCAACACGCTGCTGCGCCAGTATGTTGCTTTTGCCGGCCAGCGCGCCGCGCAGCATCTTAACGCCGAGCTGGCAGGCGGCTGGGCCGCCCGCGCTCAGCAGCTGAAGGCGCAGGTGCAGCGGCAGGAAGCGGTAGCGAAAGCCATCTATGACCGCCAGATCAACAGCGTGCAGCAGGCGCTGAAAATCGCGCAGCAGCAGGGCTTCGAGCAGGCGAAAACCAGCACGCCTTCAGAACAGCTGCCCGATTCCGAGCTGTTTCTGCTGGGCCGCTCGCTGTTGCAGGCCCGCCTGGAAAACCTGCAGGCCAGCGGGCCGACCTACGATCTGGACTATGATCAAAACAGAGCCATGCTGAGCACGTTGAATGCCGGGCCGAAGCCGGATAACGCTTTCCAGACCTGGCGCTATCTGCGCACGCCGGAAGAGCCGGTGAAGCGCGACAGCCCACGTCGCCTGTTTATGATGATCATGTGGGGTGCCGTAGGCGCGCTGGTTGGCGCGGGTACCGCTTTGCTACGCCGACGTCGCGGTTAAGCGCCGATTTATAGTTACCTGACAGACGAAGGAAAGAGAACAACAGTGAAAGTATTAACTGTTTTTGGCACGCGCCCGGAAGCGATAAAAATGGCTCCGCTGGTTCATGCACTTGCCCAGGATGGCGAGATAGACGCGCGTCTGTGCGTTACCGCGCAGCATCGTGAGATGCTGGATCAGGTGCTGCAGCTGTTTGCTATCGTCCCCGATTACGATTTGAATATTATGCGGCCAGGCCAGGGGCTGACGGAGATCACCAGCCGTATTCTGGAAGGGCTGAAAGGCGTGTTTACGGAGTTCAGGCCGGATGTCGTGCTGGTGCACGGCGATACCACCACGACGTTCGCAGCCAGCCTGGCGGCTTTTTATCACCGCATTCCGGTGGGGCATGTGGAGGCCGGACTGCGTACGGGCGATCTGTATTCGCCGTGGCCGGAAGAGGCCAACCGCACGCTGACCGGGCATCTGGCGACCTGGCACTTCCCGCCGACGGAAACGGCGCGGCAAAATCTGCTGCGCGAAAATCTGCCCGCCGCGCGCATGTTTGTTACCGGCAACACGGTGATCGACGCGCTGTTTTGGGTACGCGATCGCGTGTTAAGCGACGAGCAGCTGCGTAACGGCCTGGCGACTCGCTATCCCTTCCTTGAGGCTGATAAGAAGCTGATCCTGGTAACGGGGCACCGTCGGGAAAGCTTCGGCGACGGCTTTGAGCGCATTTGCAGCGCGCTGGCCGATATCGCCCGCCGCCATCCCGAGGCGCAGATCGTTTATCCGGTGCACCTGAATCCTAACGTCAGCGAGCCGGTCAATCGTATTCTCAGCGATATCGACAACGTAGTGCTGATCGAGCCGCAGGAATACCTGCCGTTTGTCTGGCTGATGGATCGTGCCTGGCTGATCCTGACCGATTCCGGCGGCATCCAGGAAGAAGCGCCTTCGCTGGGCAAGCCGGTGCTGGTGATGCGTGATACCACCGAACGCCCGGAAGCGGTAGACGCAGGCACCGTCAGGCTGGTAGGCACTGACACACAAAAAATCGTTCGCGAGGTGACGCGCCTGCTGACGGACGAAGAGGCTTACCAATCCATGAGCCGCGCCCATAATCCCTATGGCGACGGCCTGGCCTGCGAACGTATTGTGCAGGCCCTTAAAAACAATCGGATTTCTTTATAATGTTCAATACCATTTCTGTTATCGGGCTGGGCTATATTGGCCTGCCTACCGCTGCGGCTTTCGCCTCCCGCCAGAAAAAAGTGATCGGCGTGGATATCAACACGCGGGCGGTCGAGACGATTAATCGCGGCGACATTCATATCGTGGAGCCGGACCTGGACGTGGTGGTGAAAACGGCCGTGGAGCAGGGCTATCTGCGGGCGACCACCCGGCCAGAGCCGGCGGACGCTTTTCTGATTGCGGTGCCGACGCCGTTCAAAGACGGACACCAGCCGGATCTCGCCTGGGTCAAAGCGGCGGCCGAGTCCATCGCGCCGGTGCTGAAAAAAGGCGATCTGGTTATCCTGGAATCGACCTCGCCCGTGGGCGCGACGGAGCAGATGGCCGAGTGGCTGGCGATGGCGCGCAGCGATCTGGCTTTTCCTCAGCACGCGGGCGAAAAAGCCGACGTGCAGATCGCCTATTGCCCGGAGCGCGTACTGCCCGGCCAGGTGATGGTCGAGCTGATTAAAAACGACCGCGTGATCGGCGGCATGACGTCGCTTTGCTCGCAGAGAGCGTGCGATCTCTACAAAATATTCCTTGAGGGCGAGTGTGTGGTCACTAACTCGCGCACCGCTGAGATGTGCAAGCTGACGGAAAACAGCTTCCGCGACGTTAATATCGCCTTCGCCAACGAGCTGTCGCTGATCTGTGCCGATCAGGGCATCAGCGTCTGGGAGCTGATCGCGCTGGCCAACCGCCATCCCCGCGTCAATATTTTACAGCCCGGCCCTGGCGTCGGCGGCCACTGCATCGCCGTGGATCCGTGGTTTATCGTGGCGCAGAATCCGGTACAGGCTCGCCTGATCCGCACCGCGCGCGAAGTTAACGACAGCAAGCCGCACTGGGTGCTGGAGCAGGTGAAGAAAAAGCTGGCCGAGTGCCTGGTCGCCAGCGACAAACGCCCCAGCGAGCTGACCATCGCCTGCTTTGGCCTGGCCTTTAAGCCCAATATCGACGACCTGCGGGAAAGTCCGGCAATGGAAGTGGCGCAGATGATCGCCGACTGGCATCAGGGCGTCACTCAGCTGGTCGAGCCGAATATTCACGAGCTGCCGAAGGGGATGCCGGAGAGAAGCGTGCTGGTTACGCAGGAAGAGGCGTTACGCCAGGCGGACGTGCTGGTTATGCTGGTGGATCATCAGCAGTTCAAAACCATCGACGTCGAAGGCCTGCGCTCGCGCTGGCTGGTGGATACCAAAGGCCTCTGGCGATGAACGCCACCGCTTTGCCGGGACGCGTCGAACCGCTGACGTGGGAAAACGCGTTCTTCGCTATCAACAGCGCCCTGCTGACCGTCGATCTGCACGAGGCGCCGATCGATGAAGCGTCGCTACGGCAATATGACCTCGTCCAGGCGAAAATCCTGTCGCAGCAGACGGCGGAGCTGGATGCGTTAAGCGCGCTGGGGTTTCGCTTTGTAGAAGGCGAAGCGGATTTCGTGCTGGGTATCGGCGTGGGCGGCAGGCCGGAAGGCATTCGCATTGCCCGTAAGGAACATATTCCGGCGCTGCGCGAGGTAGCCAGCAGCGCTTTTGCCTTCAGCCGCTTTCGCGCGCCCTGGTATAAAGCGGAAGACAGCGGGCGATTCTATGCGCAGTGGGTGGAAAACGCTGTACTGGGGACTTTCGACCATCAGTGCCTGATTGCCGTCAACGACCAGGGCGAACTACAGGGTTTCGTCTCACTGCGCGAGCTGGCCGACGGCAGCGGCAGGATCGGCCTGCTGGCGACGCTGCCTGAGGCGCAGGGACTGGGCGTCGGTCAGCGCATGATCGAGGCCGCCATTGACTGGTGTCGCGCGCGACGCCTGACGCGTCTGCATGTTGCCACTCAGCTTGGCAATCTGCCGGCACTCCGACTTTATCATCGCTGCGGCGGCGTAATTGAACGCACCGCCTGGTGGCTCTACAGGTAATTTTATGATCCCGTTTAATGCCCCACCGGTGGTGGGAACCGAACTTGAGTATATGCAGTCCGCGATGGGCAGCGGCAAGCTGTGCGGCGACGGCGGCTTTACCCGTCGCTGCCAGCAGTGGATGGAAAACCGGTTCGGCAGTCGTAAAGTGCTGCTGACGCCGTCCTGCACCGCCTCGCTGGAGATGGCCGCCATCCTGATCGACATTCAGCCCGGCGATGAAGTGATTATGCCGAGCTACACCTTCGTCTCTACCGCCAACGCCTTTGTGCTGCGCGGCGCGACTATCGTGTTTGTCGATATCCGTCCCGATACGCTCAACATCGACGAAAAGCTGATCGAAGCGGCCATCACCGAGAAAACTCGCGCGATCGTTCCTGTGCATTACGCGGGCGTCGCCTGTGAGATGGATACGATCATGGCGCTGGCGGAAAAGCATAAACTCTACGTGATTGAAGACGCGGCGCAGGGCGTAATGGCTACCTACAAAGGCAAAGCGCTGGGCACGATTGGCCATATCGGCTGCTTCAGCTTTCACGAAACCAAGAACTATACAGCGGGCGGCGAGGGCGGCGCGACGCTGATCAACGATTCGGCGCTGGTGGAAAGAGCAGAAATCATCCGTGAAAAAGGCACCAACCGCAGCCAGTTCTTTCGCGGCCAGGTGGATAAATACACCTGGCGGGATATCGGCTCCAGCTACCTGATGGCCGATTTGCAGGCCGCTTATCTCTGGGCGCAGCTGGAAGAGGCCAAACGCATCAACGAGCAGCGCCTGCGCCTGTGGCAGAACTACTACGACGCGCTGCTGCCCGTCGCCGCCAGCGGACGAATTACGTTGCCGACCCTTGCGGCAGATTGCCAGCACAACGCGCATATGTTCTATATCAAGCTGCGCGATAACGACGACCGCAACGCGCTGATTAACTGGTTAAAAGAAGCGGAAATCCTGGCCGTATTCCACTATATCCCGCTGCATTCGTCACCGGCCGGGCAGCGTTTTGGCCGTTTTCACGGGACGGACCGCTACACCACGGCGGAAAGCGAACGCCTGCTGCGGCTGCCGCTGTTTTACAACCTTTCCGACAATAACCAGAAAACGGTTATCAACTCGCTGCTGAGCTGGTTCTGATATGTCGCTGGCTAAAGCTTCGGTGTGGACGGCAGCGTCCACGCTGGTAAAAATCGCTGCCGGTCTGCTGGTGGTCAAGATGCTGGCCGTGTCCTTTGGCCCGGCGGGCGTGGGGCAGGCGGGCAACTTTCGCCAGCTAATCACCGTGCTGGGCGTGCTGGCTGGCGCAGGCATCTTCAACGGCGTCACCAAATACGTGGCGGAATATCAGCAGCAGCCTGCCCGGCTGCGCGCCTTAACCGGCACGGCGTCGGCAATGGTGCTGGGCTTCTCTACGCTGCTGGCGGTGGTTTTCCTGCTGTTTGCCGAACCGGTCAGCGTCGGCCTGTTTGGTCACGGCGGCTATGCGAACGTGGTGCGGATGCTGGCTTTTGTGCAGGTCGGCATCGCCTGGGCCAACCTGGCGCTGGCGGTAATCAAAGGCTTTCGCGATGCGATGGGCAACGCGCTGTCGCTGATCGCAGGCAGCCTGATCGGCGTGGCGGCGTGGTTTGTCTGTTACTGGCTGGGCGGCTACAGCGGCGCGCTGATCGGCATGGCGCTGGTTCCGGCGCTGGTAGTGGTGCCCGCGGCGCTGTTGCTGGCAAAGCGCGACCATCTGCCGCTGCATTTCCTTAAGCCGCAGTGGCACGGCGACATCGCGCGTAATCTGGGTAAATTCACGCTGATGGCGCTGATGACCGCCGTAACGCTGCCGGTCGCCTGGGTGATGATGCGTAATCTGCTGGCGGCGCACGACGGCTGGGAGCAGGTCGGTCTGTGGCAGGGCGTAACCAGCATCTCGGACGCTTATCTGCAATTTATCACCGCCTCTTTCAGCGTCTATCTGCTGCCGACGCTGGCAAAGCTGACCGATAAAAAAGCGATCTCGCGCGAGATCCGGCGGTCGCTGAGCTTTGTGCTGCCTGCGGTGATGGCGGTCAGCCTTACCGTCTGGCTGCTGCGCGACGTGGCGATCTGGCTGCTGTTTTCCAGCAGGTTCACCGGGATGCGCGACCTCTTTATCTGGCAGCTGACCGGCGACGTTTTTAAGGTAGGCGCTTATGTGTTCGGCTATCTGGTGATTGCCAAAGCCTCGCTGCGTTTTTACCTGCTGACGGAAGTCAGCCAGTTTCTGCTGCTGACGCTGTTTGCCTGGTGGCTGATCCCACTGCACGGCGCTGTCGGCGCGGCGCAGGCCTATATGGCAACCTACATCGTCTATTTTGCGCTTTGCGCTGGCGTATTTTTTCTTTATCAAAGACAAGTATGACAACACTGATCCACGTTCTTGGCTCGCCGATTGAGCACCACAACCAGACCGTTCTGCGGTTTTTTAATGACGTCATGACCCAGGCCGCGCCGTGCAATGAACAGCGCCAGTTTTGGGTCGTGGGCGAACCTGCGACGGCGTTTTCCTCACTGGCTATTCGCTGGTTTAAGGATAAAAAAAGCATTGCTGAGGCAGTAACTGCCCGCGCACAGGCCGATCGACAGACGCGCTTTTTCTTTCATGGCCAGTTCAATCCGACGCTGTGGCTGGCGCTGCTGCTACGCAAAATCCGGCCTGACCAGGCGTACTGGCATATCTGGGGCGCCGATCTCTACGAGCAGGCTGGCGGCCTGAAGTTCCGCCTGTTTTACGCCATGCGTCGTCTGGCGCAAAAGCGCATCGGTCACGTCTTCGCCACGCGCGGCGATATCGCCTTTTTCCAGCAGCGTCAGCCTGCCGTGCCCGCTTCGCTGCTCTATTTCCCGACGCGCATGGCGCAGGTCGCATTGCCTGATGCGCCAAAAAACAGCGAGCTGACCATTCTGGTCGGCAACTCCGGCGATGCCAGCAACCGTCACCTTCAGGCGTTGCAGGAAATCCATCAGCAGTTCGGCGAGCGGGTGAACGTCATTGTGCCCATGGGCTACCCGGCAAATAACGACGCTTATATCCAGCGCGTGCGGGAAGCCGGCGCGGCGCTGTTTGGCGCCAGGCTGAACGTGCTGACCGAAAAGCTTGATTTTACGGCTTACCTGGCGCTACTTGCCCGTTGCGATTTGGGCTACTTTATCTTCGAGCGCCAGCAGGGCATTGGCACGCTGTGTCTGCTGATCCAGGCCAACATTCCGTTTGTTATCAACCGTAAAAATCCTTTCTGGCAGGATCTGACCGGGCAGCAGGTGCCGGTGCTTTTTGCCGGTGATAAACTAACACCGGAGCTGATCGCCGAAACAAAGCGGCAGATGGCCGGAATGGATAAAGCCGCCATCGCCTTTTTCGACCCGGCCTTTGTGGCGGGCTGGCAGCAGGCGCTGGCGCTGGCGGAAGGAGCAACGGCATGATGTTTTCACAGTTTGCAGGCCTGCTGTCGGTCTGGCTGCTGTCGCTGGGGCTGATTTTGACGCTGACCTGGCGAGAGTTTCGGCGCGTGCGGTTTAACTTCAACGTCTTCTTCTCGCTGCTTTTTCTGCTGACCTTTTACTTTGGCTTCCCGCTGACCTGCGTGCTGGTGTTTGGCTTCAATGTGCAGGTGGTGCCTGCGGAGTATTTGCTGCAGGCGATGCTTGCCGCAACCTGCTTCTACGCTATCTATTATGTCAGCTATAAAACCCGGCTCAGGCAGGCGACGGAAAGGCCCGCTCGCCAGGTGTTCACCATCAACCGCGTCGAGGCGCACCTGACGTGGAGCATCCTGGCGCTGATTGCGCTGGGCACGGTGCTGGTGTTCTTTCTGCATAACGGTTTTCTGCTGTTTAAGCTGCACAGCTACAGCCAGATTTTCTCGGCAGAAGTGTCGGGCGTGGCGCTGAAGCGCTTCTTCTACTTCTTTATCCCGGCGATGCTGGTGGTCTACTTCCTGCGTCCCGGCCTGAAAAGCTGGCTGCTGTTCCTGGTGGCTACCGTCGCTTTTGGGCTGCTGACCTATGCGATTGTCGGCGGCACGCGCGCCAACATCATCATCGCTTTCGCACTGTTTCTTTTTATCGGCATCATCCAGGGCTGGATCACGCTGTGGATGCTGGCCGCCGCTGGCGTTGCGGGCATCGTTGGCATGTTCTGGCTGGCGCTGCGCCGTTATAACCTCGACGTCAGCGGCAGCGAGGCGTTTTACACCTTCCTTTACCTGACGCGCGATACCTTTTCGCCCTGGGAAAATTTGGGTCTTCTGCTGCAAAATTACGACAAAATCGAATTCCAGGGGCTGGCGCCCATCGTCCGGGATTTCTACGTCTTTATTCCGGGCTGGCTGTGGCCGGACAGGCCTTCGGTGGTACTGAACAGCGCCAACTACTTTACCTGGGAAGTGCTGAACAACCATTCCGGGCTGGCGATCTCGCCGACGCTGTTAGGCTCGCTGGTGGTGATGGGCGGCGTCTGGTTTATTCCGCTGGGCGCGGTGGCGGTAGGCATGATTATCAAATGGTTCGACTGGCTGTATGCCAAAGGACGTCATGAGGATAATCGCTACAAGGCCGCCATTCTGCAAAGCTTCTGCTTCGGCGCGGTTTTTAATATGATCGTGCTCGCCAGAGAAGGGCTGGACGCCTTCGCCTCCCGCGTGGTGTTCTTCTGCCTGATCTTTGCGGCGGCGGTGGTGGCAGCCAAGCTGCTCTACTGGTTGTTCGACAGCGCGGGCGTAATCCGTGCGCGGCCGGTGCGCCATCCGGGCGCAAAAACAAAACCTGTTAGCCAGTAACTTTAAGGACCTGTCATGGACTCCGCTTTTACGCCGCCGCACTACCCGATCCGCGGCATTACGCTGTTGGGCTTTCGCGATATGGCCGAATTCCTTGATTATCTCTGGCTGGGGGAACGCCTGAAAAGCGGCACGCTGGTGGCTATCAATGCGGAAAAGGTGCTGACGGCGGAAAGCCGCCCGGAAATTCATCGTCTGATCGACGAGGCGGAATATAAGTACGCCGACGGCATCAGTATCGTCCGCTCCATCCGCAAAAAGTATCCGCAGGCTAAGGTTGCGCGTATTGCCGGAGCCGATCTGTGGGAAGGACTGATGGAGCGTGCCGGTCGCGAAGGCACGCCGGTTTTCCTGGTCGGCGGCAAGCCGGGCATTTTGTCCCAGACCGAAGAGAAGCTGAAGCGCCAGTGGAACGTCAATATCGTTGGCTCGCAGGACGGCTATTTCGCGCCTGCCGATCGGGAAGCGCTGTTTGCCCGCATCGCCGCCAGCGGCGCAAAGATTGTCACCGTGGCGATGGGATCGCCGCGTCAGGAGATCCTGATGCGCGACTGCAAGGCTCTCTACCCTGATGCGCTCTATATGGGCGTAGGCGGCACCTACGATGTTTTCACGGGCAACGTGAAGCGCGCGCCGAAAATATGGCAGAGAACGGGCTTTGAGTGGCTTTATCGGCTGATCGTGCAGCCTTCGCGGATTGGAAGGCAGCTCAGCCTGCTAAAATACCTGCGTTATCACCTGCGCGGCGATCTTTAATTAACGGCTTTTAAACGGCCTCATCGGTTAAAAGACAAGCATTAACGCGCTAAAACGCCTGTAGTTTAGACAGAACGCACAAAGCGTAAGCAAACGGAATTTTTTGTGCAAAAAGCACTGGACAGGATCGGCTCGAATCCGTAGTATGCCCATCCGCAACGGCGCTACGCGCCCGTAGCTCAGCTGGATAGAGCGCTGCCCTCCGGAGGCAGAGGTCTCAGGTTCGAATCCTGTCGGGCGCGCCATTAAGTTTGTGCGCAAGAGCTGCGGTGGTAGTATTACCGCGTTAGGTAGTAAAGCAGTACGAGTAACAGGTGTGGTGGCTATAGCTCAGTTGGTAGAGCCCTGGATTGTGATTCCAGTTGTCGTGGGTTCGAGTCCCATTAGCCACCCCAGATTTTGTATGCGAAGGTGGCGGAATTGGTAGACGCGCTAGCTTCAGGTGTTAGTGTTCTTACGGACGTGAGGGTTCAAGTCCCTCTCTTCGCACCACAAAATCTTTAGCAGTACGCAGTTTTCGGCGAGTAGCGCAGCTTGGTAGCGCAACTGGTTTGGGACCAGTGGGTCGGAGGTTCGAATCCTCTCTCGCCGAC
>NZ_JBLFFM010000012.1:56173-56455 GCF_051400835.1 Erwinia artemisiae | reverse complement strand
TTCGGCGAGTAGCGCAGCTTGGTAGCGCAACTGGTTTGGGACCAGTGGGTCGGAGGTTCGAATCCTCTCTCGCCGACCATATTCCTGAAACCTTGCCGAGGCAGGGTTTTCGCTTAAAGCGATTTAAGCCGCAGTAAAAGCAGTATTCGGCGAGTAGCGCAGCTTGGTAGCGCAACTGGTTTGGGACCAGTGGGTCGGAGGTTCGAATCCTCTCTCGCCGACCACTTTAAGAAAAAGCCAGCTCTCGAGCTGGCTTTTTTGTCTCTGTAGCTTCCAGAGGAT
>NZ_JBLFFM010000012.1:0-56163 GCF_051400835.1 Erwinia artemisiae | reverse complement strand
AATCCTCTCTCGCCGACCACTTTAAGAAAAAGCCAGCTCTCGAGCTGGCTTTTTTGTCTCTGTAGCTTCCAGAGGATGAGAACCTCCGAAGGAGGTTTGCGCCGAGCGCAGCGAGACAACGTTGCTACAGCAACGGCCCGCAGGGGAATAATCCTCTCTCGCCGACCACTTTAAGAAAAAGCCAGCTCTCGAGCTGGCTTTTTTGTCTCTGTAGCTTCCAGAGGATGAGAACCTCCGAAGGAGGTTTGCGCCGAGCGCAGCGAGACAACGTTGCTACAGCAACGGCCCGCAGGGGAATAATCCTCTCTCGCCGACCACTTTAAGAAAAGGCCAGCTCTCGAGCTGGCCTTTTTGTCTCTGTAGTTTCCAGAGGATGAGAACCTCCGAAGGAGGTTTGAGGTTGCTGACAAACCCATCCTCTGTCATCAAGTCGCGTTCGGGCTGGCGAAAAGCAGCAGAGGCAGATCGGAACACGGACACGCCGTGGATCCGTCCATGGAGGCTCGTTTCGCGCGTCCATGCGCGAAAACGGTCCGTTTATCCGCTCAGCCTCTGCTGCTGCGAAGCTGCCGTTTCGCTGCAAAAAAAATCCTGTTCACACGAACTCTCTACAACTTTGTCAGCGGTCTGGAACCTCCGAAGGAGGTTTGCGCCGAGCGCAGCGAGACAACGTTGCTTCCCGCCTTCATAACGTCCCGGCTTTCGTGCGTTTTACAGTAAACAGCGCTTCCGGCGAGGGCTTCTCTGCTTTGTCTCTGAAAGACGACATTCATCTCATTGTTATTTAAAAGGTTTACCCGCCTGTACATAAGCTGTCGCTGACTGACGACGCTGTAAACGGCCTCTGTTGTTTTTTAGCGACGGCCCCTGAAAAGTAATATAAGAATATTTTCAGGATAACAGGCTGAATTTAATAGAAATAAGCATTGTTCACAGGCGTAGCTGAAGACCTGGCACGGTATATGCTACAATCCCCCTGTAGAATGCTCATTCCACCTCTTATGTTCGCGTAAGCTTCATAAACCCGGGAATGATGCAGAGCCATTAGGGTACCTGTTGTCCATCTGCCGCTATCGCCGTCAGGCCTTAACGGAGGTTCAGGGCAAAACGTTGAGTCAGGTACCAGCCGGTCTTTCGGCCTGTTTATTTACACCCGCCAAATCGGCGGGTGTTTTTTTATCGGGCTACAGGTAAAAAAAAGCCGGGCAGGGCGCCCGGCTCGTTAATCCAGCCTGGATCAGGGATTGTTTTTCAGCGTTAGCAGCAAACCGTCGCGACGCATTTGCGCGGCTTCTTCCGGCTTGTGCTGACGATCCAGCGTGTCGGCCAGCCAGGCGTAGTCAAACGCGTCAGGACGCTGCTTCAGCGCCTCACGGAAAGCTTCGCTCGCCTGCTCCCACTCGCCGTGCTTCATCAACAGCTGACCCAGCGTACTGTGCAGCAGCGGCGTAGCGCCGTGCTGCTTGATCTGCTGGCGGAGCGCTTTTTCAAGCTGTTCAGGATTGCCGGTTTTCAGGCGCGGCATCAGCAGCACCAGTCGCTCATCGTAACCGCGCTTCAGGCCGTCCAGCACGATGGTCTGCGCGCTGTCATGATCGTCACAAACGATCAGATGATCCGCCATCGCCACCTGCAATGCCGTTTCCTGACGCGTTTTACGACTCTGGTCATGCCACCAGCGCTTCAGGCCTTCGCTGCCCTGATCGGCCATCGCCTGATTCATCAGGCCCAGCCAGGCCTGCTGCTGTAGCGCCAGACGGTGCGTTTCATCGGCAACGTGCGCTTTTTCCATAGCGGGCAGGATATCCAGCAAGGCGCTCCATGCGCCGGTGCGAACGTAGGCCTGCTCGGCCAGACGCAGCACTTCCGGATGGCGAGGCGCGACCTCCAGCAGGCGATCAACGCCGTTACGCGCGGCATGATCTTCATTACGCGCCAGCTGTAAACGCACGCGCGTAATCTCCACCGGCAGCTGATCGTTGCCGGCCAGCTCGGTAGCGCGTTCCAGATGCTGATTAGCGCGCGCCTCATCGTTACGCTGCTGAGCGGCTTCCGCCGCCAGCAAATAGTTAACCATCGGCTGTTCAGCGTGATCCGCATTGCGCGACAGCAGCTTTTCAACCTGACGATGATCGCCTTCCGCCAGTTTGATCAGCGCGGCGTTAGTCTGCTTACGCGCCCGGCTGCGCTTGCGTCCCTTAAACCAGCCGCGGGTTTTGGCGCCGGTGCGGAATAAACGGCGCAGGATCCACTCGACGAACAGGATCACCAACAGCGAAAGGATCAGCACGATCGCCAGCCCTGTGACGCTGGTTTCAATATTCCAGTTGTCGGTCTGGATCAGCACGTAACCCTGATGGCCCGCCAGCATCGGGCCAAGCACGACGCCGACCATCAGCAAGATAAAAATAATCAGTACTTTAAGCATGCTCATTCTCCCTGCTGCTGTTGGACACCCGGCTGGGCCAGCAGGTTGCGCACGCGCGTTTGCATCAGCTTATCCAGCATCGGCTGGCTTTGCAGCGTATCCGGCACGTCCATCGACACGCTCTGCTGGCTCAGCTCGTCCAGCTGGCTCAGGAAGGCTTTGGTGGCCGCATCGTTAGTGTCGAACCAGGCGCGTACCCAGGCAGAGACCGTATCAATAGACTGCTTATAAACCTGATCCTGATGACGCGGTACGGCCTGAGCGGCAATCAGCAGGCGCGAACGGATGTTTTCCCGCAGGTAAATATCCTGATTAGGGGCCAGCAGCGGCTCAGCGGTGGTGTCGCGGCGGCGGATGGTGATGAAATCATCCATAAAGTTATGCCAGCTTTTCACCAGGTTCTGTCGCCACTCGCGCAGCGAAGAGGAAAGCTCACCGCTGTCGGCGTCCATCGGCGCGTCGTCGCTGTCGTTATCGGCCAGGCGCAGATTATCCACGCCGTTGGAGAGCTGGTTCAGCTTGAGGATAATGCCGTCGTAGTCGACCTGACTGACGGCGGAGAGCGAACTGATATCCTGGGTTAACGCGCGACGCGCGTCGATCAGGCTGGGATCGTTCATATCGGCCAGGCTGGCATCGGCGCTTTTCAGCAGCGCGGCGGCCGTGGTCACATCCTGATCGCTCCACAGTTTGCGCCCGGCCAGCTTGACCAGGTAATCCGCCTGCGCCAGCAGCCAGGTGTGTGCGTCATTGCCGGAGATAGTCGCCACTTTCTCTTTCAGCTCTTCCAGCTGCTTGCTCGTGGCCGCCTGCTGAGCGCGTGCGGTATCCAGCGCGCTGCTCTGCGTGGCCAGCTGACGCACCAGATTCTGTTTTTCGCCAGCGGCGTCCTGCTGCAAACTGGCAAGCTGGTCAGCCAGCGCCTTGTTGGTCGCGGCCTGCTGCTGAGCCTGAGTGCGGGCGTGGAAATAGAGGCCTGCGCCCGTAGCCAGCGCAATCGCAATCGCCAGCACGGCCAGCGCCGTAGCGGCATTGCGCGGCTTACGGTCGGGCTGTTGCTTTGGCGTTAAGGTCGCTTCCTCCGGGGTGGTTGCTTCAACCATGGCAGAGGACTCTTTTTGTTCCGTCATTGTGGCACATCCCATATTTAAGTTTATTGTAACGCGCGCAGTAAGGCGTCGTTATCGGCACCCTCGGCCACCCTGATATCGCGCCAGCCCAGTTCTGCGGCACGGGTAGCCAGGCGTTCACTGACGACAATCAGCCGACAGTGCAGAAGCCATTCCTCGCGATCGATCTCCGGGAACAGCGAATAAAGCTGCTGTAGCATTTCGCCGCTGGTAACCACCAGCGTATCCACCTGCCGGTCACGCCAGCGGCGGCCTTCAATGGCGCCCTGATAAATTTTCGCACAGCGTTGATAGCATTCAACAAACTGTACATCAGCGCCGCGCTGTTGCAAGGTTTCCGCCAGTAATTCCCGCCCGCCGTTGCCGCGCAGGATCAGCGCGCGTTTGCCGGCTACCTGCTGTAAGGCAGGAAGCTGGATTAAGATCTCACTGGTTTCGCGCTCGTGCGGCCAGACGACATCGTGTCCGCTGACGGTATGCAAGGCGAGCGCGGTAGTGCGGCCTATAGCATAGTAGTGCAGTGAAGCGGGCCACGACACGCCGGCTCGCACTAAGGCGGGATGAGCGTAATGGATCGCATGCTGCGACAGAAGAAAAACCAGATCGCCGCTTTGCAACGACGTCAGCTGGTTCGGGAGATCGTCCAGACCGGTGCCCGGCGTAAATTCAATCAGCGGCATCGCCCAGGCAACCCGGCCAGCGGTACGTAAACGGCTGACCAACTCTTCGGCCGCCGGTGTCGGACGGGTTACCAGGATGCTCATCTGGGCGGATTTCCTTTATACACTTCCGCCAGAATTTCGCGCGCGCCATTATTCAGCAGCTCTTCCGCCAGCGAGATGCCCATCTTTTCGGCGTCTTCGCGCGGGCCACGGCGCTCGCCACGGATCATAGCGCGCCCGTCCGGCGAGCCGACCAGGCCGCGCAGCCACAGCTCGTCGCCTTCCAGCTCGGCAAAGCTGCCGATCGGCACCTGACAGCCGCCTTCCAGCCGGGTATTCATCGCCCGCTCGGCCTTGACGCGCACCGCGGTGTCTTCATCATTCAGCGCGGCGAGCAGCGTAATGGTCTGCGCGTCGTCAAGACGGCATTCGATCCCGACCGCGCCCTGGCCGACCGCAGGCAGCGACTCTTCCGCAGGCATGGCATGGCGAATACGATCGCCCATGCCCAGACGCTTCAGTCCGGCGACAGCAAGGATAATGGCGTCGTATTCGCCCGCATCCAGCTTGCTTAAGCGGGTGCCGACGTTCCCGCGCAGCGAGCGGATAACCAGATCCGGACGGCGCGCGCTCAGCTGACACTGGCGGCGCAGGCTGCTGGTGCCGACCACCGCGCCCTGAGGCAGCGCGTCCACGGAATCAAAGCGATGAGAAACAAAGGCGTCCAGCGGATCTTCGCGCTCGCAAATCGTGACCAGCCCCAGGCCCTGGGGAAACTCGACCGGCACATCCTTCATGGAGTGAACGGCGATATCCGCACGGCCGTCCAGCAGCGCCTGTTCCAGCTCTTTCACGAACAGGCCCTTGCCGCCGACCTTGGCCAGCGGCGTATCTAAAATGATGTCGCCTTTGGTGACCATGGGCACCAGCTCAACGCTCAGCCCCGGATGACAGGCCATCAGGCGCTGCTGAACATAGTGCGCCTGCCACAGCGCAAGTGGACTCTGGCGGGTAGCTATTCTTAAAATTTTGTCTGACATGCTGGTTACCGTTTTTATCGTTCACTGATTATCCTATCATTGATACGGGAAGGCTGACAGTTTCCGCCGCCTGAAACGGCAGGCGCGGGCGGTATGCGGGCTTTTTCGGTCGGGGTGATGGTAAAACGTGCTAAACTGTTTGGTAGCGCAACTTTCTTTACGGTCAACCGACCAGGTGTTAGATTGATCACGTTTCCAGCAATTATTCGCACGACTATTTTTAAAGCAAGCGGCGGATGTCGGGAACGGGGTTTTTTGCAGGCACTGGGATAATCAGGCGAGACGTCTTGTACCTCTACATTGAGACACTGAAACAGAGACTGGATGCCATCAACCAGCTACGCGTCGATCGCGCGCTGGCGGCCATGGGACCTGCTTTTCAACAGGTTTACAGTCTGCTGCCGACCTTATTACATTATCATCATCCGTTGATGCCGGGTTACCTTGCAGGTAACGTTCCACATGGCATCAGCTTCTACACGCCTGATGAAAGCCAAAAAAATTATCTTTATGATTTAGAAGGCAAATCTGGATCCCTCGCCGCGCTGACGCCGCAGGGCGAGATGCCGATCACCGGCGTTTACTCCATGGGCAGCACTTCTTCCGTCGGCCAGAACGCCACTTCCGACCTGGATATCTGGGTCTGCCATCAATCCTGGCTGGATAACGAAGAGCGGCTGGCGCTGCAAAAGAAATGTACGCTGCTGCAAAAATGGTGCGCCGGTATGGGCGTCGATGCCAGCTTCTTTCTGATCGACGAAAACCGCTTCCGTCATAACGAAAGCGGCAGCCTGGGCGGCGAAGACTGCGGTTCCACGCAGCATATCCTGCTGCTGGACGAATTCTATCGCACTGCGGTACGCATGGCCGGCAAACGCATTCTGTGGAATATGGTGCCGGGCGAAGAAGAAGAGCATTACGACGACTACGTGATGTCGCTGTATCAAAAAGGCGTGCTGACCCCGAACGAGTGGCTTGATTTGGGCGGTCTGAGCACGCTTTCCGCCGAGGAGTATTTCGGCGCGAGCCTGTGGCAGCTCTATAAAAGCATCGACTCGCCCTATAAGGCGGTGCTGAAGACGCTGCTGCTGGAAGCCTACTCCTGGGAGTATCCGGGCACCCGGCTGCTGGCGATGGATATCAAACAGCGCCTGCACGATGGCGAAATCGTCTCTTATGGTCTGGATCCCTACTGCATGATGCTGGAACGCGTCACGCACTACCTCACCAGCATTGACGATCATGCGCGTCTGGATTTGGTACGCCGCTGCTTCTATCTGAAGGTGCGCGAAAAACTTTCCGTCGACAGCGATCCGGGCTGGCGGCGCGAAATTCTCAGCCAGCTGGTCAGTGAATGGGGCTGGGACAAAGAGCGGCTCACAATGCTGGACAGCCGCGCCGAGTGGAAAATCGGCCGCGTGCGTGAAGCGCACAACGAGCTGCTGGACGCGATGATGCAGAGCTACCGCAACCTGATCCGCTTTGCCCGCCGCAATAATCTGAGCGTCAGCGCCAGTCCGCAGGATATCGGCGTGCTGACGCGCAAACTCTACGCCGCTTTCGAGGCGCTGCCGGGCAAGGTGACGCTGGTCAATCCACAGATTTCGCCCGATCTTTCCGAGCCGCATCTGACCTTTATTCACGTGCCGCACGGCCGCGCCAACCGCGCCGGCTGGTATCTTTATAATCAGTCGCCGGATATGCAGTCCATCATCAGCCATCAGCCGCTGGAATATAACCGCTACCTGAACAAGCTGGTGGCGTGGGCGTGGTTCAACGGCCTGCTGACCAGCAAAACGCGACTGCATATTAAAGGCAATGAGATTTGCGATCTGGCCAGGTTACAGGAGCTGGTGACGGACGTGTCGCACCATTTCCCGCTGCGGCTGCCCGCGCCGACGGCAAAGGCGCTTTACAGCCCGTGCGAGATCCGCCATCTGGCAATCATCGTTAACCTGGAACACGATCCTACGGCGGCCTTCCGCAATCAGGTGGTGCATTTTGACTTCCGCAAGCTGGACGTGTTCAGCTTTGGGCAGCAGCAGCAGTGCCTGATCGGCAGCATCGATCTGCTTTACCGCAACTCGTGGAATGAAGTCCGTACGCTGCATTTCAACGGCGAGCAGGCGATGATCGAGGCGCTGAAAACCATCCTGGGTAAAATGCATCAGGATGCGGCGCCGCCGGATAACGTCGAGGTCTTTTGTTACAGCCAGCATCTGCGCGGCCTGATCCGCACTCGCGTGCAGCAGCTGGTGTCGGAGTGTATCGAGCTGCGCCTCTCCAGCACGCGCCAGGAACCCGGTCGGTTTAAAGCCGTGCGCGTGGCCGGACAAACCTGGGGACTGTTCTTTGAGCGGCTGAGCGTCTCGGTGCAAAAGCTGGAAAACGCCGTGGAGTTTTATGGCGCCATCTCCAACAACAAGCTGCACGGCCTGTCGATCAAGGTGGAAACCGATCAGACGCGGCTGCCGTCGGTAGTCAACGGCTACGCCAGCGAAGGCATCATCCAGTTTTTCTTTGAGGATACGAAAGACGATCGCGGCTTTAATATCTACATCCTGGATGAGACCAATCGGGTGGAGATCTATCATCACTGCGAGGGCAGCAAAGAGGAGCTGGTACGCGACGTCAGCCGCTTCTACTCCTCCTCGCACGATCGCTTTACCTACGGCTCCAGCTTTATCAACTTTAACCTGCCGCAGTTCTATCAGATTGTGCAGGTGGACGATCGTTTTCAGGTTATCCCTTTCCGCAGCCAGACGCTGACGCAGCTGTGCGCGACCGATTCAGACAACGATCCCAGCGACTACACGCCGCGTTATCAGATGCATTGATACTGCCCGCCATCTGCGGGCAAATGCCATTTCTTCCGCCGTTCTGGCGCTGAAGTACAAATCGCCATGATGCTATTCACAGAGTAAATCATCCCGCGCTCTTGCCCGATATCATCCATTTTATACTCGCGCCGTATTCTCATTTAAAGGCATTACCGCGAGGGATATATGGAAAAAGGACAGGCATTACTCACCAGGGAAGGAAATAAGTTCGGCCTTTTTATTTCTCTGCTTCTGCTCTTGCTCGGCTGCATTCTGTTTTTCTTCTCTTTTGATCGGCAAATCGTTTCCATTCTTAAAACCACGCTGATGCATGAAATGGGCGTGGGCAATAAAGAGTATTCGCTGCTGATTACTGCTTTTATGCTGCCCTATATCGTGATGTATTTTTTCTCGGGCGCGCTGGTGGATAAATTCGGCAGCCGCTGCGTGCTGACCTTTTTAATGCTGCTAATGTCGATAGCCACGCTGATCACCGGCCTGGCGCATTCGCTGACCGGGATGCTGATTGGCCGCTTTATTCTTGGCATAGCGGAGTCCGGCGTCGTGCCCGCCTTGACGCTGGCGATATTTACCTGGTTTAGAGCGGAGCAGCGCGCTTTCGCTTTTCAGCTGACCAATATTATTCAGTCGCTGGGCCTGATCGTTGCGCCGCCTTTTATTGCCTGGGTCACGCTGGCGGGCGGCTGGCGCTGGGCATTCTTTATTCCGGCCGCGGCGGGCATCGTGGTCGGCCTGCTGTGGTTTCTGGCCAGCCGTCGCCAGCCGACGTCGGCGGAGCCGCTGCCGGAAAAAGAGGACGACCGCGTCTCCACGCTGCAACGCTATAAATTGGTGCTGGCTTCCGCGCCCGTCTGGACGCTGATTATCGCGCGGCTGCTGACCGATCCTTTCTGGTTCTTTTATCAATACTGGCAGATCGGCTTTATGCAGGAAAAGCTGGGGCTGAGCCTGGCACGCGTCGGCGAGCTGATGTGGTTTCCGCCGCTGGCGGCGGTGTTTGGCGTGCTGCTGGTGTGCCGGATCTCCGATCGGCTGGTGGCGCGCGGCGTCGAGCCAACCCGGGCGCGGCTGAATCTGATCTGGACGGTAACCTGTCTGGCGCCGCTGATTTTTTTACTGCCCACGGTACAAAACATCTGGCTGGCGGTAGGCATTATGACCGTGATTAATTTTATGTGCACCGCCTGGCTGAGCATGGTGACCATCATGATGGGCGGGCTGGTGCCGCGCGCGGCCATCGCTACCGCTATCGGTATCATGAGCGCGCTCGGCGGCATCAGCGCCATTCTCTTCAACGGCTTTGTCGGCACCATTATTGATGCCTTTGGCTATGCCGTACCGATCTATATCGGCGCGATGCTTCATCCCGCCGGTGCCATCGTGCTGGCCGTTTATTTCCTGCGCCGTAAAAATAATCAAGGAGAATGAAAGATGAGTACAGAGGTTCATGTCTCTGCCGTGGGTGAGGCCTGCGCAGATTTTAACGTGCTCTATTGCCTGCTGCATCATGAGGGGACGCTGTTTGCCGCCTGGTACGACGCCGCGCATCGCATCACCGTGGGATGCCGTCGTGCAGGCGTAGCGATATGGGAAACTTTTCAGCCGGAAGGCTTCTGGCTGGCGTCGCGCAACCGTGACGCCAACGTCACCGATTACGATTCACATAACTACCTGACGATGGCCATAGACAGCGAAGGCTACCTGCACCTTTCCGGCAATATGCATGTCGATCCGCTGATCTATTTTCGCTCCGAACGCCCGCTGGATATTTATTCGCTGCGCGTGGTCAGAGCGATGACCGGCGCACGTGAAGCGCGCACGACTTATCCGCTGTTTTTTAAAGACGCGCAGGGACGTTTACTGTTCCGCTATCGCGACGGCTGTAGCGGCAACGGCGACGATATCTATAACGTATATAATACGGCGCGGCGGCAGTGGTCGCGCCTGTTGGACACGCCGCTGCTGGACGGCGAAGGCTTACGCAACGGCTACGCGCGGCCGCCGGTAGCCGGGCCGGATGGCTGGTGGCATCTGGTCTGGATGTGGCGCGAAACCCCGTACTGTGAAACCAACAACAATTTATCCTATGCGCGAAGCCGCGACCTGCAACGCTGGGAAACCTCTGCCGGACAGCACCTGACGCTGCCCATCTCGCGGGAACGAGGCGAAATTGTTGATAGCGCCGGGGTTGGCGAAGGGCTGATTAATATGGTGCAGGAAATCGGTTTTGACAGTCAGGGAAGGCCGCTGCTGATTTATCACCGCTACGGCCAGAACGGCTGTTCTCAGGCTTATCTCGCCAGGCCGGACGGCACGGGAAACTGGCAGAGAAGCCAGCTCAGCCAGTGGCATTTCCGCTGGGATTTCAACGGGCCTGGTTCTATTCCGCCGGATCTGGTTTTGCAGCCGCCGCGCGTGACCGCCGAAGGCCAGCTGGAAGTGGCGTGGCGTTCGCTATGGAGCGGCGCAGGGCGCTGGCTGATTGATGAAGCATCCTTAACCGTGACGGCAACGCTCCCCGCCCGCGTAACGCTGCCGGAAACGCTGTTGCGGCCGCGCCAGCAGCTGCATCCGCAGGCCGAGGTGCAGCTGCTGGCGGCGCAAAACAGCGACTATAGCCCGCAGCATCGCTACTGGCTGCGCTGGGAGGCGCTGCCGATCTGCCGCGACGAACCTTATCCGGCGACGGTGGCGCCGGGCAGGCTGGAACTGGTCGAAGCGCAGGGCTAACTGCTTTGGGCTTAACGGCACTGGCCGGGCGACAGGCCAAACTGCTTGCGAAACAGACGGGAAAAATAGCTGACCTCGTTAAAGCCGACCCGCTTTCCCGCTTCGGAGATGGTCATATCACTGTATTGCAGGTGATATCTTGCCTGGAGCAGCCTGGTGGTGGTCAGATATTGCTGCGGCGAGACGCCCGTATAGTCGACAAACCCCCGTTGCAGCGTGCGGCGGGAAATCGCAAACGTCTGGCAGAGGCGCTCCATATCCAGCGGCTCGGCCAGATGACTATTCAGCCAGATAATAATCTGGCTGATGCGATCGTCGCTGGAGGCGAAATCCTGGGTTTTATAGCGCCACTGGTTCAGCGTATGCAGCGTTTCCAGAAAAATAGCTTCCTTATGGCTTTCGCCAAGCAGCTTGTTTTCGTACTTTGTGGCCGAATGCGCCATTAATCTGGCCATGATCTGCTTTATTACCCGTATATTAATCTGCCAGACGCGGCTTTCACCCGGCTGAATCAATAAGTGCTCAATATTTTTTAGCACGTTAAAACGATCGGGCGCCAGATAAAGTAAATTCACCTGCCTGATATTTTTCATCTCTTCGAAAAGGTGATAATCGTGACGGTTGAGATAACACAATGTGCCTGCGGTTAATAAGTAGGGTTTTTCATTAATAACGTGGATGCCGCTGCCTTTTTCCACCAGAAACAGTTCGCAATACTCATGCCGGTGCTCCTGACACAGGCTCTTTTCCGGCCGCCAGAAATGAAAAATAACTTTTTCATCGGGATGGCGGAAATGCGTCTCGCGTGGAAGCGTAATCGTCATGGCTTTATATCCTTATCGCGGGCGTCGTTTGCAAATAAATAGTCATCTTCAGCCAGGCTGCCCGCCCTGTAATTGCCGCCCATCACAAAATGGTAAAAAATTAACCAGCCTCGCGGCGGGAATAACTATCACGCCATCCCAACTCATCCGTTTGCGCTTTTGTACAAATCGGCATGATAGCCGTCACAGTTGGTTTTGCGTTGCCTGGAAAATTGCCGCTGCCGGAGCAGAATAGCGGCCAAATTTATTGTAAGGAGAACACGCATGTTTTTCTTTTATAAAGATTCACGGCAGGAAAGAGCGGGTGAAGGCGTCGCCCGTCGCGTGCTGGCGCACGGCGGCAAGCTGATGTGCGTGGAGGTCAGTTTTGAGCAGGGCGCGATTGGCCCGATGCACAGCCATCCTCATGAACAGCTAACCTGGGTGCGTTCCGGCGTCTTTCTGTTCACTATCGGTAAGGAACAGCGCGAGGTGAGAGCGGGCGACAGCTTATATAAGCAGCCGAATATACCGCATGGATGCGTCTGCCTGGAAAGCGGCGTGCTGATCGATCTCTTTACGCCACAGCGCGAAGACTTTTTGTAGCCCATCGCCGCCGCTGCTTTTTGCCCGGCACGGCAAACAGGATGCCGTGCCTTTTACCGCTTTCCTTTCTGCAACCTTCGCCTTTTTCCTGTTGCTTTTAGCACTTCACCTGCGATGATAGTCTACCAACAGGCAGCAATGATGAGCAGAACAAGCATGAAGAAGATGATTTGCCGGATGGCGCTGGCGCTGGCCGTGGTCAGCCTGGCGGGATGCGGACTGAAAGGCCCTCTCTATTTTCCAAAGCAGGAGCAGCCGCCAAAAAACGCCGGCGCGACGACACCGCCAAAAACCGCCAGCGGTACGGCGTCCGGCGCGCAGCAGCAGTCAACGACTACCGATGCGGAACAGCAATCGGCTCAGTAACTCATGACGCACTCGCTGGAGCCAAACATGCAGTTCTCCAAAATGCACGGTCTGGGCAATGACTTTATGGTGGTCGATGCCGTGACGCAAAACGTCTATTTTTCTCCTGAACTGATCCGGCGACTGGCGGATCGGCATCTGGGGATCGGCTTCGATCAGCTGCTGATCGTGGAACCGCCTTACGATCCCGACCTGGATTTTCACTACCGCATTTTCAACGCCGACGGCAGCGAAGTGGCACAGTGCGGCAACGGCGCGCGCTGCTTCGCCCGCTTTGTGCGTCTGAAAGGGCTGACCAATAAAAGCGAGATCCGCGTCAGCACGCAGACCGGGCGCATGGTGCTGAGCGTCACGCCGGATGAGCTGGTGTGCGTCAACATGGGCGAGCCAAATTTTGAGCCGCAGCAGGTGCCTTTTCGCGCTAACAAGGCGGAAAGCCTCTATCTGATGCGCGCGGCGGAGCAAACGGTGATGTGCGGCGTGGTATCGATGGGCAATCCGCACTGCGTATTACAGGTCGACAGCGTGAAAACGGCGCGAGTGGAAAGCTTAGGGCCGGTGCTGGAAAGCCACGAGCGTTTTCCCGAACGCGTTAACGTCGGCTTTATGGAAGTGGTCAGCCGCGAGCATATCCGCCTGCGCGTCTACGAGCGCGGCGCGGGCGAAACGCAGGCGTGCGGCAGCGGCGCCTGTGCGGCGGTAGCGGTCGGCATTCAGCAAACCCTGCTGGCGGAAAAGGTTCGCGTCGATCTGCCCGGCGGCAGCCTGCATATCGCCTGGAAAGGGCCGGGACATCCGCTCTATATGACCGGCCCGGCCACTCACGTTTACGACGGATTTATTCATCTATGAAACATGTCAGCGAGGCCGCCAGCGATATCCTGTTGGACGATCGCGCGGTGAGCGATTACCTGCTGCAAAACCCGGATTTCTTTATCCGCAACGCTCGCCAGGTCGAGCAAATGATTGTGCCGCATCCGGTACGCGGCACGGTTTCGCTGGTGGAGTGGCAGCTCAGCCGCCAGCGCCACCAGATTGCGCAGCTGGAAGAGGAAATAACGCTGCTGATGGAGCAGGCCAGCGCCAATCATCGGCTGTTCGAACAGCTGCTGACCTTGCAGACGCGGCTGGCGGCGGCCGACAGCCTGCACGAGATGCTCAACCGCCTGCATCGCTGGGCGCGCGAGCTGGGGCTGGCGGGCGCCAACGTGCGGCTGTTCAGCGAAAAGTGGCGGATTGGCGCGCCGTCCGACTTCACGCAGCTGGCGCTGTCGCGGCAGGCGTTCGAGCCGGTACGTATTCAGCGTCTGGGCAAGCAGCAGCACTATCTGGGCAGCCTTAACGGCCCGGAACTGCTGCTGTTGCTGCCGCAGGCCAAAGCGGTCGGCTCGGTGGCGATGTCGCTGCTGGGCGAGCGCGGCGAGCTGGGCGTGCTGATCTTCAGCAGCCGCGACAGCCAGCACTATCAGTCCGGCATGGGCACGGTGCTGTTGCAGCACCTCTCGCATATGCTGCCGGAACTGCTGCAGCGCTGGGTGGAAAGGGCATGAACGCGTCTCCTCTACAGCCAGCCGTAGAGGGCTTCCTGCGCTACCTGAAAGTCGAGCGCCAGCTCAGCCCGCTCACGCAGATTAGCTACGAGCGGCAGCTGAGCGCCTGTATTATCCTGCTGGATGAGATGAAGCTTGCCGCCTGGGAGAAGCTGGACGCCGCCCAGGTACGCGCGCTGGCCGCACGCAGCCGCCGTGGCGGCCTTAAGCCCGCGAGCCTGGCGCTACGCCTTTCCGCGCTGCGCAGCTTTCTGGACTGGCAAATCAGCCAGGGCAAGCTGAAAGCCAACCCGGCCAAGGGCGTCGCCACGCCGCGCGCTTCCCGGCATCTGCCGAAAAATATCGATGTGGACGAGGTTAACCGCCTGCTGGATATCGATCTGAACGATCCGCTGGCGGTGCGCGATCGCGCCATGCTGGAAGTCATGTACGGTGCCGGGCTGCGCCTTTCTGAACTGGTCGGCATCGATATTTCCCATCTCGATCTGGCTTCCGGCGAAGTATGGGTTTCCGGCAAGGGCAGCAAAGAGCGCCGTCTGCCGATTGGCCGCATGGCGGTGGAATGGACGGAGCGCTGGCTGGCGCTGCGCGAGCTGTTCGCGCCATCCGATAACGCGCTGTTTCTGTCAAAACAGGGCAAGCGCATTTCCACCCGCAATGTGCAAAAGCGTTTTGCGGAGTGGGGCGTGAAGCAGGGGCTGTCCAGCCATATTCATCCGCACAAGCTGCGTCACTCCTTTGCGACGCATATGCTGGAGTCGAGCGGCGATTTGCGCGCGGTACAGGAGCTGCTGGGCCACGCCAATCTCACCACGACCCAAATCTATACCCACCTTGATTTTCAACATCTGGCCTCGGTTTACGATGCCGCGCATCCCCGTGCCAAACGAGGAAAAACCTGATGCATTTTTACCGTTCGCTGCGGCCGATCGCGGCCATGACCTTCGATCTGGACGATACGCTGTACGACAATCGGCCGGTAATCAGCCGCACCGCTAAAGAAACCCACGCGTTTTTGCAGGCCTATCATCCGGCGCTGAACGAGTTCAGTCCCTTACAGTATCAGCAGCTGCGTGACAGCCTGCTTGAGCAGGAGCCGGACATTTATCACGACGTCAGCGAATGGCGTCGCCGCGCGGTGGAGCTGGCAATGCTGAATAGCGGCCTTAGCGCGTCGGAAGCGGAAAAAGGCTCGCGCGCGGTGATGGCGCATTTCGCCCACTGGCGCAGCCAGATCGAGGTGCCGGCCGAAACGCACAGCACGCTGGCCGCACTGGCGGCGAAAATCCCGCTGGTGGCGATCACCAACGGCAACGCCGAGCCGCACCTGTTCGGGCTGGATAAATACTTTAAATTTATTCTGCGAGCCGGGCCGCACGGCCGCGCCAAGCCTTATCACGATATGTATCACCTGGCGGCAGAAAAGCTTAACCTGCCTTTACACAGCATTCTGCACGTGGGCGACGATCTCACGACGGACGTGGCTGGCGCGGTGCGCTGCGGGATGCAGGCGTGCTGGATCAACCTGCATCATCACAACCTGATGCAGGCCAGCGACAGCCGCCTGCTGCCCACGCTGGAAATTTCGCAGTTGGCATCCCTGACCGCGTTGTTATAATACGCTGGTTAAATATCCAGTGGAGCAACAGCTTCCCCTAACCTGACGGTGCTTATGGACGTTTCTGACCTTCTCGACGGCTTGAATGACAAACAACGCGAGGCCGTAGCCGCGCCGCGCAGCAATTTGCTGGTGCTTGCGGGGGCGGGCAGCGGCAAGACTCGCGTGCTGGTTCACCGCATCGCCTGGCTGCTGGGGGTTGAAAACTGTTCGCCTTACTCCATCATGGCCGTGACCTTTACCAACAAGGCCGCCGCCGAGATGCGCCACCGCATTGAGCAGCTGATCGGCACCAGCCAGGGCGGCATGTGGATCGGCACCTTCCACGGCCTGGCGCACCGCCTGCTGCGCGCGCACCACCTGGATGCCAACCTGCCGCAGGATTTTCAAATCCTCGACAGCGAAGATCAGATGCGCTTATTAAAACGCCTGATCAAAGCGATGAATCTGGATGAGAAGCAGTGGCCCGCCCGCCAGGCCATGTGGTACATCAACGGCAAAAAAGATGAAGGGCTGCGGCCAAAGCATATTGAGAGCTACGGCAATCCCGTTGAGCAGACGTGGCTGCGCATCTATCAGGCCTACCAGGAAGCCTGCGACCGCGCCGGGCTGGTGGATTTCGCCGAGCTGCTGCTGCGCGCGCACGAGCTGTGGCTGAACAAGCCGCATATCCTTAACCACTATCGCGAGCGCTTCACCAATATCCTGGTGGACGAATTTCAGGATACCAACAATATCCAGTATGCCTGGATCCGGATGCTGGCGGGCGACAGCGGAAAAGTGATCATCGTAGGCGACGACGATCAGTCGATCTACGGCTGGCGCGGCGCGCAGGTTGAGAACATCCAGCGCTTCCTTAATGATTTTCACGGCGCGCAGACCATCCGTCTGGAGCAGAACTACCGCTCCACCAACAATATTCTGAAGGCGGCCAACGCCCTGATCGCCAACAATAACGGTCGTCTGGGGAAAGAGCTGTGGACGGACGGCAGCGACGGCGAGCCGATCTCTATCTACTGCGCGTTCAACGAGCTGGACGAAGCCCGCTTCGTGGTGAACCGCATCAAGGTGTGGATGGAAAACGGCGGCGCGCTGAACGACTGCGCCATTCTCTATCGCAGCAACGCCCAGTCGCGCGTGCTGGAAGAAGCGCTGCTGCAAACCAGTATGCCTTACCGCATCTACGGCGGAATGCGCTTCTTCGAGCGTCAGGAAATCAAAGACTCGCTGGCCTATCTGCGGCTGATCGCCAACCGTAACGACGACGCCGCTTTCGAGCGCGTGGTCAATACGCCGACTCGCGGCATTGGCGATCGCACGCTGGACGTGGTGCGGCAAACGGCGCGTGAGCGCCAGCTGACGCTGTGGCAGACCGCCCGCGTGCTGCTTCAGGAAAAAGCGCTGGCCGGTCGTGCCGCCTCGGCGCTGCAACGCTTTACCGAACTGGTGGACTCGCTGGCGCAGGAAACCAGCGAAATGCCGCTGCACGTGCAGACCGACCGGGTGATCAAAGATTCCGGCCTGTGGCTGATGTACGAGCAGGAAAAAGGCGAAAAGGGCCAGGCGCGTATCGAAAACCTTGAGGAACTGGTCAACGCCACGCGGCAGTACAGCTATCAGGATGAAGACGAAGACCTGATGCCGCTACAGGCTTTTCTTTCCCACGCGGCGCTGGAAGCGGGCGAAGGTCAGGCGGATAAATGGCAGGATGCGGTGCAGCTGATGACCATGCACGCGGCCAAAGGCCTGGAGTTCCGCCAGGTCTTTATCGTGGGGATGGAAGAAGGCATGTTTCCGAGCCAGATGTCGCTGGAAGAGGGCGGCAGGCTGGAGGAAGAGCGTCGCCTGGCCTATGTGGGCGTCACGCGCGCCATGCAGAAGCTGACGCTGACCTATGCGGAAACGCGTCGGCTGTATGGCAAAGAGGTGTATCACCGGCCATCGCGTTTTGTCGGCGAGCTGCCGGAAGAGTGCGTAGAGGAAGTGCGCCTGCGCGCCAGCGTCAGCCGTCCGGTCAACCATCAGCGAATGGGCACGCCAGTTACGCAAAACGACAGCGGTTTTGCGCTCGGCCAGCGCGTGCGCCACGCTAAATTCGGCGAGGGCACCATCGTCAATCTGGAAGGCAGCGGCGATCACAGTCGGTTACAGGTTGCTTTCCAGGGCCAGGGCATCAAATGGCTGGTGGCCGCCTACGCGAAGTTAGAAACGGTCTGATCCCGCGGCGGCGCGCCTAACCCCGCGCCGCCTTTACGGTTTTCCCCTTCGCTGCTTCAACGCCGCCCGCGCGCTTTCTCCGGCAGTCGGCGTGGATGCCCGTGCCTGCCGCTTCGTTTCTCCCGGCTGGCTGTTGACGCCATTTTCAGCACAGCGTAACATGCGCGCACTATCACCCTCAGAGGACATTCGCCTTGGACACACCCAGTAGATACTGGCTCATTGACCTGGAAAACAGGTACAACTCCTAAGGCTATCCTCCTCTGCCGATAGCCTTCGTGGTTGTTGGCGACCCGCATCCCGCTTCGCTCTGAGTCAGATTCCCCGTGTTCAGGCGCGTCCCACGCTATGACGAATTGGGAGTACAGCTATGCTGAGCGCATTTAAACTTGATCAAAGCCGCCTTGCCCGCCTGGAGCTGGAAGAAACCACGGACGAACTGTCCAGTTCGGTCTGGGTCGATCTGATCGAACCAGAAGAAAATGAGCGCGATCGCGTGCAGAACGAGCTGGGCCAAAGCCTGGCGACCCGTCCCGAGCTGGAAGATATCGAGGCCTCCGCACGCTTTTTTGAAGATGAAGACGGTCTGCATATCCACTCCTTTTTCTTCTACGAAGATGCAGAAGATCACGCGGGCAACTCCACCGTAGCCTTTACCATCCGCGACGGCCGCCTCTATACGCTGCGCGAGCGCGAACTGCCCGCGTTCCGTCTTTATCGTATGCGCGCGCGTAACCAGGTTCTGACCGACGGCAACGCGTATGAGCTGCTGCTGGATCTGTTTGAAACCAAAATCGAACAGCTGGCGGACGAAATCGAAAACATTTACAGCGATCTGGAAAAGCTCAGCCGCGTGATTATGGAAGGCCAGCAGGGCGATGAGTTCGATGCCGCGCTCTCCACGCTGGCCGAGCTGGAAGATATTGGCTGGAAGGTGCGCCTGTGCCTGATGGATACCCAGCGGGCGTTAAACTTCCTGGTGCGCAAGGCGCGTCTGCCGGGCAATCAGCTGGAGCAGGCGCGCGAGATCCTGCGCGATATCGAATCGCTGCTGCCGCATAACGAATCGCTGTTCCAGAAGGTCAACTTCCTGATGCAGGCGGCGATGGGCTTTATCAATATCGAGCAGAACCGCATTATCAAAATCTTCTCGGTGGTATCGGTCGTGTTTCTGCCGCCAACGCTGGTTGCTTCCAGCTACGGCATGAACTTTGAGTTTATGCCGGAGCTGAAGTGGAGCTTCGGCTATCCGGGCGCTATCTGCCTGATGATCCTGGCGGGCCTGGCGCCTTACGCCTATTTCAAGCGTAAAAACTGGCTGTAGCAGACGATAAGAGAGCGTTCGAGGACGCTCTCCACTCTCAGGCAAGCTTGATCAACACCATGCCGACCAGCAGTACGAGCAGGCCGAACCAGCCGCGACGGTTCAGACGCTGACCGAACAGTATCCAGCCCGCCGTCGCCGTAGCGACGATGCCGAAGCCTCCCCACAGCGCATAGGCTACCGACAGATCGATACCTTTAACCGCCTGCGCCAGCGCGCTAAAGGCCGCCAGCACGGCAACAATCGACGACAGGCCATACAGCGGGCGGCGAAAGCCGTTCGAATATTTAAGAAAAATATTGGCTAAAATTTCCAGCACCACGGCGAGCGCCAGCCAGGCAATATGCGTCCCGTTAAGCGGCAGCATGGCTGGCCTCCTTGCGGCTTATCGTCCCCGACTTCACCAGGGCAATACCGGTCACCAGCGTCGCCAGTCCGGCCACTTTCATCAGGGGCAGCGCCTCGTCAAACAGCATGACGCTGAACAGCGTAATACACAGCACGCCGACGCCTTCCCAAATAGCATAGGCCACGCCCAGCGCAATTTTTTTAACGGCGAAACACAAAGTAATATAAGAAAGGGCGATCATTGCCAGCATAAAAAAATAACCGGCAGCGTGGCCGTTAAGGCTGGCCCATTTCATGGCCAGCGTGCCAACAATTTCAAAAACGATGGCAAGCGCCAATAATAACCAATAAAACATTTTCTCTCTCCGGAAACTGAAATAATGAGCGCAATCGATGCGCGGCAGAAAATCTGTAGAGAGTGCGCTACAGCGCGAAACGCCAGTGCTGGTCAGCGACGGGACGGCAGGCAAGCCGGAGGGGGGAAAATGCAGGAAGTATCAGGGAAATGAACAAACTGTCCATAGATTTACAACTCATCCACGCTATTGCTTCTCATCCTGGTGGAGTGAATATTGTCCTCAGTAGTTAAACACGCGTCTATTCTGGCATTATCCTGACGTACTGTGCCAAAAGATTTGCACTGATTTACGATGGGTACGTCAGGTTATAAAGTTTTTACTTAAGTGTTACTTTCCCCGGCCAGGCCGCAACCGGGGAAAGCAATTAACGGTCAGACCTCGGCGGGCCGCCTGCGTTTTAACGTTATAAGCGCATCGAAAATAAATAAGGCCAGCGCCGCCCAGATAAAGCTGAACGTCACCACTTTATCCGGCGTCATTTTCTCGCCGTAAAAGATCACCGCCAGCAGGAACATCAGCGTTGGGCCAAGATACTGGAAAAACCCAACGGTAGAGAGGCGCAGGCGCGTGCAGGCGGCGGTAAACAGCATCAGCGGCACGGTGGTTATCACGCCAGCAGCGATCAGCAGCAGGTTTAACGACGAGGGATTCTGCGTCAGATGGCTGGTGCTGCTGTCCGCAATGCCGAAAAGATAAATAGCGGCGAAGGGCAACAGCCAGCTGGTTTCAATCATCATACCGGTCTGCGCGTCGACGGCGATTTTTTTGCGCATCAGGCCGTACAGCGAAAAGGTCACCGCCAGACCCAGCGCAATGACCGGCACCGACCCAAATTTCCAGAGTTGGATAATCACGCCGCAGACGGCCAGCGCCACCGCCAGCCATTGCAGACGCCGGAAGCGTTCGCCCAGAAACAGCATCCCTACCAGCACGTTTAACAGCGGGTTGATAAAATAGCCCAGGCTGGCTTCGAGAATATGCTGGTTATTCACCGCCCAGATAAAGATCAGCCAGTTGCTGCACACCAGCGTGGCGGAAACCGCCAGCAGCAGCACCTTCTTCGGCGTTTTAAAAATCGCTTTTACGTTGCCCCAGCTGCGGCTGACGCTCAGCAACAGCAGCATAAAAAAGAACGACCAGATCACCCGATGGGTGATGATTTCGCCCGGTGCGACCTGCTGAAGAAGCTTGAAATAGGCAGGTGCTATGCCCCAGATAAAATAAGCGCCGAGGGCATAAAAAATGCCCTGACGAGTTTGCTGCGCATCCATGTAACATCACTCCGTTAATGTTGGGAAATCAACCTACAAGATAGGTTGCCGTAGTGCTGGCAATATAAAGACCAGCGTCATTATGCAGCTCAACCCGTGCCACCGCGACCTTATTGCCGCCGCGCAGCAGGCTACTGGTCGCGATAAAGCGTTCGCCCCGGCCGGGCCGCAGGTAGTCGACCCGCAGATCGATAGTGCCCATGCGCGACAGGCGCTGCCGCAGCTCTTCTTCCGTAATGGTTTCCTGGCGGGTCAGCGAGCTGCTGACGCAGACCAGACCGGCCGCCACGTCCAGTACGGCCGCAATCACGCCGCCGTGCAGAATCTTTTGTGCGATGTTGCCCACCAGCTGCGGCTGGTTTGCGAAGCTCAGCTCCGCATAATCCGGCTCCAGCCGATCCAGCGTGAGGCCAAGCGTGCGGTTAAACGGCATATCATAAACAAAGATGTCGCCAATCAGGCGGCGAGCGGCCTGCCGATCGAGCGGCGCAGATGAAGTCATAGCAAAATTCCTTTACAACGTAAGTCGCTTATCAGATTGACTATTTTTATCCGTTGTTAACGGGTCGTTTACTTTACAAAAACAGCACTAATGCCGACCAGCAATTCTGTGTAGAATGGCGTGCTTTTTATCCATCACCCTTATCAGTTCTGGAGAATCTTATGTCGATGCTGAAAGGCCCGCTGGCTGCAGCGCTCCTTTTTCCCTGTCTGACCCTGGCGCAAGAGGCTCAGGTCACAGAGGTGCATGACCAGCCCGCGGTGCGTGGCAGTATTATTGCTAATCTTCTGGAAAAGCATGACAACCCTTTTGTGCTTTTTCCTTATGAAAGCAACTATCTGCTGTACACCGATACCAGCAACATCAACAAAGAGGCGATTGATTCCTATAACTGGTCGAATAAGGCGAAGCACGATGAGGTAAAATTCCAGCTGAGCCTGGCCTTTCCTCTCTGGCGGGGCATTTTAGGTGACAACTCGGTGCTTGCCGCCTCTTATACTCAGTCCTCCTGGTGGCAGCTCTCTAACCGTGGCGCCTCGTCGCCGTTCCGTGAAACGGACTATCAGCCGCAGATTTTCCTGGGCTGGGCCACCGACTACAGCTTCGCCGGCTGGACGTTGCGCGACGTGGAGCTGGGCCTGAATCACCAGTCCAACGGCCGCTCGGAGCCGACCTCCCGCAGCTGGAACCGCGTTTACGCTCGCCTGATGGCGCAGAACGGCAACTGGATGGTGGAAGCCAAACCCTGGTATCGCCTTCCGGAAGGTGAAAATGATGACGATAACCCTGATATCACTAAGTACATGGGGTATTATCGCATGACGGTCGGCTATCAGCTGGGCGAAAGCGTCTTTAGCCTCCAGGGCAACTACAACTGGAACAGCGGTTTCGGCGGCGCGCAGGCAGGCTGGAGCTACCCGATTACCGAACATGTCCGTTTCTATACGCAAGTCTTTAGCGGCTATGGTGAATCATTGATTGACTATAACCATCGTCAGACCAGGGTCGGCGTCGGCGTCATTCTGAACGACCTGTTTTAATGCTTTCCGGGCGGCCATCACGCGTCGCCCGCCATCAAGTTGGAGTACACGTGTCTACGGCTGCAGTGATCAATCAGGAGATGCTGACGCAACAGGTTTTGCAGGAAACCTTCGGCTATCAGCAATTTCGTCCGGGGCAGCAAACTATTATTCAGGCGTCGCTGAAAGGGCGCGACTGTCTGGTGGTCATGCCGACCGGCGGCGGCAAATCGCTTTGCTATCAGATCCCGGCGCTGGTGCGCGAAGGGCTGACGCTGGTGGTGTCGCCGCTGATCTCGTTGATGAAGGATCAGGTCGACCAGCTGCTGGCTAACGGCGTGGCCGCCGCCTGTCTGAACTCAACGCAGACGCGGGAAGAGCAGCAGGAGGTCTTCGCCGGCTGCCGCACGGGCCGGATCAAGCTGCTTTATATCGCGCCTGAACGCCTGATGATGGATAACTTCCTGGATAATCTGGCGCACTGGAATCCGGCGATGCTGGCCGTAGACGAGGCCCACTGTATTTCGCAATGGGGCCACGATTTCCGTCCGGAATACGGCGCGCTGGGCCAGCTGCGTCAGCGGCTGCCGGACGTGCCGGTGATGGCGCTGACCGCCACCGCCGACGAAACCACCCGTAACGATATCGCGCGCCTGCTCCAGCTTGACGATCCGCTGATCCAGGTCAGCAGCTTCGATCGTCCCAATATCCGCTATACGCTGGTGGAAAAATTCAAGCCGACGGATCAGCTGATCCGCTACGTGCAGGATCAGCGCGGCAAATGCGGCATCATCTACTGCAACAGCCGCGCGAAGGTGGAAGACACCGCCGCGCGTTTGCAAAGCCGTGGCCTGAGCGTCGGCGCCTATCATGCCGGAATGGATAACGTACATCGCGCCCGCGTGCAGGAAGCCTTCCAGCGTGACGATCTCCAGATCGTCGTCGCCACGGTCGCCTTCGGCATGGGTATCAACAAGCCCAACGTGCGCTTTGTGGTGCACTTTGATATCCCGCGCAATATCGAATCCTACTATCAGGAAACGGGCCGTGCCGGTCGTGATGGCCTGCCGGCGGAAGCGCTGATGCTGTACGATCCGGCCGATATGGCCTGGCTGCGCCGCTGTCTGGAAGAGAAAGCGCCGGGGCCGTTGCAGGATATTGAACGCCACAAGCTGAACGCGATGGGCGCTTTTGCGGAAGCGCAGACCTGCCGCCGTCTGGTGCTGCTGAACTACTTTGGCGAAGGGCGGCAGCAGCCCTGCGACAACTGCGATATCTGTCTCGATCCGCCGCGTCGTTACGACGGCACGGTAGAGGCGCAAAAGGCGCTTTCCTGCATTTATCGTGTCGGCCAGCGGTTTGGCATGGGCTACGTGGTGGAGGTGCTGCGCGGTGCCAACAATCAGCGTATTCGCGATATGCAGCACGACAAGCTGCCGGTTTACGGCATTGGCCGCGATCAGAGCCACGAGCACTGGATAAGCGTGATCCGTCAACTTATTCATCTGGGCTTTGCGACACAAAATATTGCGATGCATTCCGCGCTTCAGTTAACGGAAGCGGCGCGTCCCCTGCTGCGTGGCGAAGTGCCGTTGCTGCTGGCGGTGCCGCGCATGGTCAGCGTCAAGCCGCGCAACAGCAATCAGAAATCGTTTGGCGGCAACTACGATCGCAAGCTGTTCGCCAAGCTGCGTAAGCTGCGTAAAGCCATTGCCGATGAAGAGAACATTCCGCCTTACGTGGTGTTTAACGACGCCACGCTGATAGAAATGGCCGAGCAGATGCCGCTGACCGCCTCAGAAATGCTGAGCGTCAACGGCGTTGGTCAGCGCAAGCTGGAGCGCTTCGGCAAGCCGTTTATGGTGATGATCCGCGAGCACGTCGACGGCGAAGAGTAGGCCGGGCGTGCGGCCGGAGAACGGGGAAGACGCGGGCTGGCATGGACGGCGCGTCCTCCATGCCAGCCTTTAATGCATCAGGCAATACGCCGCGCGGAAGCCAGCAGCGCGCCGACCGCCATAAACATGCCGCCAAACAGGCGGTTTAACAGCTTCATCTGTTTTGGCCCTTTAATCCAGGCCGCAATCCGCTGCGCCAGCGTGGCGTAGCCGATCATCACGATGATATCGACCACCACCGTCGTCACGCCCAGCACCAGATACTGCATCGCCTGCGGCTGGTGCGGGATGATAAACTGCGGAAAGAGCGCCGCCAGAAAAACAATGCTTTTTGGGTTGGTCAGGTTCACCAGCACCGCACGCTTAAACAGCCTGCGGCGCGGCATCGCTTTGGCGACCGCCTGAAGATCTATCGCGCCTGCCGAGCGCCACTGCTGGATGCCCAGCCAGATCAGGTAAGCCGCGCCCGCCCATTTCAGCACTTCAAAAGCCAGCACGGATTGGGAAAACAGCGCGCCCAGGCCGATGCCAACCAGCAGAATATGCACCGCCAGCCCAACCTGCAGGCCGGAAATAGAGGCCGCCGCGCCGCGATAGCCGTGGCTGATGCCGGTACTCATGGTATTGATTGCGCCGGAACCCGGCGAAAGGCTTAAGATGCTGGTCGTTAACAGATAGGCCAGCCACCACTGCATGGTCATTGGGTCAGACTCCCTGATAGCACAGAAGTATGACACAATACGCCATTGCGGCTGCGCAGGCTACGGGGCCGGGCGGAATGTGAAAAAAGCGGAGGTCGGGTCAATGAAAAAGCATGGCTGGCGAAATCGTGAAAAAGCTTTTGCCGCTTTCGCCACCGGCCCGCTGCTGGATTTCTGGCGGCGGCGGGAAGAAGACGAGTTTATCGGCGTGGAAAACGTGCCCATTCGCTACGTTCGCTTCACGTCATCGCAACACAACCGCGTTATCCTGATTTGCCCCGGACGTATCGAAAGCTACGTAAAATACCCGGAGCTGGCCTACGACCTGTTTCACTGCGGCTATGATGTGATTATTGTCGATCATCGCGGGCAGGGCCGTTCCGGCAGGCTGCTGCAGGATAGCCATCGCGGCCATGTGGAGCTGTTCGACCACTATGTTGAAGATCTGGAGACGCTCTATCTGAAAGCGATCCTCAGCCGTCACTATCAGCATCGCTATGCGCTGGCGCACTCAATGGGCGGCGCGATCCTGACGCTGATGCTGGCCAGGCAGCCGCAGGCCTTTAACGCCGTGGCGCTGGCCGCGCCGATGTTCGGGATCTTCCTGCCGATGCCGCTGTGGATGACGCACTGTATTCTGAACTGGGCGGAAAAGCGTCCCGTGGTGCGCGACGGTTACGCGATCGGCACCGGCCAGTGGCAGCCCAGGCCGTTCGGGATGAACCAGCTGACCCACAGCCGCGAGCGCTACCGGCGCAACCTGCGCTTTTACGCCGACGATCCGGGGCTGCGCGTCGGCGGGCCGACTTATCACTGGGTCAGAGAAGGCATTCTGGCCGGCAAAAACATTCTGGCTCAGGCAAAAGAGATAAAGACGCCGCTGCTGCTGTTACAGGCCAGCGCGGATAAGGTGGTGGATAACCGCGCTCAGGATCTCTTTTGCCAGGCCATGAAAGCGGCGGGAAACCCCTGCGAGGGCCCGCTGATTATCGCAGGCGCGCGTCATGAGATCTTGTTTGAAAAAGACAGCATGCGCGCCGAGGCGCTGGAGGCCATTACGGCGTTTTTTGCCCGGCATCCCTGATTTTACTGCTCAGATATAGCAACCGTAGCTCACCATTAACAGAGGTTTTATGTACCCGATTGTTGCTTCCGATCTCGACGGCACGCTGCTGTCGCCGGATCACCGTTTATCCGCTTTCGCCCGTGAAACGCTCCAGCTGCTGACGCAAAAGGGCGTCCATTTTGTGTTCGCCACCGGTCGCCATCACATTGATGTCGGGCAGATGCGTGACAGCCTGGGTATTGATGCCTATATGATCACCTCGAACGGCGCGCGCGTGCACAATACCGCAGGCGAGCTGATCTTCAGCCATAACCTGGAAGAAGACATTGCCCGTGAGCTTTTTGCTTTGCATCACAGCCACCAGGATATCTATACCAACGTCTACCGCGATGAAGAGTGGTTCCTTAACCGCCACCGCCCGGAAGAGATGGATTTTTTCCGCGAGTCCAATTTTAACTACCAGACCTATCAGCCGGATTCGCTGCCAACCGACGGCATCAGCAAAGTGTTCTTTACCTGCGCTAAGCCGGAACTGCTGATCCCGCTGGAAGAGGCGCTGATGGCGCGCTGGGGCGATCGGGTTAACGTCAGCTTCTCGCTGCCGACCTGTCTGGAAGTGATGGCGGGCGGCGTTTCCAAAGGTCACGCGCTGGACGCGGTATCCCGACTACTGGGCTTTACGCTGGCGGACTGCATCTCTTTTGGTGACGGCATGAACGACAAAGAGATGCTGAACATGGCGGGCAAAGGCTGCATCATGAGCAACTCGCATCAGCGCCTGAAGGATCTGCTGCCGGAACTGGAAGTGATTGGCAGCAATGCGGATAACGCGGTGCCGAACTATCTGCGCAAGCTCTACAACGTCTGAAGCCGGTAAAAGCCGCCTCTGGTTACAGAGGCGGCAACGCTTACCGCTTCAGGAAGCGCACGGCCTTATCCGGAAAATCGGTAAACAGGCCGTCCACGCCCGCCTGGTTATAGAGCGCATCGTACAGCTCGTCCACGTTATCCACCCAGCCGGGCAGCTGGTCGGCCCGCACGGTATAGGGATGCACGACCAGGCCATTCTGATGCGCCTCCTTCACCATCGGCGTAAAGTGAACCGCGCCTTTGGTCGAGCCGTTGGCAATCAGCATATGATAATCAGGGCCGATGCCGTCGACGTAACGGGCCAGCGTTTTCATCGCGCCCGGTTGCAGCATCCAGTCATAGCTGTAGTTCACCCATTTCCCGTCTTGCTGCTCCTGCGTCTCTTTTGAGTCCGTTTCGGTGATCAGCTGCACCAGTTTGACGTCCATGCCTCTTTGCGGCTCCAGCTCCGTTTTAATGCGTTTGAGTTCGTTATGGTCAAAGCATTGCAGGTAGACGTTGTCGCTTTTCGAGCTATAGCCGTACTGCTTAAGCACATCCAGCACCCTGGCGGAGATATCTTTGCCTTCCTGGCGGTGAAACCACGGCGCTTTAATTTCGGTGTAGATGCCGATATTTTTGCCCGTCGAGTGGTTCAGGCCCTGAATAAATTCAATCTCTTCGGCAAAGGTATGCACGTGGAAGTCCGATTTGCCCATCGGGAAACGCTGCGGATAAGTCTGCACTTTCTTACCGTCTTTTAGCGTAAAGCCTTCCGTAAACTTCAGCCCCTTGATTTCGGCCAGCGTAAAGTCGATGGCATAGTAACGTCCATCCTTTCTGGCGCGGTCGGGATAGCGTTCCGCCACGTCCGTTACGCGATCCAGATAGTGATCGTGCAGCACCACCAGCCGATCGTCGCGGGTCATCACCAGATCCTGCTCAAGGAAGTCGGATCCCTGCGCGTAAGCCATCGCTTTGGCGGGCAGCGTGTGTTCCGGCAGGTAGCCGCTCGCGCCACGATGGGCAATTACAATCTTGTGTGTTTCCGCGGCTACTGCGCCGAACGAAGCGCCCAGCAGCAGCATAGCTATCAGCTTTTTCATTGCGTTGCCTCTTTTTTGTGCCTGTGTTCGTTCAGCATGGTGATAACCAGCAGGATAACGGCCAGCACGCCGCCGCCGATCATCACGATAAAGCCGCCGTCCCAGCCGAAGTAATCTACGGTGTAGCCGACAATAGCGCTGGCGGCCACCGAGCCGCCAAGATAGCCGAACAGCCCGGTGAAGCCCGCCGCCGTTCCCGCAGCTTTCTTCGGCGCCAGCTCCAGGGCGTGCAGCCCAATCAGCATTACTGGCCCATAAATCAGAAAGCCGATCACGATCATGCAGGTAATATCCACGCCCGGATTGCCGGGAGGATTCAGCCAGTAAACCACGGTGGCGATCGTCACCAGCACCATAAAAAAGACGCCGGTCGCGCCACGATTGCCTCTGAACACCTTATCGGACATCCAGCCGCACAGCAGCGTGCCGGGAATGCCGGCGTACTCATAAAGAAAGTAGGCCCAGGAGGATTTATCCAGCGTAAAGTGCTTCACCTCTTTTAAATAAGTCGGCGACCAGTCGAGAATGCCGTAGCGCAGCAGATAGACAAATACGTTGGCCAGCGCGATATACCAGAGCAGCCGGTTGGGCAGTACGTACTGCATAAAAATTTGCCTGGCGGTCAGCTCCTCTTCCTGGCTTTTATCATAGTCAGGCGGATAGTCGTTTTTATACTCTTCAATCGGCGGCAGACCGCAGGATTGCGGCGTGTCGCGCATTAACGCAAAGGCGATGACGGCCACCAGAATGGCGGCGAAAGCGGGCATATAAAGTGACGCTTTCCAGTCGTTAAACCAGTACATGCCCAGCAGAAACAGCAGCGGAGGCAGGCCGCCGCCGACGTTGTGCGCGCAGTTCCAGACGGAAACGATACCGCCGCGCTCCTTGTGCGACCACCAGTGCACCATAGTGCGTCCACAGGGCGGCCAGCCCATGCCCTGGAACCAGCCGCATAAAAACAGCAGCACGAACATCACGGTAATGCTGGAGGTGGCCCAGGGAACGAATCCCATAAACAACATGACCGCCGCCGCCAGAATTAAACCGGCGGGCAAAAAGTAGCGTGGATTCGAGCGATCGGAAACGGATCCCATAATAAATTTAGAAAATCCGTAGGCGATGGAAATACCTGAAAGGGCAAAGCCTAAATCCCCCCGAGAAAAACCCTGCTCGATCAGCGAAGGCATCGCCAGCGCAAAGTTTTTCCGCACCAGATAATAGGCAGCATAGCCGAAGAAAATACCAAAAAATATCTGCCAGCGTAATTTACGATAAAGCGGATCGATTTCGCTGGTGTCAACGCGCGTTCGATGCGACGCAGGTTTAAAAACAGATAACATAACAGCCTCCAATGGCAATTTATATTCGTTTTTTTCGTCGTGCAGCAACAGATAAACGCGATCCGTAGCGGAAGGAGCCTAAAAGAAAACGCGCGGCCCCGCTGTGAAGAAGAACCCAAAGGTTACATTTTTATGACAATCAAACGAATTATGCGGCACGCTTCTCTGAATGCTTTTAGCCATGCCGGCAAGGAGTGTGAGCAGGCTCACTCAAACGGCAGGATAAAAACAGGTGAGTGCATTTTGCAATCAGATGTCAACCAGATATTTCCCCGCGTCCACGCCGATTTCGCTACACTGTGCGCACTTTTCACCAGCGAGTTTTTATCGTGATCTTACTGATAATCACCACTATCCTGTGGGCCTTTTCGTTCAGCCTGATCGGCGAATATCTGGCAGGCCAGGTCGACAGCGTCTTTTCCGTGCTGATCCGTCTGCTGCTGGCCGCCGTGGTTTTCCTGCCGTTTCTGCGCTGGCGCGGTTATCGGCCGTCAACGCTGCTGCTCTATATGGGCGTAGGCGCGCTGCAGCTGGGTATTATGTATCTGTTCAGCTTTGAGGCTTACCTCTACCTCAGCGTTTCCGAGCTGCTGCTGTTTACGGTGATGACGCCGCTCTATATCACCCTGATTTATGACCTGATGAGCGGAAGAGGCGTGCGCCCCGGCTATGCACTGAGCGCGCTGCTGGCGGTGGCGGGCGCGGCGATTATTCGCTACGACAAGGTCAGCGACCACTTCTGGTTTGGCCTGCTGCTGGTGCAGCTTGCCAACCTTTGCTTTGCCGTTGGCATGGTGGGCTACAAGCGCCTACAGGAAACGCGTCCGATGCCGCAGCACGCCGCCTTTTCCTGGTTTTATATGGGCGCGGCGCTCGTCGCGATTATCGCCTGGTGCCTGTGGGGCAATCCGCAGAAGCTGCCGACCACCACGCTACAGTGGAGCATCCTGATCTGGCTGGGCGTGGCGGCTTCCGGGCTGGGTTACTTTATGTGGAACTACGGCGCGACGCAGGTTGATGCCGGCACGCTGGGCATTATGAATAATATGCACGTGCCCGCCGGATTGCTGGTTAACCTTGCAATCTGGCAGCAGCAGCCGCACTGGCCGAGCTTTATCGTTGGCGCAGCGGTAATTTTCGCCTCGCTATGGGTACACCGACACTGGGTGATCAAAAAATAGCACGACGATAAAAAGCGGGGCGCGACACGCCCTGCTTAACGCCTTTGCCTGGCTCGTTAGTGAACCAGGTGCGGCCGTGATTTACTGACCAGCAGATTCACATTCGTTTTACTGGTTTTGCCAATACGGCTACCGCTATCTTCCCCCGCTGTCGTTACCTGCCCGGTGCTATAACTCAGCGCTGACGGGGAAAGCAGCCTATAAATTTTAGAAAATAGCGTGCCGAAAATAGTTTTGGTAGTGTCGTGGTTTTTACCTGCGCTGCTGATAGTTGCGCTCTCATAATATATCTTCTTTCATGGTTCGCTATATTTACAATGTGTAAATATCAGGCGGATATTATGAGGAGTGACTTGCCCTGTAAAGGCAGGAAGGGAATATAAATAATGCATTTTTTGATAGCGTTTTAAATAGCAGGCAGCCCGAAGGCTGCACTAATATTTAAGCTTTTTTAACAGGGGCAGGGCGTAATTTCATTGTCATTCCCTTCAGGAAATTCCTTAAAATCTGATCGCCGCATTCACGGTAATTTTTATGCCCTGGCTTTCGGAAAATAGCGCCAATTTCAGACTGGCCCACGGCGAAGTCCGCCAGCTTAAGCACGTCAATAATATCCGTAGTTTTTAAATCGAAAGCGATGCGCAGTTTTTTAATAATAATATTATTCGTCATCTTGCGTTCGACAGAAGGCTCAGGCGCATCTTCGCTTTTGCCACGGCGCTGAAAAATCAGCCCGTTCAGGAAATAGCCCATTACCACGTCAGGACAGGCGCGAAAGCCCGCTTCGTCTTCTTTTTTCAGGAAGCTTTGCATTTCCGCTTCGCTGACTTCACTTTCCGCCAGCGCCAGGATGCCAACCATCTGAGCATCGCTCAGGCTCAGCATGTAGCGCACGCTGCGCAAAACGTCATTATTGGTCATAAAAATCTCATTGGTTCAGGATCGTTGGCCGCATTATAGAGACAAATGGCGCTGGATAAAGGAATACCGTCAGCAAAAAGGCAGGCGGCCAGCGCGTTATAAGGGCGCGGCTGCGCTAAAAGGGCCACCGCGCAAAAGCGATCGCCCGTACTGGCCGCTCAGGAATGATGCAAAGAGGTCGGCAGCGGCGTGCCCGGCGCGGAAGCGTCCCTGACCAGCGGCAGATGCTCGCAGGCGTGCTGGCGGGCGGAGCGGATAAAAGCTTCGACTACTGCCTGACGCTGCTCGCCGTCGCGCACGGCGGCATATAAACGGCTCCATAAACCCTGGCCGAGCGTTTTGGTCACCACCAGCCCCTGATGCTCAAAGCTTTCCACAACCCAGTGCGGCAGGGCGGCGATGCCCATGCCCGCGGACACCATCTGGATCAGCAGCAGCGTATTATCCACGCTTTTTAACGCCGGGCTGACGCCTGCGGGCTGCAAGAAATGCCGCCAGATATCCAGGCGCTGCCGCTGCACCGGATAAATCATCAGCACTTCGCTGGCCAGATCTTCCGGTGAAATATGATCAACCTGCGCCAGCGGATGGTCGGGCGCCAGCACCAGGCGAACTTCAAAATCAAACATCGGCGAATAGAACAGCCCGCTGCGCGGCAAAATATCGGAGGTGAGCACCACGTCCAGCTCCCCCTGTTGAAGCGCGGGCTGGGGATCGAAAGTCACCCCGGATTTAAAATCCATCACCACCTGCGGCCAGCTCTGACGGAAGTTGCTCAACGCTGGCGTCAGCCATTGAATACAGCTGTGGCACTCGATAGCGATACGCAGCGTGGCCTGATGCGGTTCGTGGCAGGCCTGTAGAGCGTGCTGGATCTGCGGCAGCACCTGCTCGGCAAGCTGCAGCAAAATTTCGCCCTGCGGCGTAAAGCGCAGCGGCTGGCTTTTACGCACAAACAGGCGGAAGCCCAGGCGCTGCTCCAGATCGCTGAACTGATGGGACAGGGCCGACTGTGTCTGATGAAGCTGAGCGGCGGCGGCGGCCAGCGAACCGCTGTTGCGCAGCGCTTGCAGCGTCCGCAGGTGTTTGAGTTCGATCATGAGAGTCCTTCACATCGACAATGAACAATTTGCGCTTGTGGTGAATACAGTACCTGCGGATTATAGATGTGTAAACATCTGGACGTCTAAAAGCCCGATTGCCACGACAGCGGGCGGTAACTGAGGAACGCATTGATGACTATTCTGAACCATACGCTCGGCTTCCCCCGCGTTGGCCTGCGTCGCGAACTGAAAAAAGCACAGGAAAGCTACTGGGCGGGCAACAGCACGCAGGAAGCGCTGCTGGCGGTAGGCCGCGAACTGCGCGCCCGCCACTGGGAACAGCAGAAACAGGCTGGGGTAGACTATGTACCGGTCGGCGATTTCGCCTGGTACGATCATGTGCTGACTACCAGCCTGCTGCTGGGCAACGTGCCTGCCCGTCATCAAAATAAAGATGGCTCTGTCGATCTGGATACGTTGTTCCGTCTGGGCCGTGGCCGTGCGCCGACCGGCGAACCTGCGGCGGCGGCTGAAATGACCAAATGGTTTAACACTAACTATCACTATATGGTGCCGGAATTTACCCGGGGGCAGCAGTTTAAGCTTAGCTGGACGCAGATCCTGGACGAAGTGGACGAAGCGCTGGCGCTGGGCCATAAAGTGAAGCCCGTGCTGCTTGGCCCGGTGACCTATCTGTGGCTGGGTAAAGTCAAGGGCGAGCCGTTCGACCGTCTGAGCCTGTTAACCGAAATTCTGCCGGTTTACCAGCAGGTGCTGAGCGAGCTGGCGAAGCGCGATATCGAATGGGTGCAGATCGACGAGCCTGCGCTGGTGCTGGAGCTGCCGCAGGCGTGGCTCAACGCCTTTAAACCGGCTTACGAGGCGCTGCAAGGGCAAACCAAACTGCTGCTGACCACCTACTTTGACAGCGTCGGCACCAACCTGGACGCTATCGTTAAGCTGCCGGTTCAGGGTCTGCATGTTGATTTGGTACACGGCAAGGACGATATCGCCGCGCTGAACGCTAAAGTGCCGGCCGACTGGTTGCTTTCCGTCGGCGTAATCAACGGCCGTAACGTGTGGCGCGCCGATCTCAGCAGCTGGTTTGAGCGTTTACAGCCGCTGGTCGGCAAGCGTCAGCGGCTATGGATCGGCTCTTCCTGCTCGTTGCTGCACAGCCCCATCGATTTAAGTACCGAAACCCGCCTGGATGAAGAAGTAAAAAGCTGGTTCGCCTTTGCGCTACAGAAATGCCAGGAGCTGGCGCTGTTGAGCCATGCGTTAAACCACAATGACGCGCGGTCGCTGGAAGCCTGGAGCGCGCCCATCCGCGCCCGCCGGGACTCTGCGCGCGTGCATAACGAAGCCGTCAGCAAACGGCTGGCCGCTATCACCGCGAAAGACAGCGAGCGCCACAGCAGCTATAAGGCGCGTGCCGAAGCCCAGCGCCAGCGCTTTCAGCTGCCGGCCTGGCCGACCACCACTATCGGCTCTTTCCCGCAGACCACCGAAATCCGTGGCCTGCGCCTGGATTTCAAACAGGGGCGTCTGGACGGAAAGAGCTACCGCACCGGCATTGCTGAACATATCAAACAGGCGATCGTGGAGCAGGAGCGGCTGGGGCTGGACGTGCTGGTTCACGGCGAGGCGGAGCGCAACGACATGGTGGAATACTTCGGCGAAAACCTGGACGGTTTTGCCTTTACGCAAAACGGCTGGGTACAGAGCTACGGCTCCCGCTGCGTGAAGCCGCCGGTGATTATCGGTGACGTCAGTCGGCCGGAAGCGATCACCGTCGAGTGGGCGAAATACGCGCAGTCGCTGACCGACAAGCCGGTAAAAGGGATGCTGACCGGCCCGGTAACCATTCTTTGCTGGTCTTTCCCTCGTGAAGACGTGTCGCGTGAAACCATCGCTAAGCAGATCGCGCTGGCGCTGAGGGACGAAGTGGCCGATCTGGAAAAAGCCGGTATCGGCATTATCCAGATTGATGAGCCGGCGCTGCGTGAAGGCCTGCCGCTGCGGCGGTCAGAGTGGGCTGCCTATCTGGAGTGGGCCGTAGACGCGTTCCGCCTGAACGCCGCCGTGGCGCAGGATGCTACCCAAATCCACACCCATATGTGCTATTGCGAATTCAACGACATCATGGATTCTATCGCCGCGCTGGATGCGGATGTGATCACCATCGAAACCTCACGTTCTGATATGGAACTGCTGGAATCGTTCGAGGAATTTGACTATCCGAACGAAATCGGCCCGGGCGTTTACGACATTCACTCGCCAAACGTGCCAAGCGTGGCATGGATAGAGGCGCTGCTGCTGAAAGCGGCGAAGCGTATTCCGGTGGAGCGTTTGTGGGTGAACCCGGACTGCGGCCTGAAAACGCGCGGCTGGCCGGAAACCCGTCAGGCGCTGGCTAATATGGTGGAGGCGGCCCGCAATCTTCGCAAAGCCGCTGTCTGATGGTGGTGTTGCCCGTGGGCCTCTCTTTTATTAATGACATTTAGCGGCGTTTGGAATGTACGAGCGATGAAGCTGGCGCTGTGCCCGCAGCGAGGGTGGCATAAAAAAAGCCCGCCGATTGAGGCGGGCTCAGACTGCTGACAAACCTAAATAGCGGATGCATCCTGGTGTTTCTTACAGCAACCCAGCTGTTTCACAGTGGCAGAGGCCGAGCGGATAAGCGGACCGTTTTCGCGCATGGACGCGCGAAACGAGCCTACATGGACGTATCTACGGCGTGTCCGTGTTCCGATCTGCCTCTGCCGCTTTTCATCAATCTGCAAGCGGCCTAAGTTTGAGTTTGTCAGCAACCTCAGCCCGCCGATTGAGGCGGGCCTGAGCGTTAGCTGACGCCGTGCTGCCTGAACCAGGCCAGCATTCGCTGCCAGCCGTCTTTGGCCGACTCTTCGTGATAGCTGGGACGATAATCGGCGTTAAACGCGTGCCCGGCCTCGGGATAAACCACGATTTCCGATTTGGCGTTCGCCGCCCGCAGCGCCTGACGCATGGTTTCCACGCTCGCCAACGGAATGCCGTCATCCTGCGCGCCGTACAGCCCCAATACCGGCGCGTTCAGGTCAACTGCGACGTCAACCGGGTGCTTCTGCTGCTGCAAGGTTTTATCGCCTGTCAGCTTGCCATACCAGGCAACGCCCGCTTTCAGCTGAGGATTGTGCGCGGCGTAGAGCCAGGTTATCCGGCCGCCCCAGCAAAAGCCGGTAATGGCCATATTGCGCATATCGCCGCCGTGGCGCGATGCCCAGTTGGCTACGTGATCCAGATCCGCCAGCACCTGGCTATCCGGCACCTTGCTGACCAGCTCTTTAAACAGCGTAGGAATATCATCGTACTCGGCGGGATCGCCCTCGCGAAAATAGAGTTCGGGCGCGACGGCCAGATAGCCTTCGGTCGCCAGGCGACGGCAGATATCGCGAATATGCTCGTGCACGCCAAAAATTTCCTGCACGACCAGCACCACCGGTAGCGGGCCATCGGCCTGACGCGGTCTGGCGTGGAAAGCAGGCATATTCTCGCCCTGCGTTGGAATTGACGTTTCGCCGGAAACGATGTCGGCGCTGTCGGTAATGATGGTGGTCGATGCGGCAGGTGAAACCGCAGGAGCGAATCCCTTATTGCTCAATGTTTGAGTCGGATTATCGTCGCTTTTCATTGTCCTCTCCATACATGCAGTAGCGCAATCAGCTAACTATAGCCAGGATTACGTTTCGATCGGGTGAAGGTCAGCCTGTCATCTTCGACGGCGTTATCGGTTTCCGACAGCGCGATTCGTGCGGGAAGGCTTTTTTGTGTGATTACCGTCACGATTCAATAGACTCCAAATGTAACTTTCATTACTCAGAGTGAATTTACTCACATAAATTCACACAGCTTTGCGCTACTGTAAGCGCTTCATCGCCTTTTAATTACAGGATCTTGTCATGGCACAGTCAGACGTTTTTCACCTGGGTTTAACCAAAGCCGATCTTCAGGGCGCCACCCTTGCCATTGTGCCAGGCGACCCCGAGCGCGTTAAAAAGATTGCCGCGCTGATGGATAATCCGGTTCATCTGGCGTCGCACCGCGAATTCACCACCTGGCGCGCCGACATTGACGGCAAGGCCGTTATCGTCTGTTCAACCGGTATCGGCGGCCCTTCCACCTCCATCGCGGTAGAAGAGTTGGCGCAGCTGGGCATCCGTACTTTTCTGCGCGTAGGTACAACTGGCGCTATCCAGCCTGACATCAGCGTGGGCGACGTGCTGGTAACCACCGGCTCCGTGCGTCTGGACGGCGCGAGTCTGCACTTTGCGCCGCTGGAATTCCCGGCCGTGGCCGATTTTACCTGCACCACCGCGCTGGTCGAAGCGGCGAAAGCGCTTGGCGCGACCACGCATATCGGCGTCACCGCGTCTTCCGACACTTTTTATCCGGGACAGGAGCGTTACGACACCTTTTCTGGCCGCGTAGTAAGCCGTTTCCAGAACTCCATGAAAGAGTGGCAGCAAATGGGCGTGCTGAACTACGAAATGGAATCCGCCACGCTGCTGACCATGTGCGCCAGCCAGGGTCTGCGTGCCGGCATGGTGGCGGGCGTGATTGTGAACCGCACCCAGCAGGAAATTCCCGATGCGGAAACCATGAAGAAAACCGAAAGCGATGCGGTGCGTATCGTAGTTGAGGCGGCGCGCCGTCTGATCTAGACGTTGAGATCGGCCTCGCCAACCTCTGGCCTGGCCGTTGAGACCAGTTTCGCTAACTTCTTCAGCCTTCATTAAGGGAGCGCGGCTCCCTTAATGGTTTCGCCCTTGCGCTACCCACGGCAAATTTTTCGAGCCGTCTCTGACATCCTGATGAAAACCTCCTCGATCCCGTTACATCGCGCTTTTTAACTCGACATTGCCACGGCCTGCCCTTACCTTTTCTGCCAGAGAAGCCTGGACGGGAGAAGGCGCGTGGATGCAATAATCGGTTACGGCATTGGCTCAGGCCTGGCGGGCGCGCTGGTCGGCTGGCTTATCGCCTGGTATCACAGCCAGCAGCGCGCGGCGCACCAGGAAACGGAGCGCAGGCTGCTGCAACAGGCCAGCGAGCAGCTGAAGCAGGAGCGCGATCGCCTGACGCAGCAACAGAGCCAGCAGCAGCAGGCGCAAAAACAGCAGGAGCTGGAACTGCGTCAGCTGCACGGCACGCTCGCCGCTACCCAGGAGAAACTCACCCAGCTTGACCACTGGCGCGGCGAGGCCGAACAGCTGGCGCGCGAACTGCGCACCCAGCTGGAGATCAACAGCGCCCAGGAGGCGGAACTGCGCGAGGTCACCATTCGGCTTGAAGAGAGCAGAATGGCGGCGGAAGAGAAGCAGCGCCTGCTGGTCAACAGCGAACAGCGGCTGAACGCGCAGTTTGAACACCTTGCCAACCGTATTTTCGAACACAGCAACCGCCGTGTCGATGAGCAGAACCGCCAGAGCCTGGACGGGCTGCTCTCGCCGCTGCGCGAACAGCTGGAAGGGTTTCGTCGCCAGGTTCAGGAAGGCTTCGGCCAGGAGGCGCGCGAGCGCCATACGCTTTCTCATGAAATCCGCAATCTGCAACAGCTCAATGCCCAAATGGCGCAGGAAGCGATTAACCTGACCAAGGCCCTGAAGGGCGACAATAAAATGCAGGGAAACTGGGGCGAAGTCGTGCTCAGCCGCGTGCTGGAAGCCTCCGGCCTGCGGGAAGGGCACGAATATGAAACCCAGGTCAATATTCAGCTGGAGCATAACGCCCGTATGCAGCCGGACGTGATTGTGCGTCTGCCGCAGGGCAAAGACGTGGTGATCGACGCGAAGATGACGCTGGTGGCTTACGAACGCTATTTCAACGGCGAAGATGAAGCCACGCGCGAAACGGCCATCGGCGAGCACGTTGCGGCCATTCGCAGCCATATCCGCCTGCTGAGCCGCAAAGATTATCAGCAGCTGCCCGGCCTACGATCGCTGGACTACGTACTGATGTTTATTCCGGTCGAACCCGCTTTTCTGGTCGCTATTGACCGTCAGCCGGAACTGATCAACGAGGCGCTGGGTCAAAACATCATGCTGGTCAGCCCCACCACGTTGCTGGTGGCGCTACGTACCATCAATAACCTGTGGCGCTACGAGCACCAAAGCCGTCATGCCCAGCGCATCGCCGACAGAGCGGCTAAGCTCTATGACAAAATGCGCCTGTTTGTCGACGACATGTCGGCAATGGGGCAAAGCCTCGATAAGGCCAGCGAAAGCTATCGTCAGGCCATGAAGAAGCTGGCGGAAGGGCGGGGCAACCTGATCGCGCAGACGGAAAGTTTTCGGCAGCTGGGCGTGGCCATCAAGCGGCCTATTAATCCCCGCCTGGTCGCGCAGGCGATGCCGGATGAGGCTGACGAGCAAGAGAACGAAGATGAGGAAGATGTCGCGTATCTGGCGACGCAAACCGGGCCAGGCGCGGCCCGAGTTAATGAATAACCCGCAAGGCTGTGCCTGGCCTGCGGGACTCTGATACACTTGGCAGATAACTGATTGCAGAGCAGGCAAAACAAATGGCAGATGAATCAAAGGATACCACGCACTTCGGCTTTCGCACGGTAGCGAAAAGCGACAAAGCTGAAATGGTGGCTGATGTTTTCCATTCCGTTGCGGCCAAATATGACCTGATGAACGATCTGATGTCGTTCGGCATCCACCGTGTCTGGAAACGTTTTACTATCGATTGCAGCGGCGTGCGTCGCGGACAGCGCGTCCTGGATCTGGCCGGCGGTACCGGCGATCTGACCGCTAAATTCTCTCGCCTGGTAGGTGAAACGGGTGAAGTGGTGCTGGCGGATATCAACAGCTCCATGCTGAAAGTAGGCCGTGAGAAACTGCGTAACAACGGGATCATCGGCAACGTGAACTATGTGCAGGCTAACGCCGAAGCGCTGCCGTTCCCGGACAATCATTTCGACTGCATCACTATCGCTTTCGGCCTGCGTAACGTCACCGAAAAAGAGAAGGCGCTGGCCTCGATGTTCCGCGTGCTGAAGCCGGGCGGACGCCTGCTGGTGCTGGAGTTTTCCAAACCGCTGCTGGAGCCGCTAAGCAAGGCGTATGACGCCTACTCATTCCACGTGCTGCCGCGTATCGGCGAGCTGGTGGCGAAAGATTCCGAAAGCTACCGCTATCTGGCCGAATCTATCCGAATGCATCCGGATCAGGATACGTTAAAGCAGATGATGGATGATGTCGGCTTCGAGAATACTACCTATCACAATCTTACCGGTGGCATCGTTGCGCTGCACCGCGGATTCAAGTTCTGAACAGGATAGCGAATGACCTTAACGCCGCTGTTAACCGCAGGGCTGGAAACGGCGCTCAATCAGATCCTTTATCGCGATCGCGGCCTGAAAGCCGCGCGTCAGCGTCTTAACGGCCGCAGCCTGGCCATTGAGCTGGCCGAGCTGAAGCAGCCGCTGATCTTTATCTTCAGCGACCAACAGGTCGATGTGCTGGGCGACTGGTGCGACACGCCGGACTGCAAGGTGAAAACCCGTCTGGCGACGCTGCGCAAGCTGCGCGATCGTCAGCAGTTAACCAGCCTGATCCGCAGCGGCGAGCTGGAGGTTGAGGGCGATCTACAGGTCGTCCAGCAGTTCTCCGCGCTGATCGATCTGGCCGAGCTTGACCCTGCCGAATATCTCGCGCCCTGGATTGGCGATATTGCCGCTCAGGGCATCAGCCAGGCCGCCCGTCGCGGGTTGCAGCTGGTGCGCGGCAATCTTGATCGTAAACAGAGCTATCTGGGTCAGGCGCTGACGGAAGAGTGGCGCCTGGCGCCGGGCGGCCTGGAGCTTGCCTGGTTTGCTGAAGAAGTCGACGCCGCCGCTCGCGAGCTGGCTGCGCTGGAAACCCGCCTTAAACAACTGGAGGGCAAATGACCCTCGGAGAAATACGTCGTCTCTATTTTATTATCCGTATCTTTTTGAGCTACGGACTGGATGAGCTAATCCCAAAAACCCGGCTGGCGCTGCCGCTGCGCCTGTGGCGCCGGACGCTGTTCTGGATGCCTAATTTGCACAAAGAGCGTCAGCTTGGCGAGCGTATCAGGTTAGCCATGGAGCAGCTTGGCCCGGTGTGGATCAAATTTGGTCAGATGATGTCCACGCGACGCGATCTTTTTCCGCCGCATATCGCCGATCAGCTGGCGATGCTACAGGACAAGGTCGCGCCTTTCGATGGCGTACAGGCGAAAAAACAGATTGAGATGTCGCTTGGCTGCAAGGTGGAAACCCTGTTTGATGACTTTGTGATCACGCCGCTTGCTTCCGCTTCCATCGCGCAGGTACACACCGCCACGCTGAAGGAAAACGGCAGGGAAGTGGTCATTAAGGTTATTCGTCCGGATATCCTGCCGGTGATCAAAGCCGATATGAAGCTGATCAACCGCATGGCGGCCTGGGTGCCACGCCTGCTGCCGGACGGGCGCCGCCTGCGTCCGCAGGAAGTAGTAGCCGATTACGAAAAAACGCTGATAGACGAACTGAACCTGCTGCGCGAAGCGGCTAACGCCATTCAGCTGCGCCGTAATTTCGAAGGCAGCAACATGCTTTACGTGCCGGAAATCTATTCCGACTACTGTAGCGAAACCATGCTGGTGATGGAGCGCATTTACGGCATTCCAATCTCCGATGTGGTGCAGCTCGAACAGCGCGGCGTCAACATGAAGCTGCTGGCCGAGCGCGGCGTGCAGGTCTTCTTTACCCAGGTGTTCCGCGACAGCTTTTTCCACGCCGATATGCATCCGGGCAACATTTTTGTCAGCTATGAGCATCCTGAAGATCCGCAATATATCGGTATCGACTGCGGTATCGTCGGCTCGCTGAATAAAGAAGATAAGCGGTATCTGGCGGAGAACTTTATCGCCTTCTTCAACCGCGATTACCGCAAGGTTGCCGAGCTGCACGTTGATTCCGGCTGGGTGCCGGCGGATACCAACGTAGAGGATTTTGAGTTCGCTATTCGTACCGTTTGCGAACCGATTTTTGAAAAGCCGCTGGCGGAAATCTCCTTCGGTCACGTGCTGCTGAACCTCTTTAATACGGCGCGCCGCTTCAACATGGAAGTGCAGCCTCAGCTGGTGCTGTTACAGAAAACTCTACTGTATGTGGAAGGCGTCGGACGACAGCTTTATCCGCAGCTAGACCTGTGGAAAACCGCCAAGCCGTTCCTGGAAGACTGGATCAAAGATCAGATTGGCATTCCGGCTATCGTGCGCGCGCTGAAAGAAAAAGCGCCGTTCTGGGCGGAAAAACTGCCGGAGCTGCCGGAGCTGGTTTACGAAAGCCTGAAGCGGCACAAGCATCTGCAGCACAGCGTCGATAAGCTTTCTTACGATCTGCGCAACGACCGGGTGCGGCATCATCAGTCGCGCTATCTGTTCGGTATTGGCGCCACGCTGCTGCTGAGCGGCACGGCTATTCTGCTGACCAGACCGCAGTGGGATTTGCTGTCGGCGGTTATGGTCGCTGGCGGTCTGGTAAGCTGGCTGGTCGGCTGGCGTAAAACCGACTGACTGTCATGAAAGGTAAAGAGGGGCTGGCAGCGCTTTGCGCGCGGTCAGCCCGGCTTATATACTGCGAAACCTGCATTAACTGACATCTGAGGCAAAATTATGGGCGGTATTAGTATCTGGCAATTGTTAATTATTGCCGTAATCGTTGTGCTGCTCTTCGGCACGAAGAAACTGCGCGGGCTGGGTTCCGATCTCGGTTCATCAATCAAAGGCTTTAAAAAAGCCATGAGCGACGATGACGAAAAGCCAAAAACACATGCCGACGATGCTGATTTTAAAGCCACTCTGGCCGACAAACAGCACGCAGAAGCGAAGAAAGAAGACGTTAAGAACGACAAGGTGTAAGCCGTGTTCGACATAGGTTTTAGTGAACTGATTCTGGTGTTTATTATCGGGCTGGTAGTGCTGGGTCCGCAGCGTTTGCCGGTTGCGGTAAAAACCGTGGTCGGCTGGATCCGCGCGCTGCGCTCGCTGGCGGCTAATGTACAAAACGAACTGGCGCAGGAGCTGAAACTCCAGGAGCTGCAGGACAGCCTGAAGAAGGTGGAAGAGGCCAGTAAAAATAGCCTGTCGCCGGAGCTGAAAGCCTCGATGGAAGAGCTGAAGCAGTCGGCGGAATCCATGAAGCGTACCTATCTGGGCGAGAACGAAAAAGCGGACGACGAAGCTAACACTATCCACAATCCGCTGGTGAAAAACGCCGAGGATTCTCATGAAGGCGTGACGCCTGCTGCGGCCGATCATCAGGCCAGCGCCCCGGCGCAGGCGCCAGAGGCAGCAACCAGTGCAGCGCCACAGCCTGCGGTGCAGCAGGAACAGCATACGCCAGTCGTGCATGTTTCGCCTGCGGCGAGCGATATGGCAGCAGCGCACTCTGCTACGGTTCGCGTTGCTGAGCCAGCCGCAAGCGGTGTAGCCCAGGTTGCTGAAACTGTTTCGCCTGTCGCAAGCGATGCGGCTGTAGCACCGTCCGCTGCGGTTCACGTTGCCGAACCTGCCGCAAGCGGGGTAGCCCAGGTCGCTGAACCTGCTTCGTCTGCTGCAAGCGATGCGGCCGTAGCAAAATCCGCGACGGCCAGGGCTGCTGAAGCGCCTGCCGCTGCCAGCGCACCTTATGAAACCGCCGCCGGAAAGCCGGACGCCGCGTCGAATACGGCGCCTGCCGCCGCGCCTGAAAAGCCAAAGGCCGTTAAAGACGAAGCGCCGACGCTTTCCAGCCGTGCGCCTGTTTCCACCACCCAACCGGATGAACGCTAAACATGGCTGTTGAAGATACCCAACCGCTTATCAGCCATCTGATTGAGCTGCGTAAGCGCCTGCTGAACTGCATTATCGCCGTGGTGGCGATTTTCCTTTGCCTGGCGTACTTTTCCAACGATATTTATCAGCTGGTTTCCGCGCCGCTGATCGAGCAGATGCCAGCGGGCGCCAGCATGATCGCGACCGACGTGGCTTCGCCTTTTTTCGCGCCGGTCAAGCTGACCATGATCGTTTCCGTCTTCCTTGCGGTACCGGTGATCCTTTACCAAATCTGGGCCTTTATCGCGCCCGCGCTTTACCGCCACGAACGCAGGCTGGTGGTGCCGCTGCTGATTTCCAGTTCATTCCTATTCTATATAGGGATGGCTTTCGCCTACTTTGTTGTCTTCCCGTTGGCCTTTGGGTTCTTCGCTAAAACCGCGCCGCACGGCGTGCAGATCGCTACCGATATCAATAACTATCTCGATTTCGTAATGGCGTTGTTTATGGCGTTTGGCGTCTCTTTCGAGGTGCCGATTGCTATCGTGCTGCTGTGCTGGACCGGTGTGACCACGCCGGAGGAACTGAAGGCGAAGCGGCCTTATGTTCTGGTCGGCGCTTTTATCGTAGGTATGCTGTTGACGCCGCCGGATGTGCTTTCCCAGACGCTGCTGGCCATTCCGATGTACTGCCTGTTTGAGGTCGGCGTGTTCTTCTCCCGTTTCTATACCGGATTACGGCGGGAAGAGAGTGACCAGGAGACGGAGTAGCCGCGAAGGCCTGCCCACATTAAAAAATAACCGCCCGTAAGGGCGGTTACTGTTTGGAACACGCTATGTTTGATATTGGGGTCAATCTGACCAGCACGCAGTTCGCCAAAGATCGCGACAAGGTTGTAAAACGCGCCGTTGATGCGGGCGTCACCGGCATTCTGATTACCGGCACCAACGCGCTGGAGAGCCAGCAGGCGCAGAGCCTGGCGAAACGTCGTTCCGGCTACTGCTGGTCTACGGCAGGCGTTCATCCGCATCACGCCAGCGAATGGTCGGCGGAAACGGCCGCCACCTTAAGAAGGCTGGCGGAAAGCCCGGAAGTGGCGGCGATTGGCGAGTGCGGGCTGGATTTCAACCGCAACATCTGCGGGCCGGAACAGCAGGCTTACGCCTTCAATGCTCAGCTTGAGCTGGCGGCCGATCTGCAGCTGCCCGTTTTTCTGCACTGCCGCGAAGCGCACGATCGCTTTCTCGCTATCCTGACGCCCTGGCTGCCAAAGCTGCCCGGCGCGGTCGTACACTGTTTTACCGGCACGAAAGCGGAGCTGGAAGCCTGTCTGGCTGCCGGGCTTTATATCGGCATTACGGGATGGGTGTGCGATGAACGTCGCGGACTTGAGCTGCGCGAGCTGATGCCGCTTATTCCTGCTGACAGGCTGCTGCTGGAAACGGACGCGCCTTATTTGCTGCCGCGCGACATGCGTCCCCGCCCTGCATCGCGACGTAACGAGCCGTGCTTTCTGCCACATATCGTGGAACAGGTCGCGCTACTGCGCGGCGAAGAGGCGGCTACGCTGGGGCAGCAGTGCGACAGCAATGCGCGAGCGCTTTTCCGTCTGAACGCGCAGTAGCCTCAGAGTTTCTGGAACTGCCGATTGTCCAGGCTGCGGACGATCTGCTTATTCAGTAGGTTAAGCAGCAGCATAGAACGCGCCTCGCCGTCCGGCTCGGTAAAAATTGCCTTCAGGCCTTCGAAAGCGCCAGCGGTAATCAATACTCTGTCGCCGGGCTGCGGTAGCGTCGGTGCGGGCAGCGTTACCGTCGCCTGCGTTTGCAGCGCTTCGATCACGTCCTGCGGCACGGTCGCGGGCAGATTGCCGAAGCGAACGAAATGGCTGACGCCGCGCGTGGCGCTGATGGTCGTGGTATGAATCGCTTCCGGATCGAACTCAATAAAAAGGTAGTTCGGGAACAGCGGCTCATTTACCTGAGTACGCTTGCCGCGCACCAGTTTCTCTAAGGCAATCATGGGGCTGAGACAATGCACCGCCTGGCGCTCAAGATGTTCTTTCGCGCGGGTAAGCTGGCCACGTTTGCAATAAAGTAAATACCAGGATTCCATAACGTCACTTTGCAATTACAGGGTCGCTAAGAATAACAAAAATAGCGTGATAGTTATAGCAACATGCAGGCCAGAAGGCGTCTGAAATCGCGATGAATGAACGGACAGCGTTAAGCATAAAGCTTATTAACTGTAGTTATCAGCGGATCGGTTGATGAGTCGGGATGCCGGAAGAAAAAATTTTTGGCGGTCGCAGCGTGAGCGCGCCGACCTCCTGCCGCGAAAAACTAAGCACGAGAGCTTAATCCTCCCTATAATGGCCGATTCACTGACCGTATTGATGAGAAGTCATGAAATACCACGACCTACGCGACTTCCTTTCCCTGCTGGAGCAGCGCGGGGAATTAAAACGCATTAAGCAAGAGATCGATCCCGATCTTGAAATGACCGAAATTGCCGATCGCACTCTGCGAGCCGGCGGGCCGGCGCTGCTGTTTGAAAACCCCAAAGGCTATAATATGCCGGTGCTGTGCAACCTTTTCGGCACGCCGGATCGCGTTGCGCTGGGCATGGGCCAGGAAGACGTGAAGGCGCTGCGTGAAGTGGGCCGCCTGCTCGCCTTTTTGAAAGAGCCGGAACCGCCGCGCGGTTTTCGCGACTTTTTCGACAAAATGCCGCAGTGGAAGCAGGTGCTGAATATGCCGACGAAGCGCCTGCGCGACGCGCCGTGCCAGCAGCAAATCTGGCAGGGCGATGAAGTCGATCTGAGCCGTATTCCGGTGATGAAGTGCTGGCCGGAAGATGCCGCGCCGCTGATCACCTGGGGCCTGACGGTTACGCGCGGCCCGCACAAAGAGCGGCAGAACCTGGGCATCTATCGCCAGCAGGTTATTGGTAAGAACAAACTCATTATGCGCTGGCTGTCGCATCGCGGCGGCGCGCTGGATTTCCAGGAGTGGACGCAGCAGCATCCCGGCGAGCGCTTCCCGGTCTCCGTCGCGCTGGGCGCCGATCCCGCCACCATTTTGGGCGCGGTCACGCCGGTTCCCGATACGCTTTCTGAATATGCTTTTGCGGGACTGCTGCGCGGCACCAAAACCGAAGTCGTGAAGTGCGTCTCCAACGATCTGGAAGTGCCGGCCAGCGCGGAAATCGTGCTGGAAGGCTATATCGAGGCGGGCGAAGTGGCGCCGGAAGGGCCGTATGGCGACCATACCGGCTACTATAATGAAGTCGATAACTTCCCGGTGTTTACCGTCACCCACATTACGCAACGCCGCGACGCCATCTATCACTCCACCTATACCGGGCGTCCGCCGGATGAGCCAGCCGTGCTTGGCGTGGCGCTGAATGAAGTCTTCGTGCCGATCCTGCAAAAGCAGTTCCCGGAAATCGTCGATTTTTATCTGCCGCCGGAAGGTTGTTCCTATCGTCTGGCGATCGTTACGATGAAAAAGCAGTACGCAGGCCATGCCAAGCGGGTGATGATGGGCGTTTGGTCATTTTTGCGCCAGTTTATGTACACTAAGTTTGTTATCGTATGTGACGACGATGTGAACGCGCGCGACTGGAACGACGTTATCTGGGCTATTACGACCCGGATGGATCCGGCCAGGGATACGGTGCTGGTAGAGAACACGCCTATCGACTATCTGGATTTCGCTTCGCCGGTTTCCGGGTTAGGCTCGAAAATGGGCCTGGACGCCACCAACAAGTGGCCCGGAGAAACCCAGCGCGAATGGGGCCGCCCTATTCGCAAAGATCCCGCCGTCACCGCGCGCATTGATGCCATATGGGACGAGTTAGGCATCTTCAGTGAGTCGCCCACGCGCAAAAACGCGCCCGGCAAATAATCGACCCGACAGAGGGAACGCATGACAACGTTAAGCTGTAAAGTGATCTCGGTAGAGGCGATAACCGATACCGTTTACCGAGTCCGTATGGTGCCGGAAGCCGATTTCAGCTTCCGGGCCGGTCAGTATCTGATGGTAGTGATGGACGAGCGCGACAAACGCCCGTTCTCGCTGGCTTCCACGCCGATGGAAAAAGAGATTATTGAGCTGCATATTGGCGCTTCGGAACTCAATCTCTACGCGATGGCGGTGATGGAACGGATCCAGGAGCAGCGCAGCATTACCGTGGATATTCCGCACGGCGACGCGTGGCTGCGTGAAGAGAGCGACCGTCCGCTGATCCTGATTGCGGGCGGCACGGGCTTCTCCTACGCCCGTTCGATCCTGCTGACCGCGCTGGCGCAGCGGCCGGAGCGTCATATCGAAATTTACTGGGGCGGCCGTGAACTGAAGCACCTCTACGATATGGACGAACTGGAAGCGCTGGCGGTTAAGCACCCGAACCTGAAGGTGATCCCGGTGGTGGAACAGCCTGAGCCGGGCTGGGAAGGGCGTAGCGGCACCGTGCTGACGGCGGTTATGAACGACCACCGCAGCCTGGCCGAGTACGAGATCTATATCGCGGGCCGTTTTGAAATGGCGAAAATCGCGCGCGAACGCTTCTGTGCCGAGCGCGAGGCGAAAGCGGAACAGATGTTTGGCGACGCCTTCGCCTTTATCTGAGCCGGAACGATTGCGTAAAAAAGCCGCCCGTCACGGGCGGCTGCATCAAACCTTTTCCAGTACGGTAGCGATGCCCTGTCCCAAACCGATACACATGGTCGCCAGACCAAACTGTGCGTCGCGTCGCTCCATCAGGTTCAACAACGTCGTGGCGATCCGCGCGCCGGAACAGCCCAGCGGATGACCCAGCGCGATAGCGCCGCCGTTCAGATTGATTTTGTTATCCAGCTCCTCCATCAATCCCAGCTCCTTAATACACGGCAGCACCTGCGCGGCGAACGCTTCGTTCATCTCAAACAGATCGATATCGCTGACGTTCAGTCCTGCTTTCTTCAGCGCCAGCCGGGAGGCGGGCACCGGGCCAAAGCCCATAATCGACGGATCGCAGCCGACAACCGCCATCGAGCGGATCCGCGCCCGCGCTTTCAGGCCCAGCTCACGAGCGCGTGATTCGCTCATCAGCAGCATCGCCGCCGCGCCGTCGGAGAGCGCCGAGGAGCTGCCCGCCGTTACCGTGCCGTTAACCGGATCGAAGGCGGGCTTCAGCGCGGCCAGACCCGCTGTGGTGGTATCGGGACGGATCACTTCATCAAAATCATAGCGCTTGAGCACGCCGTCGCCGTCATGGCCGCTGGTCGCGACGATCTCCGCAGCAAAGTGGCCCGCCTGCGTGGCGGCCCAGGCGCGCTGGTGCGAGCGGGCGGCAAATTCATCCTGCCTTTCCCGACCGATCTGGTGCATACGCGCCAGCATTTCCGCCGTCAGGCCCATCATCCCGGCGGCTTTCGCCACGGTTTTGCCCAGGCCGGGATGAAAATCGACGCCGTGGCTCATCGGCACGTGGCCCATATGCTCCACGCCGCCCACCAGGCAGGCGCTGGCGTCGCCAACCATGATGGCGCGCGCGGCATCGTGCATTGCCTGCATCGAGGAGCCGCAAAGGCGGTTGACGGTGGTAGCGGGCACCCGATGCGGGATTTCCGCCAGCAGGGCGGCATTACGGGCGATGTTAAAACCCTGCTCCAGCGTTTGCTGCACGCAGCCCCAGTAAATATCATCCAGGCTTGCCGCCGCCAGCGCCGGGTTGCGGCTCAGCAGCGAGCGCATCAGATGCGCCGAGAGATCTTCCGCCCGGACATGGCGAAAAGCGCCGCCTTTGGAGCGGCCCATCGGCGTGCGGATGGCATCAACAATTACGACTTTTTCCATTTCTCTTTCCTTACGCCGTTTTCAGGACGTCATCGGCCGGTTGAACCTGCGGATACCATTGCGTTTTATGCTGCGCTTTTTCCTGCAGGCTGGCCGGCAGCTGATAAAGCGGGCCGAGCGCGGCAAAGAAGGCCGCCTGGCTGGCAAAGCGGGCGCTGCCCTGCGTATCCAGATAGCGGAAAACGCCGCCGCGAAACGGCGGGAAGCCCAGCCCGTAAACCAGCGCCATATCCGCTTCGGCCGGCGTGGCAATAATGTTTTCTTCCAGGCAGAGCACCACTTCGTTAACCATCGGGATCATCATTCGGGCCACAATTTCTTCATCGCTGAAAACGCGCTGCGGCTGGCTGACGCTTTGCAGCAGTTTATCGACTTCGGGATCGACAATTTTCTTTTGTTTACCTTTGCTGTCCTTCTCCCAGCGATAAAACCCGGCCTGACTTTTTTGTCCGAACCGTTTCGCCTCGAACAGCACGTCGATGGCATCACGGTAATCCTTTTTCATACGGTTCGGGAAACCGTCAGCCATTACGCTCTGCGCGTGATGCGCGGTATCAATGCCGACCACGTCCAGCAGCCAGGCAGGCCCCATCGGCCAGCCGAAATGCTTTTCCATGACTTTATCTATCTGACGATAATCCGCACCGTCGCGCAGCAGCAGGCTGAAGCCGGCAAAATAGGGGAACAGCACGCGGTTGACGAAAAAACCGGGACAGTCGTTCACCACGATGGGCGTCTTACCCATTTGGTCGGCCCAGGCCACCACTTTCGCCAGCGTGGCGTCCGAGGTTTTTGCACCCCGGATCACTTCAACCAGCGGCATGCGGTGCACCGGATTAAAAAAGTGCATTCCGCAGAAGTTTTCCGGGCGCTGCAGCGCATCAGCAAGCTGGCTGATGGGAATAGTCGAGGTATTGGAAGCCAGAACGGCATCCTGACGAAGATGCTGTTCCGTCTCCGCCAGCACCGCCGCTTTAACGCGCGGGTTTTCCACCACGGCCTCGACGACCATATCGGCACGTTCAAATCCTTCATAGCTCAGGGTTGGATGGATAGCGCCGATGATGCCCGCCAGCTGCATCGCGTCAATTTTCCCTCGCGTCAGCTGCTTATTCAGCAGCCCGGCCGCTTCGGTCATACCGAGTTCCAGCGAGGCCGGATTGATATCCTTCATTAATACCGGTACGCCTTTGCTGGCCGCCTGATAAGCGATGCCGCCGCCCATAATGCCCGCGCCCAATACGGCAGCCTGCTTCGGTAGCGCGCTATTCTGCGCCAGCTTTTTCGCTTTCGCCTTCAGCGCGCGATCGTTAAGGAACAGGCCGACCAGCGCACGCGCCTCGTCGGAACGGGCCAGCGGGACAAAAGCCTGCGTTTCCAGCAGCAAAGCTTCATCACGGCCCAGCGCAGCAGCGGCCTCAATCGTTTTTACCGCCGTCAGCGGAGCAGGGTAGTGCTTGCCCGCGGTTTGCAGCACCACGCCTTTGGCAGTGGTGAAGCTCATCATCGCCTCAATTTTACTGAGCTTCAGCGGTTGCAGCTTCGGCTCGCGACGTTCGCGCCACGGCTGTTTGCCGCTAATGGCCTCGCGCAGGATGGCGATGCCCGCATCGCGCAGCTTATCAGCGGCCACAACGGCATCCACCAGGCCCAGCGCCAGCGCTTTTTGCGCATCGACATCTTTTCCGGCGGCGATAATTTCCAGCGCGCTGTCGGCGCCCAGCAGACGCGGCAGGCGCACCGAGCCGCCAAAGCCGGGCATGATCCCCAGCTTCGTTTCCGGCAGGCCAATACGCGCGTCCGGCGTGGCGATACGGAAATCCGTTGCCAGGATACATTCACAGCCGCCGCCCAGCGCATAGCCCTGTACGGCCGACAAGGTCGGCACCGGCAGATCCTCAAGCCGATTAAAGATAGCGTTGGCGTAATGCAGCCACTGCGTCAGCTGTTCCTCCGGGGCGGCGAACAGCGATAAAAATTCGGTAATATCCGCGCCGACGATAAACGCCGGTTTGCGCGAACTGAGCAGAACCGCCTGCAGATCCGGCTGCCGCTCCAGCACGGCTATCGCCTCGCCCAGGCTGGCGACGGTTTGCGTATCCAGTTTGTTAACTGAACCGGGCGCATCAAAAACCAGTTCAGCAATACCATTTTCCAGCCAGTTCAGGGTCAGGGTGTCGCCTTGGTAAAGCATTCTTCTCTCCTGCTGCCGCGCTAAAGGGATCTGGTCATACCAGATGATCGAGAGTGTGGAGTTGATGTTAATTATTTGCAAACGAGAGTTTGCTTATTTGCAAACAAGATCACAGGCGCGGCAAAACGATCTCGCCGTGCTAAGATGCGCCTGATTACGTGATTAACGGAGGTAAAGTGATGGACTCGTTGAGCGCCCTTTATCATGAGCATCTGAAGACGCTACAGGCGCGCGCGCAGCAGGTGCTGGCCCGCTTTAAGCTGGATGCCATGCTGATCCATTCCGGCGAACTGCTGACGGTTTTTCTGGATGACCACGACTACCCTTTCAAAGTAAACCCGCAGTTTAAAGCCTGGCTGCCGGTGACCACCGTGCCCAACTGCTGGCTGTGGGTCGACGGCGTCAACAAGCCGAAGCTCTGGTTTTATTCGCCGGTGGATTACTGGCACAACGTCGAGCCGCTGCCGCAAAGCTTCTGGACGGACGGCATGGAGATTACGGCGCTGAAAAAAGCGGATGAAATCGGCCAGCTGTTGCCGACAAACCGTGAAAACGTTGCCTATATCGGCCCGGTGCCGCAGCGTGCCGCTCAGCTTGGCATCAACGCCGCCGCGATCAACCCAAAAGGGGTGATCGACTTCCTGCATTATCATCGCTCTTATAAAACCGATTACGAACTTTACTGCCTGCGCGAAGCGCAAAAGACGGCGGTGATCGGTCATCGCGCAGCGAAGGAAGCCTTTCTTTCCGGCATGAGCGAGTTCGATATTAATATTGCTTACCTCAGCGCTACCGGCCATCGCGATATCGACGTGCCTTACGGCAATATCGTCGCGCTGAACGAACATGCCGCCGTGCTGCACTACACTAAGCTTGATCAATTGCCGCCGGAACAGCCGCGCAGCTTTCTACTGGATGCAGGCACGGAATATAACGGTTATGCAGCGGATCTGACGCGCAGCTACGCTTACGATCCCGCCAGCGACTATGCGACGCTTATTCAGGATATGAATGAAGAAGAGCTGGCGCTGATTGCCACGCTGAAGGCGGGCGTGCGCTATACCGACTACCATCAGCAGATGCATCAGCGGCTGGCGAAACTGCTGCTGAAACATCAGCTGGTCAAAGGGCTGAGCGAAGAGGCGATGGTGGCGGAAAACCTTACCGGGCCGTTTATGCCGCACGGCGTGGGTCATCCGCTTGGCCTACAGGTGCATGACGTCGCCGGTTTTATGCAGGATGACAGCGGCACCCATCTGGCCGCGCCGCAGCAGTATCCCTTTTTACGCTGCACGCGCATCCTTGAACCGCGCATGGTGCTGACGATTGAACCCGGCATCTACTTTATCGAGTCGCTGCTCGCGCCATGGCGCGAAGGCAAGTTCAGCCAGCACTTCGACTGGGCGCGCATTGAGGCGCTGAAGCCTTATGGCGGGATCCGAATCGAAGATAACGTGGTGATCCATGAACAGGGCGTGGAAAACATGACCCGGGATCTGAAGCTGGATTAATGGACGCCTGGGAGATCCCCGCTGAAACCTTCAGCTTCAGCGAGGAAATAAAAAAAAGCCGCTTTATCACGCTGCTGGCGCATACCGAAGGCGTGGAGGCGGCGCGCGCTTTTGTGCAGCAGGTGAAAGGCGAGCATCCTGCCGCCCGGCATCACTGCTGGGCCTGGGTAGCGGGCGCGCCTGACGATTCGCAGCAGCTGGGTTTCTCGGATGACGGCGAGCCTTCCGGCACGGCGGGCAAACCGATGCTGGCCCAGCTGATGGGCAGCGGCGTGGGCGAGATAACGGCGGTAGTGGTGCGCTATTACGGCGGCATACAGCTGGGCACCGGCGGGCTGGTTAAGGCCTACGGCGGCGGCGTGCAGCAGGCATTAAAATTGCTGCCTCGTGCGCGGAAGGTGCCCATGCTGACCTTTACGCTGGTTTGCGACTATGCGCAGCTGGCGGAAATAGAAAGGATGGTCGCCCGTTTTAACGGTCAGCTGCTGCACAGCGAGTTTTTACAGCGCATCTCGCTGACGCTGGCGCTGCCCCATGCGCAGGTCGCAGGCTTCACGCGCAATCTCACCGATTTCAGCAGAGGGGCGCTCCATCTGGCCCCGACCGACTAACACCTTGTCAGGAAAGGAAAGGCTACATGCATTTTCGTGCCATCACCCGCATCGTGGGTTTACTGGTCATTTTGTTTTCGGGCACCATGATCGTGCCGGGCCTGGTGGCGCTAATCTACCGTGACGGCGCCGGACGAGCCTTTACGCAAACCTTCTTTATGGCGTTACTGATCGGCTCGCTGCTGTGGTGGCCGAACCGCAAGCAGAAAAGCGAGCTGAAGCCGCGAGAAGGCTTTTTGATCGTCGTGCTGTTCTGGACGGTGCTGGGCAGCGTCGGGGCGATGCCCTTTATCTTTGCCGAACATCCTAACCTGTCGTTAACCGACGCGTTCTTTGAATCTTTCTCCGGCCTGACCACCACGGGCGCCACGACGCTGGTGGGGCTGGATTCCCTGCCCAAAGCCATTCTGTTCTACCGGCAAATGCTGCAATGGCTGGGCGGGATGGGGATCATCGTGCTGGCAGTGGCTATCCTGCCTATACTGGGCGTCGGCGGGATGCAGCTTTACCGTGCGGAGATGCCAGGCCCGCTGAAAGATAACAAGATGCGGCCCCGAATTGCCGAAACGGCAAAAACGCTCTGGCTGATCTACGTGCTGTTAACCGTCATTTGCGCACTGGCGCTCTGGCTGGCCGGGATGCCGCTGTTTGACGCCATCGGCCACAGCTTTTCTACTATAGCTATCGGCGGCTTTTCCACACATGACGCCAGTATCGGCTATTTTCACAGCCCAACCATTAACAGCATTATTGCCATTTTCCTGCTGATTTCCGGCTGTAACTACGGCCTGCATTTCACGCTGCTCAGCGGACGTAATCTGCGTGTTTACTGGCGCGACCCGGAATTCCGTATGTTTATCGGGGTGCAGTTCACGCTGGTTATCATCTGCACGCTGGTGCTTTGGGCGCACAATGTCTATCAAAGCGGGCTGCAGACGCTGAACCAGGCTTTTTTCCAGGTGGTTTCCATGGCGACGACGGCAGGCTTCACTACCGACAGCATCGCCCGTTGGCCGCTCTTCTTACCGGTACTGCTGCTTTGCTCTGCTTTTATCGGCGGCTGTGCGGGATCGACCGGCGGCGGCCTGAAGGTGATCCGCATCCTGCTGCTGTTCAAACAAGGGTCGCGCGAACTGAAGCGGCTGGTGCATCCCAATGCCGTTTACACTATTAAGCTGGGGCAGCGGGCGCTGCCGGAAAGAATACTGGAAGCGGTATGGGGATTCTTCTCCGCCTACGCGCTGGTGTTCCTGCTGAGCATGCTGGCCATTATCGCCACGGGCGTGGACGATTTTTCAGCCTTTGCCGCCGTCGCCGCAACGCTGAACAATCTGGGGCCGGGCTTAGGGGTAGTAGCGGATAACTTCACTACTATGAATGATACGGCGAAATGGATTTTGATTCTGACAATGCTGTTTGGTCGTCTTGAAGTCTTCACGCTGTTGGTTCTGTTTACGCCAACCTTCTGGCGCGAATAACAAAAGTTGGATCTTATGAAAGCACTTATTCTTTATTCCAGCCGTGACGGGCAGACTCGTGAAATCGCGGCTTATATAGCTAACCAGCTCAAAGCGCATCAGGAATGCGATACGATCAATATCCTTCAGGCGGATAACATCGAATGGGCCAGGTACGACAGGGTACTTATCGGCGCTTCTATTCGCTATGGCCACTTCCATCCTAAGGTCGACAAGTTTGTTAAGCAGCATCTGAACGAGCTTACCAAAAGGCCTTCGGGATTCTTCTCGGTTAACCTGACCGCGCGCAAGCCGGAGAAGCGTACGCCGCAGACAAACGCCTACACGCGTAAGTTCCTGCTGAACTCGCCGTGGCAGCCAGACTGCTGCGTCGTGTTCGCGGGCGCGCTGCGCTATCCGCGTTACGGCTTCTTCGACCGCTTTATGATTCAGCTGATTATGCGGATGACCGGCGGCGAAACGGATGCCAGTAAAGAAGTGGAGTATACCGACTGGGAGCAGGTGACGCGTTTTGCCCATGAATTTGCCGCTTTATCAGGCAATGTGAAGTAAAAACGGACGCTTTGTTGAAAAATACGGCTGTCGTTCATTTATTTGTAATAAACGCTTGTCAGCCGTCAAGAACTCCCTATAATGCGCAACCACTGAGACGGCACAACGGCTTACAGCCAGCGGCTCAGGAGGTTCAGGAAGCTGAATCGCCGGAGAAAAACTTCTGAAAAAGAGGTTGACTCTGAAGGAGGAAAGCGTAATATACGCCACCTCGCGGCAGGAAGCGAAAGCACTGGCCGCAACGCTCTTT
>NZ_JBLFFM010000011.1:0-138594 GCF_051400835.1 Erwinia artemisiae | reverse complement strand
CTTCTGACCCGGTGACCGTCAGGCCGTTGTTCCGTGTCAGTGGAGGCGCATTATAGGGAGTTTCTGACGGCTGACAACCCCTATTTTTAAAAAATTTTCCGACCGTTGTTTTTTTATGCAAAGCCGGGCTAAAGCGCCAGTTTTTCGAGCTTTTCGAAGCCATAACGCCGTAAAACGGGCATTAATTGTACTGCCTGCTCCGTCATTGCCAGACAAAAGGCCAGATTACTTTCTTCGGAGAAGACTTTTGGCGACTCATTTTCCAGCAGCCAGACGGTGCGACGCGCGATAGCCGCGCCGGAGTCGATTAATCGCGTCCCTTCAGGCAATACCTGTTGCAGTTCATCCGCCAATAAAGGGAAGTGCGTGCAGCCGAGCACCACCGTATCGGGCGGCTCTTTCATCCGCAGCCAGGGTTGCAGGATCTGTCTTACCTGCTCCAGCGGCACCTCTTTACCCTGCAGCTTGGCTTCCGCCAGCTCCACCAGCTCTGCGGAACCCAGCATTTCCGTTTTGCATTCACCGGCGAAGCGCTTAACCAGCTCATGGGTATAAGGACGCTTTACCGTCCCTCGCGTCGCCAGCAGGCCGACTACGCCGTTACGCGTTAAGCGCGCAGCAGGTTTAATTGCCGGCACCACGCCGACGACAGGAAAACTGAAACGTTCGCGCAGGGCGGGAAGCGTAACGGTGCTGGCCGAGTTGCAGGCGATAACTACCAGCGACAGCGGATACAGGCGCGTAACGGCGGTCACGATTTCAAGCACGCGTTCAACAATAAAAGCTTCGCTTTTTTCACCGTAGGGGAAGGCGACGTTATCGAAGGTGTAGATATAGTGCAGATCCGGCAGCAGCTGCCGGATCTCTTCGCAGACGGAAAGCCCACCGACGCCGGAATCAAACACCAGCACAGTGGGTCGCGGATTAGAAGGTGTAGCTGCCGCTGAGGTAATACTCCCTTCCTGGAGTTTGATAGCCATAAACTGTCTCGTAATCTTTATCAAACAGGTTGGCTATTCTACCACGAACGGTCAGCCGGGATGTGACCGGATACGAAACCGCGAGATCCCATAAGCTGACGCCGCCAAGCTTCACAATTTTGCCGCTGACATCCTGTGAATACTCTTTATCGTAGCGCTGGCCCAGATATTGATAGCTGAGCGACCAGTCGAAGGCATACAGGGTGTAATCAAGCTGATACTTCACCTGCTGTTTGGCGCGACGCAAGAGGATTTCGTTGGTTTCACCGTTACGCGCATCCGTATAGTCATAGGAAAGCGTGTGGCTGACGGGGCCGGTATCAAACGACGCCGTGGTTTCCACGCCTTTAATCGTGGCTTTATTCACGTTGTAGTAGCTGCTGGTTACGTTGCTGTAGTCGATCAGACTATCGATATCGTTGCGATAGCCCGACACGTGCCAGGTAACCGGGCCGGTCAGGCCTTCGAAGCCCCCTTCCCACTGCTTGCTTTGCTCCGGATCGAGATCGCTGTTGCCGCCAAAGGAGCCGTAAAGCTGGCCGATGGTTGGCGCCTTAAAGGCCGTTCCATAGCTGGCGATAACGCGATAGCCTTCTGCGAACTCCCATGCGCCGCTGGTTTGCCAGGTGTTATGCCAGCCATACTCGGCATGATCGTCGCCGCGCACCGCGCCTTCCAGCGTCAGTGAACCGAACGCCTGCTGGGCTGTTGCATAAAGGCCGGTATTTGTTACTTCGTGGCTGTCGGTAACGTAGGCCGTGCCGGGCTCGATGGTTTGCTTCTGCCAGTCGACGCCGCCGCTAACGCTGCCGTTGCCTACCACAATGTTATTGCCCCATTGCAGATTGTACTGCTGCGAGTCGTCTAACGTAGCGGATCCGTCATACCGTCCCAGGCTTGGGCTGTAGTTGTAATCTTTAGAGTGGCTATAGCTGGCGACAAGCTGAGAAGAGTAAAGCCCGTTATTGAAGCGCAGGCCGCCATCCCACGTCTGGCTGTAAAGCTGACGCGTATCGACATAGGTATCCGGCTTAACATAGGTAGAGTAGCCATCGTAGGCCGTGCGGTTGTCGTAGCCGTAGCCGCGCACGAAACCGCTGAACTCGTCATTGATCTGCTGTTCAATCGCGCCGTAAAGCGTTTTGCTCATAAAGCCATCGCGATCTTTCTGCCGCTCGTTGCCTGAAGCATCCGGATAGTTCGCCACCACATCATACCCTTTGGTATAGGTATAGTTACCCGCCAGGGTCACACGCGTGTTTTCCCCCAGCATCTGTTGCGTGGCGCCGTCATAAGCCTGATAGCCGTTTGAACCGACTCCGGCCGTTAAGGTCGTGCCCGGTTTTTCCCGCCCGGTAATAATGTTAACCACGCCGCCAATCGCATCAGAGCCATAAACGGCCGAGCGCGCGCCGCGCACGTATTCAATACGCTGCACCAGCGAGATCGGGATTTGGCTGAGGTCGGAAGAGCCGCTGATGCCGGCCTGATTCAGGCGAATGCCGTCAATCAGCACCAGCACGTGGCTGGAGTTGGTGCCGCGAATAAACAGCGAGGTTTGCTGCCCCAGCCCACCGTTGCGCGCGATATCCACGCCCGGCAGCCGACGCATCACATCGGCAACGCTTTTCGACTGCCAGCGATCTATCTCCTCGCGCGTGACGACCGTGGTGGGCGCAAGCACGGAGGAAACGGGTTGTGCAAAACGGTTTGCGGTGGTGACCAACGTGCTGTCGGCATCCTGCGCAAAGCCATATTGCGCCCAGAGGGAAAGTGCCGTAGCGCTGAAGGCGAACAGCTTCGGTTTCGTTATCATGGTGTCAGAGCATCCGGTAGATCATGCAGATGCCGCAGGCATACGAGAAAGAACGCGCTCGTAGGAGTTGCGACGTAATCACCGGCAGGTCTTCGGGCTCGGAATCATGAAACGGTGCAGACTTCCCATCCAAAGACAGTGTCAGGCACCCACGACGACATTCCATACCGCTGCGCGTCAGCTCCAGCTTTGCACTGGATTCCCTTTTAACTTATTGAAAGGCCGGCAGCGCATTTTATGGTTAACCCATACAGAATTCCAGACGCCCGCGCATCCAAACGATGCCAGCACCGGACAACGCTGGACATTACGCGGCGGATGCCTACAATCGCAGGGCTTTTAAGGCCCTTAACCCAGGAATGACCATGACTCCCGAACAGCTGCCGATCGAACACTACGATGCCCAACTGGAAGAGAAAGTAGCCCGTCTGCAAACGCTGATGGTTCCTTTTACCGCACAGGATGTCGAAGTTTTCCGTTCGCCAGTCAGCCACTACCGTATGCGCGCTGAGTTCCGGATCTGGCACGACGGCGACGACCTCTACCATATTATTTTTGACCAGCAGACGCGCCAGCGTATCCGCGTCGACAGCTTTCCGGCGGCCAGTGAACTGATCAATCAGCTGATGCCTCGCCTGATTGACGCCGTGCGCGATAAGCCGGTGCTGCGCCATAAGCTGTTCCAGATTGATTATCTCTCCACGCTGAGCAAGCAGATTGTGGTTTCCATGCTTTACCATCGCGCGCTGACGGATGAATGGCAGCAGGCGGCCACGGCGCTGCGTGACGAGCTGCGTGCGGAAGGCTTCGATCTGCATCTGATTGGCCGCGCCACTAAAACCAAAATCTGCCTGGATCGGGATTTTGTGGACGAGCGTTTACCGGTAGCCGGAAAAGAGCTGATCTATCGTCAGGTAGAGAACAGCTTTACCCAGCCGAACGCGGCGATGAACATTAAAATGCTGGAGTGGGCGCTGGACGTGACAAAAGACGCCAGCGGCGATTTGCTGGAACTCTACTGCGGCAACGGCAACTTCTCTTTAGCGCTGGCACGCAATTTCCGTCGCGTGCTGGCTACGGAGATCGCCAAACCGTCGGTCGCTTCCGCCCAGTACAATATTGCCGTCAACAATATTGAAAACGTGCAGATTATCCGCATGGCGGCAGAAGAGTTTACCCAGGCGATGAACGGCACGCGCCAGTTTAACCGTCTGGAAGGCATCGATCTCAGCAGCTACGAGTGCGAGACTATCTTTGTCGATCCGCCGCGTAGCGGGCTGGATGAAGAGACGGTAAAAATGGTGCAGGCTTACCCGCGCATCCTTTATATCTCCTGCAACCCGCAGACGCTGTGCGACAATCTGGCTACGCTTTCCGCCACCCATGACGTTGAACGGCTGGCGCTGTTTGACCAGTTCCCCTATACCCATCATATGGAGTGCGGCGTTCTGCTGACGCGGCGCTAAACGCAAAAGAGCGATGCCAGGCATCGCTCTTTTTATTGCACCGTCGGGCGTTAGCCGCCTCTGCGCGCCCGCAGCTTCAGGCCAATCCAGAAAATTAGCGCAACCATCAAAATAGTCTGCACAAAGTTAGAACCGATTTCAGGATATTCCGCGCGGACGATAGCGCTGTAAACCAGGATGCCGAGCAGGAAAAACGCAGCGGCGAGAGAAGGCATGCCGTCCGGCATCGCGCGGTTAAGATAGCGCTGATGCAGGCACCAGGCGGAAAGGCCCAGCGCGATAAGCGGGAAAACGGAAAACGGCACTATCGAACTGAACAGCACCGAAAACGAGCCGTTAATGGATAGCCCGGTCAGAAAGGCCAGCAGCAGCGTACCCTTGTCCCGGCCAGTCGCTAAACTCATCTCACTCTCCTAATCATGGGCGCCTGGCGACACCGCCAGCCGCTCCTGTTCGCGTCGATACCAGTAGTAAGCGCCTTTAGAGATCATCCGTAGCTGCAACACCAGCCGCTCTTCCAGCTGGCGTCGCTGCGCCACGTCGATATCCAGCGCCTCGGCCCCGGCGTTAAAGACAATAATAACCATCGCCTCCGCCTGCGCTTCGGTAAAGCTGCGCGGCATACGATTTTCAACTTCAAGATAGTCCGCCAGCTCGGCGATAAAATGCTGGATTTCACGGGCTACCGCGGCGCGAAACGCGGCCGACGTGCCGGAGCGTTCACGCAACAGCAGGCGGAAAGCGTTGGGATTATTGCCGATGAATTCCATAAATGTGGACACCGAGGTGCGGATAACGCTGCCGCCTTTAGCGATACGCTGACGCGCCTGGCGCATCAGCTGGCGCAGCATCAGGCCGCTCTCATCCACCATTGTCAGCCCAAGCTCGTCAACATCGCGAAAATGACGATAAAAGGAAGTCGGCGCGATGCCCGCTTCCCTGGCGACTTCCCGCAGGCTCAGGCTGGCAAAACTCCGCTCGGCACTCAGTTGGCTGAATGCCGCTTCGATCAGCGAACGCCGTGTCCGTTCTTTTTGCTGCGCTCTGACGCCCATGTTTGTGCCTGTTTTGCCTGCCAGATTTGCACTATATCAAACTTTTCAGCGTACAGCGGTATCAACTTTGTGTACGCCTGTTAACCTTCCGCTTTGTCAATAAATGGCAAATTGAACAGTTAAAATTGGGAACCCGCTCACGAGATGTTAGAATAAAGTTGAAAATTTGTATAAGAATATAGGACGTATTGGTATGCAACAGTCTTATGATTACGACGCCATCGTGATTGGTTCCGGTCCTGGCGGCGAAGGCGCGGCGATGGGCCTGGTTAAACAGGGCGCGCGCATTGCCGTTATCGAGCGTTATCACAATATCGGCGGCGGTTGTACCCATTGGGGAACCATTCCATCAAAAGCACTCCGCCACGCCGTCAGCCGCATTATCGAATTTAACCAGAATCCGCTTTACAGCGATCACACCCGCCTGCTGCGCTCTTCTTTTGCTGACATTCTGAACCATACGGAAAACGTTATCAGTCAGCAAACGCGGATGCGTCAGGGCTTTTACGAGCGCAACCGCTGCGAACTGTATCAGGGTGACGCCCGTTTCGTTGACGCCAACACTATCGAAATCGTTACGCACGACGGCAGCGTGGAAAGACTGACCGCTGAGAAATTTGTTATCGCCTGCGGCTCGCGTCCTTATCATCCGGTAGACGTGGACTTTACCCATCCGCGCATTTACGACAGCGATTCCATTCTTAATCTGCATCATGAACCTGGCCACGTGATTATTTATGGCGCGGGCGTGATCGGCTGCGAATATGCTTCTATCTTCCGTGGACTGAACGTAAAAGTTGATTTAATCAACACGCGCGATCATCTGCTGGCGTTTCTCGATCAGGAAATCTCAGATTCGCTTTCCTACCATTTCTGGAACAGCGGCGTGGTTATCCGCCATAACGAAGAGTTCGAGAAAATCGAAGGCGTCAGCGACGGCGTGATCATGCATCTGAAGTCCGGCAAAAAAGTGAAGGCCGACTGCCTGCTGTACGCCAACGGCCGTACCGGGAATACCGATGCGCTGGGGCTGGAAAACGTCGGGCTGGAGGCGGACGGCCGTGGCCTGCTGAAGGTCAACAGCATGTATCAGACCGCCCAGCCGCATATTTATGCCGTAGGCGATGTGATCGGCTATCCAAGCCTGGCTTCTGCCGCTTACGATCAGGGCCGCATTGCCGCTCAGGCGCTGATGAAAGGCGAAGCGAACGCGCACCTGATTGAGGATATCCCAACCGGTATTTATACCATTCCGGAAATCAGTTCGGTGGGCAAAACGGAGCAGCAGCTGACGGCGATGAAGGTGCCTTACGAAGTGGGTCGGGCGCAGTTTAAGCATCTGGCGCGCGCGCAGATTGTGGGGATGAACGTTGGCAGCCTGAAGATCCTTTTCCACCGTGAAACCAAAGAGATCCTGGGGATCCACTGCTTTGGCGAACGCGCTGCCGAGATCATTCATATCGGCCAGGCCATCATGGAGCAGAAAAACGGCGGCAACACGATTGAATACTTCGTGAATACCACCTTTAACTATCCCACCATGGCCGAAGCCTACCGCGTGGCCGCGCTGAACGGGTTAAACCGCCTGTTTTAACGCGCTGTTCATATAGCCCTGCATATGGGTGCGGATCGCCTCTGCCAGCTGCTCATAGCGGCCGCGCAGCGGCGAGCCTGGCCGGTACACCAGCGCGATGGTGCGCTGCGGTTCCGGCTTGTAGCACGGCAGATAGCAAACGCCGTCGCGCACGCGCTCTTTCGGCACCGCCAGCGCGGGCAGCAGCGTGATGCCGCTGCCTGCCGCCACCATATTACGCAGCGTTTCCAGGCTGGTGGCGCGGAAATGCGTGTCTTCGTCTGCCCCGGCCTGAAAGCAAAAGCCCATTGCCTGATCGCGCAGGCAGTGGCCGTCTTCCAGCATCAGCAGCTTCTCGCCAGACAGATCCGACATCGGTACGCGATCGCGGTCGTGCCACGGATGATCCTGATAGATCGCCAGCTTCATCGGCTCATCAAACAGCGGCACCTCGATAAAGGCTTCTGACTCTTTCACCAGGGCCAGGATCGCGCAGTCGAGCTTGCCGCTGTCCAGCTGCGCCAGCAGCTGCTGCGTTTGCGCCTCGTGCAGATACATCTCCAGCTTGGGAAAGGTTTTGTGCAGCGTCGGGATAATCTGCGGCAGCAGATAAGGTCCCACGGTCGGGATCAGCCCGATATGCAGCGGTCCGGACATCGCCTCGCCCTGCTGGCTGGCCATCTCTTTCAGCACCTTGACCTCGCGCAGCACGGTGCGCGCCTGGTCGACCAGCAACAGGCCAGCCTGAGTGAAAAGCACTTTACGGCTGGTGCGTTCTAACAGCATAACGCCCAGTTCATCTTCCAGCTTGCGGATCTGACCGCTGAGCGTAGGTTGACTGACGTGGCAGGAATCAGCTGCCCGTCGGAAATGCCGATGTTCAGCCAACGCTACCAGATACTCAAGATCGCGAATATTCATCTTTTCCTCCGAGCCACGATAGTTCATGGCGATAGATAGAATAGCAATCAACGATTAGCCCTATCAAGCCCGGATGATAATAATGTCACCCGTTCGAGAGATGAGTCACTTTTACCCCTAATCAAGAGGTAGTTTATGTTTGCAAGTCAGGAAGGTAAGTCAGTCCCGCAGGTCACTTTTCATACGCGTCAGGGCGACAGCTGGGTAGACGTCACGACTGATGAGCTGTTTAAAGACAAAACTGTCATCGTGTTCTCTTTGCCAGGCGCGTTTACGCCAACCTGTTCATCGAGCCATCTGCCACGCTATAACGAGCTGTCAGACGTTTTCAAAAAACACGGCGTGGACAATATTCTGTGCGTATCGGTCAATGACACCTTCGTTATGAACGCGTGGAAAGCCGATCAGCACGCTAACAACATTACCTTTATCCCGGATGGCAACGGCGATTTCACTCGCGGCATGGAAATGCTGGTCGAGAAAGCGGATCTGGGCTTTGGCCCGCGCTCATGGCGCTACTCCATGCTGGTTCGTAACGGCGTGGTAGAGAAAATGTTTGTTGAACCAAACAAGCCGGGCGACCCGTTTGAAGTGTCTGATGCCGACACCATGCTGCGCTATCTGGCACCGGAATTTAAGGTGCAGGAGTCCGTGTCCCTGTTCACCAAGCCGGGCTGCCCGTTCTGCGCTAAAGCCAAGCAGATGCTGTTGGATCGCGGTATTCAGTACGAAGAAATCGTGCTGGGCCAGGATGCCACCACCGTCAGCCTGCGCGCTGTAACCGGCCGTGCGACCGTTCCTCAGGTCTTTATTGGCGGACGCCACATCGGCGGCAGCGACGATCTGGAACAGTTCTTTTTAGCCTAAGAATTAAGAAGGCGAGCCATCGCCCGCCCTCTTATGTGCCTAAAATAAAAATATAAGTCGAAATTAGTTGGCGGGCCTGATGCCCGCCTTTTTTTTGCTTACGCCAGGCGATTTTTCGCGTCGGTAATCGCAAGCGACACCTGATGCGGCGAAACGCCACCCTTCGCATTACGCTTGTCCAGACAGGATTGCAGCGACAGGATTGGATAGACGTCTTCGCCAATCACCTTGCTGTACTGTTGCAGCTCTTCCAGCCTTAGCGCTTCCAGCGCCAAGCCTTTGCCAATTGCCGCCACCACGACTTCGCCCACGATATGATGCGCTTCGCGGAACGGGACGCCTTTAGCTACCAGATAGTCAGCCAGCTCGGTCGCATTGGCGTAGCCCTGCTCTGCCGCTTCCTGGCAGCGCGGACGCTTCACCTGAATGCCGTCCAGCACCAGCGCGGCCATATGCAGACAGTCGGACCAGGTGTCCAGCGCGTCGAACAGGCCTTCTTTGTCTTCCTGCATATCTTTGTTGTAGGCCAGCGGCAGGCCTTTCAGCGTCATCATCATGCCGGTCAGCGCGCCCTGCACGCGGCCGCACTTGCCGCGGATCAGCTCCAGCGCGTCCGGGTTTTTCTTCTGCGGCATCAGCGAAGAGCCGGAGGTAACCTTATCGGACAGCTCGACAAAGCCTGACTCGCCGGTATTGAAGAAAATCAGATCTTCGGCGAAGCGGGAAAGATGCACCATGCCGATAGAGGCGTCGGAAAGCAGCTCCAGCACGTGATCGCGGTCGGAAACGGTGTCCAGGCTGTTGCGCGTGGCGGAGGCAAAGCCCAGCCAGCCGGCCAGCTGCTCGCGGTCGATTTCATAAGCCGTGCCGGCCAGCGCGCCGCAGCCCAGCGGGCTGACGTCCAGACGCTTCAGCGTATCCTGCAGGCGGCTTTCATCCCGCGCCAGCATCTCGACATAAGCCAGGCACCAGTGCGCAAAGGTCACCGGCTGCGCGCGCTGCAAATGGGTGTAGCCCGGCATGACCGCGTCCTGGTTCGCTTCTGCCGTGGCCACCAGCGCCTGCTGTAGCTGACGCGTGGCGATCAGCAGCTCGCCGATCTGCGCTTTGCACCAGAGCTTCAGATCGGTGGCGACCTGATCGTTACGGCTGCGGCCGGTATGCAACTTTTTGCCGAGCGCGCCGACTTTCTCAATCAGCCTGCCTTCAACATAGCTGTGAATATCTTCCGCATCGCTTTCCAGGATCTGCTGCGGATTAGCGCGTACTTCCTCAAGCAGCACGTTCAGCGCGGTTTCCAGCTGCTGCTGCTCTTCTGTAGTCAGAACATTGACCGTCACCAGCGCTTTGGACCAGGCTACGGACCCGACAATGTCCTGCTCTGCCAGACGATAGTCAAAGCGCAGCGAGTCATTAAACAGTTTGAAACGTTGATCTGCTGCCTGAGTAAACCGTCCACCCCAAAGTGCCATGTCAGTGCTCCCTTAAATTCGTTGAGTTTTCTTTAAAAGGCGGCCTGCGCCGCCTTATTTCGCCAGGCTAAATACCGGCTTACTTTTTCTCGTTCAGCGCACGAATGCGTGAAGAGAGCGAGAACAGACGGATAAAGCCGCCCGCGTGACGATGGTCGTACACTTCATCTTCGCCGAAGGTCGCAAACTCTTCTGAATAGAGGCTGTTGGCGGATTTCTTCTGGATCGCCGTAACCTGACCTTTATAAAGTTGCAGCACCACTTCGCCGTTGACTTCTTCCGCCAGCGATTCGGCAGCGGCCTGAATGGATTTACGCAGCGGCGCGAACCAGCGGCCGTCGTAAACCACGTAGGACATCTCGTGGCCCAGCTGTTCGCGCCATTTGAAGCTGTCGCGATCCAGCACCAGCTGCTCAACCGCACGCAGCGCGTTGACCATAATGGTGCCGCCAGGGGTTTCGTAGCAGCCGCGAGACTTGATGCCCACCAGACGGTTTTCGACGATATCGATACGGCCCAAGCCGTGTTTCGCGCCGATAACGTTCAGTTTTTCCAGGCAGCCGAACGGGCTTAGCGCTTCGCCGTTTACGGCAACCACGCGGCCTTTCTCCACGGATACCGTCACCTGCTCAGGCTGGTCCGGCGCTTCCAGCGGATCGACAGTCCAGACCCAGCAGTCTTTGTTTGGCGCATTCCACGGGCTTTCCAGCACGCCGCCTTCGGTAGAGATATGCCAGGCGTTTTCATCACGGCTGTAGATTTTTTCCAGCGACGCGGTGGTCGGGATGTTGCGCTCTTTCAGATAGTCGAGCAGCGCCTCACGGGAACGCAGGTTCCACTCGCGCCATGGCGCAACCACTTTCAGCTGTGGGGCCAGCGCGGTGTAGGTGGTTTCGAAACGCACCTGGTCGTTGCCTTTACCGGTTGCGCCGTGGCACAGCGCATCCGCGCCGACTTTCAGCGCCAGCTCAACCTGCGCTTTGGCGATAATAGGACGCGCCATCGACGTGCCCAGCAGATAAGTACCTTCATACAGCGCGCCGGTTTGCAGCACGGGATAGACGTAATCGCTGATGAATTCTTCACGCAGATCCACTACGTGGCATTCGGAAGCGCCGGACTGCAACGCTTTCTGCTCAACGCCTTCCAGATCGCCACGCTCTTGGCCGATATCGGCCACGAAAGCGACCACTTCACAGCCGCCGTAGTTCTCTTTCAGCCACGGAATAATCGCGGAGGTATCCAGACCGCCAGAGTAAGCCAGAACGATTTTTTTGATGCTTTTATCTTGCATTGTCATTTCCTTGAACCGGTTAAGCGAGGATCCGGGTGCCAATCGACACGCCGTTAAATAGGGTTGGTAGCTGTTCGGCATGACGCCAGCTGGCGATATCGACCGGGCGGCCCAGCGTGCGGGCGGCATCCAGCGCGGCGTTGACTTTAACAATCATGCCGTCGGTAATGATGCCCTGGGCGATCAGCTGTTCCGCCAGCGCCGTCGTCATCTCTTCGATGCGCTGGCCTTTGCCGTCCAGAATGCCGCTGACGTCGGAGAGCAGCACCAGATCGGCGCCCAGCGTCGAGGCCAGCGCGGTGGCGGCCTGGTCGGCGTTGACGTTCATCAGCTTGCCGTCTTCGGTGATGCCGATAGAGCTGATCACCGGCAGGTAGCCTGCTTCCAGCAGCGTAGTAATGAGTTTGGGATTGCCCGGCGTCGCCTGGCCCACGTGGCCCAGCTCTTCATCAAAAGCCGCCACGTTGACGCTGCCGCCGTCGCCCAGGCACAGGCCAACGGCATCAATACCGTGTTTTTTCGACCAGGCCAGCAGCGTTTTATTGGCGGTGCCCGCCAGCGCGCCGGTAATGATGTCGATCTGATCGGCTGGCGTGACGCGCAGGCCGTTTTTCTTTTTCACCGGCAGCGCCAGCTTCTTCATCAGCTCGTCGACCAGGCAGCCGCCGCCGTGAACGATCAGCAGCGGGCGCTGATGGGTTTCGCGGTACGCCACCAGTGCGTCAAACAGGCGCGCCAGCGCCTCTTCGCTATCCAGCAACACGCCGCCGAGTTTAATAATTAAAGGATTGGTCATGGGCTTTCTCACTGATTAAATAAGCGACTGCGTTTCCGGGAAGCCGAAACGAATATTCATACACTGCACCGCCTGCGACGACGCGCCTTTCAGCAGATTATCTTCCGCCGAGACGATAATCGCGTGCTCGCCCTGCACGGCAAAGCCGATATCGCAGAACGGCAGGCCGACCACGCCTTTGATCGACGGCACGCCTTTATCATAGACACGCACCAGCGGCTTATCGTGATAGGCGTTATGGAACGCTTCCGCCACGTCTTCACGCGTTACGCCCGCCTTCAGCCGACAGGTGGTGGTGGCCAGGATGCCGCGCGGGAAGTTGCCCAGGTGCGGCGTGAAGATCACCGGCACGCCAAGATGCGCGGCGATTTCCGGCTGGTGACGATGGGTGAAAATGCCATAAGGCTGCAGGCTGACCTCGCAGAAACTGGTGGTCACGGACGCTTTGCGTCCTGCGCCGCTGACGCCGCTGGTGGCGTTGATCACCGGCCACTGCGCTTCGTTCAGCAGATCCGCCGCAATCAGCGGCTTCAGCGCCAGCTGCGCGGCGGTCGGGTAGCAGCCCGGCACGGCAATCAGCTGCGCTTCTTTTAGCTGGCTCTGCTGCCATTCGGCCAGGCCATACACGGCCTTTGCCAGCCACGCTTTATGCTGATGCGGGAAGCCGTAATAGTCGGTGAAGAAGCTCTCTTCGTTGACGCGGAACGCGGCTGACAGATCGAACACCACGCAGCCGGCGGCCAGGAATTCAGGCGCCAGGTCATGACTGACTTCGTGCGCCGTCGCCAGAAACACCACGTCCACTTTGTCGGCGAACTCTGCCGCGCTTGTCAGCGGCTGCAGCGGCATGTCCAGGATGCCTTTCAGCTGCGGATGCAGATCGGAAAGCAATTTTCCGGCGTCAGGGCTTTGCGCTGATACCGCTAAAGCGGTTATGTTCACCTGAGGGTGACGGTTCAGGTAGGTCGCAAGCTCTACGCCAGCATAGCCACTGGCACCAACAATCAGCGTATTTAACATCGGACACCTTATAACGGTCTCGGGTTTCGGGTGACGGCTTCACGCCGTATTCCCACGCGGTTAGCGCCGGTTATGCAGGAAATCTGGTTTCCATCCCCACGCCATTAATGTATTTTTATTCACTATTAATGCATGAATATTGATACTATCCTAACGCAAGGACTGTCAACAGTGAAGACAAAATTACCGCCTTTTATTGAGCTTTACCGTGAGTTGATCGCCACGCCGTCCATCAGCGCCACCGACAGCGCGATGGATCAGAGTAATGAAGCTTTAATCAGTTTGCTGGCAGGCTGGTTCCGCGATATTGGCTTTGAGGTGGAAGTGCAGCCGGTTCCCGGCACGCGCCATAAATTTAATATGCTGGCCCGTACCGGCAGCGGCGCTGGCGGCCTGTTGTTGGCTGGTCACAGCGACACCGTGCCGTTCGACGATGGTCGCTGGACGCGCGATCCCTTTGCGTTAACCGAACACGATAACAAGCTGTATGGCCTGGGCACCGCCGATATGAAAGGCTTCTTCGCCTTTATCCTTGATGCGCTGCGCGATGTTGACGTGAAAAAGCTGGCGAAACCGCTCTACGTGCTGGCGACCGCCGATGAAGAAACCACGATGGCGGGCGCGAAATATTTCTCTGAAAACGCCACAGTGCGGCCCGACTGCGCCATTATCGGCGAGCCTACCTCGCTACAGCCGGTACGGGCGCACAAAGGCCATATGTCGAACGTGATCCGCATTGAAGGCCAGTCGGGCCATTCCAGCGATCCTTCACGCGGGGTCAACGCCATTGAGCTGATGCATGAGTCCATCACGCAGCTGATGGCGCTGCGCGACACGCTGAAAACGCGCTATCGTCACGACGGTTTTGCCATTCCTTATCCCACCATGAACTTTGGCCATATCAGCGGCGGCGATGCGGCAAATCGCATTTGCGCCTGCTGCGATCTGCATATGGATCTGCGGCCGCTGCCGGGCCTGACGCTGAACGAGCTGGAAGGCTTGATTAACGAGGCGCTGGCGCCCGTCAGCGAACGCTGGCCGGGCCGCGTCAACGTCAGCCAGCTGCATCCGCCGATCCCCGGCTATGAATGTCCGGCCGATCATCGGCTGGTCAAAGTGGTGGAAAAGCTGTTGGGCACGGAAACCAGCATCGTGAACTACTGCACCGAAGCGCCGTTTATTCAGGAACTGTGCCCGACGCTGGTGTTAGGGCCAGGTTCGATTAACCAGGCGCACCAGCCGGATGAATATCTTGATACCGCTTTTATTAAACCTACCCGCGAATTGATTACGCAGGTCGTACAGCATTTTTGCAATCACTGAGTGAAAAGCGGGGCATTTAGCCAGTAAAACGGCCTTTTACCCCGGCTTTATCATTTGTTTCTCGATAAGAATAACTTATCTCGCTGCGTCGCTGTTAAATTTCTTAAATTACCGCAAGTTAGCGACAGGTTCGCACACGTTTAAGTCAATTGACGGATGGACGGGAACGTGGCTAGATAAAAGGCAATGTTATACCGGCGACGGTAGAGAGTGATAAAAATAACGGTCAGGGGTCATATGAACGAACAATATTCCGCAATGCGAAGTAATGTCAGTATGCTCGGCAAACTGCTCGGGGATACGATTAAGGATGCGCTTGGCGAGAACATCCTGGATCGGGTGGAAACCATCCGTAAGCTCTCCAAGTCTTCCCGCGCGGGAAACGACGCCCACCGTAAAGAGCTGCTTACCACGCTGCAAAATTTATCCAATGACGAACTGCTGCCGGTGGCGCGCGCCTTCAGCCAGTTTCTGAACCTGACCAACGTCGCCGAGCAGTACCACACCATATCGCCCAAGGGCGAAGGCGCCAATCACCAGGAGCTGCTGGCGAAAACCTTCGAGCGCCTGAAGCAGCAGCCCAACCTGACGGAAGCCAAAATTCGCGAGGCTATCGAATCGCTTTCTCTGGAGCTGGTGCTGACCGCACACCCGACGGAGATCACCCGCCGCACGCTGATCCACAAGCTGGTCGAGGTCAACAGCTGTCTGAAACAGCTGGATCACAACGATCTTTCCGACTACGACCGATCGCAGATTATGCGTCGTTTGCGCCAGCTGGTTGCGCAGGCCTGGCATACCGATGAAATCCGTAAATATCGCCCGACGCCGGTCGATGAAGCCAAGTGGGGCTTCGCGGTGGTGGAAAACAGCCTGTGGGAAGGCGTCCCGGCCTTTCTGCGCGAGCTGTACGAGCAGGTAGAGGCGTCGTTTGGCGTTAAGCTGCCGGTAGATTTTGTGCCGGTGACCTTTACCTCCTGGATGGGCGGCGACCGCGACGGCAACCCGAACGTGACGGCTAAAATCACCCGCCACGTGCTGCAGCTAAGCCGCTGGAAAGCCACCGATTTGTTCCTGCGCGATATCGCCGTGCTGGTTTCCGAGCTGTCGATGTCGGAGTGTACGCCGGAAGTCCGCGAGCTGTGCGGCAACCCGGAGGCGCTGGAGCCTTACCGCGAAATCATGAAAAACCTGCGCGCCCAGCTGCTGGCGACCCAGGCGTATCTGGAGCGCCGCCTGAAGGGCGAGCGGCCTGCGCGTCCCGATAACCTGCTGATTGCCAACGAACAGCTTTGGGATCCGCTCTACGCCTGCTACCAGTCGTTGCAGGCCTGCGGTATGGGGATTATCGCCAACGGCCAGCTGCTGGACACGCTGCGCCGCATCAAGTGCTTCGGCGTGCCGTTGGTGCGCATCGATCTGCGTCAGGAGAGCACGCGCCACACCGACGCTATTGCAGAAGTCACCCGCTATTTAGGCCTGGGCGACTACGCCAGCTGGTCGGAAGCCGATAAACAGGCGTTTCTGATCAGCGAGCTGAGTTCCAAACGCCCGCTGCTGCCGCGTCAGTGGGAGCCGAGCGCCGAGACGCAGGAGGTGCTGGATACCTGCCGCGTGGCGGCGGAAGTGCCGAAAGGTTCCATTGCCGCTTACGTGATCTCAATGGCGAAAACGCCTTCCGACGTGCTGGCGGTGCATCTGCTGCTTAAAGAGGCGGGCATTCCTTTCGCCATGCCGGTGGCGCCGCTGTTTGAAACCCTGGACGACCTGAACAACGCCAACGACGTGATGCGTCAGCTGCTGGATATCGGCTGGTATCGCGGCTTTATCCAGGGCAAGCAGATGGTGATGATTGGCTACTCCGATTCGGCAAAAGACGCGGGCGTGATGGCCGCCAGCTGGGCCCAGTATCAGGCCCAGGATGCGCTGATTAAAACCTGCGAAAAAGCCGGTATCGCGCTGACGCTGTTCCACGGACGCGGCGGCACCATCGGCCGTGGCGGCGCGCCGGCCCACGCGGCGCTGCTTTCCCAGCCGCCGGGCAGCCTGAAAGGCGGCCTGCGCGTGACCGAGCAGGGCGAAATGATCCGCTTTAAATACGGCCTGCCGGAAGTCACCATCAGCAGCCTGACGCTTTACACCGGCGCCATCCTTGAAGCCAACCTGCTGCCGCCGCCGGAACCGGAAGCGGCCTGGTGCGGCATTATGGATCAGCTTTCCGCCGACTCCTGCGAGATGTATCGCGGCTACGTGCGTGAAAACGCCGACTTCGTGCCCTATTTCCGGTCGGCCACGCCGGAACAGGAGCTGGGCAAACTGCCGCTGGGCTCCCGTCCGGCCAAGCGGCGCCCCAGCGGCGGCGTCGAGTCGCTGCGCGCGATACCGTGGATCTTCGCCTGGACGCAGAACCGCCTGATGCTGCCTGCCTGGCTGGGCGCGGGCGCGGCGCTGCAAAAAGCGATGCAGGCGGGTCATCAGGATCAGCTGGAGGCGATGTGCCGCAACTGGCCGTTCTTCTCCACCCGTCTGGGGATGCTGGAAATGGTATTTTCCAAAGCCGATCTCTGGCTGGCGGAATATTACGATCAGCGGCTGGTGGACCAGACGCTGTGGCCGCTGGGCAGGCAGCTGCGCGACCAGCTGGATTCCGATATCAAAGCGGTGCTGACCATCGCCAACGATGCGCATTTGATGGCCGACCAGCCGTGGATTGCCGAATCCATCGCGCTGCGTAACGTTTATACCGATCCGCTGAACGTACTGCAGGCCGAGCTGCTGCACCGCTCCCGCCTACAGGAAACCAATGGTGAAGAGCCGGATCCGCGCGTTGAGCAGGCGCTGATGGTGACAATAGCCGGCGTCGCGGCGGGCATGCGTAATACGGGCTAACGGTACAGGGCGTTCATATCTGCCGGATATGAACGCCCTTATGGTTTAATGGGCGACCACGCGCACCAGAAGTTGACGACCCTGACGCCATACTTATTGACCTCTTCCACCACTTCCATTCTGTCCATGCCTCTTTCGCAATGTTCAGCCAGCCAGGCCCTGCTGCTGCAAAACTGTATCCAGCGGTTAAGGTGACGATCCTTAAGCCACAGCCCCATTTCGCAACGGCCCGATTTTCCCCGGCTCGGGCCGGGAAAAGAGACGTCATACTCCGTCAGATATTGACTGCTTTGATGGGGAAGATAGCGAACCAGAGCGGAGGGCAGCTGCAACGAGAACACGCCGATCATAAAAGCGCTACAGATAAAAAGTTTAGGGAGCTGCCGCAGCGTCAGGCGATGGTGAAAAAAGATGACGGCCACTAAGGTAATGACTAAGGCGGCGCCTACGCCGACTTCGCCAGCTATCCAGAAAACGCTATCTGGATCGGCCAGATAGACGTTGCGCGAAAGAGCAGACCAGTACGCCATCGCCACCAAAGGCACAACGGTAAAAAAGGCCATCAGTAAACAGCCTTTTATCCCCAGCCGCTTTATTTCCCTGATAATGTTTTGCATGGGTTCTTCATGATTCCTGCCCTGGAAAACAGGTATCATAAAAAAAATGCCGCCTCGCGTAAACGAAGCCGCAGCTGGCTTTTACTTATCAGGCCGGCACGGCAACCGCCGGGCGCACGCCCAGCGTGTGGCAAATGGCGTAGCTCATCTCCGCACGGTTCAGCGTATAGAAATGGAAATCTTTCACGCCTTCGCGGCTGAGGATTTTTACCATATCCATCGCCACGTTGGCGCCCACCATTTTGCGGGTTTCCGGGTCGTCATCCAGCCCGGCGAACATGCTGGTCATCCAGCCCGGCACGCGCACGTTGGTCAGCGTGGCAAAACGCTGCAGCTGTTTGAAGTTGGAAACCGGCAGAATGCCGGGCACGATTTCCACGTCGATCCCGGCGGTTACGCAGCGGTCGCGAAAGCGCAGATAGCTTTCCACATCGAAAAAGAACTGGGTGATAGCCCGGTTTGCGCCCGCATCAATTTTGCGCTTCAGGTTGATCAAATCCGCCTGCGCGCTTTTGGCTTCCGGATGCACCTCGGGATAGGCGGCAACGGAGATATCAAAATCGCCCACTTCCTTTAACAGCGCCACCAGATCCGCGCCGTACATTTCCGGCTTGCCGCCGCCCGGCGGTAAATCCCCGCGCAGCGCCACGATATGCCGAATGCCGCTGTCCCAGTAATCCTGAGCGATAGCGCGCAGCTCGCTGCGGCTGGCGTCAATGCAGGTTAAATGCGGCGCGGCTTCCAGCCCGGTGCGATCCTTAATACCTTTGATGATGCTGTGGGTACGGTCACGCTCGCCGGAGTTCGCGCCGTAAGTAACCGAAACAAATTTCGGCTTCAGGCTGCCGAGACGATCGATAGAGCGCCACAAAGTCTGTTCCATTTCGCTGCTGCGCGGCGGAAAGAACTCAAACGAGACGTTAATCTGCCCGTTCAGTTCGGCCAGACTCTGGTTCAGTGCTTCGCGCTGGTTGGCGTGGAAAAAACTCATGGCTTACCTCATCGATCGCGGAAGAAAACGGCCCACCTTGAACTTCTATACGTTTAGACGTCCAGACATTCAAAATGACGGATCGGCGGTTTTACGTCAACAGATAAATGATGCCGCAGCGTGACAAATTCTCAACAAAGTTGAATGAAATTCATGCAGGAAAAAGAAGTGAGGAAAATCAAAGGGCCGCCGCGATCGGGCTGAATGCACAGAAAAATGACGCGCTATCATTTAAGCCGGGGCCGCGTTTTACGGCCCCGAAAGAAACTACAGCAGCTGCGCCAGCCGGTTGATGTCGGACTGGATTGCGCCTGCCGTTACGTCGCGACCTGCGCCCGGCCCGCGGATCACCAGCGGATTATCGCGATACCAACGGCTTTCAATGGCAAAGACGTTATCGCAAGGCAGCAGCGCCGCCAGCGGATGATCGTCCCTGACCGCCTCGACGCCGACGCGCGCCTTGCCGTTGGCGTCAAAGCGGGCCACGTAACGCAGCACCAGCCCCATCTCCTGTGCGGCCTCAAAGCGCTGCTGCATCTGCTCGTTCAGCGCCTCGCCGTTCTCAAAGAAGTGATCGACCGACTCGCTTTCGCAGCTTTTCGGCACCAGCGACTCCACGCGCACCTGATCCGGTTCGATATCGTAGCCCGCCTCGCGCGCCAGGATCACCAGCTTGCGCATCACGTCCTGACCGGAAAGATCGACGCGCGGATCCGGTTCGGTCAGCCCCTGCTGCCATGCCTGATCCACCAGCTCGGTAAACGGCACGGTGCCGTCATACTGCAAAAAGAGCCAGGAAAGCGTGCCGGAGAAGATGCCGCTGATGGCGATAATGCTGTCGCCGCTTTCACGCAGATCGCGCACGGTGTGGTTAACCGGCAGCCCGGCACCGACGGTGGCGTTGTAAAGCCAGTGGCGGCCGGTTTTAGCGAAGGCGTCACGGATCTGACGATAGCGGTCGCTGCTTGACGCCCCGGCCACTTTGTTCGCGCCAATCACGTGAAAACCGTGGCTGGCGAAATCCAGATACTGATCGGCGAGCTGCTCGCTGGCGGTCACGTCCAGCACCACCAGGTCGTCGAACGGGTGCGCGCGCATCCACAGGAACAGCGACTCCTCGTCCCGCTCCACCGCCTCGTCATCAAAGAAGGCCAGCGCGCGGCTGGCGTCCAGCCCTTCGTAGTTCAGCAGGCTGCGACGACTGTCGACCACGCCGGCTAAAACATATTCAAATCCCGTCCGCGCCGATAGCGTTTCCTGCTCGCGCGCGAAAAGTTCCAGCCAGCGGGAGCCGATATTGCCCTTGCCGAACAGCATCAGGCCGACCTGTTTTTCCGCGCGGAACAGCGACTGGTGCAGACCGCGGATCAGATGTTCAGTCGGCCCGACGCGCAGCACGGCGACCAGGCTGATGCCCTCTTCCGACTGCCAGATAAATTCAACCGGCTGATCCTTCAGCTGCTGCCAGAAACGGTGGCTGTGCAGCGGATTGCGGCAGACGCCTGCGCCCACCAGCGCGACCAGCGCCATGTCTTCCCGCAGCTGTAGGCGTCCGGGAATGCCCGCGTCCTGCAGCAGCGTCAGCGCGCTGTTCACCACTTCCGAGGTATAACAAAGCTGTAAAAGGTGGCGATCGGGATGAACGCCGGTCGCCAGCGGACGCAGCTGCGCGCGCTGAAGCAGTCGTTCAATCTCTTTCTGCGCCGTGGCGAAATCGTGCTGCGGCGGCACCTGGAACTCAATCAGGCAGACGTCGTCGTGGCTGGTGACAATCCGCGCGCCCGTGCCGGAAGCCAGCACGCGCTCAATGCGGGTCGAGCCCTGTTCCGGCTGGTAGCTACAGCGCAGCTGCAGGTCAATATCGCTGCCGGAAACCGGCTGTAGCGTACGGGTATGCAGCACCGGCGCGGCCAGGCGCGCCAGCTCGCTGGCCTCATCCAGCCGCAGCAGCGGCAGCAGGCAGGCGTCTTTCACCTTGCGCGGATCCGCACTGTAAACGCCCGCTACGTCGCTCCAGATGGTAACGCGCGACACGCCGGCCAGCGCGCCGATCTGCGTGGCGGAATAGTCGCTGCCGTTACGGCCCAGCAGCACGGTTTCACCCGCGTCGTTGCGGCTGATAAAGCCGGTTACCACCAGCCGCTCGCCCGGATGCTGGGCAATCAGCTGTTGCAGCAGCGGCCAGGATTTTCCTTCATCCACCTGCGGCTGGGCGGCCCGCTCGGCGCGCAGAAATTCCCGCGCGTCCAGCCAGCTCGCCGCCATATCCTGCTGCTGAAGCACGGCCGCCATCAGCCGTGCCGACCAGATTTCACCGTGTCCCACCACTTCCGCGTAGGCGGCTTCGGTTATTTTGCCATCCAGCAGAGCGGCCAGCTTTTCCAGATCGCGAATGAATTCGCCGATCAGCCCGTCCGCCGTCTGTGCCGGAAGCAGGCTGCTGATTAACTCACTCTGGTAGCGTCGCAGCGCCTGCTGCACCTGATGCGCCGACAGGCGGTCGCTCTGGCTCAGCTTCAGCCAGCTAATCAGCTGATTGGTGGTGCTGCCTGCGGCGGACACCACCATCACGTCGCCGGGACGGCTGTATTCCGCCATGATCCCCGCTACCCGCAGGTAACATTTGGCGTCGGCAAGGCTGCTGCCCCCGAATTTATGCAGCTGACGCGCGCCTGCTGCCACTGCTGAATGACTCATGCTTACCTCTTAGCCGCTATCCGGAATGCATTATCCAGATCGGCAATTAAATCTTCGTGATCTTCAATCCCTACGGAAACCCGCAGCAGCGTTTCCGAAATACCTGCCGCCGCGCGCGCCTCTGCCGACATGCCCGCATGGGTCATGGTAGCAGTATGGGAGATCAGGCTTTCCACGCCGCCCAGCGATTCGGCCAGCGTGAACAGTTCCAGCGCCTTCAGGAAACGACGCAGCGTCTGCTCGTCGCCGTTCAGCTCAAAGCTGAGCATCGCGCCGAAGCCTTTCTGCTGGCGGGCGGCAATCTGATGGCCCGCGTTTTCCGGCAGTGAAGGATGATACAGCTTTTTAACCAGCGGCTGCTGTTTCAGATAATCCACGATAGCGAGCGCGTTGCGCTGTGCGGCCGCCATACGTGGCGCCAGCGTGCGCAGGCCGCGCAGCAGTAAATAGCTGTCGAAAGCCGCGCCGGTTACACCGATATTATTCGCCCACCAGGCCAGCTCTTTCACCCGCTCGGGATCTTTGGCAATTACCGCGCCCGCCACCACGTCGGAGTGGCCGTTAAGGTATTTCGTGCAGGAATGGATCACCAGATCGGCGCCCAGCGCCAGCGGGTTTTGCAACGCCGGGCTAAGGAAGGTGTTATCCACCACGCTAACCGCGCCCGCTTCTGCCGCCGCCTTACAGATAGCCTCAATATCCACCACGCGCAGCAGCGGGTTGCTCGGGCTTTCTACCAGCACCAGCTTCGGTTTTTCCGCCAGCGCAGCGTGCAGCGCCGCTTCGTTGCCCTGATCGACAAACTTCACGCGATACGCGCCGCGCTTGCTCAGGCTGTCAAACAGGCGATAGCTGCCGCCATAGCAGTCGTGCGGCGCCACCAGCAGATCGCCGGGCTTCAGGAAGACGGTACAAACCAGGTGGATCGCCGACATGCCGGTATTGGTCATCACCGCACCGGCGCCGCCTTCCAGCTCGGCCAGCGCGCGCTGGACAACATCGCGGGTAGGGTTACCGCGGCGTGAGTAGTCATGCGCCCGAGGCTCGTTGAAATCGGTAAAGTTATAGGTGCTGGAGAGGTGGATTGGCGGGACAACGCAGCCATACTGTTCGTCATCATTCAAGCCGCTGCGTACCGCGATGGTTGCCTGTTTACGCGTCATGGTGCATAAATTCCTGCAGGAGAAAGAAAGAAGAGCCATCAGCATAACAGGGAACAGATAGACGTCAATACATCTGGACTTCTAAATGTCTTTGCGTATAGATTGAGCAATCTGTCAATAACCGGTAATATTACCTTTTTGCTCCCTGGAAAAAGTGGGCGCAATACGGTGTGGCGTCGCCCAACTTCGGGCATAATTAGCTGAATTTCGGCACAGTAAATATTAATGATGACTAAGGTAACCCATGGCTGAATGGAATGGCGAATATATCAGCCCTTACGCTGAGCACGGTAAAAAGAGCGAGCAGGTAAAAAAAATTACGGTATCCATCCCGTTAAAAGTTTTAAAAATTCTGACCGACGAGCGTACCCGTCGTCAGGTTAACAACCTGCGTCACGCCACCAACAGCGAGCTGCTGTGTGAAGCGTTTCTGCACGCTTTTACCGGCCAGCCTCTGCCGGATGATGTCGATCTGCGTAAAGAGCGCAGCGACGAAATCCCGGAAGCCGCCAAAGCGATCATGCGGGAAATGGGCGTCGATCCCGATACCTGGGAATATTGAGCGCTTTTTCGCAGATATAAAAAAACCCAGCCGAAGCTGGGTTTTTTATTGCATCCGAAACGGTATCCGCTTCGTGCAGGCGACTTATTTGCTGCCTGGGATGCTGAAACGCTTGTTGAAGCGGTCAACACGACCACCGCTGGCAACGTCACGCTGCTTGCCGGTGTAGAACGGGTGGCATTTGCCGCACACGTCCAGGTTCAGGTCGTGACCCACGGTTGAGCGGGTTTTGATTTCGTTACCGCAAGAACATTTAGCAGTAACTTCAGCGTAATTTGGGTGAATACCTTTTTTCATGGGAAAACCTCAGTTAAGGCCGTGTCGCTCTCCCGTGCCAGGAAAACCCTGCACCGGCACCACACGAAGATTAATAATTCAGGTGATTTGATACCAAAATGCCGTACCAACGGCGGCGAACTATACAGAAAATAACCGCTCGCTGCAATCGAATCCGCACATTCAGGAAGACACAGTGTACACTATCCCGCTCATAATTTCATCCGGATAAATTCATGCCCGTCGTTCAGGTCGCTCTGCCCGTTCCGCTTGCCCGCAACTTTGACTATCTGCTGCCTGCGCATCTGCCTGCGGCGGTGCCGGGCGCGCGCGTCAGCGTGCCGTTTGGCAAGCGCAAAGCGGTCGGCGTGGTGGTGGGGCTTGCGGATACCAGCGACTTTCCCCTCGATCAGCTGAAGCCCGTTTATGAAGTGCTGGACGACGAGTCGCTGTATCCCGCTTCGCTGTGGCGCATTCTGCTGTGGGCGGCGGACTATTATCACTATCCGCTGGGCGAAGTGCTGTTTCACGCCATGCCCGTGCTGCTGCGCCAGGGGAAACCCGCGCGGGAAGCGCCGCTCTGGCAGTGGTTTATCACGGAAACCGGTCGGGAAACCGCCCCGGAAAGCCTGAAGCGCGCGCCGAAACAGCAGCAGGCGCTGGCGGCGCTGCGCCAGCGTAATCTCTATCGCCATGAAATCGGCCAGCACGACATTACCGATGCGACGCTTCAGGCCCTGCGCGCCAAAGGATTATGCGATCTCCAGACGCAGCAGCGCGCGCCGCAGGACTGGCGAACGCATTACGCCGTCAAAGGCGAACGGCTGCGGCTGAACACCGAACAGGCCACGGCGGTCGGCGCTATCCGGGCCGAAGACGACCATTTCGCTGCCTGGCTGCTGGCCGGCATCACCGGCTCCGGCAAAACCGAAGTCTACCTGAGCGTGCTGGAGAACGTGCTGGCCAGCGGCAAGCAGGCGCTGGTGCTGGTGCCGGAAATCGGCCTGACGCCACAAACCATCGCCCGCTTCCGCGAGCGCTTTGACGCGCCGGTAGACGTGCTGCACTCCGCGCTGAACGACAGCGAGCGGCTGGCGGTATGGCTGCGCGCCCGTCAGGGTGAAACGGCCATCGTTATCGGCACCCGCTCGGCGCTGTTCACGCCTTTTGCGCAGCTGGGCGTGATTATTATCGATGAAGAGCACGACAGCTCCTACAAGCAGCAGGAAGGCTGGCGCTATCAGGCGCGCGATCTGGCTGTTTTTCGCGCCCGTCAGGAAGATATCCCGATTGTAATGGGAACCGCCACGCCCGCGCTGGAGACGCTGCACAACGTGCAGATGGGCAAATATCGTCAGCTGAACCTCAGCAAGCGTGCGGGCAACGCGCGTCAGGCGACGCAGCAGCTGATCGACCTGAAAGGCGTGAAGCTTCAGGGCGGCCTGTCGCCGATGCTGATCAAAAAGATAGGGCAGCATCTGCAGGCGGATAATCAGGTGCTGCTGTTTTTAAACCGACGCGGCTTTTCTCCGGCCATGCTCTGCCACGAGTGCGGCTGGATAGCCGAATGCCAGCGCTGCGACCGCTACTACACGCTGCATCAGCACCACCGCCAGCTGCGCTGCCACCACTGCGACAGCCAGCGCCCTATTCCGCACCAGTGCCCCCAGTGCGGCTCGACGCATCTGGTGCCGGTCGGCCTGGGCACCGAACAGCTGGAGCAAAACCTGGGCGAGCTGTTTCCCGGCGTGCCGCTGTCCCGCATCGACCGCGACACCACCAGCCGCAAGGGCGCGCTTGAACAACATCTGGCCGACGTTCATCGTGGCGGCGCCAGGATCCTGGTGGGCACGCAGATGCTGGCAAAAGGCCACCACTTTCCTGACGTGACGCTGGTTTCGCTGCTGGATGTCGACGGCGCGCTGTTTTCCGCCGACTTCCGCTCCGCCGAGCGCTTCGCCCAGCTTTATACCCAGGTGGCCGGGCGTGCCGGACGTGCCGGGAAACAGGGCGAAGTGATGCTGCAAACCCATCATCCTGAACATCCCCTTCTGCAAACGCTGCTGCATCAGGGCTACGACGCTTTTGCGCAGCAGGCGCTGGTCGAAAGGAAAACCGTGTTTCTGCCGCCGTTCACCAGCCACGCGCTGTTCCGCTCGGAGGATCACGATAACCAGCAGTCCGCGCTCTTTTTACAGCAGCTGCGCAATCTGCTGGAAGCCAGCCCGCTTAAGGATGAAGCGTTCTGGGTTATGGGCCCGGTGCCGGCGCTTCAGCCTAAACGAGGCGGGCGCTACCGCTGGCAGCTGCTGCTCCAGCATCCTTCCCGCGCGCTGCTGCAGCGGCTGATTAAGGCTACGCTGCCGCTGATGGGCACGCTACCGCAGTCGCGCAAGGTGAAATGGACGCTGGATGTGGATCCCACCGAAAGCTGAAATGCCAGACGATATCGTCTTCTTGCTGCGAGCCGGCTCGAAAAAAGTCGCACAAGTCACTATTTTTATGCAAATTAAGTAACGCAATTGATTAGCATTGGTTAATTTCACGGTGAGGGTCGGCTATAACGCTGACAAAAAGCCTTTTATTTCCGGCCGACGCCGGGCAGTCAACCGGCCGGTATGAGGAGAACAGCGTTGGAGCACAAGCCAGAAACCGTGGGCGCCACGATGAAAGACGTGGCGGAAAAAGCGGGCGTATCGACGGCGACCGTTTCCCGCGCCCTGATGAGTCCGGAAAAGGTTTCTGCCGCCACGCGCCAAAAAGTCGACGAGGCGGTGATTGCCGTTGGCTATTCGCCTCATGCCATGGTGCGCCATCCGCGACGCAGCGAGTCCCGCACAATCCTGGTGATAGTGCCCGACATTTGCGACCCCTTTTTCAGCGAAATTATTCGCGGGGTGGAATCGGTGGCGGCCGAAGAAGGCTATCTGGTGCTGATTGGCGACTGCGCGCACCAAAACCGTCAGGAGAGCGCTTTCCTGAATCTGGTGATGACCCGACAGATTGACGGCATGGTGCTGCTGGGGTCGCAGGTGCCTTTTGAAACCGGGCCGGAAGAGCAGCGCAGCCTGCCGCCGATGGTGATGGCCAATGAATTCGCGCCCGATCTGGCGCTGCCGACCGTGCACATTGATAACCTGACGGCGGCGTTCGAGGCGGTGAACCATCTGCTTAAGCTGGGCCACGAGCGTATCGCCTGCGTCGCCGGGCCGCAGGAGATGCCGCTGTGTCAGTATCGCCTGCAGGGCTATATTCAGGCGCTGCAACGCAACGGCATCAGGCTGGATCCGCGCTATATCGTGCGCGGCGATTTCACGTTTGACGCCGGCAGCCGCGCGCTGAAGCAGCTAATGCGGCTGCCGCAGCCGCCGGACGCCCTGTTCTGCCACAGCGATATCATGGCGCTGGGCGCGATGGCGCAGGCGAAAATAATGGGGCTGCGCGTGCCGAAAGATCTGTCGCTGATTGGTTTTGATGATGTCGAACTGTCGCGCTACAGCGATCCTCAGCTGACTACCATTGCCCAGCCGCGATTCAACATCGGCCGCGAGGCGATGAATCTGCTGCTGGAACAGCTACAGGGCAAGCTGGTAAACAGCGGTTCCCGGCTGCTGGATTTTGAAATAAAAATTCGCGGCAGCACGGCGCCCGCGCTGCGGCAAAAAGCGTAGCGCGAACAAAATCTTTCCTTTTGGGCAACAAAACCGAGATTCAGCAGATTCTTAATCGTATCCCTGCTGGTCAAACTTCCGGCCCTTGAGTAACATGGCGAGCTGCAGGCCAGCGCGCTGGCCCGACCTTACTCTTCATTGATTATTAGCGGAACGATAGTGGCACAAAAAGATTACGTAGGCCGCGGGCGTTCGACAGGGACGCGTCGCAAAAAGAGCAACGGCCGCGGCGGCAGTAAAAAGCGCAGCAGCGGATCGGGTGTATCAAAGATCATGGTAGGTCTGGCCGTCGCGGTACTGGTGACGTTTGTCGGTGGCTTATGGTTTATCGCCCATCATAAAAAAGAGGAAGAGGCGCCGGTCATCCCGGATCACAAAGCAGCCGGCAACGGTTTGCCGCCCAAGCCAGAAGAGCGCTGGCGCTACATTAAAGAGCTGGAGAACCGTCAAATCACCGTGCCGACGCCCGTCGAGCCTTCGGCAGGCGGTGAAGTGCATTCGCCTACGCAACTGACCGACGAGCAGCGCCAGCTGCTGGAGCAGATGCAGGCCGATATGCGCCAGCAGCCTACCCAGCTGAACGAAGTGCCGTGGAACGAGCAGACGCCAGCCCAACGCCAGCAAACGCTACAGCGCCAGCAGCAGCAGACGCAGCTGCAACAGCAGTCGCGCCAGCCGCAGAACGCCTATTCATCAGAACCTCAGCCTTCTCGTCAGGTACAGACGCAGCCACAGATCCAGCCGCGTCAGGTTCAAACGCAGCCGCAGGTACAGCCATCGCGTCAGCAGCCGGCACAGCAGCAGCACATGCTGCCGCAGCACAGCCAGCAGCCGACGGTAGCTCAGGAGCCTGTCCGCCAGCCGCAGCCGAAAACCGAGAAGCCAAAAGAAGTCGAAAAAGAGAAGACGCAGCGCTGGATGGTGCAGTGCGGCTCGTTCAAAGGCAGCGACCAGGCGGAATCCGTACGCGCCTCGCTGGCGTTTGAAGGCTTTGAAAGCAAAATCACCAGCGGCGGCGGCTGGAATCGCGTGATCGTCGGCCCTTACAACAGCCGCACCGCCGCCGACAGCACGCTGAAACGCCTGCGCGGCAACGGCCATTCAAATTGTATTCCTGTCTCTTTGGGGGGTTGAAACCTTCCAGATTCCCCCCATATCTGATCGCATCATTGCCCCGCAGTAGGCCTGCGGGGAGATCTTTCGACTGTAACAAGGGGTCTGCCCGTGACAACAATTGTAAGTGTACGACGCAACGGCCAGGTAGTAATTGGCGGTGATGGCCAGGCTACGCTCGGCAACACCGTAATGAAAGGCAACGTCAAAAAAGTGCGTCGTCTTTATAATGACAAGGTCATTGCTGGTTTTGCCGGTGGCACAGCAGATGCCTTTACGCTGTTTGAGCTGTTCGAACGCAAGCTGGAGATGCATCAGGGCCATCTGGTGAAGGCGGCGGTCGAACTGGCCAAAGACTGGCGTACCGATCGGATGCTGCGCAAGCTGGAAGCCCTGCTGGCCGTAGCTGACGAAAACGCCTCGCTGATCATCACCGGCAACGGCGACGTGATCCAGCCGGAAAACGATCTGATCGCCATCGGTTCTGGCGGCCCGTACGCACAGGCTGCCGCTCGTGCGCTGCTGGAAAACACCGACATTGGCGCGCGCGACATCGTGGAAAAAGCGCTGGGTATTGCAGGCGATATCTGCATCTATACCAACCACAATCTTACTATCGAAGAATTATCGTCTAAAGCGTAAGGACCCTGATTATGTCTGAAATGACCCCGCGCGAAATCGTCAGCGAACTGGACAGATTTATTATCGGCCAGGACGGCGCCAAGCGCGCTGTTGCCATCGCCCTGCGCAACCGCTGGCGCCGTATGCAGCTCGACGAAGAGCTGCGCCACGAAGTGACGCCTAAAAATATTCTGATGATTGGCCCGACCGGCGTAGGTAAAACCGAAATCGCCCGTCGCCTGGCCAAGCTGGCGAATGCGCCTTTTATTAAGGTGGAAGCGACTAAGTTCACCGAAGTGGGCTATGTAGGTAAAGAAGTGGATTCTATCATCCGCGATCTGACCGATTCCGCGATCAAAATGGTGCGCTCGCAGGCGATTGAGAAAAACCGCTATCGCGCCGAAGAGATGGCCGAAGAACGCATTCTCGACGTGCTGATCCCACCGGCGAAAAACAACTGGGGCCAGCCGGAAGCCGCTGCCGAGCCGTCTGCTGCCCGCCAGTCTTTCCGCAAAAAGCTGCGCGAAGGCCAGCTGGACGATAAAGAGATCGAAATCGATCTGGCCGCCGCGCCAATGGGTGTCGAGATCATGGCGCCTCCGGGTATGGAAGAGATGACCAGCCAGCTGCAGTCGATGTTCCAGAACATCGGCGGCCAGAAGCAGAAGCCGCGTAAGCTGCCGATCAAAGAAGCGATGAAGCTGCTGATCGAGGAAGAAGCCGCCAAACTGGTCAATCCGGAAGAGTTAAAGCAGGAAGCGATCGACGCGGTCGAGCAGCACGGCATCGTGTTTATCGACGAAATCGACAAGGTCTGTAAGCGTGGCGAAAGCTCCGGCCCGGACGTTTCCCGCGAAGGCGTACAGCGCGACCTGCTGCCGCTGGTGGAAGGCTGCACCGTTTCCACCAAGCACGGTATGGTGAAAACCGACCACATTCTGTTTATCGCTTCCGGCGCGTTCCAGGTCGCCAGCCCTTCCGATCTGATCCCGGAACTGCAGGGTCGTCTGCCGATCCGCGTTGAGCTACAGGCGCTGACCACGCACGACTTTGAGCGCATCCTGACCGAGCCAAGCGCGTCCGTCACCGTGCAGTACAAGGCGCTGATGAAGACCGAAGGCGTGGATATCCACTTTACGGAAGACGGCATCAGCCGCATCGCTGCCGCAGCCTGGCAGGTGAACGAAACCGCTGAGAACATCGGCGCGCGTCGTCTGCATACCGTGCTGGAGCGCCTGATGGAAGAGATTTCCTACGACGCCAGCGACCGCAACGGCGAGTCGATCACCATCGATGCCGATTACGTTGGTAAACATCTGGACGAGCTGGTAGCGGACGAAGATCTCAGCCGCTTTATTCTGTAATCTTCCACGCTCGCGCCTTTTTAAACCCCGTCGCTTACGCGCGGGGTTTTTCTTTGTCCGCCGCCTCTGCTTTCCCGCCCAATTCCTGACGTGGATTAATTCTCCGCGTGCAGACAGCCAGTAAACTGGTCGCTTTCCGGCATTCATCCTCTTTCAGCAAAGGCCCAGCCTGATGAGCGACAATATCTCTGCAGTTCCGGCTTTTACCTCTTTCCGCGCATGGCTGGAAAGCCTGCGCTTACGTACGCTGCCTTTAGCCTGCGCGTCGGTGATTACCGGCTCGGCGCTGGCCTGGCGTGAGGGACATTTCGATCCGGCCGTCGCGCTGCTGACGCTGCTGACCACGGCGCTGCTGCAAATTTTGTCCAATCTGGCCAACGACTATGGCGATGCGGTAAAAGGCAGCGACACGCCCGATCGCCTCGGCCCGCTACGCGGCATGCAGAAAGGGCTGATCGGCCTGAAGCAGATGCGCTTTGCGCTGACGCTGACGGTTGCGCTGACGCTGATCGCGGGCGTAACGCTGGTGGTGCGCGCCTGTCAGAGCCTCGGCGATATGCTGGGCTTTCTGGCGCTGGGCGCGCTGGCCATCGTCGCCGCCATCGCCTATACGGTAGGGAAAAAACCTTACGGCTATCTTGGGCTGGGCGATCTTTCCGTGCTGGTTTTCTTTGGCTGGCTGGGCGTGGTGGGCAGCTTTTATCTGCAAACGCACGGCCTGCATCTGTTGACTTTTCTGCCCGCGACCGGCTGCGGCCTGCTGGCGGTCGCCGTGCTCAACGTCAATAACATGCGCGATATCGAGAGCGATCGGCGGAACGGTAAATTTACGCTGGCCTTGCGGCTTGGCCCCTGTAACTCGCGCTACTATCATGCCATGCTGCTTTCCGGCTCTCTGTTCTGCTTCGCCTTGTATGCCAAACTGACGATGCTGGACGCGTCGGGCTGGCTGTTTTTGCTCAGCGCGCCGCTGCTGTTCGGTCAGGCGCGCTTCATTATCAGGCATACTTCCGCCGCCGCTATGCGGCCTGTGCTGGAGAAAACGGTGAAGGCGGCGCTGCTGGTGAATCTTCTTTTCGCCATCGGTCTGGCAATGAATTAATCGCGATGTCCCTGACCTGCCGCAATTTTTAACAACTGATGGTTTTGCCAACAACCGCCAGAAAGCGATATACTTAGTCTCCCTGTGGCGAACAGATGAACCCCTTATGAAATACGATACTTCCGAACTCTGCGACATCTATCATGAAGATGTGAACGTGGTTGAACCGCTCTTTTCAAACTTTGGTGGCCGCACCTCGTTTGGCGGGCAAATCACCACGGTGAAATGTTTTGAAGATAACGGGCTTCTGTATGATCTGCTGGAAGAAAACGGACGCGGGCGCGTGCTGCTGGTAGACGGCGGCGGCTCTGTACGGCGCGCGCTGGTCGATGCGGCGCTGGCTCGCCTGGCGTTGCAAAACGAATGGGAAGGGTTGGTGATCTACGGCTCCGTGCGCCAGGTAGACGACCTGGAAGAGCTGGATATCGGCATTCAGGCGATTGCGGCTATCCCGGCTGGCGCCGCTGGCGAAGGCATTGGCGAAAGCGACGTGCGCGTCAATTTTGGCGGCGTGACCTTCTTTTCAGGCGACCATCTTTATGCCGATAATACCGGTATTATCCTTTCCGAAGATCCGCTGGATATCGAATAGCACACCTTATCCTTCCAGAAGATCCACCGGCTGGCATATAGCAAAAACGGGTGCTGACTGGCACCCGTTCTTTTACCGCCTGCCGTCAAACCTGACTCAGACTTCTTCCATTTTTCCCAACAGCGCACGCAGACGCTCCTGCCAGACATGCTGCTCCTCTTTCAGGTGCTGGTTTTCACGCACCAGGGATTCGCTGTTGCCCGCGGCCTGCTGAACCTGCTGATTCAGGTTGTTGTTCTGCTCTTTCAGCTCTTCAATTTCCATCTGCAGCAGCGTGATAGTATCAATCGCCTGCTGTACTTTTGCTTCCAGTTTCTCGAACACTTCAAATGACATCGTAAATGACCTCTCCTAATCGCAAGGCGTTGATGTTGCAGACGCGGCGCGATCGACACTGGCCGACCCGCTGCGGCTCACAACGATGTTCCGATTGTATGTAGAGCGGCCCGCCAAGTCCAGCAACGAACCTGCTACGGCGCAGAGAGCCGCGTTTTTCAGCGCAGACCTGGTGTTTGTAACATTTACCCGCGATCCCTGCGCGGGTATTGTTAACAAATTGCAACATGAAATGGAAAACGAAAGCCAAAAGCCGCAGGAAAATTCCGTTAAAAGACGCGAAAACGCTCATTTTTTTGAAGCAGCACACAACTTTTGATTTCGCTATTTCTCGTTTATGCTCGTTAACGATAAATTCACAACAACCCCACACAAGATTGGGGCGACTCAGGGAAAGAGAAAAAAAAGCCGTACACCATTTAACCTCGCCTTCAGGAACCAACATCATGAGCCAGACAACCACCACCCTTAAAGGGCAGTGCATCGCCGAGTTTCTCGGCGTCGGCACGATTATTTTCTTTGGTGCCGGCTGCGTCGCGGCGGCAAAGGTAGCAGGCGCGGTACTCGGCCTGTGGGAAATCAGCATCATCTGGGGGATCGCCGTTGCCATGGCGGTTTACCTGAGCGCGGCCATTTCCGGGGCGCATTTGAACCCGGCCGTGACCCTGGCGCTTTGCCTGTTTGGCAACTTCGAAGGCCGTAAAGTTATTCCTTATATTGTGGCGCAGGTGGCAGGCGCCTTCTGCTCCGCCGCGCTGGTTTATGCGCTCTACCATAACCTGTTTCTGGACTACGAGCAGACGCACCATATGGTGCGCGGCAGCGTCGAGAGCCTGGATTTGGCCGGTATTTTCTCTACCTACCCTAATCCGCATATCAGCGTTGGCCAGGCTTTCCTGGTTGAAGCCGTGATCACTGCCGTGATGATGGGGCTGATTATGGCCCTGACCGACGACGGCAACGGCCTGCCGCGCGGCCCGATGGCTCCGCTGCTGATCGGCCTGCTTATCGCGGTTATCGGCGGTGCAATGGGTCCGTTGACCGGCTTCGCCCTGAACCCGGCCCGTGATTTCGGACCCAAGATCTTTGCCTGGCTGGCCGGTTGGGGTAACGTTGCTTTCACCGGCGCCCGCGATATTCCTTATTTCCTCGTGCCAATTTTTGGCCCGATTGTTGGCGCCTGCGTGGGTGCATTCGGCTACCGCTCTCTGATCGCCCGTAACCTGCCTGGCGCAGCTGCGGTAAAGAAGCCAGAGACGATAGCGCGTGCTGAACAGCGTAAAGCGTAAGTGCTAACCCTTTACACATCAGGAAGGATTTATGACTACAGATAAAAAATATATCGTCGCGCTGGATCAGGGCACAACCAGCTCCCGCGCCGTGGTGCTGGATCACGACTCCAACATTGTTGCGGTTTCCCAGCGCGAATTTCAGCAAATTTATCCTAAGACCGGCTGGGTCGAACACGATCCGATGGACATCTGGGCGTCACAAAGCTCCACGCTGGTGGAAGTGCTGGCCCACGCCGATATCCGTTCGGACGAGATAGCCGCCATTGGCATCACCAACCAGCGTGAAACCGCTATCGTCTGGGACAAAGAGACCGGCAAGCCGATCTATAACGCTATCGTCTGGCAGGATCCGCGCACCGCCGATTACTGCGCCCGACTGAAAAAAGAGGGGCTGGAAGAATACATTCAGCACACTACCGGGCTGGTGATTAACCCTTACTTCTCCGGCACCAAGGTTAAATGGATCCTGGATCACGTTGAAGGCTCGCGCGAGCGGGCAAAGCGCGGCGAGCTGCTGTTCGGCACCGTCGATTCCTGGCTGGTGTGGAAAATGACGCAGGGACGGGTGCATATCACCGATTACACCAACGCCTCGCGTACCATGATGTTCAACATCCACAAGCTGGAGTGGGATCAGCGCATGCTGGATATCCTGGATATCCCGCGTGAAATGCTGCCGGAAGTGAAGTCTTCTTCCGAAGTCTACGGCCAGACCAATATCGGCGGTAAAGGCGGCACGCGTATCCCTATCGCCGGTATCGCGGGCGACCAGCAGGCGGCGCTGTATGGCCAGCTTTGCGTTCAGCCGGGCATGGCGAAAAACACCTACGGTACCGGCTGCTTTATGCTGATGAACACGGGCACGGAAGCGGTCACCTCCACTAACGGCCTGTTGACCACTATCGCCTGCGGCCCGCGCGGCGAAGTCAACTATGCGCTGGAAGGCGCGGTATTTATCGGCGGCGCGTCTATCCAGTGGCTGCGTGACGAGATGAAGCTAATCGGTGACGCCACCGATTCCGAATACTTCGCCACCAAGGTAAAAGACAGCAACGGCGTGTATATGGTGCCGGCCTTTACCGGCCTGGGCGCGCCTTACTGGGACCCGTATGCGCGCGGCGCTATCTTCGGCCTGACGCGCGGCGCGAACGCGAACCATATTATTCGCGCCACGCTGGAATCTATCGCCTTCCAGACCCGCGACGTGCTGGAAGCCATGCAGAATGACTCCAACACCCGCCTGCAGTCTCTGCGTGTCGATGGCGGCGCGGTAGCCAACAACTTCCTGATGCAGTTCCAGTCCGATATCCTGGGCACCCGCGTCGAACGCCCGGAAGTATTGGAAGTAACCGCGCTGGGTTCCGCCTATCTGGCGGGGCTGGCGGTCGGCTTCTGGAAAGATTTGGATGAAGTCCGTGCCAAGGCCGTCATTGAACGCGAATTCCGTCCGAGCATCGAAACCACCGAGCGTAACTATCGTTATGCAGGCTGGAAGAAAGCCGTTTCCCGCGCTCAGGCATGGGAAGACCACGAAGAGTAACGTCTTCTCGCCCGCAGTCGCCACGGCTGCGGGCATCTGTTCCGCCCCTCCTCTCTGATGTTCAGAACCCGGCGATAAGAATGCTGGCGTTTTTCCTCCCCGCCATGCCAGACTTCCTGCTTCATTACTTTGCGTAAGGCCCATTATGAAACGAGAACTCGCTATTGAATTTTCACGCGTAACGGAAGCGGCAGCGCTGGCTGGCTACAAATGGCTCGGGCGCGGCGACAAGAACGCGGCCGACGGCGCTGCGGTGCACGCCATGCGTATCATGCTGAATAAAGTCGATATCGATGGGCAAATCGTCATCGGCGAAGGCGAGATCGACGAAGCACCGATGCTGTACATTGGCGAAAAAGTGGGCAGCGGCCAGGGCGATGCGGTGGATATCGCGGTCGATCCTATTGAAGGCACGCGCATGACCGCCATGGGCCAGGCCAACGCGCTGGCCGTGCTGGCCGTTGGCGATAAAGGCACCTTTCTGAACGCGCCCGATATGTATATGGAAAAGCTGGCGGTTGGCCCTGGCGCGAAAGGCGCTATCGATCTGGCGTTGCCGCTGGCGGAAAACCTGCGAAATATCGCGCGGGCGCTGCAAAAACCGCTGACGGAGCTGACCGTCACCGTTCTTGCCAAGCCGCGCCATGACGGCGTGATTGCCGAGATGCAGCAGCTGGGCGTGCGAATTTTTGCCTTTCCCGACGGCGACGTGGCCGCCTCTATCCTGACCTGTATGCCGGACAGCGAAGTGGACGTGCTGTACGGCATCGGCGGCGCGCCGGAAGGCGTGGTTTCGGCGGCGGTGATCCGCGCGCTGGATGGTGATATGCAGGGACGCCTGCTGCCGCGTCACGCGGTCAAAGGCGATACGCCGGAAAACCGCGCGCTGGGTGAACAGGAGCTGCAACGCTGTCGGGCAATGGGTATTGAAGCCGGAAAGGTGCTGGCGCTGGCCGACATGGCGCGCAACGATAACGTTATTTTCTCCGCAACCGGCATCACCAGCGGCGATCTGCTGAAAGGCATTACGCGCCAGGGCAACGTCGCCACCACCGAAACGCTGCTGGTGCGCGGCAAATCGCGCACTATCCGCCGCATCCAGTCCATTCACTATCTGGATCGTAAGGACGCGAGCCTGCATCAATATATTCTGTAGGATGTTTACGGGCCGTTTGGCCCGTTACTTCATACCGCGTGCATCTCCGGCCTTTTCGACAAGGGTAGCCAGCACAGCAGGATCAGCAGCGCCATGGCGAACATCAGCATACCCAGGCTGAACTGGCCGTTCTGCGGCAGCAGCGCCGACAGCCAGGCCGCCAGGCCCGATCCCAGGTTTTGCAGGCCGCCCAACAGCGCGCCCGCCGTACCGGCCATATAGGGCCACGGCTCCATGGCGCCCGTGGTCGCCAGGGGAAACAGCATGCCCGCGCCGAAGAAAAACAGCGCGGCAGGCGCCACCAGCGTCCAGATGGTCATCACGCCGAACCAGGCCGGGATCCACATCAGCGCGCCAGCCAGCAGGCAGCTATTGACCGACCACCACATCAGCTGCTGAAAAGGCTTATTGTCGCGACCGGCAAACCACGCGCCGAAAAACGCCGCCGGGATCGGCAGAATAAACAGCAGGCTGACCGTGAGGCTGTTGAGTCCCAGCACGCCGCCCATCAGCACGCCGCAGCTGGCTTCAAACACGGCGATGCCGCCCAGCGCGCCCATCAGCATAATCAGATAGCGCACAAAGGTGCTGTCAGCCAGCAGCGGCTTATAGCGTGAAAAAAGCGCGCGTTTTTCCAACGGCGCGGGACGCGTTTCCGGCAGCCAACGCAGCATTGCCGTGCCCACACCCAGGCAGAGCAACAGCAGAAAAATAAAGCAGGCGTGCCAGCCAAACAGATGAGTCAGCAGCGCGCCAATCACCGGCGCAACCAGCGGACTGACCAGAATGCCCATATTCAGCAGGCTGTTGGCCTGCCGCAGCGCGCCGCCCGCATACAGATCGCGCGGCATGGTGCGAGCCATCACGCCCGCCACGCCCGTTCCCAGTCCCTGAATGGCGCTGCCCAGCACCAGCAGATCGAAGGTCGGCGCGCCGAGCGCGACCAGTGAACCGATCATAAAAATAGTTAATCCGCCCAGGATAACCGGACGCCGCCCGATATTATCCGACAGCGGGCCATACAGCAGCTGCGAGCCGCCGTAGGTCATCAGATACGCGGCCATCACGCGCTGCACCACGCCGTCGCGCACGCCAAAATCCTGCGCGATGGTCGCCATCGCCGGAACATAAATGGTTTGCGCCATCTGTCCGACGGCCACCAGCGCGATCAGCATCACCAGCAAATGCCCGTTTGCAATTTTCTTCATTTTATCAGCACAATTTATCGGCTAAATCGCCATTAAACAGGACGATTGGCCAGGAAGGGTTTTCGATAGCGAGGAAAATATCAGGAACGCATGACAAAGCGAGAGGGCAAGGAAAAATGGTCTTTAATTAAGTGTCAGCAAAAGCGTTCAGCGGCGTAAATGAAACTGTACGTCGGATGCCGGATTTGTCGATATGAGCTTTGCGCAACACGGAGGCTGGCAAAAAAGCCGTTCCGTAGCGAAGATAGGCTATTCAACCGTTTTGACTAAGGAGCGCACTATGGCCGAGTGGGTCAACGCCACAGTACAGCAGGTGCAGGACTGGACTGAGAGCCTGTTCAGCATTACCGTCACCGCGCCCATCGATCCCTTTATTGCCGGACAGTTCGCCAAGCTGGCGCTGGAAGTCGACGGCGAACGCGTGCAGCGCGCCTACTCTTTTGTGAACGCCCCCAGCAACGCCAACCTGGAGTTCTACCTGGTGACGGTGCCGGAAGGCAAATTAAGCCCGCGACTTCATGCATTGCAGCCGGGCCAGAAGCTGATGATCACCAAAGAATCCGCCGGTTTTTTTGTGATAGATGAAATCCCCGAGTGCAAAACGCTGTGGATGCTGGCGACCGGGACGGCTATCGGCCCCTATCTTTCTATCCTGCAGGAAGGCAAAGGGCTGGCGCGTTTTGAGCATATCGTTCTCGTCCATGCCGTCCGCTACGCGCAGGACCTGAGCTATCTGCCGCTGATGCAGGCGCTGGAGCAGCGCTATCAGGGACAGCTACGTATTCAGACGGTGGTCAGCCGTGAAGCAGCTGAAGGCTCGCTGACCGGCCGCGTGCCCGCGCTGATAGAGCGTGGCGAGCTGGAAGCCGCCGTCGGGCTGCCCATGACGGCAGAAGAGAGCCATATCATGCTGTGCGGCAACCCGCAGATGGTCAGAGACACCCAGCAGCTGCTGAAAGAGACGCGCGACATGCGCAAGCACCTGAAACGTAAGCCTGGCCATATCACCAGCGAACACTACTGGTAATCGGGCGTCCGACGACCAAAATAGTTCACCTGCAACGTCGTTTTGCCGAAGCGGTTGGCGCCTTTGCTGCCGCTGAAGACGCCCAGTTCCAGGCTCATGGTCACCAGGATCAGCGTGGGAATAAAGCGCCCCAGCGTCCACTGCCAGCTGGCGGGCAGCGCCGACCAGTTCCCTGCCAGCAGCATCCACGCCACGATCAGCAGCAAAGCCCAGGCGGCCGATTTGTTACGGTCGTGCAGACGTTTCACCACCACGGCGCTGGACGGCCACAGCAGGCTGACCACGCAGAAGGCGGCGGTCTGCGTGCTGATCCAGCCTCGCGCGGCCAGGGTAAACAGCACGGTCAGCAGCACCAGCCACAGCGTCAGCCAAATCCACAGATCGCGCCGCCCCAGCCTGCCACGCCAGGAAAAACACCACGCTTGTAAGGTCATTTTTTCTTCCTCAGAACAGCGTCAGGCTTTGACTTTGCCGGTCATTGTCCGTTTTAATCTTGCGTTAACTGCATTAGTTAGAGCGACAGATAATGAATAAAGCGTTGTTCACGGGTTTTACGTTACTGGTCTGGCTGAGTACCGCGCCCGTTCGGGCCGAAGCCGATCCTCAGGAGCGTGCTGAACATATGCCTACAGCGCCCTATCTTCTGGCGGGTGCGCCGACCTTTGATATGACTATCGGCCAGTTTCGCGAAAAGTATAATGCTATCAATCCAAAGTTACAGATTGCTGAATACCGGGCGACGGACAGCCGCGGTGATAAAAGTAATTTGACCCGTGCCGCCAGCAAGATCAATGAAAATCTCTACTCTTCTACCGCGCTGGAACAGGGAACCGGAAAGATCAAAACGTTACAGATTACCTGGCTGCCGGTGCCCGGCCCGGAAGAGAAAGCCGCACGGGATAAAGCGCTGGCCTATATGATTGCGCTGACGCGGTTTTTTGAACCGACGCTGACTCAGGAACAGAGTCAGAAGCGGCTGGACGATCTGCTGAGTAAAGGGAAAGGCTCGCGCTACTATGCCCAGGCGGAAGGCGCGCTGCGCTACGTGGTGGCCGACAACGGCGAAAAAGGGCTGACCTTCGCCATCGAGCCGGTAAAACTCGCCCTGAACGGCAGCTAACCGGGTTTAAAAATGACGAAAAGCAAAGCTCTGAAGGGCTTTGATCTCTATACTGTCCGGCAGACAACGCTGCTGAGGCAGGGTAATTAAACCGTATCGCGCTAAGCGTGGAGGATAGAATGCGACATCCGTTAGTAATGGGTAACTGGAAACTGAACGGCAGCAAACACATGGTCAACGAGCTGATTGCCGGTCTGCGTAATGAGCTGAGCGCCGTCGATGGCTGCGGCGTAGCCATTGCCCCTCCAACGATTTATCTGGATCTGGCGAAGCACGCCAGCTCGGGTAGCCATATCGTGCTTGGCGCGCAGAACGTGGACGTTAACCTGTCTGGCGCGTTCACCGGCGAAGTATCCGCCGAGATGCTGAAAGACGTAGGCGCGAAATACATCATTATCGGCCACTCCGAGCGTCGCACTTATCATAAAGAGAGCGACGAGCTGATTGCCAAAAAATTCGCGGTGCTGAAAACGGCCGGTCTGATCCCGGTACTGTGCATTGGCGAAACCGAAGCGGAAAACGAAGCGGGTAAAACCGAAGAAGTTTGCGCACGCCAGATTGACGCCGTGCTGGAAACCCAGGGCGCTGACGCGTTCAACGGCGTGGTCATTGCCTATGAGCCAGTCTGGGCTATCGGCACCGGCAAATCCGCTACCCCTGCACAGGCCCAGGCCGTGCATAAATTTATCCGTGACCATATCGCCAAAAAAGATGCCGCTGTCGCAGAACAGGTCATTATCCAGTACGGCGGTTCCGTTAACGATAAGAATGCGGCCGAGCTGTTTGCCCAGCCGGATATCGACGGCGCGCTGGTTGGCGGCGCATCGCTGAAAGCGGATGCTTTCGCGGTAATCGTTAAGGCTGCCGCAGCGGCTAAAAAAGCCTGACGCTGCCGATAAAGCACAGTGCCTGTTCCGTCCGGCAGCATGCCGGACGTATCAATCTGTGACGCCTGTTCCGCCCGTGCGGAGCAGGCATTTTTTTGCCCGGCCTGCGCGGAGGTTTTTTTAATCGGCCTGTCCGCACGGAGATATCCGCCCTCATTTTACCCGCCACGCGGCTGGATCATCCGCTGGCCTTTCCCACTTAACAAACAATTAACATTTAATAACAACTAAATTCTCTGCAATCTTCCCTGCTCACGCCTGCTTTTCAGGCTTTACCTGTCTGCTTTTTGCACAACCCCATCCGAAGAAAACCAAATTATCCTTATGAAAATTAATAATAAATAACCGCTAACTCTCTTTGCCGTTTCGCTGAAGCAGCCTCTGGTATTACTTCCTCTAATTTTGTTTGATTATTCATTCTCATTTTTAATCTTTAAACAATTTTTTAATTGCTACGTAACAATGGTATATTTCCACAACGCTTAACGCGCGTTAATCATCCGTTTTTGTGATGGAAGCGCACTGTACTCAGCGAAGCGGCTACCACGGTCCGAAAGAGATCGCGCCGTTTCACCTGCTCACCATGTTGATTTATCAACATACGGAGAAGTCGCCTCATGCCAAAATTAGCAGGACTTCTGGCCGCTATGGGCTCTGCGAAAGCCGCCACGGCAGATGAAGAAAAAGACGTATTACTGATCGGCGGAGGCGCGATGAGCGCTACGCTTGGCACCTGGTTGCAGGCTCTGGAACCCGAGTGGCGCATCAGTATGATCGAACGCCTGGACAGCGTGGCTGAAGAAAGCTCCAACGGCTGGAACAACGCCGGTACCGGGCATGCCGCGCTGGCCGAAATGAACTATACGCCGCAGAAAGAAGACGGCTCGGTCGATATCAAAAAAGCCGTCGAGATCAACGAAGCGTTTCAGATCTCGCGCCAGTTCTGGTCCCATCTGGTCCAGAAAGGCGTCCTGCGCAATCCACGCAGCTTTATCAACACCGTTCCCCATATGAGCTTTGTCTGGGGCGACGACAACGTGGCGTTCCTGAAGAAACGCTTTACGGCGCTGCAAAAAAGCTCGCTGTTTCGCGGTATGGAGTATTCAGAAGATCCGGAGCAAATCAGGGCGTGGGCCCCGCTGCTGATGGAAGGACGCGATGAAAAAGATCGCGTCGCCGCTACGCGCATCACTACCGGCACCGACGTGAACTTCGGCGAAATCACGCGCCAGATGGTGGCATCGCTACAGAAAAACCGGCATTTTTCGCTGGAAACCGGCCATGAAGTTCGCGGCTTTAAGCGCAACGGCGACGGCAGCTGGAACGTGACCGTGGCCGATTTGAAAAACAACGGCCGCCGGAAAACCATTCGTGCGAAATATATCTTTATCGGCGCGGGCGGCGCGGCGCTGACGCTGCTCCAGCAGACCGGCATACCCGAAGCCAGAGAATATGCGGGTTTCCCGGTCGGCGGCGAGTTCCTGGTAAGCGAAAACCCGGAGATAGTGAAGCGCCATCTGGCCAAAGTGTACGGCAAAGCTTCCGTTGGCGCGCCACCGATGTCCGTGCCGCATCTGGATACGCGGATGCTGGATGGCAAGCAGGTGCTGCTGTTCGGGCCGTTTGCCACCTTCTCGACGAAGTTCCTGAAGCAAGGCTCGCTGTGGGATATGTTCGGCTCGATGACCTCGTCGAACTTTAAGCCAATGGTGCACGTCGGGCTGGATAACTTTAACCTGGTGAAATACCTGATTGGCCAGGTCATGCTGACCGATGACGATCGCTGCCAGGCGCTGCGGGATTATTTCCCGGAGGCGAGAAAAGAGGACTGGCGTCGCGTTAAAGCGGGCCAGCGCGTACAGATTATCAAGAAAGACGCGCAGAAAGGCGGCGTGCTGAAGCTGGGCACGGAGGTCGTCACGTCGCAGGACGGCACCATCTCCGCGCTGCTGGGCGCCTCGCCGGGCGCTTCCACGGCCGCGCCTATTATGATCGATCTGATGAGCAAAGTGTTCGCCGAGCGGATGGCGACGTCGGCATGGCAGGCGAAGCTGAAAGCGATCGTGCCTTCTTACGGCCAGAAGCTGAACGGCAACGTGGCGGCAACCGAGCACCAGCTGGCGGAAACCAGCCGCATTTTGCAGCTCGACTACACGCCGTTTACCGCGGCTAATGACGAAGCGGCGGTGGCCGCAGCCGTAATCGGTAAATAGTAAAGCCTGAAGGCGGGATCTCCCGCCTTTTTTACGCGCGCATTTTGCCGCTTCCTGCACAACTCCCCCAGGCGTCTATGCTTTTAGCTGACTCATTTAAAAGGAGCAGCTGATGGACACCTCTTCACCCCATTCCGCTACCGAGACTGAATTAGCGCTGCTTGACCATTACTGGCGCGCCGCTAACTATCTTTCAGTCGGGCAGATTTACCTGATGGCTAATCCTCTGCTGCGCGAGCCGCTGCAGCCTGAACATATTAAGCCTCGTCTGCTGGGGCACTGGGGAACCACGCCGGGCCTGAATTTTATCTATGCGCACCTGAACCGCATTATTCGCCAGCGCGATCTCAACCTGCTTTATATCTGCGGCCCCGGCCACGGCGGGCCAGGCATGGTTGCCAATACCTGGCTGGAAGGCACCTACAGCGAAATCTATCCTCAGGTCAGCGCGGACGCGCAGGGCATGCAGCACCTTTTCCGCCAGTTTTCGTTTCCCGGCGGCATTCCCAGCCACGCGGCACCGGAAACGCCCGGATCCATCCATGAAGGCGGCGAGCTGGGCTATTCGCTGGTGCACGCCTTTGGCGCGGCTTTCGATCATCCGGATCTTATCGTGCCCTGCGTGATCGGCGATGGCGAAGCGGAAACCGGCCCGCTGGCGGCCAGCTGGCACGGCACTAAGTTTTTAAACGCCGCGCGGGACGGCGCCGTACTGCCGATCCTGCATCTGAACGGCTATAAAATTGCCAATCCTACGCTGCTTGGTCGCAGCAGCGATGAGGATCTGCGGCAGCTGTTCGCCGGTTATGGCTATGAACCGCTGTTTGTCAGCGGCGACGACCCGCAAAAAATGCACCGTCTGATGGCCGACACCCTTGATCGCGCTTTCGATCGCATTCGTGACTTCCAGCAGCAGGCGCGCCAGGGCAACACCGGCGACAGCGTACCGGCATGGCCGATGATTATTCTGCGCAGCCCGAAAGGCTGGACCGGCCCGAAAACGGTGGACGGCAAAAAGGTGGAAGGATTTTGGCGCGCGCACCAGGTGCCGGTTTCCGAATGTCGGGAAAACGACGAGCACCGCCAGCTGTTACAAAACTGGCTGCAAAGCTATCGGCCTGATGACCTGTTTGATGAACAAGGCAGGCTTAAACCCGAATTGCAGGCGCTGGCGCCGCAGGGCGAAAAGCGCATGGGCGCAACGCCTTACGCCAACGGTGGCCGACTGCGCAAGCCGTTAAAAACTCGGGATATTCGGGAATTTGCGGTAAAAATTGATAAGCCTGGCGACACGCAGGAGCAGTCTACTGCCGTGCTGGCGAGCTATCTGAGCGCTATCTTCCGCGATAACCCCGATAACTTCCGCCTGTTCGGCCCGGACGAGACCGCCTCTAACCGGCTGAGCAAGGTTTTTGACGTCACTAATCGCACCTGGATGGAGGCGATCCGCGATTACGACGAGCAGCTGGCGCCGGATGGGCGAGTGATGGAGATCCTCAGCGAGCATCAGTGCCAGGGCTGGCTGGAAGGCTATCTGTTAACCGGCCGCCACGGTCTGTTCAACTGCTACGAAGCCTTTATTCATATTATCGATTCGATGTTTAATCAGCACGCCAAGTGGCTGAAGGTTTCCCGCAAGCTGCCGTGGCGCGAGCCGATCGCCTCGCTTAACTATCTGCTTTCCTCGCACGTCTGGCGACAGGATCACAACGGCTACAGCCATCAGGATCCCGGCTTTATCGATCACGTTATCAACAAGAAAGCCGATATTGTCCGCGTTTATCTGCCGCCGGATGCCAATACTCTGCTGTGGGTCGGCGATCACTGCCTGAAAACCTGGGACCGCATTAACGTGATCATCGCCGGCAAGCAGCCGGAGCCGCAGTGGCTGAGCATGGATGAGGCCATCGCGCACTGTGAGAAAGGCATGGGGATCTGGCCGTGGGCAGGCAACGAGAAGCCAGGCAAACAGCCGGACGTGGTAATGGCCTGCGCGGGCGACGTGCCGACGATGGAAACGCTGGCGGCCGTCGATCTGCTACGGCAATATCTGCCCGATCTGTCGGTTCGCGTCGTTAACGTAGTGGATTTAATGGCTTTGCAAACCCGCGACCAGCACCCGCACGGGCTGGAAGAGCAGGATTTCGATGCGATCTTTACCCGTGACAGGCCGGTGGTGTTCGCTTTCCACGGCTATCCGGCGCTGATCCATCGCCTGGCCTACCAGCGCAATAATCATCCGAATTTCCACGTCAGAGGCTTCAACGAAGAAGGCACCACCACCACGCCTTTCGATATGACGGTGCTGAACGAGCTGGATCGTTACCATCTGGCGCAGGAAGCGATCCTGCGCGTGCCGGGGCTACAGGAGAAAGCCGCCGACGTGCTGGACAAGCTTCAGGAAAAGCTGGCGGCCCATCACGCCTGGGTACGTGAATACGGCGAGGATATTCCGGAAGTGCGGGACTGGAAGTGGCCGTCGCAGGAAGGCGGCGGCGAAGTCGGAGACTAAAACAGAAGGGCGGCGTTCAGGCCGCCCTTTTTTATGGCTTTAACACCTCTGCCAGCATCCAGCCGATGGTCGCCACCAGCGACAGCGCCATCACGCTGTTAAAGGCTCTTAGTTTCCACGCCACCTGCAAATGCCTGCCCAACCTGTCGCCCATCATCGCCCAGACCAAAATGCAGGGCAGATTCAGCGCGGCGAAACCGCTCATTATCGGCAGGATGCCGCTGCTGGCGGAATAGATCAGCGCCACGTTGGTGGCCATCAGCCAGGCCTTTGGATTGACCACCTGAAACAGCGCGCTGCCCAGCAGCGTCAGCGGCCTCGCTTTTTCCCGCAGTTCCGGCGCGCCCGCGCGGAAAATCTTCCACGACAGCCACAGCAGATAGGCACAACCCAGCAGCGTTAAAGGCAGGCGAATGGCGCTCATCCACAGCAGCAGGCTGTCCAGCAGCAGCGCGGCGATCGCTATCTGCAAGGCGCAGCCCAGCGTGATGCCGAACATCATCGGCACGGTGCGGCGCATCCCGAAATTAACGCCGGAAGTGGCAAGCATCAGATTGTTCGGCCCAGGCGTGATCGACATAACGGTAACGTAGCTGAAAAAAGAGGGATCGAGCATGGCCGCTCTCCTGCAAGTGAATGAGAAGAACATGGTAAGGCGTCTGCGATGATGGTAACAGATTCAGAAATCCACTATTGTTATGAGCACAATCCCTGTTATCGATTAACTGTACCCATTAGCCGGAGACGTGACTGTGTCCATTATCGATCCGCAAGAGCAGACGCTATATCACCAGCTGGCCGAAACGCTGGCGGAAGCCATTCACAACGGCACCTGGCTGCCGGGTAGCCGCCTTCCCGCCGTACGCCGCTGCGCCGCTATCCATCAGGTCAGCGTTAACACCGTGCTGACGGCCTATCGGCTACTGGAAGATCGCGGACTGATCGAAGCGCGTCCCCAGTCCGGCTACTATGTCCGGGGCGTGCTGCCTTCGTTAAGGGCGCGCAACGGCCACCAGTCACAGGTGCGCACGCCCGGCAGCGAGAAGCTCGATTTGATCGATACCGTCTTTGCGGCGCAAAACCATCCGGACTATATCAACCTTTCGCTGGCCTGCCCGCAAAACAGCGATTTCTTTCCGACGGCGAAAATCAGCCGCATTATGGCTTCGCTGCTGCGGCGCGAACCTGGGCTGATCGGCCGCTACGCGCTGCCGCCGGGAAGCCAGCGTCTGCGTCGTGAAATCGCCCGGCGCGTAGCGGATTTGGGCATGATGCTCACCGCCGAAGATATTACGCTGACGCACGGCTGTATGGAGGCGCTACAGCTGGCTCTGCGCGCCGTCACCAGGCCCGGCGACTGCATCGGGCTGGAAACGCCCACCTATTTCTACCTCTTCCCTCTGGTGGCGAGCCTGGGCCTGAAGGTGCTGGAGCTGCCTACCGATCCGCAGCACGGTCTGTCGCTGGACGCGCTGGAGCTGGTGCTGCGTGAGCAGCGCATTCAGGCGCTGGTAGCCATGCCGACGGTACAAAATCCGCTGGGCTGCACCATGCGGCTGGAGGATAAAAAGCGGCTGGCGAAGCTGGTTAACCATTATCAGGTGCCGCTGATCGAGGATGGGCTTTATGACGAGCTGCAATTCTGCTGGCCGCTGTCGCCAGCGGTAAAGGCTTTCGATACGGATGGCTGGGTGCTGCACTGCGCCAGCTTCACTAAAACGGTGGCGCCCGATTTTCACGTTGGCTGGATAGCAGCGGGACGTTTTTCCCAGGCGCTGGCGCGGCTTAAGTCGGTTTCTTCCCTGACGGAATCAAAATTGCTGAGCGAAACGCTTGGGCTGTTTCTGGAATCCGGCGGCTACGATCGTCATCTTCGCACCATGCGTCGCCGCTATGCCACGTTAATGGATGAGGCGCGCGGCCTGATCGCCCGGCATTTCCCGCAGGGCACCAGAGCGACGCTGCCCAGCGGCGGCTTTATCTTTTGGGTCGAGCTGCCGGGCCAGATCGACTGCATCGATCTGTTCCACCGCCTGCTGCAGGAGAAAATCTGCCTGACGCCGGGCGCGCTCTATACGCTGAGCGACCGCTGCAACAGCGCGATCCGGCTGACCTGCTGCTACCACTTTGACGAACGCTATACCTGGGCACTGAAGCGCACCGGCGAGCTGGCCTGCGAGATGAGCGGCATCCCGCCCGGCATAGCCTGAGCCGTTACGGCATCCCGTTGCGTCCCCAGTGCGCGTAGCCCTTACGCTTCGTCAGGCGCTCGTAGTAGGCGCGCACCGCCGCCAGCTCGGGATGCTCCATCGGCGTTTCATACCAGCGGTTCACCGACAGCCCAATCGGGATATCGGCCAGCGAGAACGCGTCGCCCGCGACAAAAGCGCCGGTTTTTTCCAGCTGCTGATTAAGAATAGCCATCGTGTAGTTCCAGCCTTTACAGGCGGCGGCCAGCAGGCGCGGATCCTGATGGGCGGGGGAATGCCGCACCAGCGACATAAACGCATAGCGCCAGGAAGTATTCAGTTCGGTGGCCTGCCAGTCAATCCACTGATCGACCCGTCCACGCGCGCGCGGTTCCTGTGGGTAGAGCCAGCCGCCTTCATAAGCGTTCGCCAGATAGCGAATGATGGCGTTGGACTCCCATAATATAAAATCGCCTTCCTGAATAACCGGCATTAATGCGTTGGGATTAAGCGCCCTGAATTCGGCCTCCTGAGGCGATCTGGCGCCTTCGCCCCACTCTTCGCGTGCAGAGGCGATACCCAGTTCCTCACAGGCCCACAGGACTTTACGGACGTTGATAGACGATGCACGCCCCAGTATTTTCAGCATATTTCCGTCACTTTTTTGTTCGGGTTTAGGCTACCTGTTACAGCGTGAACTGATAACGGCGCTCCTTAACCTGAAAATAGCACCTCTTCAGCACCCCGACCGGGAAAATTCCTGATATTGTCAAAGAAAATTAATGGAAAGGAGAGACAGATGACGCAGCTACGCGCTTTTAAACAGGTTGATGTTTTTACCTCTTCGCCTTTAAACGGCAACCCGCTGGCGGTGATCATGGCGGCCGAGGATCTCAGCACAGAGCAGATGCAGGCCGTGGCCCGCTGGACGCATTTATCGGAAACCACCTTTGTTCTGCCGGCAACCAACGAGGCCGCCGATTACCGGGTGCGTATCTTTACGCCGGACGGCGAACTGCCGTTCGCTGGCCACCCAACGCTCGGTACGGCCCATGCGCTGCTGGAATCCGGTATTAGCCTGAAGAAGCCGGGCCAGATTGTGCAGCAGTGCGAGCTGGGGCTGGTAAAGGTTAAGATTGCCGACGACGGCGCGCTGGCTTTTGCCGCCCCGGAGGCGACGCTGACGGAATTTAACGAGGCGCCGCTGGGCAGCGCGTTAAACACCGATGCGATAGAAACCCGTCTGCCGGTAATGATTGCGGATATGGGCATTCGTTTTCTGCTGGTACCAATGGTTTCCGCCGAAGCGGTGCTGGCGATCAAACCCAACGTTACGGAATTTGAACGGCTGCTGAAAAAAGCCCGCGTGACCGGCGTGATGCCGTTTGGCCCTTTGCAGGGCGCAGCGGAACAGTATGAGGTGCGCGGCCTGCTGATGGAGCACGGCTCGCTGTGCGAAGATCCCGTGACCGGCAGCGCCAACGCCTGTCTCGCCCGCTACCTGCAGGCGCAGGGCGTGGAGCTGGATTACCGCGTGCGTCAGGGCACGGCCTTACAGCGCGCCGGTCGCCTGAGCGTAAGCTGGGCGTCGGGCACAGCCTGGATTGGCGGCCAGACGGTCACGGTCATAGACGGCACGATCCGTCTTTGAGGCTAAAGCCGGGAGGCGCGACGCTTCCCGGCCTGAAACGCCTCAGAGAAACATGCCGCCGGACGCCTCGATGCGCTGTCCGGTGATCCAGGCGCTTTCGTCACTGAACAACATGGCGATCGCCTTGCCGATATCGTCCGGCAGCCCCACGCGACCCAGCGCCGTGACGGAAGAGATAAACGCATTAATTTGCGGATTGTCGCGTACTCGCCCATCGCTGAAGTCCGTTGCGATAGCGCCGGGTGCCAGTATATTGACGCGAATGCCCCGCACCGCCAGCTCTTTCGCCTGATAGCGCGTTAACACTTCCATCGCACCTTTTACCGCCGCATACGCTCCGGAGCCAGGCTGGCTGAAACGCGTCAGGCCGCTGGAGACATTAAGGATATGCCCACCGTCGGCTATCAGCGGTAGCAGCTGCTGCGTCAGAAAAAACGGCCCTTTAAAATGGACGTTAACCAAAGCCTCGAGCTGCGCTTCCGTGGTCGACGCAAAAGGCTCATGCAGCGCCGTGCCCGCGTTGTTTAATAAATAATCAAAGCTGTCACGCTGCCAGATCGCTTTTAGCTGTTTTTGCACTTCGCTGACAAAGCCGGGAAAGGCCTGACTGTCGCCGACGTCCAGCTGTAGCGCGACGCCACGGGCGCCCAGCGCTTCAATTTCCTTAACGACCGCCTGCGCCTCCTGTTCTTTACTGCGCCAGGTAAAAATCACGTCAACGCCCTTTTCAGCCAGCTTCAGCGCACCGTTTCTGCCTAAACCCCGGCTGCCGCCGGTAATAACCGCAATTTTATGGCTCATTTCTCGCTCCGTAGGTTCCGCTGTGGATAAAAAACAGGATATTGCTCGCAAAGCGATCTATAAATGGTCCTGGCTACGCATCACTGTTTCGTTATAAGCAACAATGGGCGGATAAATGGATAAAATTCACGCAATGCAGGTTTTCGTCAGGGTCGCTGAACTTCAGAGCTTCACCCGCGCTGCCGACAGCATGGGATTGCCTAAAGGCAGCCTGTCGCGGCAGCTGCAATCGCTGGAAAACGCGATGGGCGTGCGGCTGCTGCACCGCACCACGCGGCGCGTCCAGCTGACGCAGGACGGCCTGATCTATTACGAACGCTGCCGCGACGTGCTGGCGACGCTGGATGAAATGGATTCGCTGTTCCAGCACGATCCCGCCACGCTAAGCGGCAAGCTGCGGGTGGATATGCCCATCAGCATGGCGTGCGACTATATCCTGCCGCTGCTGCCGGATTTTATGCAGCACTATCCCGGCATCGAACTGGAGCTGAGCAGCAGCGACAGACGCGTGGACGTGGTGCGGGAAGGCTTTGACTGCGTGGTGCGCGTCGGCGTGCTGGAAAGTTCCGGCCTGATCGCCAGGCCTTTGGGTAAGCTGACGCTGATTAACTGCGCCAGCCCTGACTATCTGGCGCGTTTTGGTACGCCGACCACGCCGGACGATCTCGTCTCGCACGCGATGGTGCACTACAGCCAGCAGATTGGCGTGCAGCCGACGGGCTTTGAATACTTTGACGGTAAAAATAGCCGCTATATTCAAACCGGTGGAACGGTAACCGTTAACAGCACGGAAACCTATCGCGCCGCCTGTCTGGCCGGCCTGGGCATTATTCAGGTGCCGGAACGCGGCGTAAAACAGGCGCTGACCGAGCGAAAGCTGGTCGAGATCCTGCCGCATTTTCGCGCCGAACCGATGCCCGTTTCGCTGATTTATCCCCATCGCCGCAACCTGACGCGTCGGGTTCAGGTCTTTATGGAATGGCTGACCCAGGCAATGAAAAACTACGTTGCCTGAGCGTCCGGCTATAATTTGTTTTACGCCATGCACTTGAAGGATATGAAGAAGGATCCATGAAGGAAAATAAACCCGAAGAGAAAAAAGCGGAAAAGCCGCTGATTAATATCAAAACCGGCAATCAAACCGTTGATAAGTCGATTACGCGCGTTTCCCGTCTGGTAAGCTGGTTTCAGGCTATTCCGGCGGTGGCGCATTTTATCCGCGCCGGGGAGCGCTTTACCGACCGCATGGGCAGCCAGTTTGGCGCGGCGATCACCTATTTTTCTTTTCTTTCGCTGATCCCCATTCTGATGGTGTCGTTTGCGGGTGTGGGTTTCGTACTCGCTTCCAATCAGGATCTGCTGACGGATTTGATCGACAGAATGGTTAACAGCATCAGCGATCCTACGCTGGCCACTACGCTGAAAAACAGCGTGAAAACGGCCGTCGAGCAGCGCACTACCGTGGGGATCACCGGCCTGCTGGTGGCGCTCTATTCCGGCATCAGCTGGATGGGCAACCTGCGCGAAGCCGTCCGCGCGCAGTCGCGCGACGTCTGGGAACGTAACCAGCAGGATAAAGAAAAGATTTACTTCAAATACACCCGCGATTTTATCTCGCTGATAGGCCTGGTGCTGGCGCTGTTTATTACCATCATGCTGACTTCGGTCGCTGGCGCGGCGCAGGACGCCATCGTGCGGGCGCTGGGGCTGGACGGTATCGAATGGCTGCGCCCGGCGATGACCACCATTGCCCTGACCATCTCTATCCTGGCGAACTATTTGCTGTTTCTGTGGATTTTCTGGCGCCTGCCGCGCCACCAGCCGCGTAAAAAGGCGCTGTTCCGCGGGACGCTGCTCGCCGCTATCGGCTTTGAGGTGATTAAAGCCATTATGACCATGACGTTGCCGAAGCTGGCTTCTTCACCTTCCGGCGCGGCGTTCGGCTCCGTGCTTGGCCTGATGGCTTTCTTCTACTTTTTCGCGCGTCTGACGCTGTTCTGCGCCGCCTGGATAGCCACGGCGGAATATGCGGATGATGAGCCGGAGCAGGCTAATACTCCGGTCTGATAACAATCAGGATGACGGCTGCAAAATAGCGCAGCTGTGATCCTGAAGCTCTTCCGCCGAACCCCGGTTCAGCAGCAGCAGATTGCGCTTAATCACCATCAGCACCCGCCGCCCGCCCGGCATTGCCGCCACCGCGATACCGTATTTCCCCATCTCCTCACGCGCGCCCGGCAGCTCGTTTGCAATGCGGACAAACGGACTGGTTTTTTTCAGTTCGTCACGGCTCACTATCCTGATCTGATACTCATGCTTACCCAACTGCGCCGACTGCCATTTCTCGCTTAGCGAGCTGTTCAGGCTGTCCAGCCGCCGCCGGATATCCGGACGCAGGCAGGAGATATGAATATGCAGCTGATTTTGCGTTCTGCCGCGCTGCGAGTTAATGCTTAACGCTACCGCGCTGTCGTCTACCGGCGAGCCGCGACGCTCTTCCATATAGTGACGCGCGTGCCAGGCCTCGGCAAAATAGTTAGGAGCAAAAGGATTAAGCAGCTCCGGACTTTCGATACCGGCAAGCTTTTTCACGGGCATTAACAGGAACTGTAGCGGCCCTTCCCGATCTTTCATCACCACGTAGCCGTTGCGCAAATCTACAATGCGGCAGGGCGCCGGATCGTTGTTTTGTTGCTGATTGGGTACGCACTGCTGGCTGACGATATTCCATAATGCATTGGCATTGTGTTTAAAACTGAGCGCCTTGCAGCCTGCAATAACAGCCACGGACGCCACGATGCCCATAATCAGGACACGCGTTCCTCCCTGCATGACAACAACCTCTGCGCGTTAAATTGCGCATAATGTAAACGAATCGTTGCTAAAGGTCATGCTAAATAATCAACACGCGTGACTATTTGGCGGAAGCTTTTTGGAATCAGCAGGATATAACGAAGAAAACAAAAGCCAGTCGGATGACTGGCTTCAGAGAAACGGCTGGCCTGCTGAGGATATCAACGCTGCATGGCTTTGTCGTAGGTGCCGCCATCCGCAAAATGCGTTTTCTGCGCTTTGGCCCAGCCGCCGAACTTAGGATCGTCGATGGTAAACAGCTTCACCGGCGCGAATTTGTCGGCATATTTTTTCGCCACTGCCGGATCGCGCGGACGATAATAGTTTTGCGCCGCGATATCCTGACCTTCCGGCGAATAAAGGTATTTCAGGTAGGCATCGGCCACTTTACGGGTATCGCGCTCGTCGACCACTTTATCCACAACGGATACCGTCGGCTCGGCCAGAATCGACTCGCTCGGCGTCACAATCTCAAACTGGTCTTTGCCAAGCTTGTTGACGGCCAGGTAAGCTTCGTTTTCCCACGCGATCAGCACGTCGCCGATGCCGCGTTCAACAAAAGTATTGGTTGCGCCGCGTGCGCCGGAATCCTGTACTTCAACATTCTTAAACAGCGCCTTGATATAGGCCAGCGCCTTGTCGTTGTCGCCGTTGTTTTTGTCCAGCGCCCAGCCCCAGGCAGCCAGATAGTTCCAGCGCGCGCCGCCAGAGGTTTTTGGGTTTGGCGTGATCACGGAAACGCCAGGCTTCGTCAAATCCTGCCAGTCGTGGATCTGTTTTGGGTTGCCCTTGCGGACCAGGAACACAATGGTGGAAGTATAAGGGGCGGAGTTTTCCGGCAAACGCTTGATCCAGTTTTTGTCGATGCGTCCGCGCTCGGCAATAGCGTCCACGTCGGAAGCCAGCGCCAGCGTCACCACATCGGCGCGAATGCCGTTAATCACGGAGGTCGCCTGCTTGCCGGAGCCGCCATGCGACTGACGGATCACCACGTTATCGCCTGTTTCCTGCTTATAGTGCGCGCTGAAAGCTTTGTTGTACTGCTCGTAAAGCTCACGGGTAGGATCGTAAGAGACGTTTAACAGCTGGATATCTTTTGCCAGAACACTGGTTGAAGCCAGCAGCAGGGTTAATCCGATGCTCCACTTTTTCATTATGCGCGCTCCCAAAGGTTTTTTCTGGCAGAGAGCGTGACACAAAGTGACTGCTGACTTAAAGAATTAAAAGATAGCTGTAATAACTGAATGGAATATCACTTTGCATAATAAAGGCGCTGACGGGCAGCGCCTGAAAAGTCATTACGATTTAATAAAGACGTTTAGCCGTATCCAGCCAGTCGCCTTTAAATGGACGCTTCATATTCTCAATGGCGTCAATAATATCGTGATGCACCATCTTCTCATTCTGAATACCGACGCAGCGGCCGCCGTAGCCCTGAAGCAGCAGCTCGATAGAGTAGGCGCCCATCCGTGAAGCCAGAATGCGGTCATAGGCTACCGGCGCGCCGCCGCGCTGAATGTGGCCCAGCACCGTCGAGCGGGTTTCGCGTTTGGTTTCGGATTCGATATATTTCGCCAGCTCGTCGATATCGCAAATGTGCTCGGTAATCGCCACAATCGCGTGCTTTTTACCTTTAGCGATGCCCGCTTTAATCTCCTGCACCAGCTCTTCGCGAGTAAACGGAATTTCCGGCAGGACGATAAATTCGCAGCCGCCCGCGATCGCTGCCGCCAGCGTCAGATCGCCGCAGTAGCGGCCCATCACTTCGACAATAGAGATACGCTGATGGGAAGAAGAGGTATCGCGCAGGCGGTCAATGGCCTCTACCACCGTTTCCAGCGCGGTAAAGTAGCCGATAGTGTAATCCGTACCGGCTACGTCGTTATCGATGGTGCCCGGCAGGCCGATGCAGGGAAAGCCCATCTCCGTCAGCCTTTTGGCGCCCATATAGGAGCCATCGCCGCCAATGACCACCAGCGCATCAATCCCGCGCTTTTTCATGTTCTCAATGGCCACGGCACGAACGGACTCTTCGCGAAACTCCGGGAAACGCGCCGACCCCAGGAAAGTACCGCCGCGGTTGATCATATCGGAAACGCTGTAGCGATCCAGATTTACCATGCGGTCTTCATATAATCCCAGGTAGCCGTCATAAATACCAAAAACTTCAAGATTTTCACTCAGCGCCGCACGAACGACACCCCGAATAGCTGCATTCATGCCAGGCGCGTCACCGCCGCTTGTCAGTACACCGATTTTTTTGATCATGACAACCTCTGAACTTGTTAATGCAAATTTTAAATTCTGAACGCCTTGGGGGATCGGCGTACGCGAGCGATCGACTAATGTTGGCAATAGTATATCAAAGCCTTTTAGCTGAATTGATTCAGGTCAGAGATCATTCTGCTATTTTTCCATCGCAAAATAACTCTTTCAGGCAATTTTCGGGTAACTCTTTTAACTCTCTGAAAATCATAGCCCATTCAGCTCCTTTTCAGGTACTACCGAGCAGGGATCCTGGTGAATAGTAATATCAGAACCGGGAAAAGCTTTCAGCAACGCTCGTTCAACTTCTTCCGCAATCAGGTGCGCCTGAAACAGCGTCAGATGGTCTTTTAGTTCCAGATGCAGCTGAATAAAACGCGTCGGGCCGGAAAGACGCGTGCGGATATCGTGTACGCCTTCCACACCGGGCCACTGGCCGGCAATGGTCGCAATTTCTGCCTTCTCTGACTCCGGCAGCGCCCTGTCCAACAGCAGCTGTACTGCTTCGTACCCCATCCGCAGCGCGTTATAGAGGATCCAGACGCCGATACCCAACGCAAACAGCGCATCGGCGCGTTTAAAGCCATACCAGCTCAATCCCAGCGCTATCAGGATGGCGCCGTTCATAATAACGTCAGATTGATAGTGAAGCATATCGGCGCGAATGGCGAGACTGTGGGTTTTGCGCACCACCCAGCGCTGAAAAGCGACCAGAAGTAGCGTAGAAAAGAGCGCAATAAGCGTGACGATAACCCCAACCAACGGCGCACGCATCCCGGCAGGCGTCGACAGATGTTGTAATCCCGTCAGGAAGAGGAAAAGCGCGGAGCCGGAGATAAACATGCTTTGCGCGAGCGCGGCCAGCGATTCGGCCTTGCCGTGTCCGAAGGTATGTTCCTCATCGGCAGGTTGCAGAGAGTAGCGCACCACAAAGAGGTTAGTCAGCGAGGCAGCAATATCCACCAGAGAATCCACCAGCGCCGCCAGCAGGCTGACCGAGCCGGTATACCACCAGGCGAAAATCTTCACCAGAAGTAACAGAGAAGCCAGAGCCGTAGCCGCCAGAGCGGCAGAGTTAACCAGGCGCGCATAATGCTGTGCCATATCGCACTCCGTTCAGGACAGTGGCTTAAGTATACCGGATTTCGGGCAAAAAAAGCCCCGTTATCATGAGGGGAAAGACAGGGGTGGTGATCTAAATATCATCATAAATAAATGAAAAAAAAGGATTTGTTTCTAACAATGTCCACAGATTGACCACATCAAAAAATTAGCCTGCCAGCGGGGCGGGCTAGCGTTAGCGTTCACCGCGCAGCAATGCAAGGCCCAAGGTGACCAGATAACCGAGTATCAAAAATCCTATAGCGCCGATTAATTTCATTATGCCGCTATCAAACATGAACAACGAAAGAAGTGATGCCAACGAGGCGAAACCAATCACTGTAGCTGCCAGCGCATGAGATACACTAACTCCCACATACCTGGCGAACTTTGCCAGGCAATATTTTACAGAGTTCATTTTCGATCGTCCTGCACATTGCCGGATGGCTGTTGATAAATTTAATATAAGGTTCGAGCTGACCCTCTACTAAAAAATAAATCATATCAAGGTCTTGTATCGACACCTTGTAATATGTCTGCGGATAGTCTCGCCGCAAACGGCGAGAGGCCTCTGCGGCTTCCTCAATGAGTCCCTGCCACATCAGAACATTGAGCGGCACCGAAACGCCAAATCGAACGAACTCACGATATACGGGTGCCGATGTCACATGGCGTAACATTATTGAGCCAGCTGTATATGCCAGTGCAAATTGCGCTGCAGTCTTTCCAGCAAAATGCCCTACACCATAATTTATCTTACTGTTTATGGCTGCCCGTCCTGAGTCGTTCATTTTTTGATAAAATTCAACCATGACTAACTCAATCAGGCGACGCAACGGCTCCTCCTTGTCTCCCAGCGATTTAACCAACCTGATAAACCGTTCTGTTTCTCGCTGATTTCTGTCCCTAAGGCCATCACCTGCCGCGCCGCTACCCTGCCAGGTTCTGACTAGTCCACGTCCCATCAATCCGGGTATACTGGAAATGCCATCAGCTATCCCACGTGCTACCATTTTTGCATCCATACAATTATCTCCTGATAAAAATCATACTGACGGTATCGCTAGTTGTGCATTGATTCAACAACCCTGACGCAATGATTTGCAAGGTTGTTACAATGCTATGACTGATGTCTATCCTGCGCCAGGCCTGACCCGAACGCCTCTGACAGCAATTATCATGCGTCATACGCGATCCTAATTTGATCCTCGCGCAATCGGATAGATTCTTTTAAAAAACATTAAGTTATACGAAAGGCTACCAGCACGCGGCGCGCCTGCTTTTGCAAAAAATTGCGAAACGTTGCGCAGATTGCAAAACCCCGCGTACCGCCGCCGCCCAGCACTGGCGCGGGCTGGCACACATAGGCGGGGCAGTGGGTATGGTATGCGGTGCCCCGGCTACGTCCACAAAGTGTCCTCAGTGTCCACATAACGTCCACATTCAGGACATTTAGAAACCGTTCCAGACCGTTGCAACATTTCTACAGAGGGTTGTTTTGAAAGGAAATTACAGCTAATTCGTTGATAAAAAAAACCCCCACATCATGTGGGGGAAGACAGGGATGGTGTCTATGGCAAGGAAAAAAGGGATATTCTGCTACTGGTTACTGCCTGTGCTACTTACAGCCTGCAGCGGTGTAACGTGCTGCGCTTCCGTCAGGCGGCGCATTTCGTTTATGCGCTGCTGATGCTTCTGATTCAGAACGGCTTGCTGCGCCGGCGTCAGCAGGTGATACATCTGGTAGCGCACTCGCGCCATCTCTACCTGCCGTGCTACTTCAGCCTGAGCAATTTTGTCGACGCGGGCTTTATAGGCCGCCTCATCAAATTTATCTGCAATAATCATTGCGTGCAGCTGTTCTAAATCGTTAATACTTATGGGAGAACGCTCATGACGAGCCTGCTGCATCAGATCCCGTAACTGCTGGCGCTGCTGTTCGGTAAGATCGATGCCATCAAACATGTGGTTTTGCGGAACTTGCGCCATACTGCCTGGCACTGCGCTACCCCGATGCATCTCGTCAAACGTCGTCACATCTGTAGCCCATGCGGCGGAGAAGCTGAGTATCAGCGCCGGAACCACAACGACGGCGGTAACTTTGCGCATCGTTAACTCCCAGGTTGGTTTCCATATTTCGATTCAACGAAAATCAGTCTACGGGGGCAGCTGCAAACATGCGTCAGGGGGTGTAAAACTACGTAAAGTCATGGATTGCGGGCATTCGTTCACGGTATTTTGCCTGTGGAGGGCGATAAAAAATGAATAAAATCCTGTTGGTTGACGACGATCGCGAATTGACTTCGCTATTGAAAGAATTGCTTGAAATGGAAGGGTTCGACGTACTGGTAGCCGGCGACGGCGAACAGGCACTGGCCCTGTTGGATAGTTCTGTCGATCTGTTACTTCTCGACGTTATGATGCCCAAAAAGAACGGTATTGATACCCTGAAAGAGCTGCGTCAGCAGCATCAAACGCCGGTTATCATGCTGACCGCGCGCGGTAGCGAGCTGGATCGCGTTCTGGGGCTGGAACTGGGCGCGGATGACTATCTGCCTAAGCCCTTCAACGATCGCGAACTGGTGGCCCGCATACGCGCAATTTTACGCCGCTCCAACTGGAGTGAACAGCAGCAACAGCACGACAGCGGTTCCCCAACGCTGGAGGTTGACCATCTGCGCCTGAATCCGGGGCGTCAGGAGGCCAGCTTTGACGACGTCACGCTGGATTTAACCGGTACCGAGTTTACGCTGCTCTATCTGCTCGCGCAGCATCTGGGCCAGGTCGTCTCTCGCGAACACCTGAGCCAGGAAGTGTTAGGCAAACGCTTAACGCCGTTTGACCGCGCCATCGATATGCATATTTCCAATCTGCGCCGCAAGCTGCCGGACCGCAAGGATGGACATCCCTGGTTTAAAACGCTGCGCGGTCGGGGCTATCTGATGGTCTCCGCTACATGATTTCCAGCCTGACGACCCGCATCTTTGCCATTTTTTGGCTGACCCTGGCGCTGGTGCTGATGCTGGTGCTGATGGTGCCCAAACTGGATACCCGTCAGATGACGCCGCTGCTTGATAATGAGCAGCGGCAGGGCACCATGATAGAACAACACGTCGAGGCGGAGCTGATGCAGGATCCGCCCAACGATTTAATGTGGTGGCGCAGGCTGTTTCGCGCCATCGACAAGTGGGCACCGCCGGGTCAGCGCCTGCTGCTGGTGACGAGCGAAGGCCGTGTCATCGGCGCGCAGCATAACGAGATGCAGGTTATCCGTAACTTTATCGGCCAGTCCGATAACGCCGATCACCCGCAGAAAAAGAAATATGGCCGCACAGAGATGCTCGGGCCGTTTTCCGTGCGCGATGGCGAAGACAGCTATCAGCTCTATCTGATCAGGCCTGCCGGCAGTTCGCAGCTGGATTTTATCAACCTACTGTTTGACCGCCCGCTGCTGCTGCTGATAGTCACCATGCTGATCAGCTCGCCGCTGCTGCTCTGGCTGGCGTGGAGCCTGGCGAAACCGGCGCGCAAACTGAAACACGCGGCCGATGACGTGGCCGCCGGCAATCTGCGGCAGCGCCCTGAGCTTGAATCCGGCCCGCAGGAGTTTCTCGCCGCCGGTTCCAGCTTCAACCAGATGGTGAGCGCGCTGGAGCGAATGATGACCGCGCAGCAGCGCCTGTTGTCCGATATCTCGCACGAGCTGCGCACGCCGTTAACGCGATTACAGCTGGCTACCGCGCTGATGCGTCGTCGCCAGGGCGAAGGTAAAGAGCTACAGCGCATTGAGATGGAGGCGCAAAGGCTGGACGGCATGATCAACGATCTGCTGGTGCTGTCGCGCACCCAGCACAAGAACGCGCTGGTCAGCGAAGCCATGAAGGCCAATCATCTCTGGTCAGGCGTGCTGGACGACGCCCGGTTTGAAGCGGAGCAGATGGGCAAAACGCTGGAAGTCCCCTATCCGCCAGGGCCGTGGCCGCTTTACGGCAACCCGAGCGCGCTGGATAGTGCGCTGGAAAATATCGTTCGTAACGCGCTGCGCTATTCTCATAGCCGTATCGTAGTCAGCTTTTCCGTGGATAAACAGGGTATTACCATCCATGTGGATGATGATGGCCCGGGCGTCAGCGCGGAAGATCGCGAGCAGATTTTCCGGCCGTTTTACCGTACCGACGAGGCGCGCGACCGTGAATCTGGCGGCACCGGCCTGGGGCTGGCGATTGTGGAAACCGCCATTCAGCAACATCGCGGCTGGGTGAAAGCAGATGACAGCCCGCTTGGCGGACTGCGACTGACGCTCTGGCTGCCGCTCTATACCAGCAACAGCTGAATTTGCTATGCTGCGGCCCTTGTGAACGAGGGCCGCTGCTGATGCTGAATATCGTACTTTTTGAACCTGAAATCCCCCCAAACACGGGCAATATTATTCGTCTGTGTGCCAATACAGGCTTTCGCCTGCATCTGATTGAGCCGCTGGGTTTTACCTGGGATGATAAGCGTCTGCGCCGGGCTGGTCTGGATTACCATGAATTCACCGCCATCCAGCGTCACGCCGACTATGCGGCTTTTCTGGCAGCCGAACAGCCGCAGCGCCTGTTTGCGTTGACCACCAAGGGCACGCCCGCGCACAGCGCCGTAAGCTATCAGAAAGGGGATTATTTGCTATTCGGCCCGGAAACGCGCGGCCTGCCCAAAGAGATCCTGGACGCGCTGCCTGCGGCGCAGAAAATTCGTATTCCAATGCAGCCGGACAGCCGCAGCATGAACCTGTCGAATGCGGTTTCCGTGGTGGTTTATGAAGCGTGGCGCCAGCTGGACTATGCGGGCGCGCTGATTAAAAGCTAAATACCGTCGCCGAACTCAAAGCCCGGCACCATACCGTTGAAGTGCTGATCCATCTCCATTGACGGTTTGTCGCTACTGGGTTTGCCGACGATGCGCGCCGGTACGCCGGCCGCCGTGGTATGCGGCGGCACGGGCTGTAGCACCACGGAACCGGCGCCGATTTTGGCACCGCGTCCCACTTCAATATTGCCCAGCACTTTCGCGCCTGCGCCAATCATCACGCCTTCGCGGATTTTAGGATGACGGTCGCCGCTGGTCTTGCCCGTCCCGCCCAGCGTCACCGATTGCAGGATAGAAACATCATCTTCAATCACGGCGGTTTCGCCCACGACAATGCCTGTGGCGTGGTCGAGCATGATGCCGCGCCCGATCTTCGCGGCCGGATGAATATCTACGGCAAAAGAGACAGAGATTTCGTTTTGCAGATAGATGGCCAGCGCACGGCGGCCTTCATTCCACAGCCAGTGGCCGATACGGTAAGCCTGTAGAGCATGAAACCCTTTCAGATAGAGCAGGGGCGTAGAGTATTTATCAATGGCGGGATCGCGCTGGCGTACGGCCTGAATGTCGCAGGCGGCCGACTGGATCATAGAGGCATCCTGCTTATAGGCCTCCTGGACGATCTCGCGGATGGCGATAGCGGGCATGATTGGGTTAGCCAGCTTGTTAGCCAGCATATAGCTCAGCGCGCTCCCCAGATCATCGTGCTTTAACAAGGTAGCGTGGTAAAAACTGGCCAGCATCGGCTCGCCTTCCGCCAGCGCGCGCGCTTCCTCTTTGATATAATCCCAGACCACCCCGGGCTCTACACACGGCATTACTCTACTCCCCATCAAATAACAGAATACTGCGGCGCTTCCCTGTCTCAGCTGATGCTGTTTTCGTCTTTCCGTGTACGCCCAAGCAGGCTTAATGCTGCCTCCCGCGCGTTCTTTTCGCAATACAATACCTGATAAATTTGCTCGGTTATCGGCATCTCCACGCCGCAGCGTGCGGCCAGCGCCCTCACCTCTTTGGTATTTCGGAATCCTTCCACTACCTGCCCGATAGTATTTTGCGCCGCCGTCACGTCCATTCCCTGCCCCAGCATCATGCCGAAGCGGCGGTTGCGCGACTGATTATCGGTACAGGTCAGCACCAGATCGCCCAGTCCCGCCATGCCCATAAAGGTGGCGGGATCGGCCCCCAGCGCTACGCCCAGCCGGGTCATCTCCGCCAGGCCCCGGGTAATCAGCGCCGTTCTGGCGTTGGCGCCAAAGCCGATACCGTCAGAAATACCCGCGCCGATGGCGATAACGTTTTTTACCGCGCCGCCAAGCTGCACGCCGGTGAAATCTGGGTTGTTATAAACGCGAAAGCTTTTGCCGCAGTGGAGCAGCTGCTGTAAATCGTCGGCAAATTCGGCATCCGTCGCGGCCAGCGCGATCGCCGTCGGCATGCCCGCCGCCAGCTCTTTGGCAAAGGTCGGGCCGGACACAATCGCCAGCGGCAGATCGTCACCCAAGATTTCGCGCGCCACGTCCTGCAGCAGCCGCCCGGTCTCTTTTTCAAGCCCTTTGGTGGCCCAGACAATGCGGGAGTCGCTGCGCAGGTGCGGTTTAATTTGTTGTAACAGATCGCCGAACACATGGCTGGGCACAACTACCAGCAGATCGCGGCTGGCGGCAATAGCCGTCGCCAGGTCGCTCTCAAGGCTCAGCGAATCGGGAAAAGGAACATCGGGCAGAAAAGCCGCATTGCAGCGGTCAGCCTGGAGCTGCGCCAGATGCTGTGGGTTATGGCCCCACATCACCACGTCGTGTCCGTTACGGGCCAGCGTGATAGCCAGGGCGGTGCCGTACGAGCCGGCACCGAGTACACTCATTGAGGCAGGCATTATGCATCCTGTTGCGGAGCGGCGCCTTCACCTGACTGCTGCTGCAGATAGTTCATAAACAGCGCGTCAAAGTTAACCGGCGCCAGGTTAAGCTGCGGGAAGGTCCCACGGGAAACCAGGCTGGTAATGCATTCGCGCGCATAAGGGAACAGGATGTTCGGGCAGTATGCGCCCAGGCAATGCGCCATCTGGTTGCCGTCAATGCCGGCCACGGAGAAGATGCCCGCCTGCTGCACTTCGCACAGGAAAGCCGTATCTTCGCCCACGGTGGCGGTCACGGTTACGCGCAGAACCACTTCGTATACGTCATCAGCCAGCAGAGTGGATGCCGTATCCAGATCCAGTTTCACTTCTGGTTCCCACTCTTTCTGGAAAACCTGCGGCGCATTTGGTGCTTCAAAAGAGACGTCTTTAGTATAGATACGCTGGATCTGGAAAGACATCTCGGTGTTATTTTGTTCTGACATTTTAAAATCCTATGGGTTAATAATCCGTTATTGCGCCACTTGCCCGCGTTACTGCAGCAGCGGGTCGAGGCCCTGGCGGCCCTCGAGGGCATAGAGGTCGTCACAGCCGCCAATATGCTGTGCATCGATGAAAATCTGCGGAACGGTGGTACGGCCGCTGCGTTTGATCATCTCTTCGCGCTTCTCAGCGTCGCCGTCGATAGCGATTTCCTGGAACGCTACGCCTTTCTGAGCCAGCAGCGCTTTGGCGCGATGACAGAAAGGACAGGTTGCTTTGGTGTAGATCTCAACGTTTGCCATACCTTCGTCTCCAGAAATTATTTGCCACGCACCAGCGGAAGGTTTTCACCGCTCCAGCCAGCCACGCCGTCTTTCAGAATGAAAACCTGTTCAAAACCGGCGGCGTTCAGCTGCGCAGCAGGATCGGCTGCAGAAACGCCGTTAGCGCACACCACGATAACCGGCTTCGTTTTGTGTTTTTCCAGTTCGCCAAAGCTGCCCTTTTTGATATCGGCAGCCAGCACATTGATCGCGTTAGAAATATGGCCTTTACGGAAGTCATCGCGCCCGCGCACGTCCACTACCACGGCTTCTTCTTTGTTAATCAGACGCGTTGCTTCGCCGCGACTGATGGTTTTTACCTTGGAGAACATGCCCTTAACAGTGGTCACGATCACCAAAACCAGCAGGACGACCCATGCCAGACTAAGAAGGGTATGATTGCCTGCGAACTGCATAATATCTTGCATGAGGGGTAACAACTCCCGAAAGGGTTAATAAGCGAAAACAAGGCTTCTGAGTATACCTGCCAGGCGTTTCATGTACAGACGCGATGCCGTCAGAGTTGCTTTTTCTGCGGCAAATTTCCCAAAAAAATTGGCTTATGTCATAAACGTTCGATCCGAAGGTTAACGCAGCAATCCTGACTGGCGATTAATTGCGCAGCGACCCTCTTTGCGTCTGCGCTTTCCGGTCAGCCGCCTCGCTTTGTCACCGATGGAAACGCAAAACCCGCCGGCGAGGCTGGTAAGGCGCTGTTCATCGTGGAATAATCCTCCTCCTATGAGGGAAAAAGCGACAGTTTCATATCAACGAACCCCAGCTAACGGATTGGCCTCTGCACCCCCGTTACGATCGGGCATGTTCACGCTGTCAGCCAGCCTGTTTTGCGCTGGCCTGCTTCTGCTGCCCGCTATCGGCCACGCAGACGACACGAAATCCGCGCTCTCCAGCCTGCGTGCCGATATCGCCGCCAAAGAAAAAAGCGTTCAGCAGCAAAAACAGCAGCGCAGCAAGCTGCTCGACCAGCTGCAAAGCCAGGAAAAAATCATTGCCCAGGCCAGCCGACAGCTGCGTGAAACCCAGCGTACGCTTGGCGCGCTCAATGGCGAGATCGCGGCGCTTACCGCCTCGATCGGCAAACTGCAAACCCAGCAGGCGAAGCAGGAAAAAATGCTGGCCGAGCAGCTGGACGCCGCCTTTCGCCAGGGCCAGCACAACGGTTTACAGCTGCTGCTGAGCAGCGAAGAGAGCCAGCGTAGCGAACGTATCCTGGCCTACTTCGGCTACCTGAACGATGCGCGCCAGAAATCGATCGACGATCTGAAAAAAACGCGCAGCGATCTCTCTTCCCAGAAAACCTCGCTGGTCGACAAGCAGGCGAAGCAGAAAGCGATGCTTTCGCAGCAGGAAGTCCAGCAGCAGAAGCTGGAAAGCGCTCGTGCGGCGCGCCAGAAAACGCTGACCACGCTGGAATCCTCGCTGGAGAAAGACCAGGCGCAGCTGGAAGAGATGCGGGCGAACGAGAGCCGCCTGCGCGATAAGATCGCCAAAGCGGAGCGGGAAGCCCGCGCCAGAGCCGAAAAAGAGGCCAAAGAAGCGCAGCGCGTGCGCGAACGTGAGGCGCAGGCTAAAAGCAAAGGCACCACCTATAAACCTACCGAGGGCGAGCGCTCGCTGATGGCGAGAACCGGCGGTCTGGGCAGGCCCGGCGGCCAGCTGCTGTGGCCAGTGCGCGGCACCCTTGAGCACCGTTTCGGCGAGCAGCTGCAGGGTGAACTGCGCTGGAAAGGACTGGTGATCGATGCGCCGGAAGGCCGGGAAGTTAAAGCCGTTGCCGACGGTCGCGTGCTGATGGCGGACTGGCTACAGGGCTATGGTCTGGTGGTGGTGGTGGAACATGGCAAAGGCGATATGAGCCTGTATGGCTACAATCAGAGCGCGCTGGTCAGCGTGGGCGCTCAGGTCAGGGCAGGCCAGCCGATTGCGCTGGTCGGCACCAGCGGCGGGCGCGGCACGCCTTCGCTCTATTTTGAAATCCGCCGCCAGGGACAGGCCGTTAATCCACTTCCGTGGTTGGGAAAATAACTTTTGTCTTATCTTTATAAATTCAGCGGCGCGCTGACGGGTCTGCTGATGGCCTGTTCGGCGCACGCGGGTAAACTCGCTATCGTCATTGACGATTTTGGCTATCGTCCGGCGCAGGAAAACCAGGTATTACAAATGCCGGCAGCCATTTCCGTGGCGGTATTGCCGGACGCTACCCATGCTCATGAAATGGCAACGAAAGCCCACCAGCGGGGACATGAGGTGCTGATCCATCTGCCGATGGCGCCGCTCAGCAAACAGCCGCTGGAAAAAAACACGCTGCGCCCGGACATGTCCAGCGAAGAGGTAGAGCGGATTATCCGGGAAGCCGTGGCTAAAGTTCCCTACGCCGTGGGGCTGAACAACCATATGGGCAGCGCGATGACTTCCAGCCTGCCGGGCATGCAGAAAGTGATGCAGGTGCTGAACCACTACAACTTTTATTTTCTCGACAGCATGACCATCGGCAACAGTCAGTCGACCCGTGCCGCAGCGGGCACCAGCGTTAAAGTGATTAAGCGCCGCGTCTTTCTGGACGATACGCAAAACGAAACCGATATTCGCAAACAGTTTTTGCGCGCGGTGCATCTGGCCCAGCGCGACGGCTCCGCGATTGCTATTGGACACCCACACCCGACTACGGTGAAAGTACTGCAACAGATGCTGCCGACGCTGCCAGCCGATATCACGCTGGTCAGTCCGGGTCAGCTGCTGAACGAGCCACAAAACGCAGGCCGTCAGGCGCCGCCGACCGTCGCGAAACCGACGCCGCCGCGTAATCCGTTCAAGGGCGTGAAAGCCTGCCCGGGCAAGCCTGAATTTGTGCCGGCCAGCCGCGCGCTGAACGCCATAACGGAAAGCCTCGCCGACAGCGCGGGCGTCCGCTATATCAATACTTACTTTTCCGGCCTGAAGCTGGAACTGGGCAACGATTAATCTTCATGCCGCATCACGTCGGCTAAACGAGTCTGGAAGCGGCATGATGGCGCCACAGCGTAAAAAAATTCTGTTACTGGATACCGGCAATGAATGGGGCGGCGGCACCAACAGTATGCTGGAGCTGCTGAAGCGTATCGATCGCAGCCAGTTTGATATCCGCTGCTGCTTTTACCATAACTACCGGCGCGGCAGCGGGGATTCCATTGAGCAGGTGCTGGCTTCGCTGGCTATCCCCGTTACCTTTATTGCCCAGCGCAAACAGCCGCGCTGGGCGAAGCTGCTTAAAGAGCTGCTGCGTTCGCTGGTGTTTTTCCATCGCGGCCTGCGGCTGAAAGCCACACGTTTTGTCGATAAGCTATGGCGCATCCGGCCCAACGCCCGCGCTATTCGCCAGCTGCTTATTCAGCAACAGAGCGATATGTTGTATATGAATAATCAGCCCGGCTCCAACGCCGAAGGCTATCTGGCTGCCCGCGATCTGCCCGTCAGCGTGGTGCAGCACTGCCGTATTGAGCCGGTGCTGGACCGCGAGCTGGTTGCGATGGTCAACCGGCGCGCCGATGCGGTTATCGCCGTCTCCAACGGCGTACGCGAGGTGTTGCTGGCCAACGGCGTAGCGGCGGAAAAATGCCTTACCGTTTTTAACGCCATCGATATTTATCAACCGTTACCGGAACGGGCCGCCATGCGCCGGCAGCTGCCGGACGTAACCGACGATACCTTTGTTTTCGGCAGTATCGGCTCGCTGATCGCCAGAAAATCCAATCACCATACCTTGCAGGCGTTGGCGAAGTTTGCCGCTGCTTTTCCCAAAGCCGACTGGCGTATGGTGATATTGGGCGAAGGGCCGGAGCTGGCGGCACTGCAGCAGCAGGCGGCGCAGGCCGGGATTCAGAATCGCGTGATTTTTACCGGTTTTCGCAGCAACCCGCTGGATTACCTGGCTGCTTTCGACGTTTTTATTCTGGCGTCGAAAAGCGAAGGCCTGCCGCGCGTGGTGTTGGAAGCGATGCTGCTCAACACCGCTGTAATCGGTTCAAAAGTCACCGGCACGGCGGAGCTTATCGAGCATAACAAAACCGGCCTGCTGTTTGATTATGGCGATACGCAGGGCCTGTTCAAACAGATGGAAACGCTGTGGCTTGATGCTGAAAAGCGCCAGCAGCTTCTGCGCCAGGCAAACCAGCACGTCAAAGAACACTATGCCATTGAGCACTACGTCTCTGGCGTGGAAACCATTTTGAAAACTGCGGCTTATGGAAACTCATCGCATGTTTGAATTTTTGAACCCCCGATTTCGGCATATTCGCGCACGGCATAATATTTCGTATCAACAGCCAGAAGTTCAGGGCGCTGTTCCGGTGACCTCTGTTGTTATTCCTTGTACGGGCGCGGATTTTGTTGAAGAGGCCAGGCTGAGCGCGCTGTTCGCCTCGCGCTTCGCGCCTGCGGCACAGGAAATCGTCATCGTCAGCGACCAGCCTGTCGAAGCTTTCGGCCAGCTGCCGGAGAAAACGCGCGTGGTGACGCTGGATGTGCCCGTGCGGGAAGAGAGCTATCGTTATAAGCAAATTTACCGCAGTCGCCTGATCAAAATACAAGCGCCTTTGTATGCCGAGACGGACGGCATTTTGATGATCGATTCCGATCTCAATTTACTGAAAATGCCGGAAATCAACGTGCGGGACAACCATCTCTATTCCAGCTTCCGTCAGGGGAAAATGGCCGCCAAGCTGATGAGCGCGCCGGAAGAAAAACGCCCGGCGTACTATCGGCACACCATCCGACCTTTTTTGCAGGATCATGCCAACAGCGCCTTTCTCGTTGCTACCCGGTCGACCTGGAAACGCCTCTGTCCGTTGTGGCTGGCGATGTTTAAAGATACCTGGGAAATTCTGGATGATTCGCAGCCGCCGACCGATCAGCTGCCGCTGGCCGCGCTTCTGGATCTGCTGGATTTCAAAACGGTTAATTTAGGTGACTGGGTAAACTGGCCGGTTTCTAAAAAAATCGGTGGCACTACAGCAGCCATTCCTAAAGAAGTAGTGGGCGCGCACGGCGGGTTCCCGCTGGACGAATGGCAAAAATATTTGCAATCCCCTGATACGCCGCTGACGTTCAAGGGCCAGGATTATACCCGCAAAGTACGCTATCTGACCGACGCGGAAAAGCTGAAGTAGTTTGCCGCCTCCGGCCGGAATTTACCTTCTCTTACGGAGTCATCCGGCTGTTTGAGGCGGGCTGAGATGTTATGATATCAGGCATTAGCGCGTGAACTTTGTGTTTCACCCACATTCTTAAAGGTTAAAACTCATGATTATCGTCACTGGCGGCGCGGGATTTATCGGTAGTAACATCATCAAAGCGCTGAATGACAAAGGCCACACCGATATTCTGGTGGTCGACAACCTGAAAGACGGCACCAAATTCGCCAACCTGGCGGATCTGAATATTGCCGATTATATGGATAAAGAAGATTTCCTGATCGCCATTCTGGCCGATGAAGACTTTGGCGACGTCGAGGCGGTTTTCCACGAAGGCGCCTGCTCTTCCACCACCGAGTGGGACGGCAAATACATGATGGATAACAACTATCAGTACTCCAAAGAGCTGCTGCACTACTGTCTTGAGCGTCAGATCCCTTTCCTGTACGCCTCTTCCGCCGCGACTTACGGCGGCCGCAACGATAACTTTATCGAAGAGCGTCAGTATGAGCAGCCGCTGAACGTCTACGGCTATTCCAAAATGCTGTTTGACCACTATGTACGTGAGATCCTGCCGGAAGCGCAGTCGCAGATTTGCGGCTTCCGCTACTTCAACGTGTATGGCCCGCGCGAAGGGCATAAAGGCAGCATGGCGAGCGTGGCTTTCCATCTGAACACCCAGCTGAACAACGGCGAAAATCCAAAACTGTTTGAAGGCAGCGATAACTTTAAGCGCGACTTTATCTATGTGGAAGACGTCGCCGCCGTCAATCTGTGGTTCTGGGAAAACGGCGTTTCCGGCATTTTTAACTGCGGAACCGGCCGTGCCGAATCTTTCCAGGAAGTGGCCGACGCCGCGCTGAATTTCCATCAGAAAGGCCAGATCGAATACATTCCTTTCCCGGAAAAACTGAAAGGACGTTACCAGGCCTATACGCTGGCGGACCTGACCAAACTGCGCGCGGCGGGCTACGATAAGCCGTTTAAAACCGTGGCAGAAGGCGTGGCCGAGTATATGGCCTGGCTGAATCGCAACGCGTAACGGGACGGATCCGGCAATGAAAATTTTGGTGATCGGGCCATCCTGGGTCGGCGATATGATGATGTCGCAAAGCCTTTATCGCACGCTGAAACAGCGCTGGCCTGAAGCCACAATTGACGTGATGGCCCCCGCGTGGTGCCGTCCGCTGCTGTCGCGGATGCCGGAAGTCAACGAGGCGCTGGCGATGCCGCTGGGCCACGGCGCGTTGGCGCTGGGCGAGCGCCGCCGTCTGGGCCGCTCGCTGCGCGATAAGGGTTACGATCGCGCTTACGTCCTGCCCAACTCCTTTAAATCCGCGCTGGTGCCTTTCTTTGCCGATATCCAGACCCGTACAGGCTGGCGCGGCGAGATGCGCTACGGCCTGCTGAACGATATCCGCGTGCTGGATAAAGCCGCGTTTCCGTTGATGGTTGAGCGCTACGTCGCGCTGGCTTACGACAAAGCGCAGATCGCGAGCGCCAGCGATCTGCCGCAGCCGCTGCTCTGGCCGAAGCTGCTCGTCAACGAGCAGGAAAAGCAGGAAACCGCCGCCGCCTTCAGGCTGAGCGCGGAACGGCCGCTTATCGGCTTCTGTCCCGGCGCGGAATTCGGGCCGGCCAAGCGCTGGCCGCACTATCACTATGCCGCGCTGGCGCAGCAGCTGATCGACAGCGGCTATCAGATCGCGCTGTTTGGCTCGGCTAAAGATAAAGAGACCGGCGAGCAAATCCTGCAAAGCCTGGAAGAAAGCTCGCGCCAGCACTGCCATAATCTGGCTGGCGAAACCAAACTGGAGCAGGCGGTCATTCTGCTGGCGCACTGCCAGGCCGTGGTCAGCAACGACTCCGGCCTGATGCATATCGCCGCCGCGCTGGATCGCCCGCTCGTTGCGCTTTACGGCCCAAGCAGCCCGGACTTTACGCCGCCGCTGTCGCATAAAGCGCGCGTTATCCGGCTGATCACCGGCTATCACAAGGTCCGTAAAGGCGATGCGGAAGAAGGCTATCACCAGAGCCTGATAGATATTAAGCCGCAGCGCGTGGCGGAAGAGCTGTCGGCGCTGCTGGGTCAGCCTCTGGAGGCTGTATGCACGTCCTGATTGTAAAAACCTCCTCAATGGGCGATGTCCTGCACACGCTGCCCGCCCTCACCGACGCCATGCGGGCTATCCCCGGCATCCGTTTCGACTGGGTTGTAGAAGAAGGTTTCGCACAAATCCCCTCCTGGCATCCGGCGGTTGATCGGGTTATCCCCGTGGCAATCCGCCGCTGGCGCAAGCACTGGTTCGGTAGCGAAGTGCGCGAAGAACGCTTTCTGTTCAAGCGCGAAGTACAGTCGCGCCAGTATGACATGGTGATTGACGCGCAGGGCCTGATCAAAAGCGCCGCGCTGGTGACGCGCATCGCTAAAGGCGTCAAGCATGGTCAGGACAGCCGCAGCGCGCGCGAACCTTTCGCCAGCTGGTGGTATGACCAACGCCATGAAATCAATAAGCAGCAGCATGCCGTGCAGCGCACGCGCGAGCTGTTTGCCAAAAGCCTGAATTATCCGCTGCCGGAGACGCCTGGCGATTACGCTATCGCGCAACATTTTATGCGTGAGCCTTCGCCGGATGACGGCCGCTATCTGGTCTTCCTGCACGCCACCACGCGCGATGAAAAGCACTGGCCGGAAGCGCAGTGGCGTGAGCTGATTACGCTGCTGAACGGCAGCGGCCTGCGGATCAAATTGCCGTGGGGCGCGGAACATGAGCACCAGCGCGCGCAGCGGCTGGCGGCTGGCTTCGACTATGTGGAAGTGCTGCCCAAACTTACGCTGGAGCAGGTGGCGCGCACGTTAGCGGGCGCCGCCGCGGTAGTGTCGGTAGATACGGGGCTTAGCCATTTAACGGCGGCGCTGGATCGCCCTAATATCACGCTGTACGGCCCCACCGATCCCGGCCTGATCGGCGGCTATGGCAAAAACCAGTTTGTACTGAAACCCGCGCAGGGCAATCGCATGGCGGCTATTTCTGCCGAAAACGTGATGGCGCAGCTGATGCCGCTGCTGGGTTCCTCGCCGGAAGAAAAGTCATGAACAGCCCTGCGCTGAGCGTACTGATTGCCGCCCATAACTGCGGCGAGACGCTGGCCGATACGCTGGAAAGCGTCGTCGCTTCGCTGGGCGCGGCGATCGATCGCGCAGAGATAGTCGTGGTGAACGACGCTTCCACGGATACGACGCAGAGCATTATTGAGCGCTACGCGGCGCGGCTGCCGCAGCTTCGCAGCAGCCATACCGACTATCGCAACGTTGGCAAAGTGCGTAACCACGCGGTAGGCCTGGCGCGCGGCGATTATGTCTTAATGGTGGACGGCGACGATATGCTGCTGCCCGACGCGCTGGCGCACCGGCTGACGACGCTGCGCCAGACCTCGCCGGATATTCTGCTCAGTAAAATTATCGAAGTGCGGCACGCCTCGCCCACGGTGCAGTGGCAGCCTGCCGAGCCTGAGGAGCTGACCACGCATGATGCCGTAGAGCGCTTTCTGATCCATCGTGATTATCAGGCGCATTTTATCGGCCAGTTTTTCTCACGCGAGCTTATTCAGCAGCACGCCTTTCCGGACTTTATCTGCTACGAAGATAGCTGGCTGTTTCCGCAGCTGCTGATGCAGAGCAAAAAAACGCTGTTTACCTCCGCCGGTTTTTATCTCTACCGTAAGCATGAGCAGAGCCTGTCGTCCGCTATTGATGCCGACAAAATTGCCTGTCTGATCGCCGCAACGGCGCATATGGACGAGGTTTTACCGCCGCGCTATGAGCATTTGATCACCTGCCACTGGCTGGATATCGCCAACCGCTACCATGCCGATCTGCGAGGGACCTCGCAGGGCGACAAAGTGAGAGCACGGATCGCGCAGGTCGGCCTGGGGCGTTTTTTGCTGAACGGCAAAATCAGGACGAGTTATAAAAGGAAAATGCTGACGGTGAGAAAACGGGGCCTTTAACGGCCTCGTTTCTGTTCAGGTGCCGGCTTTCGCGGCGGCATACTCCGCCAGCGTCATGCCATGAGTGCGGCTTTGCAGCCAGCTGAACAGCTGCGCCAGATCGTCATAGAGCCGGTCAATATCGGCCGCCGTTTTAAAGGTCGGGCTGCCATCGGGCATAAACTCGCTGGAGTGCAGCATAAACTCTACGTAGTCAGCGCCTTCCGCCAGCGTTTTTTCCGCCAGGTCGATCATCTGCTGCGCGTTGCCGCCAGTCGGGCGCAGCCAGTAAACGGAAGGGCTGCGGCGCTTGCCGCGCAGGCGATCGTAGCCCTGTTTAACCGCATTCATCAGCCCGGAGTGCTTATAACGGATGGTCATCGGCACTTCCAGCAGCGGTGAATTGCCGGGACGAGAAATATCTGCGCTATCGGGATGGTAAGCCGAGCGGGGAAAGTGCGTATAGTCCGTGCCGCCGTTGCCCTGCGGCGCGCCCGGGGAAAACCGCCAGTTCACGCCCGGCGTCACCGAGCAGTCAACCCGGTAGCCGTGTTCGACCAGCAGCTGAGCGTAATACTCGTTGAACGCCCAGCGTCCCGCACGGTGGCTGAGCATTTTGACGTTAAACGTCTCTTCCAGCAGCTCAGTCATAAAAGCGACTTTTTTGCGTATCTCTTCACGAGGGTATTCAATCAGATAGGGCTGATGCTGCCAGTCGTTGTCGGTTAATTCATAGGCTGGCGGGCTGTTCCAGGCGTGCAGATGCATGCCTACTTCGCCCTGGCCGCGAGCGATAACATCGCGGGCAAAATCGATATAAACCGGATCGACGGCCATTTCATAGTTCGTCAACCAGGTCGGTTTAAAGGTATATTTCTCGCAAAGCTGCTGAAAGCGGGCAAGCCAGGCGGCATTTTCGGTGGTCACCTGACCAGAGCGATTACGCCAGAGATTATCACCTTCCGTATCGATGGTGATTAAGAAAGCAGGTTTTTTCATGTCGATGCGGCGCTCCGCGTTAACCTCGTGTTAACTCTGCCGGTATGGTAACAGCGGCATGACGGGACGCAACAGTAATTGCAGCGCAACGGCGCGAAAGCGATTGGCTATGGCGCTATCTTTTTTATTTTTCTAAGATAAACAGATAAAACTGGCTCAGCCTGACAGGATCGGCAGGACAGCTTTACCGGGCTACGGCAAGGGACTTGCCCGACTAGATAAAAAAATGCTTTTTTTCGTGCGGTTAGTGGCCTGGAATCGGTCGGCACCGCATGATTTTCTCTGCTAAGGGTACAAAATTGTCCAAGCGCGTATTAATGATCATTGATGGTCTGCCCGGCGGCGGCGCGGAGAAAGTTGTGCTGACGCTTTCCAAAGGGCTGATAGAGCGCGGTCATCGGGTTTCGCTGTTTTCGCTGCGTGCCGTCTGCGATTACGCCATTCCTGCCGGGCTGGATTATCAGGTCATTCAGGATACCTGCCATATGCCCTGGCGGAAACTTACGGAGCTGAGCCGGCGCGCAGCCTGCCTGGATCGGGCGATAATGCAGGCCGAAAAAGAGCAGGGCCGTTTCGACCTGGTGGTATCGCACCTGCACAAAACCGACCGTATCGTCAGCCGCTGTCGCCATCTCGACAAGGACAAGACCTGGTTTTGCCTGCACGGCGTCTTTTCCGCCTCTTATCTGGCCCACCGGCAGGGCTTTTCCCTGTGGCAGAAGAAACTGAAAACGCGCCGCGTATATCAAAACCGCAATATCATCGGCGTCTCTCAGTACGTGGTCAGCGATTTGAAACGCTCCTTTGCGATACAGCCAAAGCACGAGCGGATCATTTTCAACCCTTTCGATTTTGATACCGTTCGTACCGCGGCTATGCAGCCCTGCGAGATGGCGGGCGAACCCTATCTGATCCACGTCGGCCGCTTTCACCAGACCAAGCGCCACGACAGGCTGCTGCGCGCCTATGCCAAAACGGGGATAAGCGCGCCGCTGGTTTTAATCGGCCAGGGCACGGATGAAGCAGTAGGAAAAATTAAGAAACTGGCGCTAACGCTGGGCATTCAGGATCGGGTAATTTTTAAAGGTTTTACCAGCAACCCCTATCCCTGGATCCGCAACGCGAGGCTGCTGGTGGTCAGCTCGGACAGCGAAGGCTTCGGCAACGTGCTGGTAGAAGCGCTGATTTGCCAGGTGCCCGTAGTCAGTACGCGCTGTCCCGGCGGCCCCGTGTCGATCATGACCGGCGAACTGGCTCGCGGCCTGGCGAACCTGGATGTGGATTCGCTGGCGGAAACTATCGCGGACGTCTGGTCAAACCCGCCTGATGTTTCACAGCTTGATTTGGAGGCTTACAGCATCGAAGCAATCTGCAAACAGTATCTTGCGCTGATCGCTTCTTAAGCCCACGCAACGTTTGCGGATCGGAAATGTCTGAGAGGGTCAGACATTATTCTGGCGCGCTCCCTGGCCTGGCCGGACGCGCATTTTTATCTTTTAAGGTTTCAGTATGAATACGCTCATAACCGAAAACGGCTATCAGAGCACGGTGAAAACGTCACGAACGTCATCTGTGCCAACTGAATACCGGCACTTTTCGCTCAGGGAGAACAGAGCGTGAATTATGTGTTGCTGTTTTTACTTTTACTGCCTTTTAAGCTGTTGATGAAACTCAGCCATAAAAAAGAGGCCCGTAATCTGGTGATCCAGACGGCGAAAATCGGCGATTTTGTCAATATCACCCCCCTGCTGGCGCATCTTGAAAAGAGCGACGCGCTGCTGAGCCGTACCGTTGCACCGCTGGCGGAGCACGACAGCACGCTGGCGGACATTTTTTATATTGAAGAGCATAAAAGCAGCACGTACAGCAAGCTGAAGCTGGCCCTGAAGCTGATGAATCGCTATGAAAACGTCTATCTGCTGCATCCCAATAATACCAATCTGTTTTATGCCGCCTGCTGTAACGCGAGCAACAAGCAGTTTCTGTCGATGTACCGCCGCAAATGGTATCAGGGGATCTTTTATCTGACCGCGACCGGCACCGTGGAACATGATAAGTATTCGCTAACCCTGGAAAACTACCTCAGGCTGGCCGATCGTTCGCTGACCAAAGAAAGCTATCCCAAGCACGCCACGCTGCCGCTGCTGAAGCCGGACACTACGCCGGAAGAAGTGTTCAGAACGGACAAGATCAAAATCGGCATCAGTATTTCGGCCGGCAACCAGGCGAAAACCATTCCGCCGACGATCTGGAAAGCCCTGTTCGACAGGCTGAGCGGGCTGCCCTGCCTGTTTTATGTTTTTGGCGCGCCAAATGAACTTACTCGCCTGCACGAGCTCAATAAAGTGGTGGGTGAAAGCGATAACATCGTTAACATGATCGGTAAGGTTTCGCTGGAAGGCCTGCCCTACGCCATCAGCCAGATGGATTTTTACATCGCCTCCGACTCGGGCAACATCTACATCGCTGACTCGCAAAATGTGCCAGTGATCCTGATCTACGGGCCTTGCTGCGTTGAAGAGCAGCGTCCGCTGGGCGACGTGCTGTTAATCGGGCCGAATCATATCGCGCCGTCGTCGTTTGTTTTTCACGCCCTGTATAAGTTTAATCATCCCGTCGAGCAGCTTTACGAGCTGGATAATCGCAAGCTCGACGATATTTATGATTTTATCTGCGCGCGCAAGCGGCCATTACAAGAAAAGAAGACGTCATCCTGAGCATGAAACCGCAAGATACCTCCTCAGCGCCTTTGCTGAGCGCGATCGTCCCGATGTATAACGCCGGAACCAGCTTTCAGGCTTTTATCGACTCTATGCTGGCGCAAACGCTGGCCTCGCTGGAAATCATCATCGTCAATGACGGCTCGACGGATGCTTCGGCGCAGCTGGCGCACCGCTACGCCAGCGAATATGACCATATCACCGTGATCGACCAGGCTAACGGCGGCGTTTCCCGCGCCCGCAACGCCGGGCTGGCGATAGCGCGCGGCAAATATGTCACTTTCCCCGACGCCGACGATACGCTTTCGCCAGAGATGTACAGCACGCTGATCGCCATGGCGGAACAGGACGATCTGGATGTGGCGCAGTGTAACGCCGAGCGCGTTTTTTGGGGATCGGGCCGGGCAAAAACGCTTATCCCTGCCGACCGTCTACAGGCTACGCCGGTGCTGAGCGGCGCAGAATGGCTGAACAAGGCGCTGGCGTCCAACCGCTATCTGCACGTCGTGTGGCTGGGCATCTATCGCCGTTCGCTAATCGACCAGCTGGATCTCCAGTTTGAACCCGGCCTGCACCATCAGGATATCCCGTGGACGACCGAACTCATGCTGAACGCTCGCCGCGTTCGCTACACCGATAAGGTTTTGTACCGGTATTACGTTCACGACCAGTCCATCAGCAACCGCAAACGCAGCGGTATGGCAAACGTCGAGTATCAACGGCATTATCTGAAAATCGCCCGGATGCTGGATGAGATCAACCTGCGCTATCGCGATAAAGTTAAAATTGGTCCGGCAATTTATCGTCAGGTAACCAAAGAGGCGCTGACCGTTTGCCACGCTTTACGGCGTGAACCTGATGCTGAAGCACGGCAGGCGATGATAGCGGATCTGCTCGCCAGCAAAACGCCGGGAAGGATGCTGCGCAACGCGCGCGGCGTTAAACAGTGGTATCAGCTGTTGCTCTGGCTGATCCGGATTTACCGCTGGCGTCGTTCGTAATGCGCGGCGCCTTTTTCCTGCACGAGCTTTCCCTTACAATCGGTCCACTTTATTTTGAGATCCCATGAGTATGGCCATTTCTTCGTCGATTCCCGCCTCCTTTGCGCCGCGAAAGATTTTGCTGATCAAGCTGCGTCACCATGGCGATATGCTGCTTACCACGCCGGTTATTGAGGCGCTGCGCCAGCGCTATCCGCAGGCCGCCGTCGACGTGCTGCTCTATAAAGAGACGCTGCCGATGCTGCAGGCGCATCCGCATATTCGTCAGCTGCGCTTTATCGATCGCAAATGGAAAAACGAGGGAACGCTGGCGCATTTGCGCCATGAAGCCGCGCTGCTTAAGGCGATCCGCCAGGAAAGCTACGATCTGGTCATCAACCTGGCCGATCAGTGGCGCAGCGCGATTATCACCGCCCTTTCCGGCGCGCCGGTTCGGATTGGGTTCGCTTACAACAAGCGTCGCAACGCCTTCTGGCAACGGGCGCATACGCACCTCGTGTCCACCAGCAACCACAGCCAGCTGCATACCGTTGAGCAAAACCTGGCCGCGCTACAGCCGCTGAATATTCCCTTTTCCGGTTTCCCGGCAGCGATGCACTACAGCGAAAGCGACTGGTCACATACGCAAACCGTGCTGGCGCAAAGCAAGGTTACGCGTCCCTATATCGTTATCCAGCCTACCTCGCGCTGGATTTTTAAATGCTGGGAAGATGACAAAGTGGCCGGGCTGATAGCCGCGCTGGCCTCTGAGCAGATCGATATCGTGCTGACCGCCGCGCCGGACAAAAAAGAGCTGGCGATGATCGACCATATTCTCTCGCTGTGTCCCGGCAAAGCGATTTCGCTGGCCGGAAAGCTGTCGCTGCCGCAGCTGGCTTCGCTGATCGATCATGCCCGCCTGTTTATCGGCGTCGATTCCGCGCCGATGCATATGGCCGCCGCGCTGGATACGCCGTGCATCGCGCTGTTTGGCCCGACCAAGCTTAAGCAGTGGCGTCCCTGGGGCGACAATAATCAGGTGATCTGGGCCGGCGACTATGCGCCTCTCCCTTCGCCGGACAGCATTAATACCAGGACCGAGACCCGTTATCTTTCTGCCATCCCACTTGATGACGTGGTCAAAGCCGCAAGGAACTATCTGGATGAGTAAAGTACGACTGGCTATAGTGCGGCAAAAATATCGCCCGGACGGCGGCGCGGAGCGGTTTATTTCGCGGGCGCTGGAGGCGCTGGACGATGACAGTCTGGATCTGAACATCATCACCCGCAGCTGGCAGGGCGAGCCGAAACCGGAATGGCACCTGCATATCTGTAACCCGAAAAAATGGGGACGCATCTCGCGCGAGCGCGGCTTTGCGCTGGCGGCGCGTGAATGCTGGCAGCGAGAGAAGTTTGATATCGTACAAAGCCACGAGCGCATTGCGGGCTGCGATATTTTCCGCGCCGGCGACGGCGTGCATCGCGTCTGGCTGGCACAAAGAGCGCGCATCGTTTCGCCCGTGCAAAAGCTGCTGGCCGATTTAAGCCCTTATCATCGCTATGTGATGGCGGCGGAAGAAGAGATGTTCCGCTCACCTGCGCTGAAAAAAATCATCTGTAATTCGCTGATGGTAAAAAACGACATCATGCGCTGCTTTCAGGTGCCGGAAGAGAAGTTCGCGGTGATCTACAACGCGATTGACGCGCAGCGCTTTCAGCCTGCCACGCCGGCCGAGCGCCAGCAGTCGCGCGCGTCGTTGCGTCTGCCTGCCGAAGCCAAAGTGTTTATTTACGTCGGTTCCGGTTTCGAGCGCAAAGGATTAAGGGCCTCCATCAGCGCCCTGGCCGCTACCGAAGCGCACCTGCTGGTGGTGGGTCAGGATAAACAGCAGGCCCGCTATCTTAGCCACGCTCGCGCGCTGGGCTGCGAAAAACGCGTCCACTTTGTCGGCGTGCAGCACAACGTGATCCCTTATTACCATGCGGCCGACGCGCTGATCCTGCCCACGCTTTACGATCCTTTCCCTAACGTGATCCTGGAAGCGATGGCCTGCGGTCTGCCGGTCATCACCAGCGACACCTGCGGCGGCGCAGAGTTTATCGTTAACGGCGAACAGGGCTACGTTTGCGACGCGCTGGATATTGTGGCACTGAGCGCCGCCGCGCAGGCCATCCCGCTCAGAAGCGTTGATGCGCGCATGGGCGATGCGGCCCGGGAGCGCGTTCTCCCCTGCTCGCCGCAGCGCCTGGCAGGGCAGCTTCATGCGCTATATCAACAAGTGTTGCGACAGGCCTGAGAAGAAGGTGTGAGCATGCGCGACTTATCTGCTAACATGCGGTAATGTTTCTCTTTTCCGGCACTTTCTGACGCGAGTCACTCCGTAATTCGTAAACACTGTGATGACAACAATTTATTCCGTCCTGCTCTATCTTATTCAGCCGCTGATTTGGCTCCGGCTCTGGTTACGCGGCAGAAAAGCGCCCGCCTACCGGAAGCGCTGGGCCGAACGCTACGGCTACTGTAAAGGCAAGGTCAAGCCGGACGGTATACTGCTGCACTCCGTTTCTGTCGGCGAGACGCTGGCCGCCGTGCCGCTGGTCAGGGCGCTGCGCCACCGTTATCCCACGATGCCGATTACCGTGACGACCATGACGCCGACCGGTTCGGAACGGGCGGCTTCCGCCTTCGGTAAAGATGTTCATCACGTCTATCTGCCTTACGATCTGCCCGGCTCGATGAACCGTTTTCTGGATAATGTCAGCCCGCGGCTGGTCATCATTATGGAAACCGAGCTGTGGCCGAATATGATCGCGCAGCTTCACGCCCGAAAAATCCCGCTGGTCATCGCGAACGCCCGCCTGTCGGAGCGTTCGGCGAAAGGGTACGGCAAGCTCGGTAAATTTATGCAGCGTCTGCTGCAAAAGATCACGCTGATCGCGGCGCAGAACGAGGAAGACGGCGAACGCTTTGTGGCGCTTGGCCTGAAGCGTTCCCAGCTGGCGGTGACCGGCAGCCTGAAGTTCGATATTTCCGTAACGCCCGAGCTGGCCGCCCGCGCGGTCACGCTGCGTCGGCAGTGGGCGCCGCGTCGTCCGGTATGGATAGCCACCAGCACGCATGAAGGCGAGGAAAGCATTATTCTGGAAGCACACCGCAAGCTTCTGGCGCGTTTTCCTTCTTTGCTGCTCATCCTGGTACCGCGCCATCCGGAACGTTTCGACACGGCTCGCGACATGACGCAAAAGGCCGGCTTCAGCTACACGCTACGCAGCAGCGGCGAGATCCCTTCCAGCGGCACCCAGGTGGTGATTGGCGATACAATGGGCGAACTGATGCTGCTTTACGGCATCGCCGATCTGGCTTTCGTCGGCGGCAGCCTGGTGGAGCGCGGCGGACATAATCCGCTGGAGGCAGCTGCGCATGCTATCCCCGTGCTGATGGGGCCGCATACGTTTAACTTCAAAGATATCTGTGCAAAACTTCAGCAGGCGGACGGCCTGATCGCCGTAACCGATGCCGACTCGCTGGATAAAGAGATCGGCACGCTGCTGACCGACGAAGACTATCGTCTTTACTACGGCCGCCATGCGGTAGAGGTACTGCACCAGAATCAGGGCGCGCTACAGCGTCTGCTACAGTTACTTGAACCCTATCTGCCACAGCGGAATCACTAAATGCCTTCACGTCAGCTTCTGTCGGTCGTGCTGATCGCTAAAGACGCAGCCGAGCTGCTGCCGGAATGTCTGGAGTCCGTGAACTGGGCCGACGAGATTGTGCTGCTGGACTCCGGCAGCAGCGACGGCACGCCGCAAATCGCCGCCCGCCATGGCGCCAAAGTGTTTCACTCCCGCGAATGGCACGGCTACGGCAAACAGCGCCAGCTGGCGCAAAGCTATGCCACGCATCCGATGATTTTGATGATCGACAGCGACGAGCGCGTGACGCCGCAGCTGCGCGCCGCTATCGAATCCGTGCTGCAACAGCCTGCCGCGCCCGCCACGGTTTATAGCCTGGGCCGCCGCAATCTGTTTCTGGGGCGTTTTATGCGCCACAGCGGCTGGTATCCTGACCGCGTGACTCGTCTCTATCCACGTGAATACGGCTATAACGATCATCAGGTGCATGAATCGCTGGAAGCCAGAGGGGCGCAGGTGGTGGCGCTGAAGGGCGATCTGCTGCATCTGACCTGCCGCGATTTCTCTGCGTTTCAGTGGAAGCAGTTCGCCTATGCCGAAGCCTGGGCGAAGCAGCGTCACCACCAGGGGAAAAAGTGCGGCCTGTTTTCAATTTTCGCCCATACGCTGGGCGCCTTCCTGAAAACGCTGGTGCTGCGCGCCGGTTTTCTGGATGGCAAACAGGGCTGGCTGCTTGCCGTGGTTAACGCGCAGTACACCTTCAATAAATACACGGCGCTCTGGGCGCTGAACCACTCTTCCCACGCTTCCGGCAAAGGCGGCCTATGAGCACAAAAGCGATCTATCCCGGCACTTTCGATCCCATGACCAACGGTCATCTGGATATCGTCACGCGCGCCGCGTTAATGTTTGACCATATCGTCCTGGCTATTGCCGCCAGCCCCAGTAAAAAGCCGATGTTCTCGCTGGATGAACGCGTGGCGCTGGCGCAACAGGTGGTCGCACACTTGCCGAATGTGGAAGTGGTAGGATTCAGCGATCTGATGGCGAACTTCGCGCGGGATCATCAGGCCAACGTCCTGGTACGCGGCCTGCGGGCGGTGTCCGATTTTGAATACGAAATGCAGCTGGCGCATATGAATCGGCACCTGCTGGCGGAGCTGGAAAGCGTGTTTCTGATGCCTTCAGAAAAATATTCGTTTATCTCTTCCACGCTGGTCAAAGAGGTGGCGCGCCATCACGGCGACGTCAGCGCTTTCCTGCCGCCGTCGGTGCACAGCGCGCTGCTGGCAAAGCTCTCCGCCTGATTATTTCTGACAGGTCGGGCAATAGAAGGTGCTGCGCTGCGCGTGTTTGGCGCCTACGATCGGCGTAGCGCAAACGCGGCAGGGTTCGCCAGCACGGCCATAGACCTGTAGCTCCTGCGCGAAATAGCCCGGTTTACCGTCCGACTGCAGGAAATCACGCAGCGTGGTGCCGCCCTGCTCAATCGATCGCAGCAGTACGGCCTTGATCGTTTCCGTCAGCAGAACCACTTCTTCTCTGGTCAACGCCATTGCCGGTCGATCGGGATGGATCCCGGCGGCAAACAGCGATTCGCTGGCGTAAATGTTGCCAACGCCCACCACCAGCTTGTTGTCCATCAGCCAGGGCTTGACCGGCGTACGCCTGCTGCGCGACTTCTCAAACAGGTAATCCGCGTTAAAAGCTTCACTCAGCGGCTCCGGGCCAAGATGGGCCAGTACGTTACTGGCGGCCAGATCGCTGCTCCACAGCCAGGCGCCAAAGCGGCGAGGATCGGTATAGCGCAGCACTTTGCCGTTGCTCATCACCAAATCCACATGGTCATGCTTCGCCGGCGGTGCTTCTTCTGACAACACGCGTAGACTGCCGGACATGCCAAGATGGATGATGATCCAGCCTTCAGGCAGCTCCAACAGCAGATATTTGGCGCGGCGCTGTACGCTGAGTACCGGCTGGTCGCTGAGGCTGTGGATTTCATGCGAGACCGGCCAGCGCAACCGGCCGTTGCGCACCACGGCGTGCAGAATGGTGGCGCCGACAAGGTGCGGTTCGATACCGCGTCGGCTGGTTTCAACCTCTGGTAATTCCGGCATACAAACCTCCCGCAGATGTTTTCAGGCGTACAGATGTTTTCAGACGTGCAAATGTTTTCAGGCGCACAAAAGAAAAAACCCCGCCGAGGCAGGGTTTTTCAGTCGCTAAAGTCAATTACTTGATTTTAGCTTCTTTGTAGATCACGTGCTGGCGGACAACAGGATCGAATTTCTTCAGTTCCAGTTTTTCCGGCTTAGTACGCTTGTTCTTCGTGGTGGTATAGAAGTGACCTGTACCAGCAGAAGAAACCAGCTTGATCTTCTCACGAATACCTTTAGCCATGTTTCAGTTCCTTACCTTAGTACTTCTCACCGCGGGTACGCAGATCGGCCAGAACCGTCTCAATACCCTTTTTATCAATTACGCGCATGCCTTTGGCAGATACGCGCAGTGTAACGAAGCGCTTTTCGCTCTCAACCCAGAAACGGTGAGAGTGCAGGTTCGGCAGGAAACGGCGTTTCGTCGCGTTCATTGCGTGGGAACGGTTGTTACCCGTCACCGGACGCTTTCCAGTTACCTGGCAGACTCGTGACATGTCAATTCTCCAAAAATCAAATAAGCTCGAGCTTTAAAAATAAGGTCTTGGCCGCCTCGTCAGGCTCTTAGCCCATCCAGGCGAGTTCTATGTGAACCCGCTGAGCAGGCCCAAATGCCAAACCCGAGATTCTCAAAGGTGGCGTAGTATACGCCCTGCAACGCTGGTGCTCAAGTCCCGAACAGATAAAGATCCCTTTGGATCGCGCAAAATTGCCGCATTTGAACGGAAAAAGCACCGCCGCTACGTGGGAAAAAACACGGTTTGCCGCTTTTTTCCGCATTACAGCCAGCCTTTTTCCGCAAAGGAAACATATTCGCCCTGACCGATAACAATATGGTCAAGCACGCGGATGTTAAACAGCTTGCAGCAGTCGTTAACCTGTTGAGTCACATCGCGATCTGCCATGCTGGGCGCCGAAATGCCCGAGGGATGGTTATGCGCCAGGATAATCGCCGCCGCGTTTTGCTTCAGCGCTTCACGCACGATTTCACGCGGATGCACCTCTACGCTGGCTATAGTGCCCGCAAACATTTCACTGGTGTGAATGACCCGATGCTGATTATCAAAAAAAACCACCATAAATATTTCCCGTTCACGATGCGCCAGCTTGCTGTGCAGGAAATTCACCATATCGCCCGGGCTTTGCATGGCCTGTTTTACCGAATCCGCACAGGTGAAAAAACGCCTGCCCAGTTCGGCAATGGCATTCAGCTGGGCATACTTCGCCACGCCTACGCCTTTCACCCGTAAAAACGCGTCTTTGTCCGCCGTCATCAGCCGGTGCAGCGAACCGAACTCCTCCAGCAGCTGTTGCGCCAGCGTCATTACGTGGACACCGCGCGCGCCGGTACGTAAAAAAATCGCCAGCAGTTCCGTATCCGTTAACGTGCCGGCCCCGCCTGCCACCAGCTTTTCGCGCGGTGGCATTTTTTTCCATGGCTTCTTCATCCGCTTTCTCCTTCCGTAGCTGGCTAAATCATGGCATTATATACAGTAGTTTTCCATGCATTTTTCCGTCTGCCGGGCTGCTTTACAGTACGGTCGTTGTGCTAAAAGTCAGCAGGCAGGGATTATGATAAAATGGCGGAATTCCGGCGCGCGGGCGCCCTGCTGGCTCAATGGAGCAGAAACTATGACATTAACCGGTAAACGTATTGTGCTGGGCGTAAGCGGCGGTATCGCTGCCTACAAGGCGCCTGAGCTGGTAAGACGCCTGCGCGATCGCGGGGCGGAAGTGCGCGTCGTGCTGACTGCCGCAGCCAAAGCATTTATCACGCCGCTGAGTCTACAGGCCGTATCGGGTCATCCGGTCAGCGACGACCTGCTCGATCCGGCGGCGGAAGCGGCGATGGGGCATATCGAACTGGGAAAATGGGCTGATCTGGTGATCCTGGCACCCGCCACGGCCGATCTTATCGCTCGCGTCGCCGCAGGCATGGCTAACGATTTGGTTACCACGATTTGCCTGGCGACGGCGGCGCCTGTTGCCGTCGTTCCCGCCATGAACCAGCAGATGTATCGTGCCGCCGCCACGCAGCATAATCTTCAGGTTTTGCAGGCACGCGGCCTGATGATTTGGGGGCCGGACAGCGGCAGCCAGGCCTGCGGCGACGTCGGTCCGGGCCGTATGTTAGATCCGCTGACTATCGTGGACGAAGCCGTCCGCTGGGCGACGCCGCAGCACGATTTAACGCACCTTAATGTGATGGTAACCGCTGGCCCAACCCGCGAATCGCTTGATCCAGTCCGGTTCATTAGCAACCACAGCTCGGGTAAAATGGGCTTCGCCGTGGCTGCCGCCGCCGCAAAACGGGGCGCTAACGTGACGCTGGTCGCCGGGCCGGTCGCCTTAGCCACGCCGCCGGGCGTCAAACGTATCGACGTGATAAGCGCGCTGGAAATGCAGCAGGCCGTGATGGCCAGCGCCGCCGAACAGCAGATTTTTATCGCGGCCGCTGCCGTCGGCGACTACCGCGCTGCGGAAGTCTCCAGCGAGAAAATCAAAAAGCAGGGCGACGAAATCCTGCTGAAGATGATTAAAAATCCGGATATCGTCGCGGGCGTCGCGGCCATGCAGCAAAATCGCCCGTACGTGGTGGGGTTTGCAGCGGAAACCCGGAATGTGGAAGAATACGCCCGGCAAAAAAGGATTCGGAAGAATCTGGATCTGATTTGCGCCAACGATGTTTCAAAAGCCGGGCACGGTTTCAACAGCGATACCAATGCCCTGCATCTTTTCTGGCAGGAAGGGAATAAAGCCTTACCGCTCGGCGATAAGCAGCTCCTGGGCCAACAATTACTGGACGAGATAGTCAGCCGTTATGAAGAAAAAAATCGACGTTAAGATTTTAGACCCGCGCGTGGGCACCACTTTCCCTCTGCCCGCCTATGCCACTTCCGGCTCCGCTGGTCTCGATCTGCGCGCCTGCCTGGACGAGGCGGTACAGCTGGCGCCGGGCGCGACCACGCTGGTACCGACCGGCCTGGCTATCCATATTGGCGACCCGCAGCTGGCGGCCGTTATCCTGCCGCGCTCCGGCCTCGGCCATAAGCATGGCGTGGTGCTGGGCAACCTGGTCGGGCTAATCGACTCCGATTATCAGGGACAGCTGATGGTTTCCGTCTGGAACCGCAGCCAGGAGACGTTCAGCATTGAGCCAGGCGAGCGTATCGCGCAAATGGTGTTTGTACCGGTCGTTCAGGCTGAATTCAATCTGGTTAATGACTTCGACGCCAGCGTGCGCGGCGAAGGCGGCTTCGGCCACTCGGGTCGTCAGTAACGACCGACCAGAGTACCCGTCCTTATTTCCACCGTGAGCGTGATGGCTCACGGATGTTGCGTGGGCGCTTGCCCGTACATGGTGATATTTCAGGGGTCTTTCAGGACATGGCAGAGAAAAAAAGTGCGAAAAGGAATCGTCGCGAAGAAATACTGCAGGCGCTGGCGCAGATGCTGGAATCCAGCGATGGTAGCCAGCGGATCACTACCGCCAAATTGGCGGCAAGCGTGGGGGTTTCTGAAGCTGCGCTTTACCGGCACTTTCCCAGCAAAACCCGCATGTTTGACAGCCTGATTGAGTTTATTGAAGACAGCCTGATTACGCGCATCAATCTAATCTTGCAGGATGAAAAAGAGACGCTGCCGCGTTTACGGCTGATTATCCAGCTGATCCTGGGCTTTGGTGAGCGTAATCCGGGCTTATCACGTATTCTGACCGGCCATGCGTTGATGTTCGAGCAGGACCGTCTGCAAAGCAGAATTAACCAGCTGTTCGAACGGATTGAGGTGCAGCTGAAGCAGGTGCTGCGCGAGCAGAAAATGCGTACCGGCGAAGGATTCCAGACGGAGGAGGCGCTGCTGGCCTCGCAGCTGCTGGCTTTCTGTGAGGGTTTGCTGTCGCGTTTTGTGCGTTCCGACTTCCGCTATCGCCCGACGGTGGAATTTGAAACGCGCTGGCCGCTGCTGGCCTGTCAGCTGGTCTGAATCGAAAAGGCCGCAGTTGGCCTGTCAGCCGGTCTGAATCGGGAAGGCCACAGTTGGCCTGCCAGCTGATCTGAATCGGGAAGGCCGCGGTTGGCCTTCCAGCCGGTGTGAAATGAAAGGGCCGCAACTCGCGGCCCGCATTCGTCAGATACCGTACTCTTTGCGGTAGGCCCGGACGGCGGCCAGATGATCGGCCAGCTCCGGTTTCTCTTCCAGGTAGCTAATCAGATCGTTCAGCGTGATGATGGCAATAACCTTGCAGCCGTAATCGCGCTCCACTTCCTGAATAGCCGACGCCTGTCCGCGGCCTCGCTCCTGACGATCCAGCGAAATCAGCACGCCGGCCAGGGTCGCCTTATTCGCCGAGATGATCTCCATCGATTCGCGAATAGCGGTACCGGCGGTAATAACGTCATCTACCAGCATAATACGGCCCTGTAATGGGCTGCCGACCAGCGTTCCGCCTTCGCCGTGGTCCTTCGCTTCCTTACGGTTGAAGCAGTAAGGCACATCGCGGTCGTGGTGATCGGCCAGCGCAACGGCGGTGGTAGTAGCGATAGGAATGCCTTTATAGGCCGGGCCGAACACCAGATCGAAATCGATAGCGGAATCCACCAGCGCCTGCGCATAGAAACGGCCTAACAGCGCCAGGTCACGGCCCGTGTTAAACAAGCCCGCGTTAAAGAAATAGGGGCTTTTACGTCCGGATTTCAGCGTGAACTCTCCAAATTTCAGGACCTGCTTATTAATAGCAAATTCGATAAATTGGCGCTGCCAGGCTTTCATGTCTCGCTCCTCAATCATTAAAAAAGGCGACTCTCTGGTCGCCTGGGGAAATCAGTCTTGTAGCGCCGCTTTCTGCGCCTGAATCAGCGTATCAATACCGCCGCGAGCCAGCGACAGCAGCGTCAACAGCTCGTCATGGCTGAACGGCTCGCCTTCTGCCGTGCCCTGCACTTCAATCATGCGACCATCTTCGGTCATGACTACGTTCATGTCGGTTTCCGCAGCGGAATCTTCGACATATTCCAGATCGCATAACGCTTCGCCGTTGACGATGCCGACAGACACGGCGGCGACCATCCCCTTCATTGGGTTGGCTTTCAGCTTGCCGATAGCGACCAGATGATTAAGCGCATCTGCCAGCGCTACGCAGGCGCCGGTAATAGAAGCGGTACGCGTGCCGCCATCCGCCTGCAGGACGTCGCAGTCCAGCGTGATGGTGAATTCGCCCAGCGCTTTCAGATCCAGCGCTGCTCGCAGGGAACGGGCAATCAGACGCTGAATTTCCAGCGTGCGGCCGCCCTGCTTGCCTTTGGCCGCTTCGCGAGCGTTACGGCTATGGGTAGCGCGTGGCAGCATGCCATATTCTGCGGTTACCCAGCCCTGGCCCTGTCCTTTCAGAAAGCGCGGCACGCCTTCCTCAATGGTGGCGGTGCAAAGGACTTTGGTTTCACCGAATTCAACCAGAACGGAGCCTTCCGCATGTTTGGTGTAGTGGCGAGTCAGGGTGACGGGACGCACCTGATGGGCATTACGGCCTGCTGGACGCATGGTTTTTCTCCGGCTTGAAAATCGTGATTGGCTGCGCATTATACGGATTTCACAGCCGAATGCCTATGACAGCCTGCTGGTAACGCGGTTTCTGTGCAGCTGGCGCGATAGTAAGCGCCGCCTCAATCCCATTGATTTGTCAGAGTTTGACCAGATGCCTGTTAAGGCAAGGCCGGCACCGCTATAATCACCTGAACTTATTCTGAAAACGGGTACGCATAATGATCCGCAGTATGACCGCCTACGCCCGGCGTGAAACCAAAGGCGAATGGGGCAGCGCAGCCTGGGAGCTTCGTTCCGTAAACCAGCGCTATTTAGAAACCTATATTCGTCTGCCTGAGCAGTTTCGCGGCCTGGAGCCGGTGATCCGCGAACGTATTCGCAACCGACTGACCCGCGGTAAAATCGAGTGTAATCTGCGTTTTGACGCAGACGCGCGCGCGCAGAGCTCTCTGGTGCTGAATGAAAAACTGGCTATCCAGCTGGTTAAAGCCGCCAACTGGGTCAAAATGCAGAGCGACGAGGGCGAAATCAATCCGGTCGATATTTTGCGCTGGCCTGGCGTCATGTCAGCAGAAGAACAGGATTTGGATGCCATTTCCGCAGAGTTGCTGAGCGCGCTGGACAGCGCTCTGGACGACTTTATCGCCGCCCGTGAAACGGAAGGCGCCGCGTTAAAATCATTGATTGAACAACGGCTGGAAGGCGTCAGTACTGAAGTGACTAAAGTACGTGCGCAGATGCCGGACGTGTTGAAATGGCAGCGCGAACGTCTGGTTACCAAACTGGAAGAGGCTCAGGTTCAGCTGGACAGTAATCGGGTTGAGCAGGAACTGATTATGCTGGCGCAGCGCGTGGACGTGGCGGAAGAGTTGGATCGTCTGGAAGCGCATGTTAAAGAAACCTATAACATCCTGAAAAAGAAAGAAGCGGTGGGCCGCCGCCTCGACTTTATGATGCAGGAATTTAACCGCGAATCGAATACGCTGGCGTCTAAATCAATCAATGCAGAGGTTACCACTTCGGCTATTGAGCTGAAGGTGCTGATTGAGCAGATGCGTGAACAGATTCAGAATATTGAGTAATATCTCATTAGATTTCATGTAATGTCATAATAACAATAAAACCCGTATGTTACGGGTTTTATTGTCTCACCAGGAATCATCACTTCTCGCCAAATCTCCCGCTTTTGCTGTACCATACGATGTACCAATTACATTTTTTACCGCTATCGTTTTGGTACAAGCAGGAAGAATGGGAAAGCTATCAGACATACAGATAAAAGCCTGGCTAAGGTCGCAGGAACGCTTTGAGGGTCGCTCTGACGGAAACGGGTTATATCTGTGCTACCGAAAAGAGTTCTCAATCCCAAAATGGCGATTTCGCTACAGCTATGGAGGCAAGGCGCGTGCAATGTGGATCGGTTCTTATGGTGACCTGTCCCTTGCAAAAGCACGTGAAAGAGCCAGAGAGCTATCGGCACGAGTCGCTTTAGGCTATGACGTCGCCGGAGAGAAGCAGGAGCGTAAGGCGTCCACCCTTGCCAAAATCGAGAAAGAAAAGAATGCTCGTCGCGTTGCTGACCTGGCGCTTGAGTATTACGAAAAGCAAATTGTGGGTCGCTGGAAACACCCTGATATTCTTCGCAGGCGTATTGAAAAAGATATCAATCCTCACATAGGTAACATAAAGGTAGAAGACGTTAAGCCCGGGGATATTGATAGGATGTTGCAGAGCATCGTTCAACGGGGCGCACCCACTATCGCTAATGACGTGTTACGTTGGATAAAGCGCATATTTAACTACGGTATAAAGCGTCAGTATTTGAGTGTTAATCCAGCGGCAGCGTTTGATAACAATGATGCAGGTGGTCAGGAAAGATCCAGAGATCGTTTTCTGTCAGAAGAAGAGATTGCATTACTTTTCCGCGCGATGAAAATGGCTAAAGGATTTAGCCGACAGAATGAGATAACTTTTAAGTTACTTTTACTTCTTTGCTGTAGGAAAATGGAGCTGTGTTCTGCTAAATGGGAAGACTTCAATCTTGAAGAAGGCGTGTGGTTTTTAAAAAACACTAAGAATGGCGATAATCTCGATATTCCTCTTCCTGAATTATCTCTGATTTGGCTGAATGAGCTAAAACAGCTCTCTTTAGGCAGCGAATGGGTTCTTCCGGCAAGAAAGATGCAGAACAGGATGATACCTCATATTGCAGAAAGCACCCTTCCTGTGGCACTGGCGAAGCTTAAGCCGCATATGGCAGGTGTAGAAGGCTTTACTATCCACGATTTCAGGCGAACCGCCAGAACGCATCTGGCCTTTTTAGGTATCGACCCAGTGGTGGCAGAGCGTTGTCTTAACCACCGCATCAAAGGTGTTGAAGGCATCTATAACCGACATAATTACTTTAATGAAAGGAAATTAGCGCTAAATAAAATGGCTGATTTTCTGGCTGGAATAGAGGCGGCAGTATAATGCATTTTAGTTTTTCAAAGGGTAGCGCTATTGACAGGCTGACCTATTACCCCCAGATTGAAATAAAGGAGCTGGCAAGGGCTTTAGCTAATGTTAATCCGTATACGAAAACTGAAGATTTGCCAGAAGATAAGATAGATATAGTCAGTGCATACTCTGATTATCTTATCCGGGTTAACAGAAGAATTTATGCTTTCTTGAAATCAAATGAGAAGAAAAAAGAGCTGGATTTATTTTATCCAAAGCCTATTGCAACTAATAGCCCTATAGAAGCAAATATAATTTTTGCATCCTGCATTAATCTTATAGAAGAAGATATAACACCAAAAATTTTATCTGAACGATGTATTTTCTCTTTATGCCGGATGTATAAAAAGTATGGAGAAAAGCTCATTTTGCAGTGTGGAGATGACAAGGCTCTTTCGATCGCTAAAGAAAATTTCCAGGATAAGCGCGGCGAGCATAAGAAAAACGAGGAAAATGCATCACTACATAAAATCATAGGGCTGCTCGCGATCAATCTGGCTATGGAGAAGTCGACTAGCGGGTCGACGAAATGGATTAACAAAGCCGGTTCTCCCAGCATAGAACCCCTGCACAAACTGTTAAACGACTATGCGGAATCAAATGGCATAAGCAAAAAGGGGATGGGTAAATCTTCTTTCTACGACAAGTTGCGAACGTCGCTTACCTCACTCTATGACGAGTAAACATTTACCGCGCCCGGTGTAAGGATGTCAGGGCGCCATGCTTACAGTCAGAATGTGCGTCAATGTGCCAAACCATACCTACAAAGTACCTTTAACGATGCTTCTGATATCGGTATTGGCCGGTGTGAGGTCGGTATTGGCCGGTATTGGCCAATTTTGTTGAACCTGTGAGTATATAAATGGATATATAGGGCAATAACAGGCAGAGAGATTCCCTTTAAAATAAAAACCTTATAATTCAGATGATTAAAAAATCACTCCTACGCTATCTATTATTGGCATCTTGATGGAATTCTATTTTATTTATGGAATTTCTTATTTCTTCCTGGAATTCCATTTTCAGTGGAATACATCAGCTCGTCTCCGTTAGTCTCATCCCACATCATTTGTAATCAACGAGATAGGAGATCCTCTTTTGAATCAAACACCCTACGGAATCATCCCTGAAACCGGGTTTGTCAGGCAAAAACAGTTAATGCACTGCCTGCCATTTTCGTCAGCAACGCTGTGGAGGCGGGTCGCGTCTGGATCATTTCCAAAGCCGATAAAAATTTCCGCCCGTATTACTGCCTGGCGCGCCGAAGAGGTAAAAGAATGGATAGGCCAGCAGTGTGCTCATTGATAGATATGCGGCGACTCATCACCGCGAAACATCATCCTTTGGGCTCTATGCCACGACGTTTAAGTTCTTGTCTTGCAACCTCTTTGAACCAGTTGCCAAGAGTGGTTTGGTCTTTGGCCGCTTCGAGATCGAGTTGTTCTCTTAGCTCAGGATTAATACGGATCTGGAAGGTCGGCGATTTGCCGCCGGTTTTAGGAGTGCGATCTTTAGCCCTTGACATTGTACGTACCTTTTACTTTAATAAGCACCATAAGGTACGTACCTTATACAACAAAGCTTATGAAAACAAGCGGCTCTGCAAGGTACTCGCAATACCTCACAAAGCCTGACCACAAATGAACTTGGGAGTCACATATATGGCTACATCAAAGTGTACCTGGATCTTTGCCGCAATCAACCGTGCGCAGCGCTCTTGCCGTCCGGTGATGCTGCGGGTAACCGCGAACGACGAGCGCAGCGCCCGCCGTCGTCTGGCCGCCGACTACGTGCTGTTTTTTGCCGGTCGTCTGCCGTGCCGGGGAGGTCGTCATGCGTGAGTATCCGCAACCCGGCGAGCGCTGGCAGCATAAGCAGGGCTGGACGGTCTGTATTATCCGCCTCACCGCTGCGCCCTTTGCCGTGGCGGCCGCCAACCCGGCGTTCAGCCACGAGGTGCTGTATCGTCACGACAGCGACGGTCAGCTGACGTCCGGCCCGCTGGCGTGGTTTGAGGCAAGCTATCAGCGTATCGCAGTGGCACCGCGCAGGCTGACCAAAGCCACCGGCGGTAAGGGCGGCTCTGGCCCCCTGTCCCTGCATCCGTCCGTGACGCTTGTTCGCCCGCGTACCGCCGACGTCAGCCCACGCCCGACACCGGGCACAGACCACTATTCGCGCTTTCTGTAAGCCGTAACCGCATTCAGTAACGGAGTTATCCATGAACACATCAAACGGGCAGCACGCTGCTCAGGGCCGCCCCTTGCCGCTAAACCGCCGTTTCTACGCCTACGGCCTGCCGGAAGACGCATTCGAGAAGCTGGAGCGGGCCAAGGACGCCTGCGACCTGCTGCAACAGCTGTTTGCGCAGCACCCGCAGAACGACGGCCTGCCGTTCGGCGGCAGCGTACCCGGCGTGGCCGCGCTGATGGACTACCTGTACGCCGACCTGAAAGAAGTCGCACGGCACTGCGCTCCGCTGACGGAGGCAAAGGTATGAGTCATCACGTATCGGTTTTCCCGGCGGAGCTGACCACCGCCCTGTACCGTCGCGCCATCGCTTCCGCTTGGCGGGAAAAGGTACTGGCCGACACCGGCAGCGAGATTCTGGGGCCGCACAAGCTGTCGGTGGAGCGCATCGAAATGGCTGTGGCCCTGCACATTGAAAGCGTGATGGTGAACGAGTACGGCGAGGCGCAGGGCGCGGCCGCCGCGCTGGCGCTCATGAGCGATATGGTCAGGCCGGAGCTGCTGACCGCGCCGCCGGTGCTCACGGAGCGCGGCGTGCAGGTGATGACGGAGCTGTATCAGGTATTACCGGCGGCCTTCGATGATTTTTGCGATACCGGCATTTCGCTGTACGACCGTTAAGGGGGAGCCATGACTGTGACACAGATTGCCACGGCCGCACGGGGCCGCTGGCCGGCTATCCTGCCGCTGCTGGGTATTACGGTGCCGGACAACGGCCGGCACGGCCCCTGCCCGCACTGCGGCGGAGAAGACCGCTTTCGCTTTGACGATATGGAGGGGCGCGGGACGTGGATTTGCAGCCACTGCGGCAACGGTGACGGCCTCGACCTGGTCAAACGGGTTACGGGCGACGGCGTGAAGAAGGCGGCGCAGGCCGTGGCGCAGGTGCTGGAGTTCCGCGACGTGCAGGATGTGCCGGTTAAGCCTGCCAGGGAAAAAGCCCCGAAGCGCGACATGACCGCTACGGTGAACGCGCTGCTGGCAGCAGGTCACACCGGCGAAAGCGACTATCTGACCGCGAAAGGCTTTATCGGCCATCCGGTGACGCTGACCGGCCAGGCGCAGCGCATCAGCGGCACGACGTTCCCGGCGGGTTCGGTGCTGCTGCCGCTAATCACCACGGACGGCGCGATAACCGGCGCGCAGCTGATAGCGCCGGGCGGGGAAAAAAGCCTGCTGCCGGGCAGCACCATGAAGGGCGCGTTCGTGACGCTCGCCCCGCTGCCCGCAGAGCCGCCGGTGCAGGCGGTGATTACCGAAGGCTGGGCCACGGCGCTGACCGTGAGCCAGCTGACCGCCGGGTACGTGGTGGCGGCCGTGTCGGCCGGGAACCTGCCGAACGTGGCGCAGGCGCTGCGCGCCCGCTGGCCGGAGGTAAAAATCATCCTCGCCGGGGACAACGATTTTCAGGACGGCGGCGAGAATCCGGGCAAGGCGTTCGCGGAAAAGGCGGCGAAGGCGGTGGGCGGCTGGGTGACGCTGCCGCCGGGCGAAATCCGCGCCGACTGGAACGACTTTCACCGCCAGCACGGCGTGACCCGCGCCCGCGAAGCCTTCCGTAACGGTCTGGTGATGTCCGGTGAGGGCCGCACGCGTCTGCCGCAGGGGTTCCGGCTGACGCAGGACTATCTCTGGTATGAAAAGCAGGTGCAGCGCAACGGCGAAACGGAAATCCAGAACGTGAAAATCTGTAATCCGCTGCGCGTCACCGCCATTACCTGCGACGCCGACGGCGGCAACTTCGGCCGCCTGCTGGAGTGGGAGGATACCTGGGGCGAGCGGCGCAGGTGGGCGATGCCGATGGAAATGCTGAGCGGCAGCGGCGAGGAGCTGCGCCGGGTGCTGCTGGTTAACGGCCTGTCGTACATCAGCACCACCGGCGAGGCCCGCGCCCGGCTGATGGAATACATCTCACTGTGCAAGCCGGAGCGGCGCGTCACCTGCGTGAGCCGTACCGGCTGGCACGGACAGGTTTACGTCCTGCAGGACGAGGTGAACGGCGAGGACGCGGAAGGCGTCATTCTTCAGACCACCTCGGTACAGGGGCGCGACTTCCGGGTGGCGGGCACGACCGAAGAGTGGCGCGAGCACGTCTCCCGCTACTGCACCGGCAACTCCCGCGTGGCCTTTGCGGTGAGCCTGGCCTTTGCCGCGCCGCTGCTGCGCCTGATTGGCATGGACGGCGGCGGCTACCACCTGAAGGGCGAATCCACCGACGGCAAGACCACCACCATGAAGGCGGCCACCTCGGTATGCGGCGGCCCGGACTACTGGCAGACGTGGCGGGCTACCGGCAACTCGCTGGAAGGCTCCGCCAGCCGCCGCAACGACGCGGCGATGATGCTCGATGAAATCCGCGAGGTGGACGGACGCGAGGCGGGTAACATTGCCTACATGCTGGCAAACGGCCAGGGCAAGGGCCGGGCAGGAACGGACGGAGAGCTGCGCGCCCGCAAACAGTGGCGGCTGCTGTTCCTGTCCACGGGCGAGCTGTCGCTGACGGAGCACGCCGCAAAGGCGGGCGAGCGCACCTTCGCCGGGATGGAGGTCAGGATGATACAGATACCCAGCGACTCCGGTAAGTTCGGCGTGTTTGAGGAGCTGCACGGCTTTGAGAGCGGCAAGGCGCTGGCGGAGCATCTGGAATGGGCCACGGCCAGCTACTACGGTTCGCCGTTCCGCGAGTGGCTGAAGGCGCTGACCGCCGACCTCAACGGGCTGACGGCGCAGGCAAAGGCGCTGATGAAGGAGTACACCGCCGCGCTGGCCCCGCAGGACGCGGGCAATCAGGTGGGCCGTGCGGTCAACCGCTTTGCCTTGGTGGCGATGGCCGGGGAGCTAGCGACGCGCATGGGTATCACCGGCTGGCCGGAGGGCGAAGCGCTGCGGGCAACGCGCGTCTGCCTGAACGCCTGGCTGAAAGACCGGGGACACACGGCCAACCAGGAAGACATGGCCGCGCTGGAGCAGGTACGCACCTTCTTCACCGCCAACCAGTACAGCCGCTTTGCCGACTGGCACGACGAGCGCAACCGCCCCGGCAATATGGTGGGCTGGCGCAGGGTGGAGAAAGGCAACGCCGCGCAGGGCCGCGAAACGGTGACCACCTTCTACGTGATGCCGTCGGGCTGGAAGGAAATCTGCCGGGGCTTTGACCCGCGCAAGGTGGCCCGACTCTGTGCGGACAGGGGATACCTGCTGGCGGCCAACGACGGTAAGCTACAGACCAGCATTCGCCCGCCAGAGATGAACGTGCGCAGGCTCTACGTCTTTAACAGCGAGGTGCCGGGCTAAGGGTGCGCGAGTCTTATTTCTTAAGGGTAACAGAGGTAACAGGTGTAACAGCCGCGTCAGCCGGGCGCTGGCGCTGTTACACCACATAAAAGCAAAAGGGTAACAGGTGTAACACCGCATCTGTTACCCGCTGTAACCCGTAATGTTACACAGAACCATCTCATAAAAATGCATTTAAAACAGCGATGTAACCCGTGTTACCCCTGTTACACCCCAATACCGACAGAGACGCGGGAAACACGCCCTTCCGGGCCTTTTTCCTGGCGGGCCACCGGGTTTGTTTGCTGAGCCATGAGCAGGCGGGGAAAGCAGGCGTTGTCCGCTGGGCCACGGCAGAATACAAACATCCTTTACAGAGAGAGAATTATCATGAGCGAGAATAAAAGCCCCGCCGTCATCCGCCTGACCGAAGCCAGAGCCGAACACACCGCGCAGATGATGAAAATTAACGACATCACCGCCGCCATTGCCCACAGCAAGAAAGAGCGCGAGGCGGCCATTGAGAACGGCAAGGAAGCGGAAACCAGCTGGCGCACCCGCTTTCGCAGCCTGCGCGGTAACCTCACCGACGAGCTGAGGGCGCAGCACAGCCAGCGCATCGTCAGCCGCGAGCTGGCCGAAGAGTTCACCGGCCTGATTGAGGAGCTGGAATTTGAGCACGAGGGGGAGATGATAAAGGCCGTGCACACCGGTCACGCCTACGTTAACGCACACAACGCAGCGTTTACGCAGTACGTGGAGGGCCAGTGGGAGGCCGCCATGCGCAACCTCAGCCCGACGCTGATACGCGCCGTTCGTCTTAAGCTGCTGTCGCTCCGGCTCAACGACCGGGGGCGCCATACAGAGCGACATCACGAAGAGCCGGAAGCCATACTCGCCCGCGAGGTCGGCAAGACGCTGGCCGATAAGGCGGAAGCCGCGCGGCTGGATATGGACGCGGAGCCTGTTGTGTCAGAGATTGGCGTTTATCGCCCGGCGCTGACCGGCGTGGATATGAAGCTGTATAACAGTCCGTGCGCTATGCACCTGCTGGTACAGGGGCGTAAAGAGAAGCTTGAGAAACAGCAGAAGGAGAACCAGGCATGATGCACTGCCCGTACTGCAAAAGCCCGGCGCACGCCAGGTCAAGCCGCTACATGTCCGAACAGGTTAAGGAACGTTATCATCAGTGCACCAATCTCGATTGTTCCTGCGCGTTCAAAACCAGCGAAAGTATCACCCGGGTGATTACCGCGCCGCCGCAGCCCGAAGTCTGCAAGGCCCCGCCTCCACCGCCGCCTCAGCGCCAGTCACAGACGCTGGGCCGCTACGGAAGCGCCTTCCGGCACTGAACCAAAACCTCATTCACTCCCTGCCAACCGGCGGGGATTTTTTTTGCGCAAAGGTAAAGATTTTCTGCACGGTGACGAGTATAAATAGTAATGCATGCAAGAGCTGCATGGATTTGCATGCAAATAATGCGCGCCAAAAGCACACGTAAGAGCGGTACCGGCGCGGCCGGAGCCAGTACATGCAGCTGCATGAAAAGTGATGCATAAAGCGGGCAGGCGTGGCGGGGATAGCATTGCGCGCAGAACCTGCTATCACCTTATAAGGCCACCTCGCTGAAACATTTTAACGCCATAAAAAACCAGCATTAAATTTTTGCGCAGCTAACAATCATAAATTAACGGTCTCAATTTTAATAGTACTACAAAAGTGAAGGGAGTTTTGGATGGCTGAATGTACAATTTTGGACATGGATTTGAATGCTAACTGTTGGGTTGTCCGACCCGGTAAAGACTATGAATTTTATGAGCATTTTCTTATGGGCAACATCGCTGCTATTGGTCATTTTGACGATTTTATTAGTGATGAGGGCCCTATAGATGAAGATGACTTTGATTTACTTGTAAAAAAATATTACACCAGCGCGGCAAAGGAAGGTCTTTCTCGTCAGATAATAAGTGCTAACGTGAACCAAGTAAGAAAATTTCTTTTCCACATGCAAAAAGGGGATTTGATTTTTACTATCGGCTCAGGAACTGTCGTTGCTGGCATAATTACTTCTGATGCATTTAGTTCTGATGATATAGTAAACAATCTTAAATACGGGGGCACTAGCGAGAGAGATTTAAAATTCAAAATACGTAGGGATGTATCTTGGGGGCAATCATATAATCGGGAAAATATTCCCGAAGCTGTTAAACGATCTTTTAAGGCCAATCAAACAGTTTTCTCGGCTGCTGAACATCTCCGCTCAATTTACCATTGGATAAATACTGTTTTTATAAGCGAGGGTACTGTTTACTCAAGCTCAAGAATTAATCAAGAAAGTGATATCCATCACTATTCTGTTACAAAGTTTGCCGAAGTCTTAAACAAAATAGAAGCTTTGGCAACTATAGTTGAAGATGATTATAAAAAAAATTCCTCTGATGAAGACATCAGCATTGAAAAAATCAAGAGTAGATTATCTCATTTAGCAAGTGATGATTTACTAAACTTGACAACGCAACAATCTTTCATGTCACCAGGCGATTATTGGACTGGATTTACCGGTAATACGAGAGTTGCAACGATAGCATTTACTATCGCCGTTTGTGAACTTTTAAATGTTCATCCAACTTTCGCAGAAGAGAGTGATATATTGATTGCTGAACAAATCAGTGGGACGGTTAAGGAAGCGGTAGGGAAAATAAAAAAAGAAGATGATATGAGTATGGTTATTAATAAGTTAGAGCTTACCATGCCACCTCAAAACAAAAAAGTCGTCAACATATATAATGATATAAAGAACGATGATTTCCCTGAAAATGAAAATTCTCAAAAGGGTATTAGATAATGTCTTGGAGGACAAGAGCAAGAGCTTGTGCTAAGTATGCAGGCGTGGCTTTTTGCTTCCCGTTCAAAAGGCACCAGGCCACATATAATATTATTATTGCAGTTGTAACGGCTTTAACATTGATATGGGCAGCAATGACTTATCACCTCCTCGATCAAAGAGAACGCGCGCGGACAGAATTATTTGAAATAAAAGAAAGGATAAGGAATTCTGAATCCACAACTGTGAATATAAACACAACCTCAGTAACAGGTAGCGATGGAGGGTATTACTTATATCCAGTTATAACAATTAAGAATGTCGGAAAAAGGAAGATATCATTATTTTTGGATAATGATGCGCTTACAGTAAAAAGAGTAAGATTAAGCGGCGACAAAATAATAGCAGAACAAGGTTACAACCCAAGTTATTATGAAAATGTTTCATCTAATCGAGCCGTAAAAAACAAAATATTTAGAATAATGGAAATACCCGTTGATGGAGAAAGGACTATCCCGTATGCGGTTAAGGTAAATAACAAAGGGGTATATTATATAACTTTCTCGGCAAAACCATATTGCAAAAACGATGAGAGAAAAATAGAAGATTATGAATTAGTTTGGTTTGCCGCAGAATATAAAGATGTTAGGTAAAGTAAAGCTTATTCATTAATATCAAATAATAAAATAGGGAGTAATTAAATAAAGATAATGTAGCATTTTCAATTAAACAAAAGGCATGCTTGAATAAATTTTGATATTAGGATAGTCCTTTAACCTTTGAAGAAATAAAGGCGGTGCGCAATGTCGTTTCCAGCTACTGTTTTAAACGTATTAATTGCTTCTCCTTCTGACGTACCAGAGGAAAGAGAGGCTATAACTAACAGTCTTTATGAGTGGAATGCATTAAATTCTCAAACACACGGATTTGTATTATTACCAGTAAAATGGGAGTCTCATAGTGCACCTACTATGGGCGACCGACCTCAAGAAATTATAAATAATCAATTAGTTAGAAGTTGCGACATGCTTATTGGGGCATTTTGGACCAGGTTAGGCTCTCCTACAGGTTTAGAGGAAAGTGGTACTGTCGAAGAAATAAGATGGTTTCTTAAACAGCAAAAACCAGTAATGCTTTATTATTCAAAGAAACCAGTTGACTTAGATATTATTGACACTCAACAGCTTGAAAAGCTAAAAGATTTCAAGAAAAGCATTAGGGATAAAGGAATTCAAGAGCAGTATAGCAGCGCAGATGAATTAAAAATGAAATTGATGCGCCATTTAACCATAGTTCTAAGAGAAGTTTCTGTAAATACAGTTGTGGATGTTAAAGCGGTAAAAGCAGCAAAAAACAATGAAGAAGTCACAGCTAAAGTTATAGATAAATCAATTAACAAAGAAAGTGAGCTTCATGCTACCTCAATAAAATTGATCGATTATACGGAAAAGGCATTTATTGTAGCTGGCGATACCACTAATTATGTACAAGATTTTAAAGATCTAAGTGGAAAGTGGATTAATCTGCGTTTTGGAGGAAAAGCATGGATGTTTTCTAAAAAAAGGTTAGGTGAAGTTGCAGAGATTTTAGGCGTAGAACCAGTTCTCGAGCCTAATGTAAAATAGGTATTTTTTAAGAGACCTACATTAATGACTAAACTGTTATGAATTTAGGCCTAGAAAATTTACAAAGAGGTTTAGCTTAATAAAGTGCAAACCCCACCTGTACCACAAAGTGTACCAAAAAACAAAAACAAAATATAAAAACAGAAAAAACAGCAGCTTACATCGTTAAATATCTACAGATTCAGAATATTGAGTAAAGTTGCATACAGTCGCACTCAGTAGCAGAAAACCAATAAAGCCCGCTAATTGCGGGCTTTATTATTTTCATGCTGTTGCATAACATCGCGCATTTTCTTTGTACCCAAAGTACTTTCCTCGCTCCAGCTTGGGTACAAAGCACTATTCAATGTTAATGCAACACTATGGCAAAGCTGAAAGATATTCAGATGCAGGCATGGATTAAGGCAGGAGAACGGCTTGAGGGGCGCCCCATGGAGATCATAGCCGTTCACCACAGAAGTAGTGGTTTCAGTGATGTTCTGGTCACCATTTTTCCGCCAACGGATAAAGGAAAGATTAACTGATGGTTAAAAAAAAGGTATGTTAAAAGATAAACATGGCATTCCTGAACCTGACAGTGATGGTCATTTTTATGTGACATTCTGGTTATTTGGTGAGGGTTATAAAGAAGAAGGTAAAAATGACAGGCTTTGCTTTAATGATATGAACCCGCCTGTAAATTGTATTGAAAAGGACAGGGTATTTTCAATCAGTTCCAGCAGGAACAGAGGCACTATATTTATATTAAATGATGGCGAATATCGGATGAAAAAAGAGGGTAAAATAATCAAACTTAAAAAAGAATAAGTCCGTCCTCGCAGGTTGAGACAGTACTAAAATCATCCTTTTTTCCAGGGCTTACACCAGCTATACGGAACGTACCTTAGGATGTCCTCATCTGGTGCCACCCAATGCAGAAAAAGACGCTAAAATCGGGCCATATTCCTAATTTTTGTCTGCCGAGCATCTAATATTATACAGCCCGCGTCAGCGGCGTATAATTTGGCTTTATCTGAACGCACTTATGGATTATTGCACGCAAGGAGGCGAAGTTATGCCAGCCCTGGAGTTCCCCTGTACCTTTTTCAAGTCTCGGAAACGCATGGACGACTACAACGCCGACGATATGCGCTGTGGTGACCTTTCCGAAGCAGAGCTGAAATCCCAATACCAGCTGAATTATATTTCCGATCGGGTTGATCCTTATACGTTAACCCGACGTTCCTCACTGGATCGCCCTCAGTCCATGTTCTGCTGCAATCTGCGCGGAGCCGGTGAGAAAATCACTCGCCAGCAGTGCGCCATTATCCTGTTTGATGAGCTCCGATCGCTATCACGCACATTTTCCCTTTATGGCCCATACAGCCATCTGATTGAAAAGATGATCGACCACATGCAGAACGAAAAGGGTGCCACTTTCCGGGATGCAGCGCTGAACAGGGCATTGAAAGAACAGATAATTAGAGATGTTTCCGAGGAAAAAAGCACACGCATTTTGTTATCAAAAGCATTTAGCACAGGTATAGACTGGGAAAGAAAAAATTTTCCAGTTGAAAACAAGGACAGACTAAGAGATGCAATACTAAGTAGTAAGTTACCAAAGTTCGACAGATTCCAGGATAATTACAATGGTATGGGCATTACCGTTCATGATACCTGGGCTACACATATCACTATAAAATCACTGCATATTGATAATGATCGCTACCGGACAGTGGTACATTACAAGGTACAGGACCATTTTGGTTTGAATAGCGATGATATTTTGAAAACAAAATTTAGTCAGTTCCATTTTTTCCGTATCTGGTTCGTGCTCCAGCGATACAACCAGTTTGGCTTCAGGCCATTCATGACCAATATGGAAGCTACTGTAGAGATTACAGGTGAGCGCAATGAAATCTAAAATTAAAAAAGCGTTTTGTGCGTCATTACTTATTAGTTGCACCCTGCTGGTTTACCTCCTCTTGTTGTCGTTACGTCCTGTGAAGATCATAGCTGTTCACCAAAGACATAACTATAGCGATGTTTTAGTAAAGAATTTCCCTCTAACTGAACAAGGGAAAATTAATTGGTGGTTGAAAAACAAGGAAATCCTCAAGAACAGGTATAACATCCCAAGGCCGGCCCGGGATGGTTTTTTCACCGTCATTTTTTGGGATTTTGGTGATGGATATAAAGAAACCGATGGGTATGACCGACTCTGTTTTAATGATATGAAACCGCCAGTAAATTGTATTGATAAAGATTCGCTCATTATGGTTAACAATAGCAGGAATACCGGCCTTTATTTCATTGTAGATAGCGGAACATATCGTATAAACGACAGTGGTAAGATGGTAAAAAACAAATCAGATTAGAACGGCTCCACTCGCGTAGAGATAACAATAAAATCTTCCGCTCCCTCCGTATTGTCCCCAACCATGCGAAGAAAACATGAGTGAGCCCGATCACTATCCCGCAAATTTGCTCTTTATGAGCCGTACAGCCAACTGGTTGGTAAGATGATTGACCCAATGCATAAACAGTTATTGTCTGCCGTACACTTTTATCACTGGTGAGTGCATGAACCCTGTGCCTGGCGCATATCGTCAAAGATGAATAGTTTTACAGGCGGCACCAGGCTAAAATCCCCCTTCTTTTCCTGCGGATAATTTTAAGGTTTTTATGCAAACTCTTCCTCCCTGCCCTGAATGCCACTCCGAATACAGCTGGCAGGATGGCGACCTGTTTAACTGTCCCGAATGCGGCCACGTCTGGTCTGGCAACACAGAAGCCACAGAGGCGCTGGTAGTTAAAGATGCCAACGGCAATCTGCTGGCTGACGGCGACAGCGTGACAGTTATCAAAGACCTCAAGGTCAAAGGCAGCTCGACGCCTCTTAAGATCGGCACCAGGGTAAAAAGCATTCGCCTGGTGGAAGGCGATCATAATATCGACTGTAAAATTGACGGCTTTGGCCCGATGAAGCTGAAATCAGAATTCGTAAAGAAAAACTGATCCGGTTTTAACCTGCGGCAACGATCGCCGTACAGGCTGCGCAGTCTTCAGCTAAAGGCCGCAGCTTGTTCCGCCGTGATAAGCGCCTGCTTTTCTAACTGCATGGCGATTGAACGCGGCGAACGCTCACACAGGCCAGCCAGCTCGCTGACGGAATGGCCCTGCCGGAAAAGCGCTATCAACTCCTGTTTTTGCTCTTCAGACCAGGGAAGATAAGCATTGCCAGGCCGCCCTTCCGCTCGATTCTTTTCCCGACGCTCTTCTGGCGTCAGCTTCACTTTTTCTTGCCGTTTTACAGAACTGAAATTCACACCGCTGAACTCTTCAGCCAGAGCAAACAACAGCCTTATAGCATCGGGTGTATGCACAACAGAAGCTGGCGGCAACAGCTCGCCTGTTTCCGGATGGATCCCTTTTGCCAACAGTCGGAAAATTTCACCTGCCATCATTTTTCTCGTCCTTGTGGTAGCCTGCCCGACTTCAGGATCCAGCCGTGCAGTTTTTTAATCATGCTATGTCAGGTGGCTAAGCCCATTGCTGAATAGCGGATTCAAAAAACTTAAACAAAATAAAACGTTGTCCTGGAGACGCGCACGGTTACTTTATTTTCAGATTAGGTAAACTCATTTACTTAACGGCTTTTAGAAAAATTCACTCGTCAACCTGTCTGGGATCCTGCAGGCTTGCCGCCGATTGCTCAGGAGCGGGTTATGCTACTTACTGTTTTTTATCTGATTGGGATCACCGCAGAGGCCATGACCGGCGCGCTGGCGGCTGGCCGCCGTAAAATGGATATGTTTGGCGTAATTATTATCGCTTCCGTTACCGCCATTGGCGGCGGATCCGTGCGCGATATGCTGCTTGGGCACTACCCGCTTGGCTGGGTAAAACACCCCGAATACATCGTCATTGTGGCGATGGCTGCCGTTATTACCACCCAGCTGGCGCCGCTGATGCCGCATTTGCGCAAGGTCTTCCTGGTGCTGGACGCGCTGGGCCTGGCCGTTTTCTCTATCATCGGCACCAAAGTGGCGCTGGATATGGGCCATGCCTCGATTATTGCGGCTATTAGTGCGGTGATTACCGGCGTCTTCGGCGGCGTGCTGCGCGATATGTTCTGCAACCGTATCCCGCTGGTTTTCCAGAAGGAGCTTTATGCCGGTATCGCTTTTGCTTCCGGCTGGCTCTATATCCTGCTGTTGAAAACGCCGGTATCCGACGAATTGGCCATCATCATCACGCTGCTGTTTGGCTTTCTGGCGCGCCTGCTGGCGTTGCGCTTCCGGCTGGGGCTGCCGGTATTTAACTATCCTCATGCCGATCACTAAAAGGTTCATCGCCTTGCCTCGTCTGCATAAGCAATCAGCTGCTGCACCTGAGGGTGATGCAGAAAACGCACGATTTGCCCGGCCAGCGTTTTACCTATGCCTGGTAGCTGCTGCCATGCCTCTTCCCGTCGGGCCAGTAGCGTTGACCAGTCGTTATCTTCAATAGCGTTCAGAGCACCTTCCGGTACAGGAACGCCCAGGGCTTTTACCCAGCGCCTGAAGGGCTGCCGTCGGCTTAGCGAGAATTGGTGGTAAAGCCAGTCTGCGCGGGCGGGCGTGAGGTCAGCAATTTTCCGCAGATCTTCCTGAGTCAGCGCAAGCCAGGAAAAGAGATGGGTCAGCTGCCCGGCCTGCATCAGGCGCTGCCAGCTGCTGCGGCTGACGCCGGTCATCGCCAGCGCCTGTCTGCCGCTTGCCCAGACAAGGCGGGCCAGAAACTGCTCGCGACAGGCAGGCGTATAGTCAAAACAGCTCAGAGCATGAAAAGCATCAGCATCCGGTACGGGCGGCCTGCCCCGTTTTTGTACCCGCCAGATGACCTCGTCAAGCCTGGGGATGCCCTGACCCGCCAGGCTAATGGCGACCCTGTCGCCCGGCACGATATCCAGCGCCTGCCAGCGTTTAAGCGAGCCAATATTGACCCGGCTGACTTTTTTATCATCCAGCTGTACGGGTAACAGATTTAGTACCGCGCCTGTTTTTCCCGTCCGCCCAATGGGGAAATCGACTGAGCGAACCTCTGCGCTCACTTTCAGCGGCGTATATTTCCAGGCTGCTGACCAGGTATTATCGCCGGGTAGCCAGTAAGCGCCCTTTACTGGCGTACCGTGGATCACCACGCCATCCGTAACAAAGGGCAGAGGCTGATGAAACCAACGTTCGCGCCAGTCGGCGACTTCATCAGCGTTGGCAACAGGCTTGCTCCAGGCTTCCATAATGCTGAAGCCCGCCTTGCTTAACTGCTGTAAGCGTTGCGGCATTTTTTCCGGGCCGTCCGGCCACGCCCAGATAAACATGCCCAGCTGTGCCAATAGCGGCGAGCTCTCATTACGCCGCATTGCGCCAGCCACGACGGCGCGGGCATTAACGCCGCCCTGGCTGGCCTGCTGGTGATCGGTCATCTTCAGATAAAGTTCGCCCTGCAAAACCAGGGGATCGTCATCCAGCGTTATCTGCTGCGGAATAGCGGGTATATGGCGTGCTTTTTCCGTCCAGTCTTCTCCTCGCAGCCCGTCGCCGCGACTGATTACCCGCACAAGTTTTCCATGCCGGTACCAGAGCGTCACGGCAATGCCGTCCAGTTTTGGCTGCACCCACAGCGGTTGCTTTCCCACCATCCAGCGCACCACCGCCCGCCTGTCCGGCAGCTTTTTGACGCCAACATGCGCTACCGGATGCCGTACCTTGCCGCTTTTCGCCAGCGCCGGCGAACGAGACTCGCTTTCGGGCCGGAAGCAGCGCTGCCAGTCGTGATACGTTTTCTCTAAGGCATCATAGCGTTCATCCTCTACCAGGCTGATGCCCTGCTCATAGTAGGCCCGATCCCAGTCGCTCAGCTGTTTTTCCAGCGCCGCCATCTCCAGTTCTGCCCGGGCGGGCGACCAGACGGGGCAAAAAGCCTGTGCAATGGCGCACCCTCCCAGCCCGAACATTATTACTATGCTTCGCATCTCCACACTCCCTTGTTGCTCTGCTTCGCTTATTAAATCGGCAAAATCAGAACACGGCGATAGCGTAAGTTCGCTTATGGAAAACGTATCGAAAAGTTTTTTCCCTAGCATGAAACCTGTCATCAGTACCGCGAGCCATCTTCCAGTTTTAGAGAAAAAACGCGGCAGAACAGCCGAAACGCTGCATCCTGGCCTTCACCCGTGTATACTGTGCAGGAAGTAAACTCCGACTGGCATAGCAAGAAATCATCATGGCTCAAGGCACACTTTTTATTGTTTCAGCACCAAGCGGCGCGGGTAAATCCAGCCTGATTAACGCGCTGCTAAAGACGCAACCGCTGTATGACACTCAGGTGTCCATCTCCCATACCACCAGGGGCGTGCGTCCGGGTGAAAATCACGGCGAACACTATTATTTTGTAAACCATGACGAATTTCGTCGTATGATCGAAGAAGATGCCTTTCTGGAGCACGCCGAAGTCTTCGGCAACTATTACGGCACATCACGCAGGGCGATTGAGCAGGTGCTCTCAACCGGCGTGGATGTCTTTTTAGATATTGACTGGCAGGGCGCGCAGCAAATCCGTCAGAAAATGCCGCAGGCACGCAGCATTTTTGTTTTACCGCCGTCAAAAGACGAGCTGGATCGCCGCCTGCGCGGTCGCGGTCAGGACAGCGAAGAGGTCATTGCCCGGCGTATGGCGCAGGCCGTCGCGGAAATGAGCCACTATGCGGAGTACGACTACCTTATTGTGAATGATGATTTCGATCTGGCGCTGTCCGATCTGAAAACCATTATTCGCGCCGAGCGTCTGCGAATGGGCCGTCAAAAATCCCGTCATGATGCTTTAATCAGCAAACTGTTGGCAGACTGAGGACAACTCAGTATGATGCCCAGTCATTTCGTCAACCGTGGAGTATCACACTTATGGCACGCGTAACCGTACAGGACGCAGTAGAAAAAATTGGTAACCGTTTTGACCTGGTTCTGGTCGCCGCTCGTCGCGCTCGCCAGATGCAGGTTGGCGGTAAAGATCCGCTGGTTCCGGAAGAAAACGACAAGTCTACCGTTATCGCGCTGCGCGAGATCGAAGAAGGTCTGATCACCAACCAGATTCTGGATGTCCGTGATCGTCAGGAACAGCAGGAGCAGGAAGCCGCAGAACTGCAGGCTGTTACCGCTATCGCTGAAGGTCGTCGTTAATCATCAGCCGGAAGGCTCGCCCTTGTATCTGTTTGAAAGTCTCAATCAACTGATTGAAAAATACTTGCCTGAGGACCAGATAAAGCGCCTCAAGCAAGCTTACCTTGTCGCACGTGATGCTCACGAGGGACAGACTCGCTCCAGCGGTGAGCCTTATATTACCCATCCGGTTGCTGTCGCCTGTATTCTGGCGGAGATGAAGCTCGACCATGAAACGCTCATGGCCGCGCTTCTGCATGATGTCATCGAGGATACTCCCGCCACCTATCAGGATATGGAACAGCTGTTCGGTAAAAACGTGGCTGAACTGGTGGAAGGGGTTTCCAAGCTAGACAAGCTGAAATTTCGCGATAAGAAAGAGGCGCAGGCCGAAAACTTTCGCAAAATGATCATGGCGATGGTGCAGGATATCCGCGTCATTCTGATCAAGCTGGCTGACCGCACGCACAACATGCGCACGCTGGGATCGCTGCGTCCGGATAAGCGTCGACGTATCGCGCTGGAAACACTGGAGATCTACAGTCCGCTGGCGCATCGCCTGGGTATTCATCACCTGAAAACCGAGCTGGAAGAGCTGGGTTTCGAGGCGCTCTATCCCAACCGCTACCGCGTTATCAAAGAGGTAGTGAAAGCGGCGCGCGGCAACCGCAAAGAGATGATCCAGAAAATCCTTGCGGAAATTGACGGTCGTCTGCAGGAAGCCGGCATTCCGTGTCGCGTCAGCGGCAGGGAAAAACACCTCTATTCCATCTACTGCAAAATGCACCTGAAAGAGCAGCGCTTCCATTCCATTATGGATATCTATGCCTTCAGGGTCATCGTTCACGACGTGGACACCTGTTACCGGGTGCTGGGCCAGATGCACAGCCTCTATAAGCCTCGTCCGGGCCGGGTGAAAGACTACATCGCTATCCCCAAGGCCAACGGCTATCAGTCGCTGCACACTTCGATGATCGGCCCGCATGGCGTACCGGTTGAAGTGCAGATCCGTACGGAAGATATGGATCAGATGGCAGAGATGGGCGTCGCGGCGCACTGGGCCTATAAAGAGCAGGGCGAAAGCAGTACCACCGCGCAAATCCGCGCCCAGCGTTGGTTGCAAAGCCTGCTGGAGCTGCAGCAGAGCGCGGGCAGCTCCTTTGAATTTATCGAAAGCGTAAAATCGGACCTTTTCCCGGACGAGATTTACGTTTTCACGCCGGAAGGCCGCATCGTCGAACTGCCTGCGGGCGCGACGCCGGTTGACTTCGCCTATGCGGTGCACACCGATATCGGTCATGCCTGCGTGGGCGCGCGTGTCGATCGCCAGCCCTACCCGCTTTCCCAGCCGCTGACCAGCGGTCAGACCGTTGAAATCATTACGGCACCGGGCGCACGGCCTAACGCCGCCTGGCTGAACTTCGTGGTCAGCTCCAAAGCGCGCGCCAAAATCCGTCAGCTGTTGAAAAACCTCAAGCGCGACGACTCGGTCAGCCTTGGCCGTCGTCTGCTGAATCATGCGCTGGGCGGCAGCCGCAAGCTGGCCGAGATTTCGCCGGAGAGCATTCAGCACGAGCTGGAACGCATGAAGCTGGCGACGCTGGACGATCTGCTGGCAGAGATTGGCCTGGGCAACGCCATGAGCGTGGTCGTGGCGAAAAACCTGCAGCAGAGCGACCAGCCTGCACCGGTGGTTTCCAGTACGCCATCGCGCGGCAAGCTGCCAATCAAAGGCGCCGACGGCGTGCTGATCACCTTTGCCAAGTGCTGCCGCCCTATTCCCGGCGATCCTATCGTGGCGCATGTCAGCCCCGGCAAAGGCCTGGTAGTGCACCACGAATCCTGCCGTAATATTCGCGGCTACCAGAAAGAGCCAGAGAAGTTTATGGCGGTAGAGTGGGATAAGGTTACCGAGCAGGAGTTCGTGGCGGAGATCAAGGTGGATATGTTTAACCACCAGGGCGCGCTGGCAAACCTGACGGCGGCCATCAACACCGCCGGATCAAATATCCAGAGCCTGAACACGGAAGAGAAAGATGGCCGGGTTTACAGCGCCTTTATCCGTCTGACGGCACGCGATCGCGTTCATCTGGCGAATATTATGCGCAAAATCCGCGTAATGCCTGACGTGATCAAAGTTCACCGCAACCGAAACTAGCGCATGAATGCTCAACGTTTTGCCCGTATCCGTGAAATGCTGGCTGCCCGCCAGCACGATTTAACCGTCTGCATGGAGCTGGTGCACAAACCGCATAACGTCTCTGCGGTGATCCGCACGGCGGATGCGGTTGGCGTGCATGAAGTCCATGCGGTCTGGCCGGGCAGCCGGATGCGTACCATGGCCTCTGCCGCCGCCGGAAGCAACAGCTGGGTGCAGGTAAAAACGCATCCCACTATTGCCGATGCGGTCACGCATCTTAAAGGCCAGGGAATGCAGATCCTGGCTACGCATCTTTCTGATAAAGCAGTAGATTTCCGCGAAATCGATTACACCCGCCCGACCTGCGTGTTGATGGGTCAGGAAAAAACCGGTATCACCCAACAGGCGCTTGAACTGGCTGACCAGGAGATCGTTATTCCGATGGTCGGCATGGTGCAGTCGCTGAACGTTTCCGTGGCTTCGGCGCTGATCCTCTATGAAGCGCAGCGCCAGCGCCAGAATGCAGGCATGTATCAGCGTCAGGAGAGCCTGCTTTCCTATAGCGAACAGCAGCGCCTGTTGTTTGAAGGCGGCTATCCCGTTCTGGCCAGGGTCGCCAAACATAAAGGCTTACCTTATCCGCAAATTAGCGAGACGGGCGAGGTGATTGCCGATCCCGACTGGTGGGCCACCATGCAGGCATCGGTACGTAAAAAATGACGGGCCGCCTGATGGACGCCATCCCGCTCAGCACGCTTGCCGGCGTTGGTGCCAGCCAGGCTGGCAAACTGGCGAAGCTCGGGCTGACCACCGTGCAGGATCTGCTGCTGCATCTGCCGCTTCGTTACGAAGACCGCACCCAGCTTTACGCTATTAACGACCTCCTGCCTAACATCTACGCCACGGTAGAGGGCGAAGTGCTGCAAAGCGATATCTCCTTTGGCCGCCGCCGCATGCTGACCTGTCAAATCAGCGACGGCACCGGCATCCTGACGCTGCGCTTTTTCAACTTTAACGCCGGCATGAAAAACAGCCTGGCGCCCGGCCGGCGCGTAACCGCCTATGGCGAAATAAAGCGCGGCCAGCGCGGGGCCGAAATCATCCATCCTGAGTATCGCGTTCAGGGCGATAACAGCGTGGTGGAGCTACAGGAAACGCTGACGCCGGTCTACTCCACGACCGAAGGGATCCGCCAGGCGACGCTGCGCAACTTGACCGATCAGGCGCTGAAGTTGCTGGATACCTGTCCTGTCGCCGAACTTCTGCCGCAGGAGCTGAGCCAGGGCATGATCAGCCTGCCGGATGCGCTGCGGATGCTGCACAGGCCGCCGCCCGACATGGCGCTGGTGGATCTGGAAAACGGCAGGCATCCCGCCCAGCGACGCCTGATTATGGAAGAGCTGCTGGCGCACAATCTCAGTATGCTGGCCGTGCGCGCCGGCGCGCAGCGCTATCGTGCTTTAGCTATGCCGGCTCGCCATGCGCTGAGCGACAGGCTGCTGGCTGCCTTGCCGTTTAAGCCGACTAACGCCCAGGCGCGCGTCGTGCAGGAAATAGAGCAGGATCTGGCACAAAGCTATCCCATGATGCGCCTGGTGCAGGGTGACGTAGGATCGGGCAAAACGCTGGTGGCCGCGCTGACTGCCCTGAACGTTATCGCCTGGGGCAAACAGGTGGCGCTGATGGCGCCAACCGAGCTGCTGGCCGAACAGCACGCCAATAACTTCCGCCAGTGGTTTGCACCGTTGGGGATTGAAGTTGGCTGGCTGGCTGGCAAGCAGAAAGGCAAGGCGCGCCTGGCGCAGCAGGATGCCATCGCCAGCGGCCAGGTATCGATGATTGTCGGCACCCACGCCATTTTCCAGGAACAGGTGCAGTTTAACGGCCTGGCGCTGGTGATTATTGACGAGCAGCACCGCTTTGGCGTCCACCAGCGGCTGGCGCTGTGGGAGAAAGGCCAGGAGCAGGGTTTTCATCCTCATCAGCTGATTATGACCGCGACACCGATCCCGCGTACGCTGGCGATGACCGCCTATGCGGATCTGGAAACCTCCACCATTGACGAGCTACCGCCGGGCCGTACACCGGTCACTACCGTCGCCATTCCCGATACGCGGCGCGCCGATATTATTACCCGCGTGCAGAACGCCTGTAGCGGCGAAGGTCGCCAGGCCTACTGGGTCTGTACGCTGATTGAAGAGTCGGAACAGCTGGAAGCCCAGGCCGCCGAAGCCACCTGGGAAGAGCTGAAGCTGGCGCTGCCAGAGCTGCACGTTGGACTAGTGCATGGCAGGATGAAACCCACCGAGAAGCAGGCGGTGATGCAGGCGTTTAAACAGGGCGAGATTGACCTGCTGGTCGCTACCACGGTCATTGAAGTTGGCGTGGATGTGCCTAATGCCAGCCTGATGATCATTGAAAACCCGGAAAGGCTGGGCCTGGCGCAGCTGCACCAGCTGCGGGGCCGCGTTGGTCGCGGCTCGGTTGCCTCCCACTGCGTGCTGCTTTATAAAGCGCCGCTGAGCAAAACCGCGCAGAAACGCTTACAGGTTCTGCGCGACAGCAACGACGGCTTTGTGATTGCGCAATGCGATCTGGAAATCCGCGGTCCTGGCGAGCTGCTGGGCACGCGCCAGACAGGCAACGCCGAATTCAAGGTAGCCGATCTGGTACGCGATGGCGCGATGATCCCGGAAGTGCAGCGCGTCGCCCGCCATATTCATCAGCACTATCCTGAACAGGCGCAGGCGCTGATTGAACGCTGGATGCCGGAAACCGAGCGCTATACCAACGCCTGACCCCCGGCAGCCTGCTGTCTTTTCTCCTGCTCTGCGGCTACCGGCCGCTAAAGGCAGCCATCGCGGCAACCGCCTCGTTAACGGGCTGCTCGCCGCCGGTTAACTCAATAATCACCCTTTTCACCTCTGGCTGCTCAATCAGCGAATGCAGCACAGCGGCCACATCATCGCGCGGGATGGTGCCGTAAGGAATGGCCAACCCAGCGTTGACTTTTCCCGTGCCCGCTTCGTTAACCAGCGTGCCGGGCCGCAGGATCACCCAGTCCAGTGAGGTGGCGGAAAGCATCACGTCGGCCTGCTTTTTTACCTGCATATAGTGCTCAAAGCCCGGCGAAGGCGCCTTGCCCCTTCCGGCATCCGGAAAAGCGGAAACCAGCAGAAAACGCTGAATACCGGCCAGCCTGGCGGCCTCGGCAGCGAAGCGCGCGCCACGGCCGTCAATGCCGTCGGTGAAATCTACGCCAGCGCCTGCTGCGCCTGCGGAGAACACCACGGCATCGCAGCCCTGCATCGCCGCCGCCAGCCTTTCGCTACTGGTGTTCATCAGGTCGATATTGACCGGTTTTACACCATCGGCTTCCAGCGCCTCTTTTTGACTGTCCCGGCGATGCAGCCCCGTTACCTGATGGCCCGCATTGACCAGCCGTTTTCTGAGACGTCGCCCCACGCCGCCCGTTGCGCCAATAATAAATACGTTCATTGTATGCTTCCTTTTTTCTGGCCCGCAGGCGCGATGATTAAGCTTAGTGAATTGTGGTTCGCTTTGCCGTCCGGCGTTTAGCCGATGCTGTTGGCAATCGTTTGCTTTTGCCGTGGAGAAGCTTAAAATCGCCACTTTGTTTGCCACGGAACCCCTGAGCATGTCCGCTAATCTTTCTGAAGCCAGCCGCAGCGCAGCGCCCGCTGCAAAAAGTGAATTAATTTACCGCCTTGAAGATCGTCCGCCGCTGCCGCAAACGCTGTTTGCTGCCTGCCAGCATTTGCTGGCGATGTTTGTGGCGGTTATCACGCCCGCACTATTGATCTGCCAGGCTTTGGGCCTGCCCGCTCAGGACACGCAGCATATTATCAGCATGTCACTGTTCGCCTCCGGGGTCGCCTCGGTGCTGCAAATAAAAACCTGGGGGCCGATAGGATCGGGACTGCTGTCGATTCAGGGCACCAGCTTTAACTTTGTGACGCCGCTGATCATGGGCGGCATGGCGCTGAAAAACGGCGGCGCTGATGTGCCGACCATGATGGCCGCCCTGTTCGGCACGCTGATGCTGGCTTCCGTTACCGAAATGGCGCTTTCCCGCGTGCTGCATCTGGCGCGCCGCGTAATTACGCCGCTGGTTTCCGGCATTGTGGTGATGATTATCGGTCTGTCGCTGATCCAGGTCGGCCTGACCTCTATCGGCGGCGGTTTTGCCGCCATGAGCGATCACACCTTTGGTGCGCCAAAGAACCTGCTACTGGCCGGCGCGGTGCTGCTGGTGATTATTTTGCTGAACCGCCAGCGTAATCCTTATTTGCGCGTGGCTTCTCTGGTGATAGCCATGGCCGTTGGCTATCTGCTGGCCTGGCTGATGGATATGCTCCCCGCCGGAACCGCCGCAACGAACCAGCCGCTGATTGCCGTGCCACAGCCTTTCTATTACGGGCTGGGCATCGACTGGAATTTGCTTATCCCGCTGATGCTGGTATTTATGGTGACCTCGCTGGAAACCATCGGCGATATTACCGCCACTTCCGACGTTTCCGAACAGCCGGTCAGCGGCCCGCTCTATATGAAGCGGCTGAAAGGCGGCGTGCTGGCGAACGGCCTGAACTCGTGCGTCTCGGCGCTGTTTAATACCTTTCCCAACTCCTGTTTTGGACAGAACAACGGCGTGATCCAGCTGACCGGCGTCGCCAGCCGCTACGTTGGCTTCGTGGTGGCGCTGATGCTGATCGTGCTGGGGCTTTTCCCGGCGGTCAGCGGCTTTGTGCAGCATATTCCTGAACCGGTGCTGGGCGGCGCGACCATCGTTATGTTTGGTACGATTGCGGCCTCGGGCGTGCGCATCGTCTCGCGCGAGCCGCTGAATCGTCGGGCGATTATGATTATTGCGCTGTCGCTGGCGGTGGGACTGGGCGTTTCACAACAGCCGCTGATCCTGCAATTCGCACCGGAATGGCTAAAAACGCTGCTCTCTTCCGGCATCGCCGCCGGCGGCATTACCGCTATCATCCTGAATCTGCTTTTCCCGCAGGAGAAATAGCGTAAACGGCAGAGGGCAAAGCGCCTTCTGCCGTCTTCCCAGGGTTGAGCTTCGCGCATAAATCAGGCATAACACCCCTTATTGCAAGCGCACAGGGATAGCTCATGAAATTTGTTGGAAAAATTCTTCTTTCGCTGCTGGTTATCCTGCTGGCATTGGTCATTGTGTTGTATCTACTGCTGCAAACTCGCTGGGGAGCCAGCTGGCTCAGCCGCACCGTTAGCCAGCACAGTAGTTATCAGCTGGCAGTCGGCAAGCTGGTGCATAATTTTTCCGCGCCATCGCATCTCATCCTTCATGACGTTTCGTTCGGCCATAAAACCCGACCAGCCACCCTGGTGGCAAAAAGCGTCGATTTAGGGTTAAGCGCCGGGCAATTTTCACGGCCGCTGCATTTTGCCAGCGTTTTGCTTAACCAGGGTACGCTAAGAATTACCAGCAAAACCAGCCAACTGCCTCTTTCCGCAGCGCGTTTGCAGCTGAGCGAAATGGCGGTTAGCAGCCATCACGACATGCTGCCCCTGGACGCTCAGCACGTAAACGGCGGCGTGATGCCGTGGCAGCCCGAGGCGACAAGCTTTATCGGTAATAATGCCAGCTTCCAGTTCAGCGCCGGATCGCTGACGTTTAAAGACATTCCCGCCAGGAATGTGCTGATTGAAGGCCGCATCAGGTCCAAACAGCTGGAGCTTAGTAATATGGGCGCCGACGTGGCGCGCGGATCGGTGACGGCCAGCGCACAGCGTGACGAGCAGGGTAGCTGGCAGGTCAGCACGCTAAGGCTGAACAATCTGCGTCTGCAAAGCAGCAAAACGCTTACCGAATTTCTACAGCCTTTACTGATGCTGCCCGCCGTGCATTTCGAGCGAGTGGATGTAACCGATGCCCGACTGGAAGGTCAGAACTGGGCGGTGACCGATCTTAATCTGGCGTTGAAAAATATAACGCTGCGCGACGGCGACTGGGAAAGCGAGGACGGCTCGCTGTCGATGAACGCCAGCAGCTTTGTAAATGGCGCGCTGCTGCTGAACGATCCTATCGTTAATATGACCTTCTCGCCGCAGGGCGCGGCGCTGACGCAGTTCAGCTCCCGCTGGGTTAACGGGCTGATCCGCGCGTCAGGTAACTGGACGCGCAGCGATAAAAAGCTGACGCTGGATGACGTGGTAATCGCCGGGCTGGAGTACACGCTGCCGCCAGCCTGGCGGGCGTTCTGGCTGAGCCGTTTACCGGCGTGGCTGCACGCTGTGGAAGTAACAAAGCTGAACGTCAGCCATAACCTGATTATTGATATCGATCCGGATTTTCCCTTCCAGCTGACCTCGCTGGATGGCAACGGCAGCAACCTGCTGCTGGCGCGCGATCGGGAATGGGGCATCTGGGGCGGCAACCTGAGCTTTAACGCGGCGGAAGCGACCTTTAACCGTGTGGATCTGCGTCATCCTTCTCTCGCCCTGACGGCGGACAGTAATGCCATTAACGTCACGGAGATGAGCGCGTTTCCCCGCAGCGGCCTTCTCGAAGGGCTGGCAACGGTTTCGCAGCAGCCGCAGCGCGCCTTTTCGCTGTCGCTGCATGGCCGTGAAACGCCGCTGAATCTGTTGCAGGACTGGGGATGGCCAGCGGTGCCCCTGACCGAAAACGGTGAGCTGACGCTGAAGATGCAGGGCAGCCTGGCGAAAGACGCGCCGCTGAAGCCTTCCGTTAACGGCTCGCTTTCCGCTGTTGCTGGCGATAAGTCAGTCCAGCAGACCGTGCAGGCAGGTAATCTCGGCAGCAGGTAAAAACGCTGCCCGTAAGCGGACTATATGATTAACCCGTATTCGCAACGTAGCGCGGTTAATGTATAGTCCGCTTTTTTACGGAGGAACCATGCTGACCAACTCATCCATACGTCTCAATAAATACATTAGCGAGAGCGGTATCTGTTCTCGTCGCGATGCCGATCGCTATATCGAACAGGGAAATGTCTTTATTAACGGCAAGCGGGCCGCCGTTGGCGCGCAGGTTTTTGCCGGTGACGTGGTGAAAGTGAACGGTCAGCTTATCGAGCCGCGCGATGAGGAAGATCTGGTCTTTATCGCCCTGAATAAGCCCGTCGGCATTATCACCACCATGGAAGAAGGCGAGCGGGATAACATCAGCGACTTCGTTAACCACAGCAAGCGGGTTTTCCCTATTGGCCGCCTGGATAAAGATTCGCAGGGCCTGATTTTCCTGACCAATCACGGCGATCTGGTCAATAAAATCCTGCGCGCCGGAAACAATCACGAAAAAGAGTATGTGGTCACGGTAAACAAGCTGGTGACGGATGAGTTTATTGAGGGCATGAGCGCTGGCGTGCCGATGCTGGGCACGGTGACGCTGAAGTGCAAGGTGCAAAAGGAAGCGCCGTTTGTTTTCCGCATTACGCTGGTGCAGGGGCTTAACCGCCAGATCCGCCGCATGTGTAAACACTTTGGCTACGAGGTCACTAAGCTCGAACGCACGCGCATTATGAACGTCAGCCTGAAAGGCCTGCCGCTGGGCGAGTGGCGCGATCTGACCGACGACGAGCTGACCGAGCTGTTCGGGCTGATTGAGGATTCCTCATCCGAAGCGAAACCCGCCAAAAAAGCGCAGGCAAAAGCGAAGCCCGCCGCCGCGAAGAAACCGGCCATCGGCGGGCCGAAAGGCGGCGATAAAGGCGGTAAAGAAGGCGCGAAGACGCCGGGCAACCTGGCCTCCCGTAAGCGCTTTACCCAGCCGGGCCGCAAGAAAAAAGGCCGTTAAGGCATATTCGATCCGGCTGGCTCCAGCGGGCCATCCGGATCGGCAGGCAACACAATATAGACGCCCTCAAATACCGCCCCGCACTCTTCATTGCCAAACAGCTCGACTTCCAGCTGAACGCGCGCCTTGCGTCCCCGGGCCAACCTGTCCAGATCGCCGCTCAGCGAGCCTAAGTCCGCTACCGCGCCCGGTCTGCCGCTGATGGGATGACTGTAGCGGATATGCGCATCGGCCAGGATAATGGTGCCGCCTAAATGCCGCTCGCGCAGCAGCAGCCAAATCAGTCCCCAGCCGGTCAGCGTCGCCAGCGAAAACAGGCTGCCGGCGAACAGCGTATGGTGCGGATTCTGGTTGCCGGTTTCCGGCATCGTGGTGATAAATTTTTGCCCGGTATACTGCAAAATACGCACGCCCATTTTTTCGCTGAGCGGGATGTGCTCGTACCAGGCCTGCTGCAGCTGCCCGCACCAGTCGGCACGATGCAGAATATCGTCCAGCGTGATCACCGGCTTAATCATTAAAAAATGACGAACCGGCGTTGTCTGTGGCACGGTGATTTCGCCCTGATTGACGTAGCCAAGCTTGGCGAAAAATTCGACGGCGTCTTCACGGGCGCTGCACACCACGCGCTTGGCCCCTTCCTGACGCGCCACCGACTCCAGCGTCATCGCGACCAGCGTGCCCAATCCTTTGCCCTGCACCGCCGGGTGCACGGCAAGAAAGCGAATGGCCGCCTCGTTATCCGCATTGATATAGAGCCGCCCTGCGGCAACCGGCGCGCCGCTTTCATCCACCACCATTTGGTGATGCGCAAAGGCATCCCAGGCGTCGCGCTCCGATCCCTTGGGCTGGCGAAGCGGTTTACGCAGCATTTCCCAGCGAAACTGGTAGTAGATATCCAGCTCTTCTGCGGTTTCAGGTACACGAAGATGATACATAAAGTGATTCTCTTTTTCCGGAGCGCCCGTTAGCCTTTCCGACCGCTTCATACCTGGAGCCAGAACGTCACCGGCCCGTCATTAACCAGCGATACCTGCATATCCGCCGCAAAGCGGCCCGTCTCGGTGACAAGGCCTCTTTCGCGACAGCAGGCGACAAAGTACTCATATAACCGCTCGGCCTCTGCTGGCGCCGCGCCGCCCGAAAAGCCTGGGCGCATGCCTTTTTGCGTGTCGGCCGCCAGCGTAAACTGCGAAACCACCAGCACGCTGCCGCCAGCCTGCTGCACGTTAAGATTCATCTTGCCGTTCTCATCGCTGAAAATGCGATAGCCCAACACGCGGTCGCACAGCCGCTGCGCTTTTTGCTCGTCGTCGCCTTTTTCCACGCCCAGTAAGATTAGCAATCCCGGCCCGATTTCACCGATGGTCTGACCGGCTACCGTCACGCTGGCGCTCAGCGCTCGTTGAATTAAGGCAATCATTCTCTTCCTTTTCTTCTTCCTGTTTAAGCTGGCGATAGTCGCCGAGAGAGGCGGTGATCTCTGCACCCAGCAGAACAATACACCATGTCCAGTAAACCCAAAGGAACAGAATAGGGATAACCGCCAGCACGCCATAGATAAGCTGATATGAAGGGAACATCGTAACATAGAGCGCAAAGCCTTTTTTCCCCAGCTCAAACAGCAGCCCCGCCACCAGCGCGCCGACCAGCGCATCTTTCCCCGGTACCTGCCGCGTTGGCACAATGCTGTAGAGCAGCCAGAAAGCCAGCCAGGAGAGCAGCAGCGGAAAAATACGCAGCCCGTAGTCAATCAGTCCGCTGACGCCGCTGACCGAAGCCCAGCGCAGCGACAGCAGATAAGAGCTGATCGCCAGGCTGGCACCCGCCAGCAGCGGGCCAAGCGTCAGGATCATCCAGTAGACGGCAAAAGAGTAAACGAGGGGCCTTTTGCGCTTGCTGCGCCAGATGACATTTAGCGCGCTGTCGATGGAGTACATCAGCAGCAGCGCCGTCACCACCAGCCCGCAGGCGCCCACCGCCGTCATTTTATTGACGTTGGCGACAAACTGTTCCAGATAGCTTTGAACTACCGTGCCGGACGCCGGCACAAAGTTCTGAAAGATAAACAGCTTGAGCTGCCTGCTGACATCGGCGAAGGCCGGGAACGCGGCGAACAGCGCAAATACCACTGCCACCAGCGGCACCAGCGACAGCAGCGATACGTAGGCAAGATGCCCCGCCAGCAGCGTCATGCCATCCTCGTCGATACGCTGCCACAGCAGCTTTATCCAGCGCCAGGTCGCCCGCAGGCGGTGTCGATAATGGTTAATCGGCCGCATTAGCGAAAAAGGCCGGTATGGTGGTCGCATCAAATACGGGCACGCTCTGAATGCCCAGCGCCTGCGCCGCGTCGATATTTTCCTGGTTGTCGTCAAAGAAAATAGCCTGGTCGGCGGTGAAGCCCTCTTCGCTCAGCACCTGCTGATAGATACGCGCTTCCGGCTTGCGCATCCCCATCTCCTGGGAAAGATAGAGCTTGTCCGCCGCGCTTTGTACCTCAGGATACTGCGACGGCCAGAAACGCTGATGCAGCCGGTTGGTGTTAGACAGGATCACGACCCGATGGCCGCGCGCGCGCAGTCCGTTCATGATACGGATGGTGTCCGCCCTGACGCCGACAAAAACGGCCTGCCAGCCTGCGGTGAACTGTTCGAAGCTCAGCGCCAGACCCAGCTCGTCGCACAGCTGTTCGGCAAAATCCTCGTCGCTGATTTCTCCTCGTTCATGACGATGAAAGCTTTCTCCCATCGTAAAACGGCTTTGCAGCGTGGCCAAAGGCACGCGTCCCAGATCGCTCCAGACGCCCAGAACCCGGTTGAAATCAATATCAACAATGACGTTACCTAAATCAAAGATATACAGCATGGCCATCTCCATTTGTTCCGGTAAGGTATTCACTCTAGCGGTAAAAAGAGAAGCTGAACAGGGCAGGATTTTGAAATCTGGAAAGAAGGTTCCACAGGCGAAAAAAAACAGGGCCGGAAAGATCCGGCCCTGTATTACAGCTTAAAAAAAGCGATTAAGCTTCTTTGCTGCCGCGTGATGCGCGTTTACGATCGTTTTCAGTCAGGTGACGTTTACGGATACGTACGGACAGCGGAGTCACTTCCACCAGCTCGTCGTCATCGATAAATTCAATCGCCTGCTCAAGCGTCATCTTGATAGCCGGCACCAGCGTGGTCGCTTCGTCAGTACCGGAAGCACGCATGTTGGTCAGCTTCTTACCGGTCAGACAGTTCACGGTCAGGTCGTTAGAACGGCTATGAATACCGATAATCTGGCCTTCATAAACTTCTGCGCCGTGACCCAGGAACAGCTTACCGCGATCCTGCAGGCTGAACAGGGCGAAAGCTACCGCTTTACCCTGGCCGTTAGAGATCAGCACGCCGTTCTGGCGCTGGCCCACTTCGCCCGGACGAATGTCGTCGTAGTGGCTGAAGGTGGAGTACAGCAGGCCGGTACCGGAAGTCATGGTCATGAATTCGTTACGGAAGCCGATCAGGCCACGGCTTGGGATCACGTAGTCAAGACGTACGCGGCCTTTGCCATCCGGATCCATGTTTTTCATGTCCGCTTTACGTTCGCCCATCGCCTGCATCACAGAGCCCTGATGCTGCTCTTCGATATCCAGGGTGACGTTCTCGAACGGCTCCTGCTTACGACCGTCAATTTCGCGGAAGATAACTTTTGGACGGGATACCGCCAGCTCAAAGCCTTCACGACGCATGTTTTCGATCAGTACGGACAGGTGCAGTTCACCACGGCCGGAAACGCGGAATGCATCGGCGTCTTCGGTCTCTTCCACGCGCAGCGCAACGTTGTGCACCAGCTCTTTACGCAGACGATCCAGGATCTGACGAGAAGTAACGAACTTACCTTCTTTACCGCAGAACGGCGAGGTGTTGACGTTAAAGAACATGGTAACGGTCGGCTCATCAACGCTCAGCGCCGGCAGCGCTTCCACATTCTGTGGGTCACAGATGGTGTCGGAGATGTTCAGCTCGCCCAGACCGGTGATAGCGATGATATCGCCCGCTTCTGCTTCGGTCGCGTCGATACGCTCCAGACCCAGGTGAGTCAGCACCTTGCCGACTTTACCGTTACGGGTTTTGCCTTCGCTATCGACGATGGTGACCTGCTGGTTCGGCTTCACTTTGCCGCGCTTGATGCGGCCGATGCCGATAACGCCAACATAGTTGTTGTAGTCCAGCTGCGAGATCTGCATCTGGAACGGCGCTTCCATTTCTACCTGTGGAGGAGAAACGTGCTGCACGATGGCTTCATACAGCGGGGTCATGTCTTCTGCCATGTCGCTGTGGTCAAGACCAGCAATACCGTTCAGAGCAGAAGCGTAGATAACCGGGAAGTCGAGCTGTTCGTCGGTCGCGTCCAGGTTAACGAACAGGTCAAAGACCTGATCCACAACCCAGTCAGGACGTGCGCCAGGGCGGTCAACCTTGTTGATGACCACGATCGGCTTCAGACCATTAGCAAACGCTTTTTTGGTCACGAAGCGGGTTTGCGGCATAGGGCCATCCATTGCATCCACAACCAGCAGCACCGAGTCGACCATAGACATCACACGCTCTACCTCGCCGCCGAAGTCGGCGTGTCCCGGGGTATCCACGATGTTGATACGGTAGTCGTTCCATTTAATGGCGGTGTTTTTTGCGAGGATGGTAATCCCACGCTCTTTCTCCAAATCGTTGGAGTCCATTACGCGTTCGGTCGCTTCGGTGCGGGCGTCAAAGGTCCCGGACTGCTGCAGCAACTTATCAACCAGGGTAGTTTTACCATGGTCAACGTGGGCAATAATGGCGATGTTACGCAAATTTTCGATCACAGCTTTGCCTCAGGCATTAGAAATAGCGCGCTATTGTACACGGATTAATCGAAGAGCTGAACAGGATCACAGTTTTCAATTAAAGATAACTTTCGGGATTGCTTTCGGGGCCGTTTCCGGTGCAAAAAACACCCTTTATCAGAAAAATGCACTATTATTGTGCACTGACCGCACGCAAAAGCACCATAATGGTGCGCGACTTCCATCATGGTGCAGCTCCCGTTTCACGAGAGGGCGCATCATAGCGCTTTTTTCATCAATTAAGAAAGTTGGCATAGTTTTCGCTTTAATTATAACAAGCGAAAGAGGCCAGTTTCCACAACGGTTGCTAAGCAGTCAGAGAACATAATTATCGGTCGGCTGGGCGAGATAAGCAAAGCGCACCGCGAAAGTTCTCTAACCGACGACCATGACAAATCCAGGAGAGTTAAGTATGTCCGCTGAACACGTTCTGTCGATGATGAACGAGCATGAAGTCAAATTTGTTGACCTGCGCTTCACTGACACCAAAGGTAAAGAGCAGCACGTTACCATTCCTGCTCACCAGGTTAACGCTGACTTCTTCGAAGAAGGCAAAATGTTTGACGGCTCCTCCATCGGCGGCTGGAAAGGCATTAACGAATCCGACATGGTGCTGATGCCGGACGCGACCACCGCGGTCCTGGATCCTTTCTTTGAAGACTCTACGCTTATCATTCGTTGTGACATCCTTGAGCCAGGCACCATGCAGGGCTACGATCGCGACCCACGTTCTATCGCCAAGCGCGCCGAAGATTTCCTGCGTTCTTCCGGCATTGCGGACACCGTGCTGTTTGGCCCGGAGCCAGAATTCTTCCTGTTTGACGATGTGCGTTTCGGCGCGACCACCTCTGGCTCTCACGTGGCTATCGATGATATCGAAGCGGCATGGAACACCGGCAAAGAATATGAAGGCGGCAACAAAGGCCACCGTCCGGGCCTGAAAGGCGGCTATTTCCCGGTGCCACCGGTCGACTCTTCACAGGACATCCGTTCTGCTATGTGTCTGACCATGGAGCAGATGGGTCTGGTTGTTGAAGCTCATCACCACGAAGTGGCGACCGCAGGTCAGAACGAAGTGGCCACCCGCTTCAACACCATGACCAAAAAAGCCGACGAAATTCAGATCTACAAATATGTCGTGCACAATGTGGCGCACGCTTTCGGCAAAACCGCGACCTTTATGCCAAAACCAATTTTTGGCGATAACGGTTCCGGTATGCACTGCCATATGTCCCTGTCCAAAGGCGGCACCAACCTGTTCGCTGGCGACAAATACGGCGGCCTGTCTGAAATGGCCCTGTTCTACATCGGCGGTGTGATCAAGCACGCTAAAGCGATCAACGCGCTGTCTAACCCGACTACCAACTCCTACAAGCGTCTGGTTCCGGGTTACGAAGCGCCGGTTATGCTGGCCTACTCTGCCCGTAACCGTTCCGCCTCTATCCGTATTCCAGTGGTTGCCAGCCCGAAAGCGCGCCGTATTGAAGCCCGCTTCCCGGATCCAGCCGCTAACCCATATCTGTGCTTCGCCGCGCTGCTGATGGCTGGCCTGGACGGCATCATCAACAAGATCCATCCTGGCGACGCGATGGACAAAAACCTGTACGACCTGCCGCCGGAAGAAGAAGCTGAAATTCCAAAAGTAGCCGGCTCGCTGGAAGAGGCGCTGAACGCGCTGAACGAAGACCGTGAGTTCCTGACTCGTGGCGGCGTGTTCACCGACGACACCATCGATGCGTACATCGACCTGCGCAAGGCTGAAATGGATCGCGTTCGCATGACGCCGCACCCGGTTGAGTTCGAACTGTACTACAGCGTCTGATTTCTGACTCCGGCGACTCGTCGCGTTAAAGCGGCTACGGCAGGCTCAGTGATTCGGGTGAACACGGGCCGCAGCGTAACGAACGCCGGAGATAGTGTTGCCGTGGAAATTTTCAGCCCATCTCCGGATGGGCTTTTTTCGCCGTGAGCGCCACGCGCAGAGAGACGAATTTCAGGTTCCATGACTATAATGCACTAAAATAGTGCAGGAGAACGCTGTTATGGCAACAGGCACGCAGCCCGATGCCGGGCAGATCCTCAACTCGCTGATTAACAGCATACTGCTGGTCGACAGCGAACTGGTGGTGCATTACGCCAATCCCGCCGCTCAGCAACTGCTGGCGCAAAGCTCCCGCAAGCTCTTTGGCACGCCGCTGCCGGATTTGATGGGCTATTTTTCCCTGAACATCGGGGTGATGCGTGAGAGTCTGAATGCCGGTCAGGGGTTTACCGACAGCGAGGTTACGCTGGTCGTCGACAGCCGCGCGCATATTATGTCTTTAACGGCGCAGCTGCTGCCGGACGGGCTAATCCTGCTGGAAATGGCGCCGATGGACAATCAGCGTCGCCTCAGTCAGGAACAGCTTCAGCATGCTCAACAGGTCGCCGCACGGGATTTAGTTCGCGGGCTGGCGCATGAAATTAAAAATCCGTTAGGGGGATTACGCGGCGCGGCGCAGCTGTTGGCAAAAGCCCTGCCTGACCCGGCCTTAACGGAATATACCAAAGTCATTATCGAACAGGCCGATCGCCTGCGTAACCTGGTGGATCGCCTGCTTGGCCCGCAGCAGCCGGGCATGCACGTTACGCAAAGCATCCATCAGGTCGCCGAGCGCGTGGTTAACCTGGTCTCAATGGAGCTGCCCGATAACGTTACGCTGATCAGAGATTACGACCCCAGCCTGCCGGAGCTGCCGCATGACCCGGATCAAATCGAACAGGTGCTGCTAAACGTGGTGCGTAACGCGCTACAGGCGCTGGGAGAAAAAGGCGGTGCCATTACGCTGCGCACCCGCACCGCATTTCAGCTAACGCTGCACGGCGTCCGCTATCGCCTGGTGGCCCGTATCGATATTGAAGATAACGGCCCCGGCATTCCGGCTCAGCTACAGGACACGCTGTTTTACCCGATGGTGAGCGGCCGCGAAGGCGGCACCGGTTTAGGCCTGTCGATCGCCCGCAGCCTGATCGATCAGCATTCGGGAAAAATAGAATTTAACAGTTGGCCTGGCCACACCGAATTTTCCGTTTATTTGCCTATTCGCCAGTGAGGTTTCTATGCAACGAGGGATAGTCTGGATCGTCGATGACGATAGCTCCATCCGCTGGGTGCTTGAACGCGCGCTTACTGGAGCCGGTTTAAACTGCGCCACGTTTGACAGCGCGAGCGAGGTGCTGGACGCGCTTGCCACCAAAACCCCGGACGTTTTGCTTTCCGATATTCGTATGCCCGGCATGGACGGACTGGCGTTACTGAAACAAATTAAGCAACGTCATCCGATGCTGCCGGTAATTATTATGACCGCACACTCCGATCTGGATGCGGCCGTCAGCGCCTATCAGCAAGGCGCATTCGATTACCTGCCAAAACCCTTTGATATCGATGAAGCCGTGGCGTTAGTGGAACGCGCGATCAGCCACTATCAGGAGCAGCAGCAGCCGCGCAACCAGCCGGTCAGCGGCCCGACTACCGATATCATCGGCGAAGCGCCAGCGATGCAGGACGTGTTTCGTATTATCGGCCGCCTCTCGCGTTCTTCAATCAGCGTATTGATCAACGGCGAGTCGGGCACGGGCAAAGAGCTGGTGGCGCACGCGCTGCATCGCCACAGCCCGCGCGCGAAGGCGCCTTTTATCGCGCTGAACATGGCGGCTATCCCGAAGGATCTGATTGAGTCGGAGCTTTTCGGCCATGAGAAAGGCGCATTTACGGGCGCTAATCAAATCCGTCAGGGACGTTTCGAACAGGCCGACGGCGGCACGCTGTTTCTGGATGAAATTGGCGATATGCCGCTGGATGTGCAGACTCGTTTATTACGCGTGCTGGCCGACGGCCAGTTTTATCGCGTCGGCGGCTATGCGCCGGTCAAAGTCGACGTCAGGATCATCGCCGCCACGCACCAGAACCTGGAGCTGCGGGTACAGGAAGGCAAATTCCGCGAGGATCTGTTTCACCGCCTGAACGTTATCCGCGTGCATCTGCCGCCGCTGCGGGAGCGTCGTGAGGATATCCCTCGTCTGGCGCGCTATTTCCTTCAGGTCGCGGCACGCGAGCTGGGCGTCGAGGCAAAAATTCTGCATCCCGAAACCGAAACGGCACTGACCCGCCTGCACTGGTCAGGCAACGTGCGCCAGCTGGAAAATACCTGCCGCTGGCTGACGGTGATGGCCGCCGGCCAGGAAGTGCTGATCCAGGATTTGCCGCCGGAGCTGTTTGAAACCGCCACGCCGGACAATCCCGTGCAGTCACTGCCCGACAGCTGGGCGACGCTGCTGGCGCAGTGGGCCGATCGCGCGCTGCGTTCCGGTCATCAAAACTTGTTATCGGAAGCACAGCCAGAGATGGAGCGCACGCTGCTGACTACCGCGCTGCGTCATACACAAGGCCACAAGCAGGAAGCGGCGCGACTGTTGGGATGGGGGCGAAACACGCTGACCCGCAAGCTGAAAGAGCTGGGTATGGAGTAAAGCAGAAGAAGCATAAAAAAACGTCGATTCGCGCATTTTTTATGCTTTTGCGACTTTACACATCGGTATCAGTCAGTATCATTCTGAACCGTTATCGGGGAGGAAGATAATGCTGGAATCGTTAATTCATGTGGTGACGCACTACGCGCAGACGGGTGCCGCGCATCTGCCGCAAACGGCTATGGCCGCCGTGCTGTGCGCAGCAATGCTGAAATTTCCAGGCTGAGGCGCCAAAAATTTCAGCACTAAAAAGCCGGGAACGTTTTTGTTTCCGGCTTTTTTATGCTCGCCTCTTTTCAGATCACCCGCGAGAACTGCTGTAGGCGCGTTTGCTGGCGTAGATAGCGGTCAAAGCACATGCAGATATTCCTGACCAGCAGGCGCCCCTTAGAAGTGACCTGAAGGCCTTTCTCGCTGCGCTCCACCAGCCCGTCTGCAATCAGCGGCTCAAGCAGCGCCAGATCCTCCGCAAAATAGTCGGTAAAGGTGACGCCGTGCGAGGTAAAAGCGGCGAAATCCAGCGAGAAATTACACATCAGCGTTTTAATCACCTCGCGGCGCAGGATATCGTCGCCCGACAGCTCTACGCCGCGCCAGAGCGCCGTACCCTGCTTAGCCACGGCGTCATACCACTCTTTTAGCCCTTTCTGGTTTTGCGCATAGCCGCCGCCGATCATACTGATGGCGGAGACGCCCAGGCCCAGCAGATCGTTGTCTCCCTGCGTGGTATACCCCTGGAAGTTGCGATGCAGCTTGCCTTCCCGCTGAGCAACGGCCAGCTCGTCCTCCGGTCTGGCAAAGTGGTCCATACCGATAAACTGGTAGCCGGACGCCATCAGCGCGGCAATGGACTGTTGCAGGATGGTCAGTTTCTGTTGGGGATCGGGCAGATCGGCCTCTTTAATTTTCCGCTGCGCGGCAAAGTGCGCGGGCATATGCGCATAATTGAAGACGCTAAGCCTGTCGGGGTTCAGCGCAATGACCTTTTGCAGGGTAAAGGCAAAGCTTTCCGGCGTCTGCTTCGGTAAGCCATAAATCAAATCGAGATTAACAGAGCTGAAGCCCACCCGCTTTGCCCGCTCGATAAGCGCGACGATAGTCTGCTCGTCCTGTACGCGGTTAACCTTTTCCTGCACCTCTTTATTGAAATCCTGCACGCCCATGCTCAGCCGGGTAAAACCTGCGGCAAAGAGATGATCGATCACGTCCGCTTCAATTTCTCGCGGATCGATTTCAATGGAAAGCTCCGCCTCGTCGCTGAAGGCAAAGTGCTGACGCAGCAGCGCCATCAGTGTGGAAATCTGCGCTTTATTGAGAAAAGTAGGCGTGCCGCCGCCCCAGTGCATCTGCGTCACGGTTCGGTTGCGGAAAAGCGTGGCGCGACTGGCGATTTCTACGGCTAAAGCTTCCAGATAGTCGTCAGCTTTATGCTGATGACGGGTAACGACTTTATTACAGCCGCAGAAGTAGCAAAGGCGATGGCAGAAAGGAATATGAATATAAAGCGACAGCGGGCGATGGGGAGTACGCTGGCTGGCACGGATAAAATCGGCTTCACGGTAAGCCTCGCTGAACTCCAGCGCGGTAGGATAAGAAGTGTAACGGGGACCCGAGATATTATATTTTTGCAGCAGGACGGGATCCCACTCAATTGTCTGCGTCACGATATTCTCTCCTGCATTGGCGTGTTGACCGTCGCGGAGGCGCTGTCGGCAGGACGGTCGGTCTGCGTAGCCGGGCTTTCAGCCGGGACAGACGCCGTAGTTTACCCAACATCCAGAGCAGGCAGCAGAACAGAATCAGCAGGTAAATTGATCCAGGCCAAATCATTGGCAGAGATACCTTATGCAGAAACGGCGCCCGTTGGCGCCGTCCTTTAAGTAAGTCCGAAAAGCATCGCCGGGATTAATTACCGCCTTTAAGCAGGCGATACATATCCTCTTCAGCTTCTTCATCTTCGACTTCGTCATCCAGCGCGATCCCCAGCTGTTCCATCAGCGTGTCGATGCGATCCAGCGTCTGGTCAAGCCACGCCTGCTCTTCTGCTTTCAGGGTGTCGCCATTTTCCAGCCGATCCAGCAGCGCATCCAGCCGCTCGTCGTTTTCGAGCTTCGCCAGCTCTTCTTCCGGCGTCAGACGGGGTTTCTTCTCTTCGGCTTTTTTCACCGGTTTAGCTTTTTTCGCGGGCTGCGCGGCAGCAGCGCCCAGCGCTACCGGCGTTTTACTGCCAATACGTGGATCTTTCTCTTTAGCGCTTTCGCCGTTTTTCTTTGTCGCCGCTACGGGGTTAGCGCGACTGCCGGAGGCGTGGCCGCGATGTTTCTTATCGCGTTTACGATCGCGCGCTTCCGTGTTGATTTCATCGCGCGTTTTACGCTTCGCTTTTGCCGCCGGTTTTTTCTGCGAATCGCGTACAGGTTGCTTCATGGTTTCTGCTCTCAGACTGTTTATCTTCAGTATAGAATTGCGGCGGAATCTAGCAGAAAGCAGACAAAGAAAAAAGGCGCCAGGTCACCCTGTCGCCTTTTTTCGCACCTTCCGCAGAAGGACTGACTAAGTCAGCATCCTTTTTGGCATCCAACTTCCCGGTTTTCCCTTGCCATGCCGTCCTCCGTGGACGCAGTCCTTTCCCTTCAGATGAGCCGTTCCCCGACACTTTCCTTCCCTGCTCAGTACCTTCCTGGCATCCCCCTGAGCGCTTCATCCTGAAGTGAGCCGTCCTGGCTCTGACAACAAATGTAGACTATATGGAGAAACTCACAAGGTAAGTTACGAAAAAATTTATTAATGTTTGGCCTTAAAATAATAAGATATTGATTTTAAATAACTTAATTTTTAAAAGCTGGAAAGAAAATGTAAAGTTCTGGCAAAAAGTATAGCCAATCTCTTACAAAGCCACCGCCGCGCCGCGTGCGGCTGGGCGCTTTTAATCCATACAGGGTATACTCTGCGCAATTGTTCTTATTATCTGGAGTTTCTAACTTGTCTGGCTGGAATTATAACCTTACCCACTTTGTCACCAGCGCGCCCGACATCCGCCACCTTCCAGCCGATATCGGTATTGAAGTGGCGTTTGCAGGACGCTCTAATGCCGGCAAATCCAGCGCGTTGAATACGCTAACCAATCAGAAGAGCCTGGCCCGTACCAGTAAAACGCCCGGCCGCACCCAGCTGATTAACCTGTTTCAGGTCACCGAAGGCTATCGCCTGGTGGATTTACCTGGCTATGGCTATGCCGAAGTGCCGGAAGAGATGAAGTTAAAATGGCAGCGTTCGCTGGCAGAATATCTTCAGATGCGTCAGTGTCTGAAAGGGCTGGTTGTGCTGATGGATATCCGTCATCCGCTGAAGGATCTGGATCGGCAGATGATTGAATGGGCGGTACAGAGCGGCATTCAGGTGCTGGTGCTGCTGACCAAGGCAGACAAGCTGGCTTCCGGCGCGCGTAAAGCGCAGTTAAATCTGGTACGCGAAGCCGCTAAAGGGTTCGTCGGCGATGTACAGGTTGAAGCTTTCTCTTCGCTTAAGAAATTGGGCGTCGATAAATTGCGCCTGAAACTGGACAGCTGGTTCAGTGAAATTCCACCAGCGACGGAAGAAACGTTACCAGAAGCCTGATATCCGGCTGAACGACGCCCAATAAAAAACGCCCCAGTCATAACGACTGGGGCGGCTAATATTCAGCCAAATCCGGTTACGTGAAGTAAACGGTTTGAAAGATAGAACATCTTACCTCTGTACCCTACATCTTCAACTCTACATGATTTTTTCAGGCCTCAAAAGGATTTTTTACCGCCCCGTTTCACAAAATTCCCTTTTTTATCGAATACACTTCACAGAAAAATAGTTTTCAGGTAGCGAAGGCGCAAAAAAAATGTTTGAGCGCTAACAGGTTAGCGCTGGCGTTATGCACGGTATCATCGCTTATAAACGCTCATTAATTGACAGGCTAAAGCGCTTTCTGCCATCACATTGATAAAGCCGGGCCTTAGCCCGGCCTCAGCTTAATGCGCTTCGTCCCAGTTATGCCCTACGCCCACATCGACACGCAGCGGCACGTCCAGCTGCATACTGTTTTCCATCAGCTCGCGGATTTTCACCGTTGCCGCTTCGATTTCCGACGTTTTCACCTCAAATACCAGTTCATCGTGAACCTGCATGATCATCTTCACATCAGGATTAGCCTGCGGCGTCAGCCAGCCGTCGACGGCAATCATAGCCTTTTTGATGATATCGGCAGCCGTGCCCTGCATTGGCGCGTTGATTGCTGCCCGCTCGGCCGCTTTGCGACGCATCGCGTTGCTGGCTTTAATGTCCGGCAGATAAAGACGACGACCATCCAGCGTAGAGACATAGCCTTTTTCCGCCGCCTGCTGGCGCGTGCTTTCCATATATTCCAGCACGCCAGGATAGCGTTCAAAATAGAGATCCATGTATTTTCTGGCTTCGCCCGCGCCGATATTAAGCTGACGCGACAAACCAAAAGCGCTCATGCCGTAAATCAGGCCAAAGTTGATAGCCTTTGCGCTGCGACGCTGCTCGCCCGTCACCTTATCCAGCGCCATGCCAAACACTTCCGCCGCCGTGGCACGGTGAATGTCTTCTCCTGCCGAGAAGGCGCTCAGTAACCCTTTGTCCTGAGAAAGGTGCGCCATAATACGCAGCTCGATTTGCGAGTAGTCCGCCGCCAGGATCTGATGGCCCTCAGAAGCGATAAAGGCCTGGCGGATACGACGTCCTTCCTCATTGCGTACCGGAATGTTCTGCAGATTAGGATCGGTAGAAGAAAGGCGTCCCGTGGCCGTCACCGCCTGATGATAAGAAGTGTGCACGCGGCCGGTCAGCGGATTAATCATTACCGGCAGTTTGTCGGTGTAGGTTGATTTCAGCTTGGAAAGGCCACGGTGCTCCAGAATAACTTTTGGCAGCGGATAGTCCAGCGCCAGTTCGGCCAGCACTTCCTCGCTGGTGGACGGCGCGCCGCCGGGCGTTTTCTTGGTTGGCTTAATCCCCTGTTTTTCAAACAGAATAGTTTGCAGCTGTTTAGTAGAGGAAAGATTAAAGGGCTCACCCGCCAGCTCGTGCGCTTTCTGCTCCAGCTCTGCCAGACGCGTGGTCAGCTCCTGAGAATGTTTGGCAAGGATAGCCTGGTCAATCAGCACGCCGTTACGTTCAATACGGGAGATCACCGTCACCAGCGGCATTTCGATATTTTCGAAAACCTCTTTTGGCCCCTGCTCTTTTTCCAGCTCCGGCCACATTTTCAGATGCAGCTGTAGCGTTACGTCCGCATCTTCCGCCGCATAGTGCGCCGCTTGCTCAAGGGCAATCTGATTAAACGTCAGCTGCTTTTTGCCTTTCCCGGCGATTTCCTCAAAGGTCACGGTTTTATGGTTCAGCCAGCGTGAAGCCAGCGTATCCATATCGTGACGGCCCACCACGCTGTTTAGCGCGTAGGATTCCAGCATGGTATCGAATTTAATACCTTGCAGTTCAATACCATAGTTGTTCAGCACGCCGCGATCGTATTTCAGGTTCTGACCAACTTTGAACAGTTTTTTATCTTCCAGCAGCGGTTTCAGGCGCGCCAGCACCTCTTTACGATCGAGCTGCAAAGGTGCGTCGAGGTAGTCGTGAGCAACCGGCAGGTAAGCGGCCTCACCCGGCGCCACAGCGAAAGCGATGCCGACGATATTGGCGCTCAACGTATCCAGCGAATCGGTTTCCAGGTCAAAAGCGAAAAGCTCGCTTGCCTGTAACTTTTGCAACCAGTCGGCAAAGGTCTCCTCGTCAAGGATAGTGACGTAGCCATCCGTCGCCAGAATGCTGGTCGCTTCAGGCTGCGGGCTTTCCGGCTGTTCCGCCAGGGTTTTCTGTGCAGCAGCGCCGCCCTTTTTCCCCTGTAGCCATTTGCCCTCCTCCAGATCGGTGATCCAGCGTTTGAATTCATAGCGACGGAACAGCGTCAGCAGTTCTTCGACAGCAGGCTCGCTAACGATCAGCTCTTCACAGCCTGCATCGAGCGGCACATCAGTTTTGATGGTGGCCAGCTGGTAAGAAAGGAGAGCGACCTCCTTGTTTTGCTCCAGCTTAGCCGCCATGGTTTTGGCACCGCGGAAGGAGAGATCGGCGACTTTATCCAGGTTCTCATAGATATCTTTAATACCGCCAAGTCCCTGTAACAGCGCCTGCGCCGTTTTCTCGCCTACGCCCGGCACGCCCGGAATATTGTCCGAAGCGTCGCCCATCAGCGCCAGAAAATCGATAATCAGCGAGGGTGGAATGCCGTATTTCTCCACCACCTCGTCCGGGCCAAGAATAGCGTTATTCATGGTGTTGATAAGGGTGATATTTGGCGTGACCAGCTGCGCCATATCTTTATCGCCGGTGCTGATTAAAACAGGTATGCCCTTTTTACCCGCCTCCAGCGCCAGGGTACCGATAACGTCATCGGCTTCCACGCCTGATACCGCTAATAACGGCAGTCCCATCGCCCTGACCATATTGTGCAGTGGCTCAATCTGCGCACGCAGATCGTCCGGCATAGGCGGCCGATGAGATTTGTAGTGCTCAAAAAGTTCATCACGAAACGTTTTGCCCTTGGCATCGAAAACGACCGCAACATGGCTGGGTTTATATTGCAGCAGCAGGCTGCGCAGCATATTCAGCACGCCGTACATAGCGCCGGTAGGGTCGCCGGCGCTGTTGGTCAGCGGAGGAAACGCATGATATGCGCGATACAGGTAGGACGAGCCATCTACCAGAATAAGCGGGTTTTCTGCAATTTGTGCCATAGGTTTGTCACATTCCGGGTTAAATTTCACTATAGGGTAAGGATGCCACAGCTATACCGGAAATATGAAATATCTCCGGGCGACACGCCTTTGTTTTGCGGCCTGTTTCGCAAACGCTTCCTGTGGATAACTTTGTGCGTAAATTTCATAACATATTAATACAGCTGGCGTACCGGGCTATACCAATTATTTAAATCCTTAATTTTCAATAACTTAAATATTTAACCGCTAAGGATCCTTGCCCAAAGGTAATTTGCATTAATGTGGATATAAATTAGCGGCTAAACGATCTGGTGGATCTTTAGCAAGAAAAAGCGATCGGAAGAATTTTGATCTGACGAGGAAATGAAGATGCGGTTTAACCGACACAGCGAGGTTGAAACCCTCGCTGCGTCAAAATATGGCTTACTTTTGGGTTAACAGGAATTTTACGACGTTAGCGTATTGCTGCGTGTAATTATCCATCGAGCTGGTATCCAGGCCACCGTTGTTAACCATATATTTACCGTTAACAAACATCGCCGGCACGCCGCGCAGATCGACATCAACCGCTGCTTTTTCCTGCTGGGCTACCAGCGATTTCACCACAAAGCTGTTCCAGGCCGCATCGTATTCTTCCGGCTTGATGCCGGCTGCCTTCACAAAGGCCGCTTTCAGGCTGGCCGGATCGGTGATGGTCTGGGTTTTCTGGATGCCTTCAAACAGCGGAGCAGTGACTTTATCTTCCACACCCAGCGCCATGGCAACGGCCCATGCCTGAGTCACCACTTTGCCCATTTCGCCGCCGAGGAATTCAACGTGATATTTAGTCACTTTAGTGCCGGCAGGCACGGCTTTTTTCACCGCGTCGCTAACGTGCCAGACGTGTTCGAATTCATAGCAGTGCGGGCAGAAGAAAGAGAAAAACTCCACAACCTGAGGCTCGCCGGTAACAGGTTTCTGTATCGTGACGTACTGCTGTCCATCGGTAAACTGGGCAGCAGAAGCGCTGAACGCCAGAAAAACACCAATCAGCGCGAATAAAATCTTTTTCATCTGGAAACTCTCTCCTAACAGCAAAAGAGGCTGACCGGAAAAGGCGATCAGCCCTGGAATGCAGGCATCAGCTGCAGCGGTGGCTCCTGCAACAGCCGGGTCTGCTCATTGAAAATAGCGATCTGTCTGCGCCAGAAATCTTCGTCCGTCATCCATGGAAAGCTGGCCGGAAACGCCGGATCTTCCCAGCGGCGCACAATCCACGCCAGATAATAAACCATCCTCATAGCGCGTAAAGGCTCAATCAGTGACAATTCGTGTGTGTCGAACTCGCAGAATTCACCGTAGGCTTCCAGCAGGATATCCCACTGAATACGCTGCTCCTGAAGATCGCCGTTAACCAGCATCCATAGATCCTGTACGGCAGGGCCATTACGAGCGTCGTCCAGATCCACAAACAGCGGGCCATCGCGCCACAGAATATTGCCGGGATGGCAATCGCCGTGCAGACGAAGCGGCTGCCACTGAGTATGCCAGCACTTTTGTAAAGTTGCGCTGAGCAGATCGACGCTTGCCAATAAATTCTGTTTCAGTTTGGCCGGGATCAACGTGCTGGATTCAAGCACCTGATGAGGTTCGTGGATATACTCCTCCAGACCAAAGGTCGGACGAGCATCAAAGGTTTTTTTACGTCCCGTCTGGTGAATACGTCCCAGAAAACGACCAACCCATTCCAGATGGTCGTAGTTATCCGTTTCGTATTGCCGTCCTCCCAGGCTGGGGAAAACGGTAAACCAGTAGCCGTTATGTTGATGCAGCGTTTGCCCTTGCAGCACAAGCGGTGCGGCCACAGGGACCTCATCAGCCAGCAGCTCGGCAGTAAACCGGTGTTCTTCTTCGATTTGCAGCGAAGACCAGCGCTGAGGGCGATAGAATTTCACCACGTAACGCTTTTTGTCCTCGTCGGAAAACTGATATACCCGATTTTCGTAGCTGTTCAGCGCGGTAAGCCCCGATTCAACGCGGATGCCCGTTTCCCAGAGCGCATCCAGGATCGTATCAGGATTAAGGTTTTGAAAGTTAAAGGCGGGTTCAGTCATCCGGCGTACTCATCGATAATCGTCATGCATTGAGGATACCATTAATCGCCGGTACGTCGGATGAACAGCGGCAGTTAATCTTTAATAACGCCGCGCGCGCGAAGCAGCGCCGTTTTGAAATCGTCTTCATAATCTTTTTGCAGGCCCGGGATAGCTTCGCTTTTGTCAACATTGCGTAGTTTAAGATGATAAATCAGCACGTCATCGCTCAGGTCGGCCAGGGGCTGAGTAAATCCGGCCTCATCCGCCATTTTCTGCAAAAATTGCACTAAATTCAGATCGGGTTCCTGTTGCCAGGCTGGCTGCAGCAGTGAAATTAACTCGTTAAGACGGTGACATTTCATAATAGGGTTCCTGTGAGATTCGGGTTCCGCTACGGTAGCAGGGTTAATCCCACAAAAAAAGAGGGTCTACAGCTTATGCGTTTTTGCGGTTCAGATACCGTTTCGATTACAGGCGTCATTCTTGCAGGCGGGCGCGGCAGCCGCATGGGCGGCGAAGATAAAGGGCTGGTGCTGTATCAGGGAAAACCGCTCTATCAGCACGTTCTGAGTCGCCTACGACCTCAGGTCAGCCGTGTGTGTATCAGCGCCAACCGTAATTTGTCTGTTTATCAGCAAACCGGCCTGTCGGTTATAACCGATACGCTGCCGGATTTTCCGGGGCCGTTAGCCGGTATGCTGGCAGCGCTGGAAAAAATCGAGACGGAATGGGTGGTTTTTGTCTCTTGCGACACCCCTTTACTGCCAGAAGATTTAGTTTCTCGCCTGTGGCAGGCTAAACGGGATGCACCTGTGGTTTGGGCTAAATCTGACGGACGCGATCATCCCACTCTGGCATTAATGCATGTCAGTTTAATTGAGCCGCTGAAAAGCTTTCTGATAAAGGGAGAACGGAAGGTGATGATTTTTCTCCAGCAGGCAGGCGGACACAGCGTGGATTTTAACGATTGTCCTGACGCGTTTAATAATATTAATCGTTATGAAGATCTTATTGCAGGAGAACGCGGATGATCCCCCTTTTAGCCATCGCGGCCTGGAGCGGGACAGGCAAAACGACGCTGTTAAAGCAGGTTATTGCCATTTTAAAACAGCGAGGGATCCGTACAGGCCTGATCAAACATACCCATCATAATATGGATATCGATACGCCCGGCAAGGATAGCTATGAATTACGTAAGGCAGGAGCCGATCAGGTGATGGTTTATAATCCGCAGCGTTGGGCATTGATTACCGAAACGCCTGAGCATAATGAGCCGGATCTTCGCTTTCTCGCCAGCCGTATGGATCCTTCTCTGACAGATATTATTTTAGTGGAAGGTTTTAAACATGAGCCGGTGCCCAAAATAGTGCTGTGGCGTGGAGGGAGCGAACAGTGTTTCAGCGAGCTGTTTGATGAACACGTTATTGCGGTTGCCGCAGATTCTGCTTTCTCTTTGCCTGTGCCCTTGCTGGATATTAATAACGCAATTATGGTTACAGACTTTATTTTAAACTGGTTAGAAGAACAGCAGTAAGTAGGGCATCACTGGCCCGCAGCCGGGCCGTAAAGGGAGATTCCGGGCCCCTGCGCGCTTTATCCGCTGCGGGGCCGCTTTTTCCCGGCCCACAAACGCAAAAAACCCCGACCGTG
>NZ_JBLFFM010000010.1:147499-162259 GCF_051400835.1 Erwinia artemisiae | reverse complement strand
GGAATTGGTAGACGCGCTAGCTTCAGGTGTTAGTGTTCTTACGGACGTGAGGGTTCAAGTCCCTCTCTTCGCACCACGTTGAACGCTCTTTTCTGCGCTTTTATCCTCTCGCATTACCCCTTTTCTGTTTTTACCTTCTCTGCTTTCAATATCTGTTTTTGCTTCTGATGCCGATACCTGCTTCGCCGTCATGCTTCCGTACGCGCTGGCTATGCGGTAATTTGCCGTCTATAACATCGCCATGCTGCTGCACGGCTTGATCTTCCAGGGGATCGCCAGGTCACTGCACGGGGTTTGTCGTCTACGGCATCGCCAGACTGCTGCATAACGCTTTATCGTTCACGAGGTCGCCTCGCCGCTGCATAACGTTTTATCGTTCACGAGATCGCCGCGCCGCTGCATAACGCTTTATCGTTCACGAGATCGCCTCGCCGCTGCATAACGCTTTGCCGCAGCGGATTGCTATGCTCCCGCCGCTATGGTTCCCCGTCGTGCTGGCTAGCCGCGTCGGCAGGCGTATGACTGATTCCGCTGCTGGCTTTATCGCAGGCCGCTATTTTATCAGCGCGCCGAAATTAACCGAGATCGCTATCATCCCGCCCGCCAGCGCCAGGCAAGAAGGCAGCAGCAGATAGTGGCGCAGCCGTTTGTGATAAAGCATGACTACCGTCGCCAGTAGCGCGGCCACCATTACCAGCCGCCACTGGTTGAAAGAGAGATTCAGTAACGTAATCAGCGGCATAATCGCGCAAGGAAGCAGCGCTCCCCAGGCACTTTCCAGTTTGTTTCCTGCCATCCAGCCTGTTCCCCCTGTGCCGCAAGCGGCTTTTACGGCGGTCTGCATCGCTTTGCTCGCGCCACTAATGATAATGATTCCCAATAGCATATAAGAACTCCTATCATTTTGCAGCAAGATTTCTTGACGTGTCTTTACGCCCGATGATGACACCAGAGTTATTAAGTGTTAAATTGTCGGCGCCTTACTATTATTAAATCCATATAATAACAACAGCAGACTCTTCCCGGCATGGTCCTTTTTTCAGGCCAGGCCGTGCGCTATTCAGGCAGTCATGAGTAGAAAAGAATGAAATTACAAAGCTATAATGAATTGCTTCACAGCAAATATCGGTTTTCGCTGATGCTATTTCTCTTTTTAAACACAGCAGCGTCTTTATTTTATATTTACAGCAGAAAAGAAAAAACCGGCGCGCCCACGCTGATTATTGCTTTGCTCAGCGGGCTGTTATTGTTATGGACATTTTTGCGTCCCAGAGGGAAATTTCCGCTATTAAATATCGCGGCGGTAACCACCGGTCTGCTCTGGGCCTGGCAAATTGTCCTGACATTTGAATTAATTTTCTATTTTGATAACAGTTTTTTGCTGCTCAGCCTGTTCTGCGCCTTTTTTATCGCGGCCATTGCGTTGAACGATAATCTGCTGGCATTTTGTCTGCATACCGCGCCGCCTTCGGTGGCGGTGGTCGTGCTGGATCGCGGCCAGAATACGGCGATTATCGCCTTCACTATCCTGCTGCCGCTGGTGGGCTTTACGCTGAACCATATCCTGCAAAGACGGCGGGATCGCTTTACCCGACGCCTGGTCAGCCAGCTCTACGAAGAGAAAGAAGCCTGGAGCGATCTGAGCATGCTCGACCCGTTAACCGGCCTGTATAACCGGCGGGGCTTGATGAACCGGCTGAAAAATATATTTGATAATCATGCAGGTAACCATTTTGTTCTGCTGCTGGATATCGATCATTTTAAAGCCTACAACGATAACTATGGGCACGCGATGGGCGACCAGGCGCTGGCACGCGTCTCAATCGCCATCCGCGACGCCGTGCGTTCCCGCGATATCGTGGCGCGCTACGGCGGCGAGGAGTTCCTGGTGCTGCTGACCAACGTTAACGACGCCATCGCGATGAAGCTGTCGGAGCGTATTCGTCAGTACGTGCACGAGCTGGAGATCCCGCATCTGTTTAACGAGCGCGTCGCCACACACGTTACCCTCAGCGCGGGCTTTGCCCCAATAATCGATGAGGATTTTGACAGCGCGGTCGCCAATGCCGATCGCGCGCTCTATCTGGCGAAAAATCGGGGACGGAATACTATTCTTTCCTGGGAAGCGCTTAGTCAACACGATCTGAACAAACCTGCTAACACGCTTTAATGCTTTCACCGGCCTGAACAATTCGGGTCGGTGAAATAAATTTGCCTTAATATCCCCTCCCCTGCACCAGTCTTATTTGATTTATATTCATTAAAAAGAGCCAACCTGCCGGAAACGTTTTTTTTCAGAATTCCTTTATGCGTCTTTAAGGTAAATTCCGCTACGAGTTTTTATTATTCATATACTGAGTAATTATTTTCTGTATCCGGCCAGCCTAAAATCAAATTAATGGCCGGACAAAACTTGCGGAATCGTTACCGCACGATTTTTTCCCGCCTGCGACATTAATACAAATTACTTTATTCAGAAAATACCGTGCTTTTTGGCGTCCGGGCGACGGAAAAAATGGCGCTTGTTTGTCCGCCAGGCCTCAGATACAATCAAGAACGATTATCATTTGTTTTCCCACTTAGATTGATGCCGGGTAACCCATGAGCACACTTCGTCGTCAGGCCCCAGATTCAGCGGTTTCTCCGCTTATCTTTCTCCAGAGCCATCGCCCGCTGGCCGGCTCGCTACGTGCGCTGTTCAGCGAGCATCGCGCTTACTTTCTGGAGACAATCAGGCTGAACGAAGCGGCGCCTGCCGGCTGTTTGACGCTGGAGCAGTGGTCGCAGCCGGAGGCGTTCGCCCGGCTCAACGCGCGCTACGGCGATTTTATTTATCGCGCTCACGGCGACCAGGAAAGGGAAAACAAACCGCTGCAATCGCTCTGGGCGCAGTGGTATCTGGGTCTGCTCCTGCCGCCGCTGATGATGGCGCTGCTGCTGGAAAACCGCGCGCTGGACTGCTCGCCGGAACATATTCACGTTGAGTTTCATGAAACCGGCCGCCCCGCCGCCTTCTGGATCGACGTGCAGGAAGATGAAGAGGCGCGCTACCTCAGCCCGCGTCGCCGGATGGATCGCCTGATCCAGCGCTGCCTGATCCCGATCGTAAACGGAATTGAACGGCACGGCGATATCAACGGCAAGCTAATCTGGAGCAATACCGGCTTCGCGGTGCACTGGTTCCTGGGCGAGCTGGCGCCGTTGCTGGGCGAGAGCCTGCGCGCCGAGCTGGAGCACGCATTTTTCTTCTCGCGCTCGCTCGCCGATGGCGCCGACAATCCTTTTTACCGCACCATGCTGCCGCGAGACGGCGAGATGCAGCGCCGCACCTGCTGCCAGCGCTATCGTCTGCCTGACGTAGAGCGCTGCGGCAACTGCACGCTCAAGCCCGTCTGACCGCCCTTCCCGCCCCGAAAGGTCTCAATTTTTTCCTGCCCGTTTACAGCCGGGCCGCTCTGTGGCAGCTTTATCGCCCCGAACGTTAAGGAGCTGGAGCATGAGCCTGGAGTCTGTACGGCAGTTCTTTGCCGAGCGCGCGCCCGATATCGGCATTATTGAGCTGGCGGAGAGTACCGCCACGGTGGCGCAGGCGGCGCGTGCCCACTACGTCAAGCCGGGGCAGATAGCCAAAACGCTGTCGCTGAAGGTAAAAGACAGGGTGATATTGATCGTGACCTGCGGTGATTTAAGACTGGATAACCGCAAGCTGAAAGCGGTGCTGGGCGCGAAGGCGCGGATGCTCAGCACCGATGAGGTGGTGAGCTGGACGGGCCATCCCGTCGGCGGCGTCTGCCCTTTCGGCCTGGAAACGCCGCTGCAGGTGCTGTGCGATGTGTCGCTGCGGCAGTATGACGAAGTGCTGCCCGCGGCAGGCTCCATCTACAGCGCGGTGCGTATTTCTCCCCAGCTGCTGGCGGAGCTGACCGACGCCACCTGGGTAGACGTCTGCCAGCCGCCGGGCTGAAGCCGTTTTAGTTTTCCTGGCGGGTAATGACTTTACCCTGCGTTTCCCTGCCAAAGGCGACGATAACCGCAATCAATACCGCCACCGTTCCGGCCACTATCGCCATCGCCAGGCCGTAATTATTGCCGTGCGCTTCGGCAATGCCGGACTGGAGCGTGGCATTGACCGACGCTATCAGATTCCCCAGCTGGTAAACGAAGCCCGGCAGTATCGCGCGCGTATTGGCCGGCACCAGTTCAGTCAGCCAGGTCGGCACCACGCCCCACGCGCCCTGTACCATAAACTGCATCAGAAACGCGCCCAGCCCGATGGTGAACGATCCGCTGGAAAAAGCCCACAGCGGCAACACCGGCAGCGCCAGCAGCGCGGCGATAATGATCGCCTTCTTGCGGCCGATTTTCTCCGACAGCGAGCCGAAAAAGACGCCGCCCATCATCGCGGCAATATTGTAGGCAATGGCGATCAGGCTGACGGTATGCGGGTCGAAGCCGTGCTGCACCTTCAGGAAGGTTGGATAGAGATCCTGCGTGCCGTGGCTGAAAAAGTTAAAGCAGGCCATCAGCCCGACCAGATAGAGGCACAGCTTCCAGTGCTTACGCACCACCGGCAGCAGCGCCACGCTCTCTTTCTGCGCTCTGGCGGCCAGCCAGACCGGCGATTCCGGCACCTTAAACCAGATAAACGGCAGCAGCAGCACCGGCATCGCGCCAATCAGGAACATGCCGCGCCAGCCGACAGACGCATAGCAAAGCCCAAAAATAATCGAGGCCAGCAGATAGCCTGCCGGATAGCCCGCCTGAAAAATGCCGGACATCAGCCCTCGGGAGCGATCGGGAATGGTTTCCATCGCCAGCGACGAGGCTACGCCCCAGACGCCGCCCATCGCAATGCCGTAAATCACGCGCAAAATCAGGAAGGTGGTAAGCGTAGGCGACCAGGCGGAGAGCAGCTCAAACAGCGAGAAAAGCAGGATATTGCTCATCAGGATCGGGCGGCGGCCATAGGTTTCTGCCAGACGGCCAAACAGCAGCGCGCCGATCGGCCGCACCGCCAGCGTCAGCATGATCGCCAGCGACACTTCCGCCACCCCAACGTGAAAATTCGCCGCGATATCGCTCAGCACGAAAACCAGAATAAAAAAGTCAAACGCATCCAGCATCCAGCTGGCAAAACTGGCGAAGGCCACGTTGCGCTGGGTAGAAGTCCAGTCAAGCATATGAAGTTCCTGTCTTGCAGACGGCAAAATCCGCCAGGGAAGGCGGCGCAAATGTTAACTATTTGTTTATAGCATGTAAGAAGTTGCTAAAGGCCGAAGCAGTTGTCAGCCTTTAATTCAGGTTGTAAGCAACCTTTTCACAACAGAGGTGAGTGAATTTGCTACACTGGCCACCGTTTATTCGCTGGCGCCGTTGCCGTTGAGGATATGCCAAACCTTTCGCTGATTAAAATGCGGCGTAGTTGCTTTGCCGCCTGGCTTGGCCTGCTTGCCGTCATGCTGCTGTTTATCGCGCCGGTGATTTCTAAATCGCTGGTGGCGTCGCCTGCGTGGCACAGCATGATGATGCCGGGCATGGCGATGGATGAGGCGATGATGGCCGATGCCGCCATGATCGGCCACGCCGGGATGGCACACGACGACGCGTCCGCGATGCCTGGCGAGAGCGCCACAGTAGCGGAAGATAACGGTCGCGCCAAAGGCGGACCGCCCCTTTCTGTAATGGACGACAGCGCCTGCGGTTACTGCGTGCTGCTCGCCCATCTGTCGCTCGATCTTACCCGGCTGCCGCCGCTCTGGTCGTCGCTGCAGGCCGCCAGACTGCCCGCCCTGCCGCTGTTCAGGCCCGTTGTCGCCCGCTTCGTTCCCCACTTTTTCCATCCCCGCGCGCCGCCGCGCCGCTAAGCCGTCCCGCTAAAAAAGCGTCGCTTTTGCGACAGTCACCTGCTTATGCCTGGATTCAGGCGGATGGAATTCCTATGTCAGAAAAAAGCCTGGCGCAGCCTTTGCGCGCCGCCACCACTCACGGCGCGCTGCTGCCGCTGCTGCGTCGCCTGCATTTTTATATCGGGCTGTTTATCGCGCCTTTTATTTTTATCGCCGCCCTGACCGGCACGATCTATGTGCTGACGCCGCAGCTGGAAAATGCGCTCTATAGCCACCAGCTGTTTACCGATAACGCGGAACCGGCCAGGCCACTCGCCGACCAGGTGCGCGTGGCGCAGGATTTTGTCGGTGCCGATCTGCCGATTGCCGCCGTGCGTCCCGCGCCTGCGCCGGGCGAGACCACGCGCGTGATGTTCACCACGCCAACCTCCGGCCCTTCTGAAAGCACGGCCGTTTTTGTCGATCCCGCCACGCTGGAGATCCGCGGCATGCTGCCGGTTTACGGCACCAGCGGCGTGCTGCCGCTGCGCACCTGGCTGGACTATCTGCATCGTAATCTGCTGCTGGGCGACCTCGGCAGAAACTACAGCGAGCTGGCCGCCAGCTGGCTGTGGGTCGCTGCGCTTGGCGGCGTGCTGCTGTGGGCTGCCGGTCGACCAAAGCAGCACGCCAAAGGACGCGGTCAGCCGATCCTGCGTCAGCGCTACTGGCACAGCACGCTGGGCGTGATCCTGCTGCTCGGTCTGCTGTTCTTCTCCGCCACCGGCCTGACCTGGTCGCGCTGGGCGGGCGATAATATTTCCGCCCTGCGCGCCCATTTCGGCTGGATGACGCCTGCCGTCAATACCTCGCTGCTGCCCGATAAACCCAGCCCGATGGACGAACACGCCGGACACCATATGACCTCATCCGCGCATCACGACATGCCGGGCATGGCCATGCCGAAAGCGGCCGCCGTGGCGATGACGCCAGCGCAGTTTGACGGCGTGGTGCAGGCCGCGCGCGCTGCCGGGATCCGGGCAGAGAAAATAGAAATCCGGCCGACCACGAAAGCCGACAAAGCGTGGATCGTCAGCGAGATCGACCGCCGCTGGCCGACGAAAGTGGACAGCGTAGCGGTGGATCCGGCCAGCTTTCGCGTGATGGACAAAGTGACCTTTGCGCAGTTCGGCCTGCTGGCAAAACTGACCCGCTGGGGCGTGGATGCACATATGGGCGTACTGTTTGGCCTGCCGAACCAGCTGATGCTGGCAGCGTTTGGGCTGGGACTCTGCATAATGATTGTGCTCGGCTATCGCCTGTGGTGGCTGCGGCGCCCTGCCGCTGCCCGGGGCTGCCATCCGGCGGAAACGCTGATCTATCACTGGCGGCGACTCGGCCTGAGCGCGCGTTTTTTGCTGCTGGTCTGCATCGCGACGCTGGCGGTCAGCCTGCCGGTGATGGGCGTCAGCCTGCTGCTGCTGCTGCTGATTGACGCGCTACGCTGGCAGCGGGCAAAAAGCTAGCGCGCGCCGTTTGCGTCAGGCACACCTGCACTTGCGCACAGTGCAGTTGTGCAATAAAGTATTGGCCAGGCGTCACACGGAGGTGGCAAAAATGCTGAGAAATATCGACAGTTTTCGGGACAAATGGTTGGAGGATTTTTTCCTGTATAACAAGTCGCACCGTCTTATCCCGGCTGATATTCAGTCAGCTCTGGCGCGCAAACTGGATATGATTAATGCGGCCATCACCTGTAAAGACTTACGATCGCCGCCGGGCAACAGATATGAAGAATTGAGGCCGCCGCTAAAAGGCTACTCTTCGCTGCGGGTTAACGAACGGTACAGACTTATATTTAAGTGGCTCGATGGCAAAGCGGTCGATCTGTATCTGGATCCACATCGTTATAAAACATACCGTTAGCGCAACGTTGATTTGGAGAAACTAATGAAACAGGCTACACGCAAACCCACCAGCGTCGGAGATATTTTGCTGTACGAGTACCTGGAGCCTTTAGATCTGAAAATCAATGATTTAGCAGAGATGCTCAACGTACATCGCAATTCAGTTAGCGCGCTGGTGAATAACAACCGTAAGCTGACGCCCGATATGGCGTTCAGGCTTGCCGCCGTCTTTGATACCAGTATCGCGTTCTGGTTAAACATTCAGAACAGTCTTGATATCTGGGAGATAGAGAACGATGCCCGCACCCAGGAAGAACTGAGCCGCGTGGTTTCCGTGGCCGATTTCCTGGCGCACAGAGGGGCGGCCTGAACGCCCCTACCCTGCCAACGCCTGCTCCAGCATCGCCAGCAGCCTGGCGTTATCCACCGTTTGCAGCACGTGCGCCAGCCCGCCGGTCAGCTCGCCCACGGCCGTATCGACCCGTAGCGGCAGACGATAGCGCCAGGATTTTCCACGCGTCATGCCCGGCCGCAGCTCTACATCGACATAATAATCCGCCGCCGTGGCGACGCGCTGATCGATCAGCCATGCCATCACCAGCGCATCATGGATCCAGCAGCCCGGCAGCCTGCGGGTTTGCATGGAATAGTCGAGCCAGGGCCGCAGCGTTTCACCAACGAATCTCGCCAGCGGCGTATCAGGCGCGGTTATCCGTTGCAGATCGGCATGGGTCAGCATCGTGCGGGTAGTGACGTCCATCGGCACCAGCGTAATACAGGCGCCGCAGGTCAGCACCCGTCGCGCCGCTTCAGGATCCAGACCAAAATTGGTGTCTTTGATAAAGTCGTCCAGCGCAAACACGCCGCCCATAATGGCGATTTCCTGCACGGCTTCCGCCATTTGCGGATAGCGCTCCAGCGCCAGCGCGACGTTGGTCAGCGGCCCAATCGCCACCAGCGTGATTTTGCCGGGATTAGCGCAAATCAGCCGTCCCATCGCATCGGCGGCCTCTTCCTCCGGCGCCTGATAAGCGCGGGGCGGACGAACATTCTGCCAAAAGTGCGCCAGCTGCGTATGCCAGACGCGGTTATCCAGCGCCTCGCGCCAGGGTTGCGGCGGCTCCGCTAACGCCCTGTCGGCGCCTTTATAGACCGGCACGTCCAGCTCAAGCCTGGCTAACAGCGCCTTTGCCACGTTAAAACCCGTCTGGCTCGGCGTATTGCCCGCCACAATAGTGATCATCTCCAGCGAGATGCCGGGCGAGCCGATCGCCAAAGCCAGCGCCAGGCCATCGTCCACGTTCGCGCCGACCACGCCGTTGCCCGGATCGCAGTCGATTATTACTCTTTTCATTAGTTCTGCACCGCAGCGGAAACAGGGCCACAGCCGCAGGATTCTCCAATCTGCAGCTGGTGTGAAAAATCGCTTAGCTGCACCTCGCTTTGCGGCGCGGCCAGCATCGCCAGCGCTTTTTTCGCCATCGCATCCACCGGCTGGCGTACCGTCGTCAGGGAAGGCACATGAAAAGCCGACTGCTCCGTCCCGTTAAAACAGACCAGCGCCATATCCTGCGGCACGCGGAGTCGCTGCTCTGCCAGCGCCCGCACGCAGCCGATAGCCTGTAGCTCGTTAGAGGCAAACAGCGCACGGGGAAGCGCGCCGCCGCGCAGCATTTTCTTTGTTGCCAGGTAGCCGCCCTCGCGCGTGTAGGCTGCCGGGAAAATCCACTCGGGCCGTGCCGGGATGCCGAAATCCGCCAGCGCCTGTCGCCAGCCTGCCAGACGATCCTGCGCGTTATACATCTCCGGCGGGCCGCTGATTATGCCAACCTGCTGGTAGCCGTGGCTGAGCAAATGCGTGGTGACCTGATGTGCCGCCTCGCGCTCGTCCACGCGGAGAATATTGACGTTCAGCGCCGGATCGACGCGATCGAGCATCACCAGCGGCGTACCGCTGGCCTGGATAATATCGATATAGGGATGACGATCGACGCTGTTGTAAAACAGGCCGTCAACCTGCTGGCTGAGCAGATTGTTGATCAGCTCCAGCTCGCGCTGGCGGCTGTTGCCCGCGTCGCCCAGCAGCATCACCATGCCGTTGCTCAACGCTTCCTGTTGCAGGGCGTGCGCGAAAGAGGCGATAAACGCGTTGCCGATATCCGGCACCACCAGCCCGTAGGTTTTGGTCGTGCCCAGCGCCAGCGCTCTGGCCAGGCTGTTAGGGCGATAGCCGGTTTTCCGCACCGCCTCCAGCACGCGCAGCCGGGTCGCTTCCGCCACCGGCCTCGGCCCGTTATTGATCACATAGCTGACCACCGCGACGGAGGTACCGGCTTCTCTGGCTACATCGGCACGCGTCGCCCTCTCAGAACTTTGTCTCGCCAACGTGGCACCTCTTTTTCCTGACGGGCGGCGCAACCCGCCCGCGTTATATCAGATGGCATCTTCCGGCGCGTTAAGATCGCGACCCCGGGTTTCCGGCGCCACAAAGGTGGTCAGAAATCCGATAGCCGCCATCACGGCAAAATAGCTGGCGATCGCCCACCAGTGGCCGGTCCAGGATAGCAGCGCCGCCGCAACCAGCGGTGCCGTGCCGCCGGAGAGGATAGACCCCAGCTCTTTGGCGGTCGCCATTTTAGTGTAGCGGTGTTTTACGCCAAACAGCTCTACACCCCAGGCCGCCTGCACGCCGTAAATCCCCAGCGAGGCTAATCCCATGCCCGTGACGATCACCGCCATCACGACAGCCGGTTCGCGGGAGTCCAGCAGCATAAAAGCCGGAAAAGCGTAGAGGATCAGCAGCAGGCAAAACCAGCGGTAGACGATACGGCGACCAAACCGGTCAGAGAGCCAGCCCGCAAAAGGAATAATCAGGAATCCCAGCAGCGAGGCGATAAATACCGCCGAGGTCGCCACCGATTTATCCACCGCCAGCACCTTCACCACGTAGCCGATCATAAAGCCCTGCGCCAGATAGGAGGGGCCGTTTTCGCCGATGCGCAGGCCCAGCATCACCAGAAACGAGCGGCTGCGCTGCCAGAAACTGCGGTCGGCGGCGGGCTGATACATCACCAGCTTGCCTTCGCGTGCCGCCTGCATCTCTGCGTTTTTACGCTCGAACACCGGCGTTTCTTTCAGGTGACGACGGATCCACAGCGCCAGCAGCGCAATCAGCGAGCTGCACAGAAAGGGAATGCGCCAGCCCCACGCCTGCAGCTGCGCCTGATCCATCTGCACCACGGCCAGCCAGACCAGCGAAGCGATCAGCGTACCGCTGTTCGATCCCAGCGCGATAATCGAGGAGACCAGACCACGCTTTTTGGCTGGCGCATATTCTCCCAGCATCACCGTGCCGCCGGAGAGTTCCGCCCCGGCGCCAAACCCCTGGGTAAAGCGTAAAATCACCAGGCAGACCGGCGCCCAGAAGCCGATAGTGGCATAGCCGGGAATGAGGCCAATAAGGGTGGTAGAGAGGCCCATCAGGATGATGGTGGTGACCATCACTATCTTGCGGCCTTTGCGATCGCCCAGCCAGCCAAAAAAGAGTGCGCCGATGGGACGGGCAATAAAGCCGACTGACCAGGTGGCAAAGCTCGACAGCAGCGCCATGGTGGGCGTAGCGTTGGGGAAGAATACGTCGCCGAAAATGATGCCGGCCGCCAGGCCGTAAAGCGCGAAGTCCGCATATTCCATCGCGGTACCGAGCCAGCAGGAGAAGGTCGCCCGCCAGAAATCCTTACGCCCTTCCGGCGTGGTCAGACGCGCATCCGCTGCGGAAACAGCGTCCTGCCGGGTGCTTTGTGTCAACATGAAAAATTCCCTGATATGAGGAGGTCTGTATCGCCTTCCCTGGCTACCTGCTACGTGGGCGATCCGCCAGTGAGGACGTGCTTTTGCTGAGCCATGATTAAAGGTCAGTAACGGGTTCCCTGGTGTTGGACTTCGTTTTGTTTACTTTGCGTCCGCTGATTTAAGGTATCAGTCGTTTAAAACGTAAAGTAAATTTGACCTTCACTGGACAAACAAGCCTCGTCACCGTGAATTTTCAACGCGCCACCATTGTATCTACGCGCGTAGATAAATCAAGCCACCTGACGAAACAAATTAGCCTTTCTTCACATTCATCAAAAAAACAGATGATATAATTTGTTTTAAATCATAAAGTTAATTTACGTTAAAATTTACGCATGCGGCTTTTTGCCAAAAAACCATGCAAAGCGTTTACTTAAGTACAATTATTGCGCTTTTTCGCGCTGGTATCAGCGGCTGCACTCTATCGCTGGCAGATTGCAGTCGGATGACAGGTTAACGATCGGCAGGCCCGGGTTTCTCAGCGCGCTGCCGTTCTTAACGTTACCTTTGAGGAAACCGATGACTATTATCCTGATGCGCCATGGTAAACCCGATCATCCTCAGGGCGGTCGTCTGCCCGCGCTGGCTATGGCAGCGTGGTGCGAGGCGTACGATATGTCGCAGGTAGAGGATATGCCGCCGGACAGATGCCGCCAGGTTGCCGCCACGGCGGACTATATTGTGGCCAGCCCCCTGCCCCGCGCACGCTCCTCGCTGGAGAAGCTGGGGCTGGAAGCGGCCGACGTCGATCCGCTGTTCAGCGAGGTTTCCCTGCCCGTGATGCGGCTGGGCTATCCCCATCTTCCTCCGGGCTTCTGGCTGTTGGCATTGCGCCTGATGTGGCTGGGTGGCTATGCCGGAACGGTGGAGTCTTATCAGCAGGCGGAACAGCGGGCGCAGCAGGCAGCCGCAAAGCTGATTGCGCTGTCGGCACGCGGCAACGTGCTGCTGGCCGGGCACGGCATTATGAATAAACTGATCGCCCGACAGCTGCGTAAACAGGGCTGGCTGGCCGAGAAGCACGCCAGCAGCCGCCACTGGAGCACCGCCATTTACCATCCGCCTTTTATTCCGGCGGACGCGTAGTTTCAGAGGATCGGGCAAGCTTTAAAGAGCCACGGCTATTTTTCCTGCGCGGCAACCCGCTTACGCTGATGACTGCTGACGGAGATGCCGTTCAGCCGTTCTCTTATTGGAGGTTTCCGTGTCTGAACTGAAAAATAAAATCGTTGCTATTACTGGTGCCAGCAGCGGTATTGGCGAAGCAACCGCTCGCTTGCTGGCTGCTAAAGGCGCTCGCGTCATGCTGGGCGCCCGACGTGTGGATCGCCTGACGGCGCTGGTCGAGGAGATCCGCGAGGCAGGCGACGAAGCGCATTCAATGGCGCTGGACGTTACCCGCCCGGAACAAGTTGAAGCTTTTGTCGCTGCGGCGCAGCAGCATTTTGGCGGGCTGGACGTCATGATTAATAACGCTGGCGTGATGCCGCTTTCGCCCCTGTCGGCGCGCAAGGTGGATGAGTGGAATCAGATGATCGACGTGAATATCCGTGGCGTCCTGCACGGCATCGCCGCGGCCCAACCGATAATGGAACAGCAGCAGCACGGCCATATTATCAATATTTCTTCCATTGGCGGTTTGAGCGTTTCCCCTACCGCTGCGGTTTATTGCGCGACGAAATTCGCCGTACGGGCGATCTCCGACGGGCTGCGGCAGGAAACGGATAAATTACGGGTGACGGTTGTTTCCCCTGGCGTGGTGACGTCTGAACTGGCGGAGACGATCAGTGACGCATCCGCTCGTGAGGCGATGAAAGCGTTTCGGCGCGTGGCGCTTGATGCCGACGCTGTCGCCCGCGCTATCGCCTGGGTTATTGCTCAGCCTGATGAAGTGGATGTCAGCGAGCTGGTGATCCGCCCTACCGCCAGTCCTTACTGATATGACCCGGCCAGGCTGCAAGCCGGCTCCAGCCGTAATATTTCCTGCATATACTGCGCCTCCTGCTGCGGGCTTCGGCCAAAAAAGCGCTTAAACTCCCGGCTGAACTGCGACGGGCTTTCATAGCCCGTCTCTGCCGAAGCCGCGACGGCAGAAAATCCCTGTCGCACCATTAACAGCCTGGCCTGATGCAGGCGCAAAGACTTGAGATACTGCATTGGCGAACTTTGCGTGACGGCCTTAAATCGCGCATGGAAATTCGCGCTGCTCATTCCCACTTCACGTGCCAGGTCGGCTACTTCCATATGCTGCTGATAGCGGGTTTGCATTATCTGTAACGCGCGCGCGATTTGCGCAAAGTATCCCTGATTTGTTAATGCGGCCCGCAGCGCAGCGCCCTGCTCGCTGACCAGTACGCGATAGTAAATTTCACGCAGCAGGCCTGGCGCAAGAACCTGAGTCTCCTGCGGCGACTGCAACGCTTCAAGCAGGCGTAACACGCTGTCTCCCAGACGCTCATCAAGCGGCGTGGACAGCATACTTACCGGCTCCACCTCCGCCGCAAACGGCAGTTGCAGCGTAACCAGCAAATCCGCGAGCACCTGTAAATCCAGGCGCAGCGCCACGGCCAGCATCGGTTCTTCCTTTGAGGCCTCTGTCTGGCTGATAAAAGGCAACGGCACGGCCACCACCAGAAACTGCTGAGCATCGTAGATATAAACGTTGTCGCCCAGAAAACCCCGCTTGCGTCCCTGGTAGACGATAACGATGGAAGGCTCATACAGCACCGGCGTTCTCTCCAGCGGCACATCAGAACGCAGCAGCCGCACTTCTTCCAAAGCCGATTGAGTGTAACCATTGCCTGGCGCCAGCCGGGTTATTAAGGCCGCCATTTTTAGCCGACGGCGTTCAGATGAGGAAAGATTATCGGCCACGGTCAGTCTCTGTAAGGGATGAACATAACGGCCCGCGCTTTTGTTGACGGCTTGCCGGACAGGATAAAGAACAGATTAGCCAGGTTGCTGAACCAAAAACAACCCGATTCAGAGAAGAGAATGGAATGGCCAGGCGCAGGATGCTGGATGCTGGCGGCAGGCGGCAGGCGGCAGGCGGCAGGCGGCAGGCGGCAGGCGGCAGGCGGCAGGCGGCAGGCGGCAGGCGGCAGGTGGCAGGTGGCAGGTGGCAGGTGGCAGGTGGCAGGTGGCAGGTGGCAGGTGGCAGGTGGCAGGTGGCAGGT